>CAUJIO010000031.1 GCA_963205315.1 Pseudomonadota bacterium | reverse complement strand
GGCCTGCTCCGCTGATTCACTTGCTCGTTGCATCGCATCGAGTTTCATCCTCAATCCGACACTGCTACCAATGCGTCCACCGAGGACAAGTCCGACATCATGGTGCCGGCCGGTGCCAACTTCTGTCTGGGCGGCAATCAGATCTTGCTGTGCCGATTTTATGGCGGAGCGGGAGGCGGTGCTCATCAGAAGAGTAGGAACTGTTCCGAACCTCAACATCAGCGGACCGACTCCAGCAGGGTATCGAGCATCGAGCCAATCACGGAGATGATCTTCGACGAGGCCTGATAGCTCTTCTCAAGATCGAGAAGAGTTGCCATCTCCTGATCGATGTTCACACCCGTCACCCTGAGCAGTGTTTCGTCGGTTCTCACTCTTGCGGCTGACGATTTGTCCGCAGCGGCCTGGGACGATTGTCTCAAGGACTCCACCCAGGCGGCCGAATTTCTGCCGAATGCCTTGAGGCTGTCGCGAGCTCCGAGGCCCGCCACGGCATCGAAATCCATAGCCATATCAAACGTGCCAATGAGTTCCGCTATGCGTCCCTGATAGCCCGAACTCCCCGCTGAATTATAGACATAGGAAGGCCCGCCGAATCCGCCATCGCGAATCATGCGTGGCGTTCCGCCCACGCGGGGGTCAGCCAGTGGATTAAGTCTCAGGCGCGAGGCCAGGCCCGTTGAGACCGTTCCCGCTGTTGGCAAACCGCCGGCCGAATCCACGAACAGTCCTGCTACGTCGGGCAAGGCCGGCGGAACGGAGCGGTCGGACTCTGCAAAATTTCGGATCAGGCCACTGGCGACCTCATCGAGCTGCTGCTGCATTTGAACAGTTATCTCGTCACGAACCTTGACTAGTGCTGCCAGCTTTCCCGTGGTCACCGGCATTACAGCCGCCGGACCGCTGACCAGTGCACCGTCAATCTGAATATCCTGCCCCGCGGTCACCGGATCAAAGACCGGTGTCCCTGTGACCGTGACAGAACGAGGGCTGCCTTCGAAGAGCACCGGCCCGCCATCCGCATAGATCACGAGATCGTTGTTGTTCCGGCTTACGGTGCGAATTCCAATTTCTTCCGACAGTAATTTCAGAATCGAATCGCGCTGATCCAGATTCTCCGCGAGATCCGTGGCCGTTCCCGAACCGCGGACAATGCTGTCGTTGACGACCTTGAACTGCGCCAGCAATGTATTGATGTGATCAACCGACTGGACGATGGCCTTGTCAGCTTCAGCCCTGATACCGATCACCTCGGCGGACGACGCATTCAGCTTTGAGACAACAGAGCGCGCTGACTCGAGTGCTGTTGCAGCGAGTGTTTCACTTGAAGGATTCGTCTCATAGGTCGAGAGGCTGGTCTGCAGCTTCCCGACCAAGGCTGCGACGGAGTCCTCATCCTCGGGATCTCCCACAGTCGCTGCAATCTGATTGACCGCATCCAGCACAGCTTGCCTTGAAGATGCGTCACTCGCCGAACCAAGAAATTTGGCCAGCAGCTGCCTGTCCATGCTGCGGCCGGGTGCGGAGATCGCGGCCGCTCCACTTGGCAACGTGTATATTTCGGCAGACTTGTGAGTATAGTTTTCGTCACCCGCAAAACTCACATTGCGGGAAACCAGTGCCGATTGAGCGGCGGTAACCGAAAGGCCTGATAGCGCATAGTTCAATGCCGAGGAGAGCGTCGCCATCGATGGAGCCTCATGCTGCAGTCATTGCTGCGCTCAACGCTTCAGGTTCACAAGGACATCCATCAGCTCTGACCCTGTCTGAAAAACCTTCGAGTTGGCGGTATAGCTCCGCTGTGCGTCGATCATCACCGTGAGCTCACCCGCGAGGTCCACAGTCGATTGTTCGAGCGCATTGGAAATGAGATCGCCCAGACCTCCGGTCTGTGGGAAACCGATCTCGACATCACCGGACTCCGATGTCGTCATATAGACGTTTCCGGCGAGCGGACTCAACATGTCAGGGCTCGTGACATGCGCCAACGGGATGCGAAATACGGGAACTCGCGTGCCATTGTCGTATGACGCATATATCAGCCCATCGCGCGAAATCTCGACCAGTTCCGCTCCACTTGGTGGATTGCCGTCGGCATTTGCCGAAATCACAACGTAGTCCGTCGAAAGCTGCGAAAGGCCGCTGATGTCGAGCGAGAATGTCGCGCCGTCGGGAATCGGAATATCGATTGTTCCCGGCTCGCCGCTCGCCAGATCTCCATTCGCGGGATTAAAATTCAGGATCTGGGTTGCAAGCGGGCCGGACGAATAGGGAAAGCCTCCGCCCCCGGCAGCAAGGGCTGAATCGTAGACTGAAAGCTCCCAAGTCTCGTCGGCCATCTTGGAGTAGTAGAGGTCGAGTTTGACCTCGCCACCCAGATTATCATAAGTGAGGAGCGACGACTTAGCGGTGAAGGTCGAACCCGCGGTATTTCCGGACGGCAGGTCCGACGCACTAACATTGTCTGCATCAGCCGGAAGATTGGCGATAAACGCGCCAGTCCTGGAGGGTGAGGCTGCCAAGGCCAGATCCTCCAGATCGATGTTTCCGAGATTGGTGTAGCCGTTTACAGTTACATCAGGTTGATCTGGATTGAGACGATACCCTAGGAGTTCAAACCCCGCCGCATTCACCAGCACGCCATCGCCATTGGCGACGAAATTTCCGGCTCGCGTCAAATAGGGCGCACCGTCTTCATCCGCGACGACGAAGAAGCCATCGCCACTGACCGCGAGATCGGTCAGGGACGAGGTGTTCGCGAGGCCGCCCTGGGTACCGACCATCGTCCTTATCGTCGACATGACGGAGCCTGATTGGTAGCCTGCTGGGCACGTGGTCAGCAACAGGCTTGAAAACTCGCAGGAAGAGCTCTTGTAACCCGTCGTGTTCACGTTCGCTACGTTCTCTGCAACGGTCGAAAGCCGATCCGCCTGTGCGTTCATGCCCGAAACTCCGGTCCGCATGATTCCATAAAGACTCATGATAACTGCCTTCGCCAGTTCAACTTGATCACGATGACACTGAAAACTTATGCCGGCCTGAAATGCTCTATCCCTACCGGCAAAACTTCCGGGAGGCCGGGGTCCAGTTGCCAAAACCCGTGACCACAAGATTCCGGATTACCGCGCAGATATAACGCTTTTGCGCTGGATTGTTGTTGGGTCCGGCATGGTAACGCGCCACAGCCATAGTCCAGCTGCCCTCCCGTTCCCGTAGCTGCCGCAGGAAGCGTGCCGCGTAGCTCACGTTGCGCTCAGGCTCCAGCATGGCCGCGACAGTGGGGAATTCGCCACCATGATAGTGATGATTGATCTGCATGCAGCCAAGATCGATCAGCTTCACACCGTCTTCACGGGCACGCGCAAATTCCTTCATCGCTGCCGCAGGAGAGTCGGCAAAGACTGTCCGGCCCTCGATATTCAAAGCAAAAGGATGCAGCTTCCCTCTACGTCCGGTCTCTGTCAGGCCCACTGCATAAAGGACACCGAGTGGAACCTGTTCGGAAGCTGACGCCGCAGCCATGTATCTTTCACAAATCCCGGTATTCTCAGAGACCGACGCAGCAGATGCCTCACACGACAATTGTGCCAGTACGACCGCGCTCCACAGATATATCGATCTCATGTTGGCTTGTCCTCGCAGGCGATCGTCTTGGACCCTCATCCTTGTCTGGAAGTGGAGGCTGTCCGCGTGAGGATGAATCGCGTGATCCCGCGCCCGGCTCACCAATACTCACCGGATATGGAGAGCCAGTCCCCACATCAAAAATGGTTTGCTGTTCGTCGTTACTGACAGTGACGATCGCGGCCTGCCCCAATCCGGTTACTTGACCGATCAGCCGCTCAAGCCGCCTGCTGTCGTGCTGAAGGCTCGCCGCTGTTTCCTCTTGGGAGGCGGAGAGCCTGACGTGAAGGCGGTCCTCCCGCATAAGCAGTGTTATTTCTACGGTCCCTGCCGTGTCCGGCTTCAGCACAACTCGCAGACTCCGAATGGTACTTCCACCCATTGAGCCAACCTTGCGCACATCCAGACCTATGAGCGCTTCACTGATCTGCAGGCCGATGTCTGGTGGAGGTGATAGGCGAGCGGTGGACGCCTCAAATCTCGTTGGCGCGGCGTCAATGGAGACCGGGTTTGGCAGTTCCGTTTCGGAGCTCACTTGTTTCGGAACAGCGCGTGACTCACTGAACTGCGGTCCTGCTGCATCTTCGACTGGGCGAAGGTGATGTCCACGCGCCATCATCGCACCAGACGCTCCACCCTCATCAGATACCGAAGGATCAGGGTCGATAGCTGGAGCCCTCATTTGTTCAACAGTGAGCCCTGAATTGCGATGTGGCCTCACGTCGTCGGTTGGGAGAGGGCTGCCGCTGGCGTGAATGAACAGCGGTTCTGTATTGACTCCTCCAACTGTGGCCTGTTGTTGCGGATTGGAAGAAAGAATGGGGTGGTGCAATGAGCGCAACCGTTCCTGAGCCAGGGTTCCAGTAGCGTCCTGAAACACTGGCCTATTGTGTACGTCCTTTTGGATAGATGCAGTTCCAGCAACATCGCGATCGGCGGGTTGAAGCAGTCTTTCCCAGTCGCCCTGCAAGGTCGCTGCTACCTCGAGAACAGCGATGCGTTCGATGTCTGGCGGAGTTTCGGCTTCCTCTGCCGGCCGCTCGGTTGAATACTCATCCGCATCACCATTTTCCTTCACACGATTTGACTTTCGATCACTGTCGCGCAAAGTGTCATCAAAGTTCTTTGCGCTGATCCCTGGATCACGCTTCTGGCTTGCAATTCCCCTCTCCACCGCAACGAGAACGCATGCGACTGTGCTAGCCCCGATCACTGGCGTGATCCCTCCACCACGTTGTCGGCAGCGCGAAGTGCTGTATCAACCAAGGCGCGCAGTCCGATCAATTCCGGTGCATCCGCACTGGCCAAGACAATATCTCGCGTCTGCAGGGGTCTTTGAACTTCACCAACAACAGTCAGGGCCGCTTCCAGCAGCGATCTTTCGAGATCCGGAAGGAGGGCCGGTGACAGCTTGGTCAGCCGGTCAGCAGCTTGCGACGGATCCCCAGCCGCGACATTGAAAATGGACATGTAGAGCTCTGCAATCTGAGCCTCCTGACCGCCTGGAACGGCCAGTCTCTGCAATCGCGCGGCAGCGAAGGTGAGAAGCTTCTGATGATTCAGCTGAACAGCCAAACGTGCGAGGTGAAGATACAGGCTGCGCCTCTTCGCTGCCGGCATGACCCCCAGAAAGAGATCTGTCTTGGCACGGTCCATTTCTCTCCCGCTTTTTTCAAAGCGAACCGCACTCTCAAGCGACACTTGTGGAAAATCGGCCGCATAAATCGATTTCGAAAATCGCCGCTGATAGCGGAACGTCCGGCGCCAAAACTGGTTTTGATTGTCCGCCTGCGCATAGGCCAGTGCCGAGCGGCGCAAGGATGATTCCTCAACGAGGGTGCCGGGCATTGTCGCGATTGCAATCGCAAACAGAGACTGCTGAAGCTCACTGTCATCTGTGGTGGCTATGGCCTCGGCAAGCGCGAGGCGTCCGGAGACGGAAGGCCGTAATTGCAGCACATCGAGTCCCTGCAATGTCTGAAGAGAGTCCTTGCGTTTGCCGCGCATGAAGAGTGCGGATCCCTCCAGCAGCTTGCGATTCCTGTTGCTTAAGCCCTCCCGCATCATCAGACGTTCCGCAATAGCCGGGCTGCCGCCGCTCAGTACGAAGCCGGCTACGCTTTCTGCTATCGCGTTTGGCTGGAGTTTCTGGATGTCTTCTGTCAGTTCTCTGCCGATCTGCGACAGCAGGGCTTTCTGTAGCTGAACTGTCTCGCGATTCCCATCTGCCGCTCGATCCTGGAGAGAAAACAATAGTCGAATATCGCCGATAACGGCTGGTGTAACTGGAGGACTGATGAGGGGTTCGGCATTCTCTGTTGCAGGCGCCGTGTGAATTTCAGAGTTCGACTGAGTATCAACCGAAGGCTGATGTTCCTCCGCGGCCGCGACGCCGATTTGAAGGAACAGGCCGAGCAACAAGGAATTCCATGTCCTTGACCGGCGTATCATGGAGAATCCGATCCAAGCAGGATTTCAATGCGGCGATTCTCTGGTGCCTCGGGATCCTCCGGGATCTTCGGATCGCGATCTGCCACGCCTTCGATCCTGCGGATGCGGCTTCCATCAAGACCACCTCGTATCAACATGTATTGTGCAAGATGCGCGCGGGACGTTGACAGTTGCCAGTTGTCGTATTTCTTGTTGCGGTATGGCCGCGAGTCCGTATGGCCCCGGATAACAATGTAGCCGGGCTTTGGACCGAGCACGCCGGCAATGGTTTCCACCAGCCTCACCATTTCCGGCTCAGGCTCAGCCGAGCCACTCCTGAACATGCCAAACGATTGCTTGTCCGTCAGGCTGATGAGCGTGCCTTCGTCAGTGCTCTTGATTTCAACCGATGCCGGCAACTTGTCGAGGTCTGTTCCCAACTTCGTTGCGATTTCTGCCTGAAGTTCTCTCGCGAACGCAGATTGCAGATTTGGGGTTTCCTCTGTGGAAGTGCCGGGCGGTGTCTTGGAACCCATGGCCGGTGTGGCGTCTGTCACCTGATGCGGAGGCAGCGGCGTCTGCTCCGAGATGCCTTTGGATTTACTATCCGGGCGGATCTCAGTGTTGGCAGCCTGAGGTTTGCCCTTTAACCCAGAATTCTCTATAGCCGCCGCACCGCTCCTGGTCTCGCTGGAAGGGAGTTCATTCGCTGCGTTGTGTTCGGCACCTGGCGGGATGGTTTTACTGGGGGTCGATGCAGCGACATCTCCTGCTTCCGAATGCGGCACTGACTGGGGATCGAAGGGATCGCCGATACCATCGCCAATAGGGTCCTGCGGTTCGGGAATAAGGTCTCTGATTTGTCCACCTCCCTTTGCGTCGGGAGATGCCTTTGCATCCACCAGCTTGGCCTCTATGGCCGCCAGCATGCGATCAGGATTGGCCATCATCCCCGCTTCCTTGTGTGCATCGGCCGCAGAGGGTGGAACTCCCCCGGCCTCCCCTTCGCCCTCTCCGGCCTTCGATGACTTGCTGTCCTTCTTGTCCTTCAAGCCGCGCTTGCCTGTCGATGAATCCGTCAACTTGATTGGATTGAAGTAACTTGCTACCTGCGCTCGCGTTTCTTCATTCGACGCGTTGATCAGCCACATCACCAGAAAGAAAGCCATCATTGCGGTAACGAAGTCGGCGTAGGCGATCTTCCAGGCGCCACCCTTGGCCGCAGCGCCATCATCACCACCGCGTCGGCGCACGATCACGATTTCCTGATGAGGTGACGAGGAGTCGCCGGTCATGTTTGCTCCGCCCTGATGTGGCCAATCCATGCTGAGGAGAGAGATTCGAAGCGTGTGGTGCAAGCGCGCGTCACGAACTCGATCTCCGAGGACTCGGTCAAAGTGGCGCGAATGTTGTTTCGTTCCAGCATTGAGCCGAGATCGTCATGCATCGATGCCGGCGCGCGCAATTCCAGGAAGGATTCGCCGGCCTGTGCCAATTCCTCAGACAGCAATTCGATCAGTCGAGTCCTCGCGAGTTCCGTAGCGCGATCTGAGAGAAATGGGCGCAAGACATTGCACAGGGCGGTCTCCAATGCCTCCAGAAGCTCATCCTTCCAGACTTTGAGTGCGCCGTCCGCCAGATCGACGTAGCGCAATGTCCAAATTGCATTCCGCTCTTGCTCTCTCGCCGTCCAGTCCCGCTGCTCTTCTTCCCGTGCGGTTGCCGCAAGACGTGCCGCTGTCTCCGCCCACTCAGCGCGGGCCTTTGCCAGCTCCTGTTCCAGCCTGCTCTCAAAACTCATTGCAGCCTGGCTCTCAGCCTGCACTGCCCCGGAAGCCACAACCATCGAATCTCGAACGGCCTCCGGCACCGGGCTTGTGGCGTCCGCCAATAAATGGGCAAGGGGAATCACGACTCGCGCCCTGCTGGCTCACTGAGCCACTGCTTCAGCACATCGACAGCGCGGTCCGGATCAAGCTCAACGATTTTTGCCAATCTGTCACGTGGGCTGTTAGATACATCGCGAACAAGTCCGTCAAACACAGGATCAGAGGTGTGGTCAGACAGACCGGGCATCTGTACCTGCTGGATTGTCCTCTCACTGCCCGTCTCAGACACGACCGATCTACTGCCCGTGCCATCCGTCAAAGACGGAATGGCGCCCTCTGCCACAATCTTCTTGTCATCCATGATCACCCGAAGAGCGGGGCGAAGGCCGAGCAAGAGAATCAGCAGTGTCACGATGACAAGAGAACCTGCCCGGATCATGCTGCCGAGATTGTCTTCGATGAAGCTACCCAGGGCAGGCGAGGCCGGATCTGACAGATCAAGGCCCATCTCGACAAATTCTGCGGCTGACACCCTGATCTTGTCGCCTCTATCCTCGACGAGACCTGCTGAAGACGTGGCCAGTTCCTGCAGCTCGACGATTTTGGCCTTGATGGCATCCTCGGACGGGTTCTCACCCAGCATCTTGAGCAGGCTTGGCCTGTTGATCACCACCGCCACAGACAATCGGCTAATCTCGTAGCCCTCGGACACTGTCGAGGTCGACTTGGAATTTATCTCGTAGTTGGTCAGCTCCTCCTTGCGATCCTTCCTTTCGTTGGAACTGTCGCCATTCGCCTTTGGCGTCTCCTCCACCGGCACATTCTGCTCGACAGTGACCCCAGCAGCGCCAGCAGCATTCGATGCCTCGCCGGATTCCTTGATGGTGCGAACCGATCGCTCAACCCGGGAGTTCGGATCGAATGCGGTTTCAGTCGTCTGACGGCGGTCGGCATTGAGTTTCGCCGCGACGCTGACCCGAATATTATCAGCACCCACAATTGGAGCCATTGTCCGCGCAATTCGGGCTTCAATGTCCGCCGATAGCGACCGTTCCAGACCAATAAGCTTCTCCGGTGCGGCATTCGCGGGATCATCGGTCGATGTCAGTAGAGTTCCGTCGGCACTCATCACCGTCACTTGCAAGACAGAAAGCCCTGGAATGGCCGCGGCCACCAGATGCCGTATGGCATTCGCGGCCTGTTTGCCGCCATCGCCCTCCGTGCGAATCACCACCGAAGCCGTTGGCTGATCAGTGTTTCCCCGAAAACTTCCTTCGCTCTTCAAAGCAAGGTGAACACGGGCAGCCTTGATTCCGTCGATCAACTGGATGGTCCGCGCCAGTTCACCCTCCAGCGCGCGCACCTTCGTCACCTGCTGCATGAAGGTTGTCAGGCCGAGCGATCCCAGTTTGTCGAAGAGCTCATAGCCAGCGGAATCGCCGCGCGGCAGACCCTTTTCGGCTAGAATCATGCGTGCCTTTGCGGCCTTGCCATACTCAACCAGAACCGAATCACCTGTCGCGCTGATGTCGAAAGAAATGCCGGAATCACTCAGAACGGCACCCATGCGGCTCACATCCGAGGCCTCAAGACCTGTGTAGATCGCTTCCTGCTGAGGCCTGTTCAGCACATAGCCGCTCACGCCAACCAGAATGAAGACTGTCAGGCCGGTTAGTCCCAGTGCGGCCAGGCGCCGGACTCCCAGACCCGAGAGGCCTGCCCAAATTCTCTTTAAGATCTCAAGTGCCGCCACTCACTTCTCCTTCGGGATGCCTGTCCTGGCCTCGCGAAGCCGACTGTCGATTATAAATCTTGTGTGGACGTTGCAGTTTGCGCCCGAGGCAGCGATCAGCCCTTGAACAGCGACAGGATGTTCTGACTGTTCTGATTGGCGATGCTGAGAGACTGAACACCCAGCTGCTGCTGTACCTGCAAGGCCTGAAGCCTTGTCGATTCTTCATTCATGTCCGCATCGACAAGCGTGCCAACGCCACGTGAAATGGCATCCATCAATGTTTTCACGAAGCTCTGCTGCAGAGTGACGCGCTGCTTTACGGCACCCAGATTGGCCGCTGACGTCGTCATGTTGCCAATGGCCGAATCAACCCAACCGATCATCTGTTCGAGATCCTGAAGATCCGGATCGGAATTCGTCAGGGTGGAGATATCGAGCGTCGCAACGGAATAGGTGACGCCGCCGTTGGCCGTTGTGTCCTCGGTATCCACGATCCCCGATTGATCTGCGGCATCATAGAGCTTTATTTCGTCGACGTTGACTGAAATCGTGCCGATCGATATCGCCCCACCGGTTCTCGCAAATGAGGCCACAATTGTCTTTTCCGCATTGTAGTCCGCCGCTGACGAGTCGACGGCCAACCAGTTTTCACCACTGAAAACGGATGTGTTGCTGATGCTCCCCAGCTGCCGCTGCAACTCCGTGATCTCGGACTGGATCTTGTTGCGATCAACACCGGGCTGACGTGCCGCAACCAGTTTGTTCTTGATTTCCTTGGCAGCCTCGATGGCGCTGTTGAGTCCGGTATAGGCGACGTCGATCGTTGCCGCTCCCAGCCCCAGCGCATCGCGAACCGTTGACAGCGCGCCATTGTCAGACCGCATGGTCGTGGCAATGGACCAATAGGCTGCGTTGTCCTCGGCGCTGCCGACCCTGTAGCCGGTCGAGATTCGGGTCTGTGTCTGATCGAGTGATCGAAGTGTTGCAGTCAAGCTCTGCAATGCGGTCATTGCTGACCCATTTGTCAAAATACTGGCCATCGCGAATTGCCCCTGATGCGGACGTCGAACGTGCGGCGACATTCCGGATCATGCCGGGGAGACGGTTTGGCATCATGCCCTGCAGCCAGTTGGCTGATCCGTCGTATCCGGTCTAGCGTGAGTATGGTTAGCAGAACGTTAACGAGACGGTTCGACCCCAAACACCAAATGGCCAAGCCACAGGGGATGCTCCCCCATGGCCCGGCCATCGGCTGGCTTATCTGAACAGCGACAAGATCTGCTGGCTGTTCTGGTTGGCGATGCTGAGGGCCTGTATGCCCAGCTGCTGCTGCACCTGCAGGGCCTGAAGCCTGGTCGACTCCTCGTTCATATCGGCGTCCACCAAGGCGCCGACACCGCGGTCGATGGCATCCATCAGGGAGTTGACGAATTCCTTCTGCAAATTCGTCCGCTGTTTCACCGCGCCCAGATTGGAAGCGGCCGTTGTCATGCTTGAGATGCCGTCGTCGACCCAGGAGATCATCTGCTCCAAGTCCGCGAGGTCGTCGTCCGTGTCGGTCAGAGTGGAGATGTCCAGCGTCGTCACCGAGTAGGTCACGGCGCCATTGGTCGTGGTGTCCTCGCTATCGAGTATGCCGCTCTGGTCGTTGGAATCAATGAGCTCAGTGGTTGTCAGATCCACGGAGATCGTGCCAATCGACACCGCGCCACCCGACCGCGAAAACGATGCAACAATGGTCTTTGTCGAATTGTAGGTTGCCGCACTGGAATCGACTGATAACCAGTTCTCACCCGAAAACACCGAAGACTCACTGATGCTAAGCAACTGGTTCTGAAGTTCTGCCACCTCCGACTGAACCTTTGCGCGGTCGATACCAGGTTGCCGGGCGGCTACCAGCTTGTTCTTTATTTCCTTGGTTACTTCGATCGCGTTGTTCATCCCGGTGTAAGCCACGTCGATCGTTGCGGCACCGAGGCCCAATGCATCCTTGACGGTCGAAAGAGCACCGTTGTCCGAGCGCATCGTCGTCGCGATCGACCAGTAGGCCGCATTGTCTTCAGCGCTGCCCACACGGTAGCCCGTCGAAATGCGGGACTGGGTCGTCTCAAGTGACTTATTGGTAGAGTTCAGGCTCTGCAACGCTGTCATTGCAGAGATATTGGTCATGATACTGGCCATAGTTGCGTCCCATGGAATACTTGAACTAACAGAGGGACATACTGGAGAGGTTCCAGTGGACAGATGCGGCTTCATGCCAGAGCAGCCGAATCGACTGCTTTCCGTCACCGGAGAATGCTTACGACCTCAAAATTGCAGATTGATTAACATTGAGAGCAAGCAAAGCGGCGGATTTCTCCGCCGCCTGCTCTCGCATCACCGGTCCTCGAACCGCTTTATCGGAACAGTGACAGAATCGACTGGCTGTTCTGGTTGGCAATGCTGAGTGCCTGAATACCCAGTTGCTGCTGAACCTGAAGAGCCTGAAGCCTGGTCGACTCCTCGTTCATATCGGCATCCACGAGAGATCCCACTCCCCGGTCGATGGCACCCATCAGGGCACCCACAAATTCCGACTGAAGCGTGGTGCGCTGCTTGATCGCGCCGAGGTTCGATGCTGCGGTTGTCATGCCGCCAATGGCGTCATCGACATATGAAATCATCTGCTCAAGATCTGCGAGATCGGCGTCAGTGTCCGTCAGTGCCGAAATGTCGAGGTCGGACACGGAATAATCGGTGCCGCCGTTGGTCGTGGTATCGATAGTATCGAGTATGCCCGACTGATCGTTGGCATCATAGAGCTTGACGCCATCGACATCGATCGAGATCGTTCCGACTGAAACGGCTCCGCCGCTGCGGGAGAAAGATGCGATCATCGTCTTGGTCGCATTGTAGCCGGCGGCGCTGGAATCGACTGAAAGCCAGTTTTCGCCCGAGAAGACAGAAGAGTCCGAAATGCTCTGCAGCTGGTTCTGCAGCTCGGCAATTTCCGACTGCACTTTTTCCCGGTCGATGCCGGGCTGCCGTGCGGCCACGAGCTTGTTCTTGATTTCCTTGGTTACATCGATCGCACTATTCATGCCGGTATAGGCGACGTCGATTGTGGCAGCGCCCAGGCCCAGCGCATCCTTCACGGTCGACAGCGCGGCCCTGTCGGAACGCATGGTCGTTGCGATCGACCAGTAAGCGGCGTTGTCTTCTGCACTGTTGACACGATAGCCGGTCGAAATGCGATTCTGGGTCTGGCTGAGATTCTTGTTGGTGCTGCTGAGGCTCTGAAGTGCCGTCATCGCCGACACGTTGGTCATGATACTCGTCATGGTTTTGAAGTCCCTTACTCATACGAACAAAGTCTATGTGGGACATTCCGGAGCGCGCCGGTACAGCAGGATGGCATCATGCCAGAGGGAAAGGCCCTCCCTGCTGCGGAGGACGCTAACCGACATTTGCTACCTGGCCGCTAAGAGAACCGGTTAAGACGTAATGAAGGAATTGACGAGACTTCCAACTAAAAGGTTCCAGCCGTCGATGAGAACGAAGAACAAGACCTTGAACGGAAGCGAAATGACTGTCGGCGGGAGCATCATCATGCCCATTGACATGGTCAGCATTGACACAATGAGATCGATGACGAGAAATGGGAGTGCGATGAGAAAGCCGATCTCGAAACCGCGCCTCAGTTCGGAGATCATGAAGGCAGGAATGAGGACGCGAAGATCAACCTCGCCGGCGGCCTGGCCGACGATGCGCCGTTCCCTCGCGATCGCCTCAAACAGAGCGAGATCCTTTTCACGCACGTTCTTCAACATGAAGCTACGGAATGGCGCTGTGATTTTCTGGAACGCTTCTTCGTCGCCAATCTGATTGGCACTGTAGGGCTGCAGTCCATCTTTCCAGGATTTCTCGAACACTGGCGACATCACAAAGAACGTGAGAAACAGCGCCAGAGACACGAGAACCAGATTGGCGGGTGTGCTCTGCAAGCCAAGGCCTGACCGCAGGAACGAGAATGCAATCACCAGCCGCGTGAAACTTGTCGCCATGATAAGAAGGCCCGGCGCCACCGACAGTATGGTCAGAAGCGCGATGTACTGGATGATCTTTCCGGAAACGGTTGCCTCACCGGGCGGGATGAGATCGCGCAAATCTGGAACTTGGGCTACGGCAGGTGCCGCGGCGACGACCAAGGCAATAAATGCAGCAATCCACCTCATTCGACCACCAGCCCATTGATCAGAATACCCTTGATCTGATTGCCGGACAGAACCCGCAGCATTTCCGTCAAGTCCTCCCGCAATGCCAATACGTTCGATGGACCTTCGATTTGCTCAAGCCGAAGCGTCCGGAGATAGGTGAGGACCTGTTCACCGGCACGTTCCGCCAAAATCTCCGGGGATTCGTGCGCCTCGGCAGTCAGGAGAATTGAACCCTCGAGCCTGATCCATCTTCCCTTCGGATGTGACAGAGTGGTCAAGACGGGTGGAAACGCGATCACCTTGAGACCCTCCGGGTCTAACACTTCCTCGTCATCTGCCGCTGGATCATCTGCCTTGGTGGCTTCCGTCGTCCCATGGGGTTCGGGTGCGGGGTGAGCCTCCGCGGCTTTGACGGCGGTGCCTCCCTCGGGTTCTTCCGCCGTGGCGACCGCCTCGCCGGCCGCGGATTGACGATCGAGAAAGGCACCAACTGCAAAGCCGCTCCCTGCACCGACGAGCGTCAGCAGGATTACGACAACACTGAAGACCATGGCTCCACTGTCTTTCGTCGCCTTGGATTGCGCCATGGCTTCAACTCGTTCCTAAAATGGGGAGATCTGGTCCCAGACTTGCTGGCCCCATCCCGGTTGCTGAACCTCGCTGATACGCCCTGTTCCGCCATAGGAAATCCGAGCTTCGGCGATCTTCTCGTATGAAATGGAATTATCAGGAGCGATGTCGGCCGGACGAATGAGACCCGCCACCCGCAGCGTGCGCTGCTCGTAGTTGACCAGAACTTGCTGGCTGCCTTCAATCAGGAGATATCCGTTTGGCATCACGCGTGTTACCATCGCCGCAATTGCCATCTGGATGCGTTCTGACCTCGCAGTGGCACCCTGGCCAGTGGAGCTGGAGTTTGAGCTGACATTGCCATTGCCGTTCAGGTCGGCGCCAACGACGCCCATCACGTCATATCCAAGACTTGCATCTGCGTCTGCAGTGGATTGCCGGCTCCGATTCGAGGTGTTGTTGAAACTCGCCTGATCGTTGATTTCAATCCTGACCGTGATCAGATCACCCGTGCGGACGGCGCGTGCGTCGCGGAAGAAGTCTGCATTGCCACCAACCCAGGTACCCGAACCTTCCGACAGCGCAGCCACCTCCGACAGTTCTCTGCGGGACGCCAAAGTGCCAACTCCCGATCCTACCGGTGACATGGCCGGTGCTGTGCCGACAGCTTCCAGGTCCGGCGCACAGCCCGATGTGAACGAGACAATGAACATCGCCGCAATCATCCCCAAGTGTCTCATTTGGCCGGCTTCTCCTGTTCCACCGCGGCCGCAAGAAATCGCACAAGCTTTGCGGCCTCATCCGGTTTCATTTCGTTGAGGATGCCGCTCGCCAAGCGGGGCTTCAGCTGATGAAGAACCGACGACGCAAGGCGTGGATCAAGTTGCGTCATCTGCTTTGCGGCCATCTCGGGATCCATCGCGGCATAAATGTTGACCAGCGACAATTCCGCCGCCTGCTGCAATGCCTTTTGCTGTTTGACCCATGTCTCAAGCTCACCGCGGCGCAGATCGAGTTCGCTGATCTTGGCCTTGACCCTCTCCTCCATGTCCTTCAAGGCCGCTGCCTGGAATGCTGCTCGCGCTTCGGCCGCCTTGTCCGAAATGTTGAGGCAATAGTTGATGACGACTTCCGATGTCTCCGCAGCGGGCGGCAACGATTTCGGTTCCTCGGCCCGGACAGGTGGATGATCCGCCGGGAGCATCGCGAGTACAACTCCAAATGTGAAGGCCATGAGGGCGTTCGTGCGTCGCATGGCGATCTTATTGAATCACCAACTCAGCCTGAAGCGCACCGGCCGTCTTGATCGCCTGGAGAATGGCGATGATTCCAGGTGGCTTCAGGCCCATGCGGTTGAGGCCATGAACCAGACGCTGCAGGCTCGGCCCTTCCAGGAGTCCGATCTTGGACCCTGCCTGCTCGGCCTGAACGGCAGTTGAAGGTTGAATCGCCGTCTCGCCCGCCGACAAAGGCTCGGGTTGAACCACCACCGGCGTTTCCGTGACCCGAATTGTGATATTGCCCTGCGCAATGGCGACAGGAGAGACCCGCACGTCATCGCCGATCACGATGGTTCCCGTCTTCTCATCGATTACGATGCGCGCCGGCGTCTGGGCCTCCACCACGAGATTGCCAATCTGTGCCATCAGCCGTGTGGCTGTGACGGCTTTCGGACGTTTCAGTGTGACGGTTCTGACATCGATCTCCTGGGCGATCGGCCCGCCGTATGCTGATGCTGCAAAGGTATTGATGATATCCGCGACGGCCGCTGCTGTGCCAAAGTCCGCGTTGCGAATCTTCAACGATAGCTCAGCGGCACCGTTGAAGTCCGCCGTTATTTCGCGCTCGATCAGAGCCCCGTTTGCAATCCGGCCGCCCGTCGGAACTCCCTGTGACAGTGATTCAGCCTGGCCCGTAGCCGAAAATCCTGTCACCGAAACGGCCCCTTGTGCCACTGCGTAGGCGCGCCCATCCGCCGCCGAGAGCGGCGTCATGACCAGCGTGCCACCGGCCAGCGACGTGGCGTCTCCCAGTGAAGAGACCGTGACGTCGATGCGCTCGCCCCTTGATACGAAAGGAGGCAGGCGGCCGGTCACGGCAACCGCCGCAATGTTGCGGACCTTCAGCGAACCGGCGGGCACTCCCACGCCCAGCCTTTGCAGCATCGATCTCGCCGACTGCTCCGTAAACGGAGCATTGCGCATTGAATCTCCCGTTCCGTTCAGGCCGATAACCAGGCCGTAACCTACGAGCAAATTCTCCCGTATACCCTGAACGTCGGTGATGTCCTTCAGCCGGGATGCTCCGAAGACCTCGGCGTTCCACGCGAACAGGCACAGAAGCGACAAGACAAAGCGTTTCATTCGCCTGTGACCAGCAAAGTGCCGTCGCTGCGGACGAGAGCCCGGACAATGGCGCCTGACGCGGCATTGCGCGCGTTGATGACATCGCCACTGCTGCCATCCTGCAGTGCAATCAGAAAGGTCGAGATCGTAAAGCCGTCTTCCTGATAGGCCGCGGCGATGCTCATGCCACGGCGCACGGCGACGCGATCAGCAAGTGCCGCCAGGGGAATGGGTTCGCCGGCGATCAATCTGCGACGGGCCTGCTTTCCCAAAACAGCGCTCCCGCTGGTGGCAAAACCCCTCACCGATGCCGTGGTGACGCGAAAACGCCGCTCGGACAGCATCGCGCCGTTGATCACTTCATCCGGATAGATCGTCGCCGCAGGAACCGGCAGCGCTCGGATTTCTGCCGCGGCCGGTACCGTCCAGACCAGCCAGCAGAACACAGGCAACAGGCCGGACACCGGCGGCCGCACAGCTTTATAATGCCCTATTCCCATTGCCGCTAGCGAATGCCCTTGCTCACGACACCGGCCATGTCATCGGCTGCCTGAATGACCTTCGAATTCATCTCGTATGCGCGCTGTGCCGATATCAGCTCGGTGATTTCCTTCACCGGGTCAACATTCGAGCTCTCAAGATAACCTTGCGCCAGCGTACCAAATGACGTCTCACCGGGCAGGCCGGTGATGGCTGCGCCAGAGGCCTCCGTCGCCTGAAACAGATTTCCTCCAAGCGCATTCAGGCCCGCGGCATTGGCAAAGTTTGCGAGCGTGATCTGACCAACTGATACCATGTCGGATTCGCCCTGCAGATGTGCAAAGACCTCGCCGGTCTGATTGATGTGAATGTCGGTCGTACCAGACGGAACCGCAGTTGACGGTTCGATGGCATAGCCATCCGCCGTCACGATCTGTCCGGTCGCGTTCGTATTGAAAGCGCCGGCCCTGGTGAACAGCGTTTCGCCGTTGGGGCCTGAAACCTGGAACCAGCCAGGTCCATTGATGGCCAGATCCAACTTGTTGCCGGTATTGGCGAGCGGCCCCTGGATATTCAAGAGCCGGATTGCCGAGAGCCTGGCGCCCAAACCAAGTTGCGCCCCTTCAGGAACAGTCCCCTCTCCAGTCTGCGCGGCAACCCCGTGCACACGTTCGAGCTGATAGAGCAGATCGGTGAATTCTGCCCTCGTCCGCTTGTATCCCGTCGTGTTGATGTTGGCGATGTTGTTGGCAATGACCTCAACATTCAGTTGCTGGGCCGCCATGCCCGTGGCCGCGATGGACAGTGCGCGCATCGTTCTTCCTCCTCAGATCTGCATGCGGGTGATTTCGAGATAAGAACTGACGAGCTTGTCGCGGATGGCAATCCCGGCCTGCAAGGTGCGCTCCGCAGCCATCACCTGTTCAATGACCGACTGCAACGGAAGGCTTCCCTGAACGCCAAGAATCGCTGCCCCTTCGCCACTCCGCAATGTTGCTGCCGCGCCGGTGGCCACCCCCTTCAGAATGGATGTGAAATCGTCTGGCGACTGGGCTGGCTTTGGACCGGAGCTGCCAATCGATGGCTGCATGCGAAGCTCCGGCAATCCAGAGAGCGGCGTGATTGACAATGATCCAATCATCACTGGTTCTTCAACAGATCAATTGTCATCGCGATCATGTCGCGCGATTGCTTGATCACCTGCAGGTTCGCCTCATAGGAGCGGTTTGCCTCGCGCATGTCCGCCACCTCGACGATCATGTTGACATTTGGCATGCTGACATAACCGGCTGCGTTGGCCGCCGGATGACCGGGCTGGAATTCGCTCCGGAATGCTGTCTGGTCCCGCAGGACGCGCCCGACTGTAACGACGCTGGCCCCCGTCACATCATCGAGAGTGGATTGGAAACTTACCAGCTTGCGCCGGTAGGGATCCGAGCCCGGAGTTGCGCCCGTCGCTTCAATATTCGCGAGATTCTCCGAGATGACGCGCATGCGCATCGACTGTCCCTGCATGCCAGACGCAGCTGTTCGCATCGACGCGAGGAGAGGATCTATCATTCTTACACCTTCACGCTTGTCATAAGCATCCGATGGAACGATCTCATCAAACTGGTATCGAGGCCTGCCATGCGGCTGGTCGATGCCGCAGTCATCAGTTCACTCTCAATTGAAACGTTGTTGCCGGAATGCGACGTGTCCCAGGTGCTGCCGGCCTGCCGCTCATCAATCTCAGACAAGCTGCCAGTCGTCTGCATATGAAGTGGTGATGTGATCGCAAGTGTGGATGGCGTGGACGCAAGAACGTCGGAAAATTCCCTGGCTTCGCGCGCGCGGTAGCCTGGTGTATCGGCATTTGCGATATTGGCCGCCGTGACCGACTGCCGTTCGGCCAGCCACGACATGTGACGTGAGGCGACATCAAAGAGATACACGGTTGGCCTGCTCCACAACTGGGTGAAACAGGTCTATGGCATCAAGCTTGCTCGGGCCTTGCTGAAGGGTCAGTTGCGGCGATTGGGAAGACGCCGCCTGCTGTCCAGGTAGTGAATGATTTCGGCAACAGCGCGATAGAATTCGGGTGGAATCTGCTGATCGATCTCGACCTTGTCATACAAGGCGCGCGCAAGAGGCTTGTTCTCGACAACCGGAACGTCGAATTCCGCCGCCTTTTCTCTGATCTTCTGGGCCATGTGGTCCACACCCTTGGCCACCACAAGCGGAGCACCGCCTTCGCCGTGCTCATATCTCAGGGCGACTGCAAAATGCGTAGGGTTCGCGACCACCATGGTGGCACCCGTCATCTTCTCCAACATTCGCCGGGATGCTCGTTGACGGCCTATGCTGCGGATGCGCGCCTTGATGAGGGGATCACCCTCGGCCTGCTTCATCTCCTCGGTCACCTCGTGCCGGGTCATGCGCAGGTCCCGGCGCCATTTCCATCGTGACCACGTCAGATCGGCGATCGCCAGAGCAAAGGCTGCCAGCGTCAATGCAAAGATGACATGAACGATTTTCGTGAGCAGCAGTGACGGCAGGAGAGAGGGCTCCACAAAGAGCGAATCCGGCAGAGTTCCGAGTTCCGACCATAGCAACATCGCGGTGATCGCAATGACAATGATGAGTTTCAGGCAGGACTTGCCGAACTCGATCCAGCCGGCCTTTCCGAACAGCCGCTTCCATCCCGCACCCGGGGAGATGCGGCTGGCCTTTGGCATGATGCGCTCGGCAGCGGCGGATGGCGCATTTTGCAAGAGTGACGCAATCACGGTCCCTGCACCTATCAACCCGAAGACCGGAAGCGTTGCTGAAGCCATGGCAACAACGATGGCCGCCAACAGTGTCGCGGCCGCCTGCCGGTCGTCGAGCAGCAAGTCACCCGAGATGTCGAGCGCCGTCTTGAGCGCGGGCAGCACCTTGTTGACCGACCAACTTGCCACGAGGAGGCCAGCTGCGAGAATGGCCGACATCGACCCCAACAGTACAACATCCCGGGCAAAGGGGACGTTGCCCTTCTCAATGGCTTCCGAGAGGCGCTTCTCGGTCGGCTGTTCCGTCTTGCTGTCCTGGTCTTCCTCCGACATCGCCTCCAGCCGTGTTCAGGCGTTGTTGGCATCGCTGGAGGGAAGTTCGAGTTCACCGCGCTGTGACATGCTCAGCACCATGGCAGCAACGGCGCTCCGCGCCGCGTCGCCTTCTTTGGTTCTTAGACCCTTGTCACTGGCAAGCTCTGCCTCCACCATGCGCCGGGCACGCGCTCCGAGAGACGACAGTGCAATTTCCTTGAGACCGGAGTCGCATCCCCGGAGTGCGGCGATAACCTGGTCTGTCTGGAGTTTGTCGAAGAGTGCGAGCCTGGCAGCTTGCGACAGCTTGCCGAGATCCTCGAAGGAAAAGATCATGCGCTGTAACCTAGACGCTTCCTCCGGACGCCAGGCTGCGATGCCGGCAAGGATATCCGAGGACTGATCCCGCTCCAGCCGGTTCAACATGGCCGCGAGCCGGTCCCGCCCTTCGTTCTCGAGCCCGGCATCGCTCTTGGACAAGAGGTCGCGATCCAGTGCGCGTTCGACGACCTCCTCCACATTTTTCGCGACGGGCTGAATCTTCAGCAGGCGCCGCGATACAGTGTTGCGGAAATCGCCGGGGAGGATCGAGAGGCAGCGCGCCGCAAGTTCCGGATCGAGCTTCGAAAGAATGAAGGCGACCGTCTGTGGATGTTCATCGAGAAGATACGGCACCAGGATGTTTTCCGACCCAGACGGGAAGCGTTTCCAGGCAGGTTCGCCAGATGGCATGACCTGGCCACCCATGATGGTGCTGAGCTCGGACGGCGTGAAAGCCTGTTCGACAAGTTTTTTGACGGCACCGAAATCTGTCCCGAGGCCGATCGCTCTTGCAAACTCGGCTGCAAAATCATCCACGAGCTTGTCGAGGTCGAGCTTGTCGACCCGCCCGAGCGCCGTGGCGGAGCTCATGATGTGCTTCACCTCCGCCGGGTCGAATTTTTGCAGCAGGTGGGTACCTGACTTCTCACCAAGTGCCAGAAGCAGTATGGCGACCTTCTCTCGGCCCGAGCGATGAGAGGTTGTCGTGGTAGGTTCTGGCGCCATCCCAGGCATGACCCTCAGGATGCACCAGGGCCACCGCCCCCCGTGACTTCTGCAATTGTGATACCGAGTTGACCGCCCTCAGCATCGAGGACCACGAGTTCACCTTTTGCGACCTCTTTGCCGTTCACCAGAATCAACGCCGGCTCGCCGAGTTTCTGATCGAGGGTAATGAGGGAGCCGGGCTCCAGTTGAGTGACCTGAGACAAAGGCAGGCGTGTTGAACCGATCACAACCTGGATTGCCACCGGAATCCGGAGAACGGAATCAGGCAGCATGGTGCCATTTCCGGGTTTGGGGGATATCGCCGAACCGGTGAGATGTGTTGCTTCAACTTGAGCCGGAAAGATGGTGTCAGCAGTCATTGTGGTGCGCTTTCATTGAAAATGCCGGCGATGGACCAGAGGAGCAGGCTTCGCTTCGCCCGCATGCGATGAGAGTCACGCGATGGGCGCCAGTAGTCTGATGGCCATCCGGTCTCCTGTGCGCAGCAAGGTTGCGCTGAAAACCGGATTGCCGTCGCTCCGCAGGACAACCGGTGTCGCGGTTGTGGAGGTGAGACGCAGAAGCTTGCCGCGCGAGAGGGTGGCGACATCATCGACCACCATCATCTCTGGCCCCAGTGTGACTGTGAAGCCGATATCGGCCGACGATATGCGGTGCTGCAAGTTGATGCGGCTTCGGCCTTCCCGGCCGGCATTACTCTCTTCCATCGCTGGAGGTGCAAATTGCGCGGCAAGTTCGGATTGAAGTGCCGTCAATCGGATCTCCCCGCTGTAGCCATTGAGATTGGCGAGGAAACGGCACGCCACACGGTCGGAGATTGCCGAACTTTCACTATCTTCACGGTCCTCGAACTGTCGCACTGGCACCTCAAGATGCTCGCCCAGCACATGTGCCGTACACCCCGTCAGCCGCTCCAGTGCGTGCGCCAGAATGTCCTTCTCGATGTTTGACAATGGCCGCTCGGGAAATTCATAGAGCGGCTCGGAAGCAGATCCACCCATGGCAACTTCGCATACTGCCGAGAACGCGGCGCGATCAAAAGCCATGTGCAGGCGCATGGAACCGCGATGCGATTCGACCCTGAACCAGGCTCCGGTCTCGTCCCAGATCTCTGCAATCTTGTCGTCGATGCGATCAAGCGTCACCCGCCACAATCCACCTCCGAGTTCTGCCAGCGACTCGCTCATGGCATCCGCCAGCTTTGCTGCAAAGCGGGTGACGCCCGAGCCCGATGTGACCGGGGCTGGTGGCTTTGGCATGATGTCGGCCACGGAAAGCCGGCGATACCTTGCTGAATGGTCAATCATGAGGTTCAGCTCATGCCGCCTTGGCGCTCCCGGCATTCATCGTCTCCTGCTCGACTTCGGAAATGGTCGGGCGCTCGTATGCCGAAATGGTCTTGCGGCCATGTTCGAGTGCCACTTGCGGCATTGCTCCATTCATGAATGCCAGCAGCGTCTGCTTGATGATCGTATAGAGGCGGACCTTCTTCTCCCGCACTGTCTTCACCTTCGTCGCGAGGGGGCCAAAAATTCCGTAGGAAAACAGAATGCCGGCGAACGTGCCGACGAGGGCAGCACCAATCAGATGCCCCAAGACCTCGGGCGGCTGGTCGAGTGAGCCCATGGCCTTGATGACACCGAGCACCGCCGCCACGATGCCAAGCGCGGGAAGCGCATCGGCAACGGCAGAAAGCGCAAAGTAGACCTTCAGCTTGTCGCGTTGAATGGTCTGGATCTCTTCATCCATGAGGGACTCAATTTCATGTGTCCTGGCATTGCCGATGATGATGAGGCGGCAATAGTCGCAGATAAAATTCGTCAGATCCTTGTCATTCAGGATTTTGGGGAACGGCTTAAAGATGTCGGACTCGGCAGGGTTGTCGACATGAACTTCCATTTCGGTTCTGGTCTTGGTGCGCAGCTCTCGCATCAGCGCATACAGAATCGCGAGTGTGTCGAGATAGTCGCGAGGCTTCGGCGTTGATTCCTTGATTGCCTCCCCAATGCCCTTGAAGCAATCCTTCACCACCTTCATTGGATTCGCGACAAAGAACGTGCCGATGGCCGAGCCCAGAATGATGATGTATTCGAAGGGCTGCCAGAGCACATCGATGTGCCCTCCCATCGCGGCGAAGCCTCCGAGCAGGCAACCAAAAACAACGATCATGCCGATGACGAAAGTCATGCTTCACTCATCTCTGCCAGGGAAGTCCGGCCTATGTCAGCTAGGATTTCGCGCTTGCGTGGGACTGACGGATCCGACGGTCCAGCTACGGACAAGGACGCCGGACGACACTGCCGCTCATCACCGGGAGGTACGGCTTTGGTCGGAACAGTCACAAGCTACCAACAGATCGTGCGCAATCTCGACCGGTCCCTCAAGACGATCGGGCAACGTCCGAATGTCAAAAAGGACAGCGAATATTTTCTGGCTAACATCCGTAATGTCACATCGGCCGAGGAGTTCATCAAGAATGACCGGCTCTACACCTTCGCCATGACGGCCTTTGGCCTAAAGGACATGATTTATGGCAAGGCGTTCATGCGAAAGGTTCTCACAGAGGGAATTGACGGACCGAAGAGTTTTGCCCTGCAACTCGCCGACGGCCGGTTCCGTGACTTCGCAGAAACCTTCAATTTTGCCCGCTATGGCGCGACCGCCACGGCTTTTGACCGGGCCCAGCAGGGAACGGTCGAACGCTACGCCCGGATACAGCTCGAGGCCGACGCCGGCGCCCAGGATGAAGGCTTGAGGCTTGCATTGTATTTCCAGCGCAAGGCGCCGGCGGTCGAGGGGATCTTTGGCCTGATGGGCGATTCGGCGCTCTACAAGGTGGTGCAGACGGCCCTCGGCCTGCCCTCGGCCTACTCGAACACCGATATCGACAAGCAGGCGGCCTTCATTGCCTCCAAGCTCGATATTGCCGATTTCCAGTCTCCGGAACTTCTCAACAAATTCATCGTGAAGTTTGCCGCAAAGTATCAGGCGGCGAACGGCAATGCCGCGCCGATTGCGCCGCGTGTCGGACTCAGTCAGCCGGTACTGACGACAATTGACAGCTCACTGTTGATGAGCCTGCAACTTCTCAAGGGACCGGGGCGCTGATGCAGACGAGCCTGTATGTTGGAATTTCCGGGCAACTGGCAATGGAACGGCGGCTCTCGACGATTGCCAATAATGTTGCGAATGCCGGCACCGTCGGCTTCCGTGCGGAAGGGATCCACTTCTCGACGATCGTATCGCGCACAGCTCCGTTCTCGACGGCATTTGCAACTGCCGGAACGGCTCACGTCGATTCGCGCAGCGGCGGACTGGTGAAGACCGGCAACCCCCTCGATGTGGCAATTCAGGGTGAAGGCTTCATGGCGCTGCAATCCCCGCAGGGCGTGATCTACACGCGCGACGGCCGAATGCAGATGTTGCCGTCCGGCGACCTCGTGTCGCTGAATGGTCATGCCGTACTCGATATCAGCGGATCGCCGCTGACACTCGATCCGCAATCCGGACCGCCTGACATCGGCCGTGATGGCATGCTGCATCAGGGTGGGCGGGCTGTCGGTGCCATTGGCCTGTTCCAGATTGATCTGTCCAAAGGCTATTCGCGCTACGAGAACGCGGGCTTCCTGCCAGAGGCGGTGCCGCAGCCGGTGGAGGATTTCACCCGCAATGGCGTCGTGCAGGGTTTCACTGAAGAGTCCAACATCAATCCAGTCATGGAAATCACGCATCTGATTTCCGTGCAGCGGGCCTTCGAGGCCGTGAGTTCCAGCATGGAACAACGTGATACAGTTTTGCGTGATACGATCCAGGCGCTTGGCGCGCGGTCATGAAACAATCGTCTGGGAGGGTGTCCGCCATGCCGCCTCTGGACGTCTTGGCGCAGCGCATCCAGGCTGTGGCACTTGAATTGCCGTTTGCCCGTCCGGTAGGCCGGGTCAGCGCCCTGTCGCCGTCAGCCATTGCAGTCGAAGGCCTGTCGCGTTGGCTGACATTGGGTGCGTTGGTTCAGATTGACAACGGACCACAGCGGCAGATGGCGGAAGTCATCCGGCTCGACCGCCATCTCGCCTATTGCAAGCCATATCGAGCGGAAATCGACTTCGGCTTGGGCGCGCCTGCATATCCGTGCGGCTTGCCCGCGGTGTATCCGCATCTGAGCTGGAAAGGCCGCGTCATCGATGCGCTGGCCCGTCCAATCGATGGTGGTGAACCGATTCGCCGGGGGGATGTGAAAATCGGACTCGCGAGTACCCCGCCGCGGGCAATGGCTCGCCAGATCGTGACCAAGGGCATTGTCACCGGCGTCAGGGTCATCGATGCGTTCACACCGTTGTGCCTTGGCCAGCGCATCGGCGTGTTTGCAGGATCGGGCGTTGGAAAATCCACCATGCTTTCGATGCTGGCGCAATCACAGGCCTTCGACGTGCTGGTAATTGCACTCGTGGGCGAACGTGGGCGGGAGGTGCGCGAGTTCATCGATCACACGCTGGGACGGGCTGCCGGCAAGGCGGTGACGGTCGTCTCGACAGGCGACGAGAGCCCGATGATGCGGCGCATGGCGCCCTTGCTCGCCACGTCGCTTGCCGAATTCTTCCGCGATGCCGGCCAGAACGTGCTGCTGATCATGGATTCGGTAACGCGATATGCCCATGCCTGCCGCGAGGTGGCGCTGTCGGCGGGAGAGCCGCCCGTGGCACGGGGCTATCCGCCGTCGGTCTTCAGTCATTTGCCGCAGTTGCTGGAACGCGCAGGTCCTGGAGGCGAAGGACAAGGCACGATCACAGGAATTTACTCTGTTCTTGTCGATGGCGATGATCATAACGATCCGGTGGCAGATGCGGTTCGCGGCACGCTCGATGGACATATCGTGCTCAACCGCGGCATTGCCGAACAGGGTCGCTATCCGGCGGTCGACGTGCTTGCCTCCCTGTCGCGGCTGGCGGCTCGCGTGTGGTCGCCCGAACAGGTGAAGGCCGTAACCGAAATGAAACGGTTGATCGCGCGTTTCGAGGAAACGCGCGATCTCCGGGCAATGGGTGGGTATGTCGCGGGGGCTGATGGTGAACTCGACCAGGCCCTTGAGGTCGTGCCGAAGTTGTATCAGGCGCTTAGCCAGTCGCTGGGCGGGCCCGCCTCGGTGAATGCTTTCGGCGAGATTGCGGCGGCGCTGTCAGGACAGTGACGATGCGCCGGGCCGGCCGATGATCTGATATCCCAGATAGCGCTTGGTATCGATCGGGTCATAACCCATCGCCTGCCGCAGCTTCTTGCGCAGTTTGCTGATGTGGCTTTCCACCACGCTTTCTTCGACCTCTTCATCGAACAATCCATAGACCGCATTGAAAATCTGATTGCGGCTGACCCGGCGGTTACGGTTGGCAACGAGGTATTCGAGGATGCGGCGCTCGCGGCGCGGCAAGGCGATGACGTCACCCAATATTTCCGGATCGCGGCCGTCGCTGAAGACGCGCAGGTCGCCCACGTCAGTGGCTCTGGACGGTGTCACCGTGCGGCGGCGGATTGCGCCGATGCGGGCGATGATCTCGCGGGCATGAACCGGCTTGCGCACCACATCGTCGACGCCTGCGGCAAACAGCTTGAGCGTCGCCTCAAGTCCGGTGGCATCGTTGAGGGCGATGGCGGGAACTTCGGTCCGGGTCTTGATCGCCCGCGCCAGGGACTCGCGGCGTTCGAAGTCGCCGAGCACAAAGGCCTCAACCGCAGCCAGGTCTGGTCCGCTGGTGGAGTGGAACCAGGTGTCGAAATCCACGGGTGTAAAGGTTGCGGCTGAAACACCTTCGCGGCCCAGGCTGCTGCGGTAGGCGTCGGTGACGTCGGTTCTGTCGTCGACAAGAATGATCATGATTGCCGTCTGCTTTCCATATCTCAGAATTACCGGAGTCATTCCGGAATATTGCTGACTGAGTGTTAGTAATAATTTGCCGATGTGGTTAATATTTGGTTAATAGTATTAAATATCAAGATGTTACACTTGGTATTCTGATAAAATATACAATACTAAACATTAGTTACTTTCAACTTCTGCATCTGATACTACGATCTCTACCAAGTGTTACTATGTCCATTTGGCTTCCCCATAAGGGTCCAACGCGTAAAGTTCCCGTTATACGTGTAATATGACACCGTTGCATCTTTTACGATAGTTCGCTACAAAATATGCACGCAGGGTGATTTGCCCTTTGAGCGAACCATCGAAAGGTTGAAGCGAGGACATGGATACGCAGTTCGAAGAGACATCCAGAGCTGAAGCAGGTGGGAATACCCCGTCGGGTCACGACAACTTTCTATTCATCGGTGAATTGGCGAAGCTGACGGCCACCGACCCGAAGACAATCCGTTTTTACGAGCGGGCGGAACTTCTCTCGCCACCGCGGCATGGACGGTTTCGCACCTATCTGGCCAGCGATGTGAGGCGCCTGAAGAACGTTTTGCTGTTGCGCAAGCTTGGCGTGCCGATTGCCCAGATCAGGCAGATGTTCGACATGATCGGCGGCGATGCCGATATCCTGTCGAGTGACAAGGCGGAGGCCATGTTGCGGCAACATCTCGAAGCCTTGCAGGGCAAGCAGGCGGAACTCAGCCATCAGATCGAGCAGACCAGCTCAGCACTCCACAAGCTGGTCGCATAGCAAGACGCCCCGGTCTTTCGGGACCGGGGCGTTGCACCTTTCGTACGTTTCAGCCGTCAGACAATGCCGGCGGATGTACCCTCCACGGCGGGCCTTTCCTCGATCTTCCGGGCGCGATAACCGCTCCTGCGATAGAGGCTGATCGGATCGATGGCGCCGCCCTTGCGCCGCCGGGCTTCGGCGAGAATGGGCGACACATCAGTGATGAAGGCCTGCTTCACCGTGCGGTGGCCGAGCATCACGTCGCTTGCGTCCTGTGCCGCTTCAAGGGCCTTTCGATCGATCAGCGATGCCTGGATGTAGGCTCGCTGAATCTCGACAGCCGAAGCCATGAGGCTCTCGATGGGATCGGTAACATTGTGGGACTGGTCGATCATGTAGGCAGGAGCGAAACCTTCTGCCTTGCGCAGCTCGGCGTCCACCAATTCGTTAAAGACGAGGAACAGGCGGAAGGGATCAACAGAGCCCGAATCAAGATCGTCGTCGCCATATTTCGAATCGTTGAAGTGGAATCCGGCGAGCTTCCTGGCCCGCACCAGCCGTGCCACGATCTGCTCGATGTTGGTATTGGGTGCATGGTGGCCGAGGTCGACGAGGCACTTCGCCTTGGGCCCCAGTTCAAGCGCGGCCATGAAGTTCGAACCCCAGTCCGAAATGACCGTCGAATAGAAAGCAGGTTCGTAAAGCTTGTGTTCGAGGAACACCAGCCAGTCCTTCGGCAATGCGTCGTAAATCTGCTTCAGCGAGTCGACGTAACGGTCGAAGGCGGCATTGAGATTTGATTGGCCCGGGAAATTCGAGCCATCAGCGATCCACACGGTGAGCGCCGTGGAACCCAGTTGCCGGCCGATCTCGATACATTCGATGTTGTGTTCGACGGCCTGCGATCTTGTGCCGGCGTCAGCATGTGTCAGCGAACCGAATTTGTAGGACCGCTGCTGGTTCTTCTGGTCCTGGAAGGTATTGGAGTTCACCGCGTCAAAACCCAGCGCGTGCGATGCCGCCTGCTGGCGGAGCGCGTTGTAGTCGCTCACCTTGTCCCAGGGAAAATGCGGCGAGACGTTGGGCGTGGCGCGGGTCAGCTGATTGATGACGCCACAATCTTCGAGCTTGTCATGAAGATGACGCGGCTCTCCAGGTCCCGGGAAACGCGCGAAGCGCGTGCCGCCGGTGCCGACACCCCAGGTTGGTACGGCGACGGAAAAACCCATCGCACGTTCCGTCATTTCTTCGATCGAGATACCGCGCCGCTCCAGCTGGCGGCCAAGTGCGGCATAGTCATCGGCCAGTGCATCATTGGCCTTTGAGTTTTCACTACCGATCAGGTCGGCCGAGATCGCAAAGCTCATGGCTCACCTCGTAAAGGATGCGGCATTGCCAGCATCGATGTTGAGGAAATTACCAGTCGACTTGTTGGACACGTCGGAGGCGAAGAAGTAGACGCCTTCCGCAATATCCTCCGGGAACACCGAGCGCTGCAGCAGCGAACGCTTGCGGTAATGTTCCTCGAGATCATCCTCGGTGATCTTCAGCGAGGCGGCGCGCTGCTGGCGCCATGGCCCCTGCCAGATCTTGGAGCCACGCAGAACCGCATCGGGGTTCACGGCATTGACGCGAATGCCATGCGGAGCGCCTTCCAGCGCCATGCAACGCGCAAGATGCAGCTCGGCTGCCTTGACCGAACAATAGGCCGAGGCACCCGGTGATGCTGCCACAGCATTCTTCGAGCAGATGAAGATCATCGAGCCGCCAAGGCTCTGGCGCTTCAGCAAGCGATAGCCTTCCCGGCCGACCAGGAAGTATCCGGTGCCGAGGATGGACATGTTCTTGTTCCACAGGTCGAGTGTCGTATCCTCGACGGCGGCGGCCAGCGTGATGCCAGCATTGTTGACGACGATATCGACACCGCCGAAAGCCAGTGCCGTTTCATTCATTGCGGCGATGACAGCATCCTCGCTCGTCACGTCCATCTTCACGCCGCGAATGTTGTCCTTGCCATAGGTCTTTCCGAATCCAGCAGTAACTTCGTCGAGAGAGGCCTGGTCGATGTCAGCCAACACGACGCAGGCACCTTCCGAGAGGAGCTTCGAGGCAATGGCGGAACCGATGCCGCCAGCACCGCCGGTGATGAAGGCGACGCGGCCAGCGAGACTCTTGGGCTTCGGCATGCGCGACAGCTTTGCCTCTTCCAGAAGCCAATACTCGATGTTGAAGGCTTCCTGCTCCGGCAGGCCCTGATAGGCGGAGACGCCTGAGGCACCACGCATCACGTTGATGGCATTGACATAGAATTCTGCGGCGATGCGGGCCGTCGCCTTGTCCTTGGCAAAGGACAGCATGCCGACGCGCGGCACCAGGTAGATCACCGCATTCGGATCGCGGATCGCCGGCGAATCGGTGTGCTTGCAGCGCTCGTAATAGGCTGCATAGTCAGCGCGGTAGCCATCGATCAGTTTGTCGAGGGCGGCAGCATCGGCATCATGCGGCACGATCAGCGGACGGATCTTGGTGCGCAGGAAGTGATCGGGGCAGGAGGTTCCGAGCGGTGCCAAGGCTTCGAGCTGATTGGAATTCACGAATTCCATCACTTCAGGCGAATCGACGAAATGACCGATCTTGCGTTCGTGCTTTGAAATGCGGCCGCGAATCTCGGGCAGCAGCCGCAGCGCTGCGGCGCGGCGATCTCCATCGGACAGCGACTGAACCTTCTCACCCTTGAACGCCGGCTTTTCGCGATTTCGGTCCAGCCAGACGGCGGCCTTGTTGATGATGCGCAACGTCGTGTCGTAGCATTCCTTTGCCGTGTGGCCCCAGGTGAAGAGGCCGTGGCTTCCCAACACAACGCCGACGAGTTCCGGATTGGCCTTGGCCATCTCGCCCAGCTTGATGCCGAGATCGATGCCGGGGCGCTGCCATGGCAGATACCCCATTTCCTTGCCGAAGATCTCCTGCGTCAGGCGCACCTGATCCTTCGAGGCGGCGATGGCGATGACGGCGTCCGAGTGAACATGGTCGACATGCGCATAGGGCACATAGCCATGCAGACAGGTATCGATCGACGGGGCCCGGGGGTTGAGATTGTAGGTGCAATGATTGAGCGCATGCACCATCGCGTCTTCCTGATCGAGGCTCTTGTAGAGGCCCTTCAGCGATTCGAGCTTGTCCATGTAGAGCGTGGCAAAGCCATCGAGCTTCATCGAGCCGATGTCGCCGCCCGAGCCCTTGACCCAGAGGACGTCCACCTGATCGCCTGTCAACGGATCAGGCATCGCCACCTTGGCCGACGTATTACCGCCACCGAAATTGGTGATGCGCAAATCCGCACCAAGCAAATTGGACCGGTAGAGAAGCAGGCCGGGCTCATCGAGAGCGGCGGCCTTGGCGTCATCCCACAGGGACGGAACGGTGATGGAATTGCTCATGGACTATTCTCGCTCTCAGAACTTGGAGGGTGCGCCGCAGAAGCAGCGCACCCCGGGTTTGCAGGTTTCTTGGATCAGAAGTCGAACTGGCCGATATTGTCCTTGGTGAAGACGTAGGGCGCGCCAAGGAGAATTTCCGAACCGTTGATGATCTGGAGATCGCCCAGCTTGCCGGCCTTCACTGACGTGGCGCCCGGTACCAGCGTGCCGTCAGCCACGGCGCGCAGCACGTGCATCGCGGCATAGCCAAGATCGACAGGGTTCCAAAGGACGACCGACTTGACGCAGCCCTTTTCGACATATGGCTTCATGGCGTTCGGGGTGGCGAGACCGACGACGGCAATGGTGCCGCACTTGTTGGCCTGGGTTACGGCCTCGGCGGATGCCGGTGTCGCGACCGAGGTCATGCCGAAGATGCCCTTGAGTTCATCGCCGTACTTGTTGATCAGCGTCGTTGCCTGGTTGAAGGACAGGTTGTTGTCTTCCTGGGCTTCGACGGTTTCAAGCCACTTCATCTTGGGATGGCAGGCCGCGGCATAGGCGCCCATCTCGGCAATCCAGCGCGCCTGGTTCGGCGTGGTGAAGGTCGAGGTGACGATGGCGAAAGAACCCTCTTCGCCGATCTCGGCCGCCATGTTGTCGACCATCGCCTTGGCGATGCCATTGAACTGGGCCTGGTTGACGAACCACTGGCGGGCGTCGGGTGTTGCGTTGGCGTCATAGCCGACGACGTTGATGCCCTTTTCCAGCGCCTTCTTCAGCACCGGGGCAATGGCCACCGGATCGTTGGCGGCGAAGAGAATGCCGTCGACGCCAGAGGTGATGTAGTTGTCGATGAAGGTGATCTGTTCGTCGATGTTGGCCTTGGTCGGGCCGTCGGTCTTGGCGTCGACATTGCCGAGTTCAGCGGCTGCGTCGAGGATACCCTTGGTCGTGGCATTAAAATAACCGATGCCGATCAGCTTCGGAATGTCGACGACGGTGATCTTCTTGCCCTTGCGATCGGGCGGATTGGTGGGCGATCCGCCATCATAGGGCATGGCGGCGGAAGCGCCGGCAGTGCCGTCGCAGGCCAGCGGGCTGGTCGGCAGGTCGTCGCCACCGGTCCAGGCCGAGGCAGCAAGTGCCGATCCGCTCATCAGGGCCAGGCCCAGAATTGCGCCGAGAGTCATCTTCTTCATGTGTCGTCTCCCATATCATGTCCTCCGGGCCGCAGGCGGGCGGCTTGTAAGGACGATCCTCCCGAATTCAGCCGCCTCTGTTCTTGTCGAACATGGCGCCGATGAGAATGGCGCCGATCAATACCAGTCCGATGACGACGATGGTGCCGTCTCCCTTCACGCCGGACAGAGCCAGGCCGTTCTTCAAGGCCTGAATGAGTATGAGGCCCAGCACGGTTCCAATGATGGTGCCGCGGCCGCCGAAGATCGAGGTTCCGCCCAGAACGACGCCGGTGATCACATCGAGTTCCAGCCCGGTGCCCATGTCGGAGCGGGTGGTGGTGACGCGCGACACGAAGATCACTGCGGCCAGGGCCGAGACAAATCCAGCCGCTGTATAGATCCACAGCTTTGTGGCATGAACGCGGATGCCGGAAAATCGCGCCGCCGTCTCATTGGCACCAATCGCATAAGTGGCACGGCCGAAGGGTGTGAGCCCGAGGATGACGGCAGAGACAACTGTGGCAATGCCCAGAATCCAGAGTTGGAAGGGGACCCCCAGAATTTCTCCTTGGCCGAAGACATAGAACCACTCGGGATAGCCGCGCACCGAGCGTGCTTCGCTGATGCCCTCGGCAAGGCCGCGGTATAGCGCAAGGGTCGCCAGTGTGGCGATGAGCGGTGGAACACTGAACCGGGTAATGATGAAGCCATTGACCCAGCCCGCGAAGGTTCCGCAGGCCAGGGCGCCGGCGATGGCGAGCGGAAGTGGAAGACCAAGATTCTTCCAGAACACGCCAAGCAGGATGGCCGTCAGACCCAGAATCGAACCGACGGACAGATCGATGCCGCCGGTGACGATGACGAAGGTCATGGCAAGGGCCACAAGGCCCACTTCCGACATCAGCCGGCCCTGGTTCAGAAGATTTTCGGCTGTAAAAAACTTGTCCGAAAGCGAGGCGAGAACCGCCAGCGCGATGATCGTAAGCACCGCGAGAATGGTCTCGTGGCGCAAGAGTTTGGAAGCGGTCATTGTGCCCTCCGGCGGCGGGCCATGTCCGCCAGAACCGTGGCGAGAATCAGAAGCCCGAGCACAGCTCTCAGCCAGTAGGCCGAGACGTTGAGAAAGATCAGTGCAGAGCCGATGCAGGCAAACAGGATGGCGGCGAGCGTCGAGCCGATGACCGTGCCCGTACCGCCAAGGATCGAGACGCCGCCGATCACCGAGGCGGTGATGACCGTCAATTCCAGGTTGGGCGGCACGGTGGACTGGATCACCTGCAATTGCGTAGCAAACAGAATGCCCGCGACGCCGGTGAACAGCCCGTGCAGGGCAAACACGCCGATCACCGAGCGCTCGGGGTTTATGCCGGCGGCGCGCGCGGCTTCCATGTTGCCGCCGACTGCATAGATGGCGCGGCCAAAATCAGTGTAGCGCATGAAGAGTGCCGCCAGAATTGTCAATGCAACCATGAAATAGACGGCGGAGGGAATACCGAAGGGCCGCATCTGCGCGATCATGAATTCCGGCGGCATGTTGCTGATCCATGCGCCATCGGTGGCACTGATCAGGCCGCCCTTGAGAATCGACAGCATCCCGAGGGTGACGACGATCGACGGGATGCGGGTGTAGGCCACAAGCGCTCCGGTACCGGCGCTGACGACGATCGAGAACAGAATCGGCACGCTCCAGGCGATCCACACCGGATAGCCCGCGACCGCCAATGTTCCTGCAATCGTGGCGATGACGCCGATCATGGCGCCGACCGAGACGTCGATATGACCGGCGATGATGATCATCGACATGCCGATGGCGGCGATGGCGATATAGGCATTGCCGGCGAAGATCGAATTGATGTTGGTGTCGGACAGGAAGCGCGGATTGACGAAACCGACGACGATGAACAAGGCAACGATCGACAGGAGCACGACGATTTCCTGGCCATAGCCGCCGAGGAATCGCTGCAATGTGGAACGGCTGGCGCCGGCAGAAACGCTGCTCATGCGGCGTCCTCCCGGGAATAACTGCGGGTCATGGCCGTACCAACGGCCTCGGCTGTTGCCGCCTGCCTGTCGAACTCGCCCACGATGCGCCCGCTGTTCATCACCAGCACGCGGTCGCTCATGCCCAGCACTTCGGGCAACTCGCTGGAGATCATCAGGATTGCCATGCCCTCGCCGGCGAGCTTACGCATCAGCTGGTGGATTTCCGCCTTGGCGCCGACGTCAATGCCGCGCGTCGGCTCATCCATGATCAGAATGCGCGGGTTGGTGGCGAGCCATTTGCCAAGCACCACTTTCTGCTGATTGCCGCCGGACAGCTGGCGCACCAGCTGCTGCGGCCCACGCGCCCTTATGCCGAAGCGTTCGATGGCCTTGCGGGCCTCGGCCGTCACTTTTGCCGCGTCGACCATGAAGCCGCGCATCAGCCGCTTGAGATTTGCCAGCGCTATGTTGTCCTCGATCGTCTGTGAGCGGATCAATCCCTGCTGGCCACGGTCTTCCGGAACATAAGCGATGCCGAGATCGCGTGCGGCCTCGGGGCTGCTGATGTGCTCCGGCTTGCCATCGATAACGATTTGACCGGAGGTCGCCGGCGTGATGCCGAAAACCGTGAGCGCCGTTTCGGTGCGGCCGGATCCGACGAGGCCGGCAAGTCCGAGAATTTCGCCACGCTTCAACTTCAATGAAATACCGCGGATGACACCGCGATAGGATACATCACGAAGTTCCAGGATGACCTCGCCATCCACACCCTGCTTGGCGGGATAGAGCCTATCGATGGCGCGGCCGACCATCATCGACACCAGCTGCGGCTCGTCAACCTCCGAGACGTTCTTCGTCGCGACATGATGGCCATCGCGCAGCACCGTCACACGGTCGGCCAGGGCGAAGATCTCGGGCATGCGGTGACTGACATAGACAATGGCGACGCCGCGGGCGCGCAAGCTCCGCACGATGGCCATGAGGCGCTGCACGTCGGCCTCAGCCAGCGCAGCGGTTGGTTCATCCATGATCAGCACGCGGGCGTCCTGCGCCAGTGCGCGGGCGATCTCGATGCGTTGACGGTTGCCGACCGAGAGGCTTGCAACCTTCTGGTCGATGTCGAGGTCTCCGCTGTCGAGGGAGTCCAGAAGTTCCCGGGCGCGGGCCCGCATGGCCTGCCAGTCGATGGTGCCAAGCCCCGTCTTCGGCGTTTGGCCAAGAAAAATGTTTTCGGCAACGGTAAGCTCGGGGAACAGCAACAATTCCTGATGCACCGTGGCAATGCCGGCGGCATGCGCATCCCTCGGAGAGGCAAATCTAACCGGTTGGCCATTGATCAGGATTTCGCCTTCGTCAGCCTGATGAAGACCGGCCATGATCTTGATCATGGTGGATTTGCCAGCGCCGTTTTCGCCCATCAGGGCATGGACCTCGCCGGGGCGTATGTCGAAACTGACCTGTGTGACGACCTTGATACCTGCAAAGGACTTGGACACTCCACGCAGGGCGATCGGCAGGGCATGCGCGTGCGTTGCGCCATCCGCCCGCTCAACGTCCTTGCTGTTCATGCCCCCTCCACTCCCGTCGCCAGCTTGCCAACCGCAGACACCGGTGCCGGGTTCTCTGACCCTCCGGTGGTCGTTTTCGTATAATTTGCTTCACGGCCGGCGTGAGCGACAATAAACATTGTTGATTAAAAAGCGTCAAGTGAGTTAGTTTGTGAGGAAATCGTGATTGCTGCGGTGCACAAATGATTGAGATTGATCGTTTTCATCATGCTTGAGGCCGAACGCCACAAGATCATGATCGGTCTGCTGAAGGACCGGCCATTCGCCTCGGTGCGCGATCTGCAAGAGATACTTGACGCGTCGCCTGCCACGATCCGCCGCGATATTGCAAAGCTGCATTCCAGCGGCGCCGTTCGAAAGGTCTTCGGCGGGATCGCGGCGGCGGACGTGGTGAGCGGAATTGATCGCCTCGCTGCGCGGCCCTTCACCGAGAACCAGATGCTCGGAGTCGAGGCGAAGACAGCCATCGCCCAGGAGGCCGCCAAACTGGTGCAAGAGGGGGACGCGCTGATCATTCACGGCGGCAGCACCTGCCATCTCTTCGCCATGCTGCTCGCCAACCGCAACGTGCGGATCTACACAAACTCGATGCCACTGGCGGCGAGCCTCTGGCAGAACGGCTCCTGTCATCTGACGATGGCAGGCGGCGATCTTTACCGGGAACCTGGAATCGTTTTCTCGCCGCAGGCCGGCCTGCCGGAATTCTATGCGTCGAAATTCTTTCTCGGGGCGCAGGCGATCACACCGACCGGCATGCAGGAATCACATCCGCTCATCGTGCGCGAAACCGAGCTGCTGCTGCAGCGCGCGGACGAGGCCATTGTGCTGGCCGACAGCAGCAAGTTCGGCGCGCGCGCCCGCTATCCCATCATGCCGCTTTCCCGCATCGGAACGCTGATCACCGATGAAGGACTCTCCGATGCCAACCACAAGATGCTGGTCGACGCAGGCATTCGGGTCATCGTCGCCCGCGGCAATTCCGAATTGGCCTGAGGCTGCCCCAACTTGGCCCGGATTTCACCGTTAAACGCGCACCATGCTGCGAATCCTATTCTTATTGCTTGCTTTCCTTGGCCTGTTCGGATCGACCGCTACAGCCCAAACACTTGACGCCAGCCAGTTCCGCATTGACTGGCAAGTGGTCAACCGGTTCAGGCTGTTCAGCGACGCGCGCTTTTTCAAGCTGCATGAAAATGCCTGGCGGCAGTATCTGCTGCATGTCGACGGCCGCAACATGGAGCTTGAGCAGCGCGACTCCTACATCGCGCGGACCTCGGTGCTCGGTGCGGAACATGTGCTGAACGACCGCTTCATCGCCTTCACCACTATGTTGCGCGACAAGTTCGACTGGCATGGGTGGGCGTCGCGTGGCCAGGACAGGCTTTGCTACGACAGCGAAAAGCGTACCCATTCCGCCTGCGGGGGTATCGAGGCCTATCTCAATCCCAGGAGCCATCCGATCGAACTCTGGCTCACTGCTGCAGCAGGGGCTGCCCTGCCCAAGGCCTCGCGCTGCGAGTGGCGAATCGGCGGTTCACTCGTGGCGGTGGCATCCTGCGGTGAACGGGTCAGCGGTCCCGATATTGCATTGCCCTATCCGGGTGGGGCCGAGATTTCAGTCAACGTCGTCGGCGAACAGCCCATCATCGTCGATGCGGCTGTGCGTGATCTTCTGATTGCAGGACTTGGCGACAGTTTCGCATCGGGCGAGGGCAATCCCGACATGCCGATTGAATTCGGCAATGTGCACCGTCATCGCAATCTTTATCCGCAGCGCCTGCGCAACGATGGCTTCGGTTCCGCCCAATGGACGGACCAGCTCTGTCATCGCTCGCTCTATGGCCATCAGCTGCGCGCCGCCCTGCAAATCGCGGTTGAGAATCCGCAAGCGTCCGTCACCTATCTCGACTACTCATGCTCCGGTGCTGGAATTGACGACGGTTTGCTGGGGCCGCAGACCTATGTCGAACGCATCAGCGATACAGACGCAACAGCCGGACCGTCAGCTCGCCCGCTGTCAGGCGGAGCCAAGGACGCGCAGCTCTACCGTCTGGTACGTGAACTCTGCAGCGGCAAGACGGTTGTCCGAAATGGACTTCCCGTGTGTAGCGATGGGGCGTTCCGGCGCAGGCTTGATTTTCTCTTCCTGTCGGTCGGCGGCAACGATCTTGGCTTCTCGAACGTGGTCGCCTGGGCATCCTTGCGCGATGGCGTGTCGACGGCCATCGCCGGGTTCTTCGGTGCCACGGTATCGGCCAAGGAATTCTCGCGGCGCATGCGCGATGTGTTGCCCGATGCCTATGCAAGGCTGGCTTCGGCGATGGAGATGACGCTGCCCCTGTCGTCAGCGGACGATGGCGTATTCGATCCCTCTCGCGTGATCCTGACGGCTTACCCCGATCTGGTGACCGATGCCGAGGGTGGTATCTGCCAGGCTGCTCCGGATGACGGATCCGATGAAGACCGCTATCCCGCCAATCAATCGCTGGATATGTTTTCCTCGTGGCTGACGGCGCGGGCCGAACGTCTCAAGGCGGTGCGCGGCCAGTTCGCTCTCCTCTACAAGCGGATGCGGGATCTGGCAGGCGATCATGGCTGGAGTTTCGCCGGACATGTCTATGCCGACCGGATGTTCGAGGGCCACGGCTTCTGTGCCCAGAATTTGAAGCGGGTCAGCGATCCGGCCGAAATGCTGATGATCCCCTGCTATGGTAAATCGGACCGCGACACGCAGTCCTGCCAGCCGAACTTTTCGGCAAAGGAAGGCTCGTGGCGCCCCTATGATCCGGCTTCGCAGAACTATCCCTACGCCTTGCGGCAGCGCTGGGTCCGCACCTTCAACGACGCCTACATGGTCATCAACCAGAAGGTTGCCGACAAGTACGGCAGGATTGACGAGAAAGCCTCGGCGGCGGTGTTCTCGGAAACCACCGGTGCGCTGCACCCGACCGCCGAAGGCCATGCGGCGATGGCAGACGGCCTGTTGCTAACGATCCGCCCAACGCTCTACGAGATGCTCTACGGCAACCGCTGAGGGTCAAGCCACGCGGCGGAAGCGATAGACCCCGACGTCGATGGCCTGCTCGGTGAAGCCCGCCTCGCAATAGCAGAGGTAATAGCGCCAGCGGCGGCGGAAGGCTTCATCGAAGCCCAGTTGGGAAATCGCCTGCCACGCCGCCTCGAAGCGGTCCCGCCAGAGGGCCAGAGTGCGGGAATAATCGTGGCCAAAGCTTTGCAGAGGCTCGAAGCGCAAGCCTGCCTGCCTCGCCTGTTCGCCGAGGATGGTCCGCGTCGGCAGCATGCCACCTGGAAAAATGTAGCGCTGGATGAAATCCGTCGTGGTGCGATAGCCCTCGTAGAAACTCTCATCGATCGTGATGGCTTGCACGGCGGCGCAGCCACCGGGCTTCAGCCTGTCGTGCAAGACGCGGAAGTAGTCGGGCCAATGTGCCTCGCCGACAGCTTCGATCATCTCGATCGAGGCAATCGCATCGAAGCTCCCCTTCGTGTCGCGGTAGTCTTCGAAGCGAAGATCCGCCCGATCTTTCAATCGCCGCTTGGCGAAGGCCAGTTGCTCGCTTGAAATGGTGATGCCGGTGATCTTGTGGCCGCGGTCCGCTGCCGCCTCAGCAAAGCCGCCCCAGCCGCAGCCGATCTCCAGAATATGCGCATTCCTGCCAACGTCGAGGCCATCGAGCACCAGATCATACTTGGCCTTCTGCGCGGCCTCCAGCGAATTGGCGCCGCCGCCGAAATAGGCGGAGGAATAGCTCATCGTCTGATCGAGCCACTCGCCATAGAAATCGTTGCCGAGATCGTAGTGTTCGCTGATGTTGCGGCGCGCGCCACGCCGGGTGTTCGAGCGCATCATATGGAAGAGCCGGTCGACGAGGCTCTTGTAGAACACCGGTTTGGCTGCTGCATCCAGGACGTGGCGATTCTGCAGATAGAAACGCAGCACGGCCGTGATGTCGCTGCTGTCGAGATCGCCCGACATGTAGCTTTCGGCGAAGCCGACCGCACCCCGGCGCATGGCGCTCCACACCGGCCGGTAGTTTCGCATCTGCAGGTCGCAGGTTACGCCGGGACGCTCGAACCCGATCCGGTGAGCCACCCCCGACGGCAAGGTGAGCAACAAGCCACCCTCAATGTCACGCGGCAGAAGCTTTGCACCAATTGCGAACACGATCCTGCCCAGCAGGCTTTCCTGTGCTGTACTTATCGTTGAACCCATAATCCTGCTCAAACCTCGGGACGTGTATTTGCCGTGTGCGGTTGCGCCTGCGGGCGCTCCCTCACACGTAAACCTTTCCACCAGAGTTTAAGCGCTTGCAAGTGGATCGCTGCAATGACCTTGTAGGTGAGGAACGGCACGCTGGCGAAACAGGCGAGGAGATTGGCGTCGTCAAGCTCCGTCCGGCTGCCGCTGACATAGGCCTTGAGGATGGGCGTCTCGTTCACCGTAAGCAGGATTCCAAGCGCCATTTTTTCCTCAGGCGCGGAGAAATGGAAGTCGTAGCGGCCTTCGACGGCATTGAACGGCGACACGAAAAAGGCTTTGTCCGTCTGCTGCGCTGGAGGATCACCCACAGGCACAACGTAGGAATGGCGGCCGCCAAAGGTGTTATTCACCTCATAGATCATCACGGCCAGCCGGTCACCGGCATCGTAGCCATAGTATACCGTGAGCGGGTTGAAGACGTAGCCGAGTACGCTCGGATAGCAGAACATGAAGATGCGGGCGATCCTATCACCGCCGTCTGCCGCGCGCATCAGCCGCCAGGCGTGGTCCCGTATGGGTGTGCCGTCGCCCGCGCCGTGATTGCGATCCATCAGCGCGAACAGGTTGAAGCGGTTGTAGCTGAACAGCCGGTTCTCCCGCGCGATCTCGTCCAGGCGGTCAACGTCGGCGAAGAGATTGAAGACCCTGTAGCGCAGTTCGTGGCGCAGGGGATTCAGACGCTTGTGCACCACCTCGCCGCGATAGAGGCAGGTCCTCGGCATCTATTCCGCTGCTTCCGGGAAAGGCGTGGCGAGCGTTCCGCGGGGACCCAGATGAATGCGTCCGGACGGATCGGCGATTTGCCAGGGCCTTGAGACTCCTCCCATTTGCTCGGCGACGGCGAGGCCTGACTGCAATCCATCCTCGTGGAAGCCGGCGCCGAAATGCGCACCACAGAACCAGGTGCGGTTTGCGCCCTGAATCTGCCAGAGGTTCCTTTGTGCGGCCATCGCCGCAGGATCGAAGATCGGATGCGTATAATTGAATTCCGCGATGACTCGCGAGGCTTCTGGCTGGCGCAACGGGTTGAGGCTGAGGAACAGAGGTGACCTGGTCTCAAGGGGCTGAAGCGCGTTCATCCAATAAGTCACCGCACTCGATGCAGCGGAATGCGGTGGCAGGCCGGAGAGATAGTTCCAGCTTGCCCACAAACGGCGCCGCCTTGGCATGAGGGTTTCATCCCGATGCAGGATGGCGCGATTCTGCGAGTACCGGAATTGACCGAGGAGTTGCCGTTCCAGAGGTGCCGCGTCAGCCAACATGGCGAGGGCCTGATCGGCATGTGTTGCAATGACCACGTCCGAGAAGATCTGGCTGGGTCCGGAGCCCGTCTGAATGTCGACACCAAGCGTCGTTCTCCGGATGCTCCTGATGGGAGAGTTCAGGCGCAAGTCGAAATTCCCATCGGCGATCAGCCGGTCGACGTAGCGGCGAGATCCTCCGACGACGGTCCGCCATTGAGGGCGGTTGGTGAGTTTCAGCAAACCATGATTGCTGAAGAATCGAAGAAATGCGCGTGCCGGATAGTGATGCATGTCACCGGGTGCGGCAGACCAGATTGCGCCTGCCATGGGCAGCAAGTGCCGGTCCCGGAAATAGTCCGAATAGCCTTCCGCCGCAAGAAACTGTCCGATGGTCATATCTTCGGCCAGCGATGGCAGCTTGGCCAGGGCCGTCCGGAAGAAGCGGGGAATGTCACGGATCAGCCGCCAGTGACCGGCATCGAACAGGTTTCCGGCCTGTCCGATCAACTGAACCATATTGGTGCCGGCGTATTCATATGCTCCATTTCCCATGGAGACCGAAAAGCCCATGCTGGAGGGTGCGGTGGGGAGCCGCAGGTGATCGAAGAGTGCCGTGAGATTGGGATAGGCGGGCGGGTTGTAAACGATGAACCCGGTGTCCACTGCGACAGACGTGCCGTCGATGTCGCAATCCACCGTATTCGAGTGTCCGCCAGGCCGCCCTTCGGCTTCAAACAAGGTGACGCGATGTTTGCGCGACAAGAGCCAGGCGGCGGACAGTCCGGAAATGCCAGATCCGATAACGGCGATATTGCGGGGCGTCACTCACACATTCCTTGAATTCCGGGTTGTCTACGGCGTCCGGGCCACTCCGGATCATCGGGTGATCCATCTGCCGATGCCCGCCGTAAACTGACCCGAACAAAGGATTGAATGCTATGCTGGCTGCCATGGACCAGTCTGACATGCAGATCGACAGAGAGAAGCAGAAGCAGGAAGCGCATTTCCGCAACCTGATGAAGCGCGTGGCGCAAAGCCATGACCGGCAGGCGTTTGCAGTGTTTTTTGATCATTTCGCGCCGCGCTTGAAGAGCTTCATGATGCGCAAGAACGTGTCTGCCGAACTGGCCGAGGATCTGGTGCAGGATGCCATGATCGCGGTCTGGCGGAAGGCTGGTCTCTATGAACCTTCGAAGGGTTCGGTGACGACCTGGGTGTTTACCATTGCCCGCAATCTGAGAATCGATCGCATACGGCGTGACGTTCACATGCCGATGACCGAGCTCGGCACATACGACGAGCCTTCCGACGCGCCTGAGGGCGAAGAATTGCTCGGACGCAAACAGGAAGACGGGCTGGTGGCGCAAGCCCTGAAGAGTATTCCCGACGAACAGCGGCAGGTGCTTCTGCTCTCGTTTGTGGAAGACATGCCGCAGAGCGAGATTGCGCAGAAGCTTGCCATCCCGCTCGGAACTGTAAAATCGCGGATGCGGCTGGCCTATGGCCATCTGCGCCGCATCCTGGAGACCCGATCTTGAAACCTGCTCATCACCTCGACGACAGCACCGTTCTCAGTTTCGCCGCGGGAACGCTCGACGACGCCTTCAGCGTGGTTGCCGAGGCCCATTTGTCGATGTGCCCGGCATGCCGGGCTGCAGTCCGTGAGGCCGAAGCCCTGGGCGGTGAAGTCCTGGATGCACTTGAGGAGGGATCGGTGTCGGATGCGTGCCGCGCCAAGACGATCGCGGCGCTCGATCAGGCGACACTTTACCGTCTGCCCGTCGCCCCGCCCCGTTCGGATCTTCCGCCCGCACTCGTTCGGCTGCTGGATATTTCATCGTTCGAGGATATTGCATGGAAGAAGAAGGCGCCTGGTGTCGCGATGTGCGACGTCAAGCTGCCAGCCTATGCCAAGGGGAAATTGAAGCTGCTGCGCATTAGTGCGGGCCGTGCCATGCCAGAGCATGGACATGGCGGCGAGGAGATCACGCTGGTGCTGAAAGGTGCCTATCACGATCACATGGGTGTGTTCGCGCGCGGCGATGTGGCTGACCTCGACGAGGACATCGAACACCAACCGGTCGTCGGCCCCGGGGAAGATTGCATCTGCCTCGTGGCGACCGAGAAACCGACGCGATTCAAGTCGCTTGCGGCACGGTTGATGCAGCCCTTCGTCGGCATCTGAATTTGCCCAAGCCACTCCCTTGGGCAACGGTCTGGGTCACGGGTGCATCGACCGGAATTGGCCGCAGCATTGCCCTGCAGCTGGCTGAGGCCGGTGTAAGGGTTGCAGCCTCGGCGCGGACTGCCGGGAAGCTGGCTGCACTTGGACCCGGCATCCATGGCTTTCCGCTTGACGTTAGCGATTCGGTGGCAGTGGCGAGCGGCGTCGCGCAGATCGAGATGGAGCTTGGACCGATCGATCTCGCCATTCTGGGTGCCGGCACCTATTCTCCGGTTGATGCCACCGCACTTGATCCTGCCGTCTTCAGTCACGCGATGACCACCAACTATTTGGGCACGGTGAATTGCCTTGCGGCCTTGCTGCCGCGCATGATGGCGCGCGGCAGCGGTCATGTGTCGTGGATCGCATCGGTTGCAGGTTATGTCGGCCTGCCCAAGGCCGCGGCCTATGGACCGACCAAGGCTGCACTGATCAACCTCGGCGAAAGCCTTGCCCCGGAACTGAGACGGGCCGGCATAAAGGTCAGCGTCATCAATCCGGGTTTTGTCGATACGCCGCTGACGAAACAAAATGATTTCCCGATGCCGTTCCTGATGACGGCAGACGATGCGGCGCGCCGGACAATTTCGGGACTTTCAGCAGGGCGATTCGAAATCGCCTATCCCCGGCGCTTTGCGGCAATCCTCAAGCTCGCGCGCCTGCTGCCCTATCCACTGTTCTTCAAACTCATCGACAAGGCCGTGCTCAAGTAAGCAGCGCGGGTCCCATCACCAGAAGGGCTTGAGCGACTTGAAGTCCTCCCAGGCCGCATGCAACACATCTTCAGAGTGCAGAAGGCCGTGAGCCTCCCAGCCCACGACGAATCCTGCAGCACGCACGGTCTCCGCCGGGGCACCAGCAACCAGGTCTTGCAGCAGTTGTGCCGTCGACATGGCATCATTGCGAGCCCCCAGAACATCCTGCAATACAGCAACCTTGCTCAGCCAGCGTTGCAGGCGGCGGGAGTGGCCGAACAGACCGGCGGAAAACTCCATCGTATAGCGCAAATCCTTCAATGCGATGCGCAGGCTGTGGCGCTCTTCTTCCGACCGCTTTCGCAACTTGCGTCCGCGCTTCAGGACGCGCCGCCTCAATCTTTCGAGCGTTGCGGCTGCAAAGCTGCGTGCCGTTTCGTCAAGCAAATCATGCCCGGTTATGTTGCTGTCATCCCGCCAGGCATGCCTTGCTAGGATCGACTCGATCCGCAACACGAAGTCGGTCGTCGCCTTGCTGGCAATCAGTGCGCGTGCTGCGGCATAGGCTGGCTTGCGGTGCTGCTCGATGCGTTTCATCAGAGCCTCGCAACCAGCGGCCCGCACGGCGCTCGTCAGGGGTCCTTTCCTGGCATTGTCACGAAATGCGTCCAGTGCGCGGGCTTTCCCCAATGCCGTGGCAAGGCGCTTTGCCTCGGCCCGCAATTCGCCGAACTCGGAAAAATGCAGCACATGACCAAAGATCTTCAGCGCAGTGCGCATGCGGCGGAGCGATACACGCATCTGGTGAATGGGTTCGGCTTCATCAGTCTGATGCAGTGGCGCCCAGTTCGAGATGAATTGCAGTGTGGAAGACGAGAGGACCCTGATCATCATCTGCTCGAATGCCGCACTCCGGTCGAGATCGAGTGCAGCGGATTTCTCCGCAGACGGAGGTTTGCCGCTCTTCAACTGGAATCCCTTCTGGGACTTCGAGGCGACATCCAGCGTCAGCGGCAAGGCATCGACGGCGGCGCGCGCCAGATCATAGAGACTGCCCGCATCGCCCGACTTCAGCTCCAGTTCGATTTCGCACAGAGGCAACTCCTTAACCTCTGGAAGCACCACCACACCGTTGTCAAAAGCGGCTTCAATTTCCGCGCCGCCACTGGTGATATGGCGTGTCTGCCGCGTCACACGGGTTTCAAACTGGGCTTCCAGCGGCTGTCCGCCGGTGATGCCTAGCAATTCCGCGGCAATGTCTGGGCCAAAGAGCGCGAGCATCGGCGTCATGCCCGGCGCAGGCACTTCCGATTCGAGCCGGTGAAAGGGCCCGTGGCGTCCATGTGCCGGCTGCTTCAGGGTCAGAACCGGATCCGCGTTGTCGGAGGTCCGGATGCGCAGCACGATCCCCTGAGCCAGGAGATCACGATTTGCAGTGTCGAAGTAAATGGAGCGGAGTAGCCGGGAGCCTGTGCCTGTTCCTGCGGCGAAGGGCGGCCATTCGAGAGCCTGAACGAGACCGGCTGCGGTTGTCGCGAGTTTCACTTCGGTTTCAATGCCGGCGGCAAAATCAGCCGGTCCGGCCGCGGCACCTGCAATGGCCGTGCAAGCTTCCGGTATGCCGCGCCGCGCCGCCATGGGACTCCCCGAGCCTTGTTGTCTCAGCCACTGACTATAACAGTTCGATGTCAGGTTGATGACAATGACGGATAATTCTTGGAATGACGCCGCACGCAAAGGGGTCCGGCGCAAGGCCGGCTTTGCCGATCGACTGATATATTTGAGAAAATTGGAGCGGGCGAGGCGAATCGAACGCCCGACCCTAACCTTGGCAAGGTTATGCTCTACCCCTGAGCTACGCCCGCATCCAGAAACCGGCCGAAGCCGGTAGGTGGCGCGTCTTATTGCCTAACTGCTTCGCAAATGCAAGAACAACCTCACACATCACGCACAAAGGATATCCGGCCGCCATGCCCGCGACCCGCGAAGAGCTGTTCGAACGTTTCAAGTCTTTGGGAATCCAGACGAAAACCCGTGATCACGCGCCTGTATTCACGGTCGAGGAAGCCCGCGCTCTCAGGGGTGAAATCGAAGGCGGACACTGCAAGAACCTGTTTCTCAAGGACGACAAGGGCGGCCTCTGGCTCATCGTCTGTCTCGAGGAATCGCAGATCGACCTGAAGGCGGCACCCGCCAAGATCGGCTCGCGCCGATTGTCATTCGGCAAGCCGGATCTGCTGATGGAGGTGTTGGGGGTCGAGCCCGGTTCCGTGACGCCATTTGGTCTCATCAACGACACGGCATGCCGGGTGAACGTGGTGCTCGATGCCGCCATGATGGCACATGAACTGGTGAATTATCACCCGTTGCAGAACACCGCGACCACGACCATCCGTTCCGCCGATCTTTTGACTTTCATCCGGTCGCTCGGGCATGATCCCAAGATCGTCGCGGTCGCCTGATCATTCTTGCGCTGGCGCATTGAAATGGCGGCGTGATTGTTCCATGTAAGACAAAACAATCGCTTGAGGGTTCTTGCATGAGCATGATTATCGGGGGCCAGCCCGCCGGACAGGGCGCAGCCGTTGCGGCTGCGGATCTGATCAAGGAATCAAACACCAAGAATTTCATGCACGATGTCATCGAGCCGTCGCGCCAGCAGCCGGTCATCGTCGATTTCTGGGCGCCCTGGTGCGGCCCGTGCAAACAGCTTGGACCGGCGCTGGAGAAGGTGGTCAAGCAGGCTGGCGGCAAGGTCCGCATGGTCAAGATCAATGTCGATGAAAACCAGCAGCTGGCGCAACAGATGCGCATCCAGTCGATCCCCGCTGTCTTTGCCTTCGTCAATGGCCAGCCGGTCGACGGATTCATGGGCGCGCTCCCCGAAAGCCAGCTGAAGCAGTTCGTTGACCGGCTCGGCGGTCAGGGCAGCATGGCGGAAGAGATCGAGGCAGCGGTGGCGGACGGCCGCGCCGCAGTCGAGGCCGGTGATTTGCAGACCGCATCGGAGATTTTCGCCCAGGTTCTACAGGTTGACCGCGAACATGCCGGTGCCATTGCCGGTCTTGCGCGCTGCCAGATACTGGCAGGCGATCTCGAGAATGCCCAGGCTACTCTGGCGTTGGTGCCACCGGCCAAGGCCAACGATCCTGAAATTCTGAGCGTCATGGCGCAGCTTGAGATGGCGCTCAATCCGGTCGATGTTTCGGAAACTGGAACCCTCAAGGCCCAAATCGAACGCGATCCGGATGACTTTCAGGCGCGGCTTGATCTCGCCGTGTTGCTCAACGGCGCCAATGAGCGGGCAGAAGCGACCGATCAACTGATCTATATCATCCGCAAGATGCGTAGTTGGAACGACGAAGCTGCTCGCAAGCAACTGGTGAAGTTCTTTGAGGCCTGGGGTCCCAAGGATGAGTTCACGCTCGCCGGACGCCGCAAGCTGTCTTCGGTTCTGTTCTCGTAATAACCCTTCGAGGCGCCATGGGCTTTCTTGACCGCTACCGTACACCGGCTGACCTGCCTCAGCGCCTGCCCGTGTTTCCTCTCGCGGGCGCGCTGCTTCTGCCGCGCGCCGACCTGCCGCTGAATATTTTCGAGCCGCGTTATCTGGCGATGATCGCGGACGCGATGGCATCCGACCGGCTCATCGGCATGATTCAGCCTCAGGCCGAACAGGCGGACAAGGACGTTCCGCCGCTGATGAAGATCGGCTGCGCGGGGCGGATCACGTCCTATGCGGAAACGCCGGACGACCGATTGTTGGTGACGCTGACCGGCGTGAGCCGTTTCGAGATCGTCGAGGAACTTGCGACCACGACGCCGTACCGGCAGGTCGTGGCGAATTTTCATCCTTTCGCCATCGATCTGGTTTCGGACCTCGGGGCCAACGAAGTCAACCGGCCGGCGCTGCTCAAGGCCTTCCGCGACTATCTCAACGCCAACAACATGAATGCCGACTGGGAGCAGGTCGATGCCGCGTCGACCGAGGTTCTTGTGAACACGCTGTCGCTGCTGGCGCCTTATCCACCGGGCGACAAGCAGGCGCTGCTGGAGGCGCCCGACCTGAAGACGCGGGCCGATGTGCTGGTGGCGCTCACCGAAGTGGCGCTACGGCGCATCTCGCCCGCCAGCCAAACACGCCTGCAGTAGGATTTCATCATGGCCGATGTTCGCACCGATCCGCGACTGCTTGAAATTCTGGTCTGCCCGGTGACCAAGATGCCGCTGCAATACGATGCCGAAAAACAGGAACTGGTATCGCGGACGGCTGGCCTCGCCTACCCGATTCGTGACGGCATTCCGATCATGCTTCCCGAAGAGGCGCGCGAGATCAACCGTGACTGATCCGTGGCCGGAGGAATTGCGGCTTGGACCGGATGGCACGCAACTCACCGTGCGCTTCGACACCGGCGAGCAATTCCAGCTTGATGCCGAATATCTGCGCGTTGAAAGCCCCAGTGCGGAAGTGAAAGGCCATGGCCCTGGCCAAGAGCAGCTTGTGTGGGGCAAACGCAAGGTGAGAATCAGCAAGCTCGAGCCTGTCGGCACCTATGCCGTGCGCATTGCATTCAGTGACGGCCACAATACCGGACTCTACACGTGGGGGTATCTGCTGAAACTCGGCCGCGAGCGTCAGGACATCTGGCAGGCATATCTCGACAAGCTGACGGCGGCCGGATTCACGCGGGGCTGAGAGCCCGAGCCATCACTGTTTTTCCGCCAGGGCTGCCTTGACGAGGGTCTGGCCTTCCGGACTGGCCCAGTCCGCAGGGCCCAAAAGCCTGCCGATCTCGCGTCCCTGACGGTCTATCAGGATCGTGGCCGGAAGGCCGATGGCTTGTAGATCATTGAGAATGGTCAAGGTCGGTTCGACGTAGAGCCTGAGGTTTTCAGCCCCTGTCTCCTTCAGAAAAGCGGCCGATGCCTCAACGCCCTTCTTGTCGACGCTGATTGCCACCACCTCGAATTGGTCGGAACCGAGATCCTTCTGCAACTGCGCCAGCGCCGGCATTTCCTTCCGGCAGGGCGCACACCAGGTGGCCCAGAGATTGACCAGCATCACGCGGCCTTTCCAATCGCCAAGCGTCAACGCCTTGCCGGCGCCATCCTGAAAGGCCGAGTTGGTGACGGGTTTGCGCTCCGTCTTCACGAGAAAGGCAGCCAGCGCCCCGGTGGCCAGTTCACGGGTGACGCTCGAGGGTACAACTGTCGCCAAAGCGGCGGCTTCTGACGGTACGGTCTTGCGTCCGTCGGTCTGAAACCAGTAAATGCCGGTAATACCGGCGAGGACGGCGAGGCCCGCAGCAATCTGCTTCAGGGCTCCGGGCTTCTTCTCTGTGTTCATGCAAATGACTTTTCAGCAGGGATCAAGGATTTTCGATGACGAACAAGATGTGGGGCGGTCGCTTCCAGTCAGGGCCGGACGCGATCATGGAAGAAATCAACGCCTCGATCGGATTCGACAAGCGCCTGTTCCGGCAGGATATCTCCGGCTCCAAGGCGCATGCAAGCATGCTGGCGAAGCAGGGCATCATCTCGAAGTCCGATGCGGCTGAAATTAGGAAGGGACTCGTTCAGGTTCAAGGCGAGATTGAGGCCGGAACCTTCACCTTCTCCCGGGCGCTGGAGGATATTCACCTCAACGTCGAATCACGCCTGAAGGACATCATCGGTCCGGCGGCCGGGCGGCTGCACACGGCGCGCTCCCGCAACGATCAGGTGGCGCTGGATTTCCGGCTTTATGTGCGTGACACCGTCGACCATTTCGATGCCCAGCTTCAGGGGCTGCAGGTGGCGCTCGCCGAGAAGGCCGAGGTCCATGCCGCGACCATCATGCCCGGCTTTACGCATCTGCAGGTGGCCCAGCCGGTTACCTTCGGCCATCATATGCTGGCCTACGTCGAGATGCTGGCGCGTGACCGCTCGCGTCTTGCCGATGCGAGAAGGCGCATGAATGAGAATCCGCTGGGTGCGGCGGCGCTGGCCGGCACCAGTTTCCCCATCGACCGACACGATACCGCCAAGGCCCTGGGGTTCGACCGGCCGACGCGCAATTCGCTCGACACCGTGGCAGACCGCGACTTCGTGCTGGAAACCCTTTCGGCTTGCGCCATCTGCGCCATTCACCTGTCGCGGCTGGCGGAGGAAATCGTCATCTGGTCGACCAGCCAGTTCCGCTTCGTGAAGCTCTCCGACAAGTTCACCACCGGCTCCTCCATCATGCCGCAGAAGCGTAATCCGGACGCTGCCGAACTGGTGCGCGCCAAGCCTGGCCGCATCATCGGTGCGTTGACCGCCCTTCTGACCGTCATGAAGGGCCTGCCGCTCACCTATTCCAAGGACATGCAGGAAGACAAGGAACCCGCCTTCGATGCCTTCGACAACATGTCGCTGGCCATCGCTGCAGCCACCGGCATGGTGAAGGACATGGTGCCGAACGAAGCGGAAATGCGCAAAGCGGCAGCGTCCGGTTTCTCGACCGCCACAGATCTCGCCGACTGGCTCGTCCGTACACTGAAGTTACCGTTCCGCGAGGCGCATCATGTCACGGGGAGTCTCGTGGCTTTGGCCGAGACCGAAGGCTGCGACCTGCCAGAGCTGTCACTGAGCCTGATGCATTCCGTCGAACCGCGCATCACAAAGGACATCTACAAGGTGCTCACGGTCGAGAACTCCGTTGCGTCCCGGGTCAGTTTCGGCGGCACGGCGCCAAAGAACGTGAAGCGCGAAGCGAAGCGCTGGCTCAAGCTGCTGAAAGCCTGATAAGGTAAAATCATGAAAGCGCTTGTCATCACTCTCGCCCTCGCCCTGACGCTTGCTGCCTGCGGCATCAAGGGCGACCCCGAAGCGCCGCGCACCGAACCCACGGAACAGACCCAGTAACATGCATCATTTTGCTTATCGCGATGGCGTGCTCCACGCCGAAGACGTCAATCTTCAGGTGCTGGCCGATGAGGTTGGAACGCCGTTCTACTGCTATTCCTCCGCCACGCTGGAACGCCACTTCAAGGTGATGCACGATGCTTTTGCCGGCACCGATCACCTGATCTGCTACGCGATGAAGGCCAATTCCAATCAGGCCGTCATCCGCACCATGGCGGAGCAGGGTGCGGGCATGGACGTCGTGTCGGAAGGTGAGTTGCGCCGGGCGCTTGCTGCCGGTGTCCCGGCCCGCAAGATCGTGTTCTCGGGCGTCGGCAAGACGGCGCGTGAAATGGCGCTGGCGCTGCGCGAGGGTATCGCCTGTTTCAATATCGAGTCCGAACCGGAACTGGAGCTGCTCTCCGAGGTCGCCAAGCGCATCGGACAGCGGGCCACCGTGTCGATCCGGGTCAATCCGGATGTCGATGCCAAGACCCATCACAAGATCAGCACTGGCAAGGCTGAAGACAAGTTCGGCATTTCCTACAAGCGGGCGCCTGAGGTCTATGCACGGGCCGCCGAACTCGCCGCCATCGATGTTGCCGGGATCGACATGCATATCGGCAGCCAGATCACCGAGCTCGAACCGTTCGAGAAGGCCTTCCGGCTGATGGGCGAGTTGACGGAACAATTGCGGGCGCAGGGCCACAATATCCGCCATCTCGATCTGGGCGGCGGACTGGGTGTTCCCTATCGCGGCACCAATGACGTGCCACCGCATCCGGATGAGTACGCCGCGATGGTGAAGCGCACGCTTGGCCACCTCAATCTCAAATATGTGCTGGAGCCCGGCCGCATGATCGTCGGAAATGCCGGGATCATGGTCTCGCGTGTCATCTACGTGAAAGACGGAACTGAGAAGAATTTCGTCATTCAGGACGGGGCGATGAATGACCTGATCCGCCCGACGCTCTATGATGCCTACCACGAGATCATCCCGGTCAACACGCCAGCGGATGCCGAGACCATGATGGCTGATGTGGTTGGCCCGGTGTGCGAGTCGGGCGACTATCTGGCCAAGTCGCGGCGTTTGCCGAAGCTCGAGGCCGGTGACCTGATCGCCACAATGACGGCGGGTGCCTATGGCGCGGTGCAGGCCGGAACCTACAACACACGGCCGCTGATTGCCGAGGTACTGGTCAAGGACAATCGCTGGGCACTGATCCGCCCGCGCCAGACCTATGAGGAGCTGATCGGCCTCGACCGCCTGGCAGGCTGGCAGGACAAGGCCAAGCCTTAATCATTCGCACGAAAGTGATCGTCCGCGCTTGAGCACAATTTGGCCCATCTGTGTTAGCATCCTCGCATGATGACGACTCCCGGACAGGCAGCCATCGAAGGCAAGATCACGCAAGCGCGTCTGGCGCTGAGCTTTGAACGGCTATGGGGCGCGCTGCACTGGCCGTTCCTGCTGCTGGCGCTGTTCGCCGCACTTGTCATCAGTGGACTGCTGCCGTTGCTGGCCGCCGGACTTCGCGCCGGACTTCTGGCTGTTCTGGCGCTGGGTTTCCTGTGGTCGCTGAAGCCGCTTTTCAGTGTTTCCTGGCCCAGCCGCGCGGAGGCGATGCGGCGAATCGAAGAGAAGACAGGGCTCGCACACCGCCCGGTCTCGACTCATGGCGATCAGCTGGCATCGGGCAGTGAAGATCCGTTGCAACAGGCGATCTGGGAGGAACACAAGGTCCGCCAGCTGAAGAGTCTTGGCAACCTGAAGGCCGGCGTGCCGCAATCTGCCTGGCGCGACATCGATCCGCGGGCCATTCGCCTTCCCGTGGCGCTGGCACTTGTGGCCGCCCTGTTCCTTGGCCCCGGCGATTCGCGCAGCAATCTGGCCGACAGTTTCAAGTTCGCGGCGCCGCCCGCCGCCGTGCCATTGGTCATGGACGCCTGGCTGAAGCCACCCGCCTATACGGCCAAGGCGCCCATCCTGCTCACCAGCCCCGCGATGGTCGAAAAGCTCAAGGCCGATCCGGAGATCATGGTGCCGGACAAGGCCGTGCTCACCTTGCGCATCAGTGGAGCGAAAGCGCCCAAACTGTCATTCCACGACCTGTCCGATGCCGCAGAGCCTGCCGAAGTTGCGGGATTCACCCCGAAGGCCAAGTTCTCCGAGGGCCTCTATCAATCCGAAACCGTCGTGACGCGTCCGGCGCTGATCAAGGTGATGGATGGCGCCACCGAACTTGGCCGCTGGCGCATTGCTCTCATTCCCGATGCGCCACCATCGGTCGAGATCATCGAGGAGCCGTCGGGTGATTCGTCTGGCACGCTGACCGCGAAGTGGAAGGTTGCCGACGATTACGGCGTCACCGGGGTGACATCCGACATCTATCTCGCGGATGAGCAGGATGACGGTGTCGGTTTTACCGGTGACGGCATCTTCGAATTCGATGCACCAAAGCTGCCGATCAGCCTGCGCAAGTCTCCGGCTTCGAACGAGGCTGGTTCATCGAAAGCCGATCTTGCCGAGCATCCCTGGGCCGGTTTCATGGTGGACATCTCCCTCACCGCCAAGGATGCGGCAGGGAACACAGCCGAAAGCGGCAAGAAATCCTTTCGCATGCCGGAGAGGCTATTTACGAAGCCATTGGCCCGCGCCCTCATCGAGCAGCGCAAACATCTGATTCTCGCGCCGGAGGAGGCGGGTGCCGTCGTGCAGATGCTCGACGCGCTGCTGACCTATCCGGCCGGGCTGATTGAAGGCAGCGGCACGCATATTGCCATCGCCATGGCCAATTCGCGGCTGAAAGCTGCGGAAGACCGGGCCGGCATCGACAGCGTCATTGGCATATTGTGGCAGATCGCCGTCAACGTCGAAGAGGGCAGCATGGCGAGCGCCAAGGCGCAGCTCGACGCGTTGCGCAAGGAGCTTGAGCGCGCGCTGCGCGATGGCGCCTCGCCGGAACGAATTGCCGAACTGACGCAAAAATTGCGGGAGGCGCTGGATCGCTACATGCAGTCGCTGATGGAAGAATCCCAGAAGCGCATGAGCCAAAATCCGCAGAACCAGCAGCAACAGCAGCCGAATGGCCGCTCGGTCACGCCGCAGGAACTTCAGAAGATGCTCGACATGATCGAGAAGCTGGCGCAGAGCGGCGCCAATGAAGCTGCTGAGCAGATGCTATCACAGCTTGACGAAATTCTCCGCAATCTGCAGCCGGGCTCGCCGCAACAGCAGCAGGGCCAGATGGGAGACTCACCGCTCGGCCAGATGCTGGATCAGCTTTCGGACCTGATGCGCAAGCAACAGCAACTGATGGACGACACCCAGCGCGCGCCGCAGGATGGCATGGGCCAGGAACCGCAAGACCAGCCCGGACAACAGGGGCAGAATGGTCAAGGCATGAGTGGCCTGGGTGACCGCCAGCAGGGCATTGGCCAGATGCTGCAGGACCTCATGGATCAATTCGGCAAGAATGGCATGCAAGCGCCAAAGGCGTTTGGCGATGCGGGCCAGAGCATGCGCGGCGCCGAAGGCAACCTGCGCGGTGGTGACCGCGAGGAGGCGCTGGGTGATCAGGGCAATGCCATGTCGCAATTGCGCGAAGGTGCCAAGGGCCTGGCACAACAAATGATGCAGCAAGGCCAGGGCCAGCAAGGCCAGGAAGGCCGGAATGGGGAGGCCCGTGGCGATGACCGCGATCCGCTTGGCCGCCCATTGCCCAATCGTGGTCAGGAGTTTGGTCCGAAGGAAGACATGCTGCCGTCGGAGTTGGCGCTGCAGCGGGCCCGGGAGATTCTTGAGATGCTGCGCTCGCGCGCGGGCGAGAGCGAGCGGCCCAGGCTGGAGCGCGACTATATCGAACGTCTGCTGCGCGGGCTTTACTAGAGCAACCGGCGCTCGATCGAGCGCCGGCAAGTTGCTCGAACACTTTGAATCTGGCGCATTTTTCGCGTCGCAAGTGTGTCCACTTGTTCGCCCAATGCGAGAGATCTAACGCCGTTCAGAGACCAGCTTCACATCACCTGCGATGAGGGTCCAGCGGCCGTCAATGCGGTCGATGCGCTCGACAAGATTCGCGCCCGGCAGCCTGGTTCCAACGGAGACCGGCCGGATGTCCTTGCCGTTCAGCGTGAGGAGCTCAACGAAAGCCACTCCATCGATGACGGTCAGCAGGCGGTAGTCCTGGATCGGAACATCGTTGGTGTAGGGTTGAACCGGACGATCCTGCGCGGCCGCCGCCTCAATCGCCGGGGACGTCGCCTGTGTCGTCTGGGGATCGACCAGCACAGCATCGTCGGTGATCAATTTGCGCTTCGGCGGTGGGAAGTTCAGGCCCAAGTCGGCTGGCGGATTTTCCATCGATCTGAGCTTCAGAACCTTGTAGCCGGCAAAGACGATACACCCTGCCGCAAGGCTTACGGCCAGCGCATAGGTCAGGGCGTCGGTCAGTCGTGATGTCATGGTGGACCGCATCCCTGCCTCATGTCCCGGAAATTCCTTCAATTTCTCATCAAAGCCTTGCGTGAAGCATGAGATTTCGATCAGAAACCGCAAATGCGTGATGCACGTCACAGACGCCTACTGCAAAGACATGCATGTTGAGCGTGCAAGTTGAACGCAATTATTGGCCCCGGAACGAGGCGCGAGAAGAACCGGATCCCCTGAGGGGGCCCGTGTCAGTCATGCGCAGACAGAAGGCGGTACAGTTACGGCGTTCGATGAGGAGGCGGCGCATATGGCCCCCTCTGCCGCCTCCTCACTTGCCCTGTCAAAATCACCAGCAGCTTCAGCGGTCCTGCCGCAACTTCAACCCCTGCCGCGCCAGCGAAAGCAGGCAGCGGTTGGCGATCGCCCCAGCGAGTGTGGAATTCTGCCGTACTGCGAGGACATTGGTGCCCAGCGTGCTGCCGGCGGTGACCAGATCGCCCAGACCCCAGAAACGCAGCTGCAGCTTCACTTTGTCCTGACGCTTGAAGAACACCGGCGGCCTCGCCTGCCTCAGCACCTGATCGAGCGCCAGTCCGCGCTCCATCGCGACGCGGAATTCCTGCAGCTTCATCGCATGGGCATGGACCACCGATACGAGCCGCCCGGCATCCGTTCCACCCTGAACCAGCGCATGAAACAGCCGGTCTGTCTCTTCGACTTCGCCGCCGAATACACTGTCGGCGAGGGCATCCGGATCCGCACCCGTATCGTTGCCGCAAACCGCCTCAACGTCGGCGACGCTCACGCGCTGTTGACCCAGACAATAGAGCGCCAGCTTTTCAGCCTCGCGCCGCACCAGACTGCGCGACGTTCCGGACAGCTCGATAAAACGGTGCGCGGCATCCTGGTCGATCCGCAAATTGTCCTTCTCAAGCAATTGCGCGACCAGAGACATGATCTCGGTTGCGTCAGCCTCATAGAGAGGCACCACGTATCCATGCGGGCTCTTCTCGAAAGCGGTGCGCAATGCCGAATTCTTTGCCAGGACACCAGCCTCGGCGACAATGAAGTTGCCGGCGATCTTGCCTTCGAGCACGGGCAGGACTGCCTTCAGAAAGGCCTGTTCCGCTCCCCTGATCCAGATTGCCCTGTTGCCGCCGAACATCGAAATCGACTGGACTTCATCAGCAAGTCTTGCGGGATCAGACGCAAGATCACCATCCTGCATCACGGTGACTGCGAATGGATCGTCGAGCGAACCGGCGAAGCGTTTCACCGCACGGGCCGCGATGTCGCGCACGGCATCGGGTTCCTCGCCATAGATGAGCAATGCGGAAATGGCCGGATCCGGCTTGCGCAGAAAGCCGTCCACGCCGGTGGCGCGCAGCACCGTCATGGCTGCGGCGGATTTGATGCGAAATATGCGGCGATGCGGGTGCGCAGGTCGGCGCTCACCTCATGGGCGGCGCGCTCGGTCGCATTGGTGGCGGCCTGCTGGTCGGCAAAGGGTTGACGGATGACGTCATAAGAAGCCTGGGAGAATGTCTTTCCCTGCTGCAGGCGGGCGCCTGTCCGGCGGTCCAGCAGCTCATAAGTAACGGACAGATTGATGGCCTGACGCGTGATTGCGGGCTGGGGCCGGTTGATGACTGCAGTGGTCTTGAGCGTCGGCACCAGCGTCAGGGTATAACGCTCGGCTCCCGTACCGGCCTGCATCGAGGAAATGAGATCGTTGCGGATGATTTGACCCACCCGGCTGTCAGGTTCCGGGATCGCCACGGTCGTCAGAATATCGCTGACGCCCGCATGGTCGGCGGACGATCCATAGAGAGGCCGGTAGCTGCAGCCGCTCAAGACCAGAGCGGCTGCCACGATCAGCAGGAGGGCAGGTGCCTTGCGCATCAGCCCACAATATTGGCGATACGGTCGGGTACCACAATCACTTTCTTCGGTGCCCGCCCCTCAAGAGAGCGGGAGACGCTTTCAAGCTTCAGCACCAGTGCTTCGACATCCTTGGATGCAGTTCCCCTGGCGATGGTGATCTCGTCACGGCGCTTGCCATTGACCTGCACGGCAATCGTCACCTGATCATCCGCCACAAGCGCCGGATCGGCCTTGGGCCATGGCGTGTCGACGACATAGCCCTTGCAACCCAGCGCCTGCCAGCATTCTTCCGCCAGATGCGGCATCATCGGCGCCGAGACGAGGATGAGCAATTCGGCCGCTTCACGCACCGCCGCAGGTTCAGCCTTGCCAAGCGCAGCCTGCAGCGCATTGGTGAGTTCATAGACGCGAGCAATGGCGCGGTTGAAGCGCAGTGCGGCAAGATCCTCCGTCACGGCATGGAGTGCCTTGTGCGCCGCGCGGCGAAGTTCGAGCGACTGGGCGGCATCGCTGCCATCGGTTGAGGCCGCCGATTCATTCACCAGACGCCAGATGCGCTGGGTGAAGCGCCAGACTTTTTCGGCACCGGCCTCCGTCCATTCGATGTCGCGCTCGGGCGGAGTGTCCGACAGCATGAACCAGCGCGCGGTATCGGCACCGAAGCGGGCAATGATGTCGTCCGGGTCGACAACGTTCTTCTTCGACTTTGACATCTTCTCGACGCCGCCGATCTCCAGCGGCTCGCCGGTCGTCACGTGCACCCATCGGCCATCGCGCTGTTCGGCGTCGGCGGGCAGAACCCATTCACCCGTCCGTGTACGGAATGTTTCGTGGATCACCATGCCTTGCGTGAACAGGCTGTCGAAGGGCTCGTCCATGTGGAAGTGGCCGGTGGCCTTCATGGCGCGGGCATAGAAGCGCGAGTAGAGCAGATGCAGGATGGCGTGCTCGACGCCGCCGATGTACTGGTCGACGCCCATCCAGTACTTGGCGGCATCGGCTGCCACCGGCACATCGGCATGCGGCGAGCAGAAGCGGGCAAAGTACCAGGATGAATCGATGAAGGTGTCGAACGTGTCGGTCTCGCGCCGGGCGGGCTTGCCGCAGGCGGGGCAGTCGACATGTTTCCATGTCGGGTGATGTTCCAGCGGATTTCCGGGCTTGTCGAATGTCACATCCTCGGGCAGCGTCACTGGCAATTGCGCCTTCGGAACCGGCACGATGCCGCAGGACGCGCAGTGGATGACGGGGATCGGACATCCCCAGTAGCGCTGACGCGACACGCCCCAGTCGCGCAGGCGGAAGTTCACCTTGCGCTCGCCGATGCCCATGGCTTCCATGCGGCCAGCAATCTCGGCCTTGGCTTCTGGTACACCCATGCCATCGAGGAATTGCGAATTGATGAGAATAGTGTTGTCGCCCTCTTTCTCGAGATAGGCCTCGGTGCCGACCGTGAAGGCCGCCGCATCGGTACCCTTCGGCGCCACGACCGGCAGCACCGGCAGATCATACTTGCGGGCGAAGTCGAGGTCGCGCTGATCGTGAGCGGGACAGCCGAAAATCGCACCCTCGCCATAGCCCATCAGCACGAAGTTCGCCGCATAGACCGGGAGCTTCACCTCCGGATTGAACGGATGGCGGGCATAAAGGCCCAGCGCATACCCCTTCTTCTCGGCCCGCTCGATGGTTTCTTCCGAGGTGCCGAGTGCGGCCACTTCGCGGCGGAAGGAAGCGAGGCCTTCATCGGTCTCAGACAGCCGCCTGGCGAGATCGTGATCGGCCGAAATGGCGCAGAAGCTGGCACCGAAAATCGTGTCGTGGCGCGTCGTGTAAACGGTAAGCCGCTCGTTCAGGAGCTTGCCGTTGGTATCTTCGAGTGCGAAGGAGAAGCGCATGCCCTCCGAGCGGCCGATCCAGTTCTTCTGCATCAGCCGGACTTTTTCCGGCCAGCGCGTCAAGCCGTCGAGTGCGGTGAGCAATTCGTCGGAATACGCGGTGATCTTGAGGAACCATTGCGCCAACTCGCGCTTTTCGACCAGCGCGCCGGAGCGCCAGCCGCGGCCGTCGATCACCTGCTCGTTGGCCAGCACCGTATGGTCCACCGGATCCCAGTTGACCATCGACACCTTGCGCTCGACGAGACCGGCCTTGATGAAGTCGACGAACATCGCCTGCTCATGGCGGTAATAGCTCGGATCGCAGGTGGCGATCTCGCGGCTCCAGTCCAGCGCCAGGCCCATCGACTTCAGCTGCCGCTTCATCGTCGCGATGTTTTCATAGGTCCAGGACTTGGGGTGCACGCCGCGTTCGATGGCGGCGTTTTCGGCTGGCATGCCGAAGGCGTCCCAGCCCATGGGATGCAGCACATTGTAGCCCAGCGCCCGGCGGAAGCGGGCAATCACGTCGCCCATGGTATAGTTCCGCACATGGCCCATATGGATGCGGCCCGACGGATAGGGGAACATCTCGAGCACGTAATATTTCGGGCGCGAAGGATCTTCCTTCGCCTCGAAGCTGCGGTTGTCGGTCCAATGCTGCTGCCAGCGCGGTTCGGCTTCGCGCGGGTTGTAACGTTCGGTGCTCACGGGTTTCAGTCCTGTCGAGGGCGGGTTTCTGGCTGCAAGCCAGTACCAGTCCTTGAAATGGCCTGCAAGCATGGCCTAATCCAACCGGAATGCAGGAGTTTTGACGATGATGCACGATGGCCTGAAGAAAGTGCTGATGGGGATCGGCGAGGCGGCCCGGAAGGCCGGGCGCAATCCGGAGGACGTCACCCTGATCGCGGTGTCCAAGACCTTCGATGCGCCGGAGGTCGTGCCGGTCATCGAGGCGGGCCAGCGCATTTTTGGCGAGAACCGTGTGCAGGAGGCGAAGGGCAAATGGCCGGCGCTGCGGGCCATGTGGCCGGACATCGAACTGCATCTCATCGGTCCGCTGCAATCCAACAAGGCGGCAGAGGCGGTGACTCTGTTCGACGCCATCCATACCATCGACCGCCCGAAGATCGCCGAGGCCATTGCCAGGGAAGTGCAGAAACAGGGCAAGACCCTGAAGCTTTTCGTTCAGGTCAATACCGGCCGCGAGCCGCAGAAGGCGGGCATCGATCCCGATGAAGCCGATGCCTTTCTTACCACCTGCCGTGAGACCCACGGCCTGACGATCGAGGGCCTGATGTGCATTCCTCCAGCGGAAGAAGACCCCACGCCGCATTTCACCCTGCTGACCCAAATCGCGACGCGCAATGGATTGAAGGCCCTCAGCATGGGCATGAGCGGTGATTACGCCTCCGCCATCGCCTGCGGCGCCACGCATGTTCGGGTGGGTTCAGCGATATTCGGGGTGCGCGGCTAGACCACGATCCGCGTCTTGCGCCCGCAGAGTTGCAAGATCGTCTTCATGTCTTTCAGCGACACGGCAATGCAGCCAGCGGTCGGGCTGCCGTCTAGCTGCCGCAGGTGAAAGAACACAGCGCTGCCGTGGCCTTGTACGCGAGGACACTCATTGTGCGAGAGTTCCACAACCACATCATACAGCCCGTCAGTGCGTTTCATGAATTCATGTGACGTGGCATAGGGGATGCGGACGAGGCGGTTGTAGTTGCGGTCGCCCACCGTCTCGCACCAGCCGTCGAAATCGCGGATCTGGCGGGCGGCCAGCCCTGAACGCGGCGGCCGCATGCGGTCGGCCCGGTAGAACAGCCGGCGGAGTTTCCAGCGGCCCATCGGGGTTGCGCCATCGCCTTCGCGCTTGATGAACGCGCGGCCCGAGCGGCCGAGCGAACACGGAAACTGCAACCCGCCAGCGATCAGCAATCCCGTTGTCGATCGCATGTTGATCGCGCGGACGTGAAGATGTGTGATGATTTTGCTCACGGCGAAGTGTGTTGTTGTTTATGCTTGAAAGGAGGAAGCATCATTCTAACATCGGTTAGGTGACCGACAAGATATTTCAAAGGGTTGGCCATGAGCACCACGAAGAAGATCATCATCATCGACGACGATGACATGCTGCGTGACACGCTGAAAGAGCAATTCTCGCTCCATGACGAATTCGTCGTCACGGATGCTTCGACGGCCACCGCGGGCGTCAAGGCGGTCAAGGCGGATCATGCGGACCTGGTGATCCTCGATGTCAATCTTCCCGACATGGACGGACGCGAGGCCTGCAAGATCATCCGCCGCAATGGCTACAAGGGACCGGTCATCATGCTCACCGGCCAGACCTCGGACTCGGACACGATTCTGGGTCTCGATTCGGGCGCCAATGACTACGTTGCCAAGCCGTTCCGTTTCGGCGTGCTGCTGGCCCGGATCAGGGCGCATCTGCGCCAGCACGAACACAGCGAGGACGCGGTGTTCAAGGTCGGCCCCTATTCCTTCAAGCCCTCGGCCAAGATGCTGGTGCGCGACGACAACAAGAAGATCCGCCTGACGGAGAAGGAAACGGCCATCATCAAGTTCCTGCTGCGCTCCGGCGAACAGATCGTCGGCCGCGACGTGCTGCTGCATGACGTCTGGGGCTACAATGCCGGTGTCACCACCCACACGCTGGAGACCCATGTCTACCGGTTGCGCCAGAAGATCGAGCGCGATCCCTCGCATGCGGAGATCCTGGTGACCGAGGGCGGCGGCTACAAGCTGGTTCCCTGATCCGCACTTCCCGCGCCGTTCCGTCTCATGTAAACCGAATCACATGGGATTCGGGGTCACCAAGGGGTTGCGAGCCGTGTGGCGGCTTGGACCGGGCAATATGACATGAGCGTCAGAGCGGACGCCGAGACGTTCCGCAGCATTCCGCTTTTCGCGGAGTGCGAGGCTGTGCACCTTCAGCTTCTCGCCTTTTCAGCGGTGCGCCAGACCTTCGAGCCGGGCGAACTGGTCATCAAGCAGAACTTCAAAGGCGCGGCGGCATTCATGCTGCTCAGTGGCCGTGTCGACATTGCAACCGAACAGGCCGGCAAGATCGGCTCGGCTGGACCCGGTGCCATGCTGGGAGAGGTGGCGATGATCGGCGATGCCCCTTATGCCATCAGTGCCCGCACCACCGAGGCCGTAGCGGCAGCGCGCATCGACCGCAGCCTGTTCATGCGGCTGGTCAAGGAATATCCGGAGTTTGGAGCCGCCGTGTTCCGCGCCCTGTCGCGCAAGCTTGATACGTCAATGGACGACCTCGGCGGCGCGAGACTGGCCTTCGACCGGGCCAGATCGTTCAAGAACCTATAGGTTGAAGCTGGCCATCACGGGCACGTGGTCTGACGGCTGCTGCCAGCCGCGGGCTTCACGCAACACGTCGATCCGGTGGCACTTCGGTGCCAGTCCGCCCGTCGTCCAGATATGGTCGAGACGGCGGCCCCTGTTGGCGGCGTTCCAATCCTTGGCCCGGTAGCTCCACCACGTATAAAGTTTCTGATCGGCCGGCACGTGCTGGCGCATGACGTCGGTCCATTTGCCCTTTTTCTGCAGGCGGAGCAGGCCTTCGGTCTCGATTGGCGTATGGCTGACGATCTTCAGCAAGTCCTTGTGCGACCAGACATCATGTTCCAGCGGAGCAATGTTGAGATCGCCGACAACAATGCTTTCATGGTCCTTGGGCACACAGTCCGAGCCGAACCAGTCCTCGAGCTCGTCGATGAACTGCAGCTTATGGGCAAATTTTTCGTTGATCTTCGGGTCCGGCTCGTCGCCGCCCGCTGGCACGTAGAGATTGTGGATGACAATCGGCGTGGGCGTATCGAGCGTGACCGAGATATGGCGGCAATCCTCCTTGCCGCAGAATGGTTTCGTCGATGTGGCCGTAAACGGGCGGCGCGAGACGATGGCGACACCGTGATAGCCCTTCTGGCCAAATTCGGCGATATGTTCGTAGCCCAGGTCGCGGATCGGACCTGCCGGGAACTGGCCCTGCGGGCATTTGGTCTCCTGCAGGCACAGGACGTCCGGTTTCCAAAGCTCGAGAAGCTTGGTGACGAGGCCGATCCGCAGACGGACCGAATTGATATTCCAGGTGGCAACTGTGAGGGTCATGCCGCAAGGATTAACCATCACGCCGCCGCAATGGCAAGTCTGCGCTGACGGCTTCTACCGGTCGCGCTGCTTACGGTCGATCTTGACGACAAAAAGCTTGGGATCGGGCTTCACGCCCTCGACGATATTCTCGAGCGACACAGTGGTGCGCCGGCCCTTGCCGTCGATCACCACCCACTGCTGCAGGGCATTGCGGGTCTTGTCATAGACCAGCATCAGCTGACCGTTGCCGAGGGTCGATTCCTTGTCTTCCAGCGTCACCGAGGTGATGCCGTCCTGTTCGCTGAAATCGAGGATGTTGGTGTCTTTCAGGATATCGATATTGTTGCCGAGCACCAGGCGCAGCGGCGTTTGCGACAACGGAAACTGGTCGCCCTTTTCCTTCTTGACGTTCTTGATCGTCAGCCACTTGCCGTCGGCAACAATGAGGAATGGATTGGGCGGCGCGTATTCGAAGCGCATCTTGCCGGGCTTCTGGATGTAGAACACGCCGCGCGACAGATTTCCTTTCGGGCTGATCTGCGAGAATTCGCCCTGGATGGTCTTGAAGCTGTTGATGTAGTCGGAAATCGCGTTGATCGAGGCGGCTTGTTCCGGCGACACTTGGATGGGTTTTGCGGCAAGTGCTGGCCCGCCGGCGATAACCAGCAGGCCAAGGCCCAGAACGGCGCGACGGGTGAATTGAGAAAACCTGTACATCCTGCTCTTTCCAGAATCGGTGATGCGTATGCCCACCTGTAAGTGATGCCTCCCTTATCCGCAAGAACCGGCCAATTTTGAGGCAGGCTAGACCCGGGCGCTGTCGCCCGGGACGAGGATCTCGCGCTTGCCGGTGGCGTTTGCCGCCGAGATGACGCCTTCCTTCTCCATCCGTTCGATAAGGCTGGCCGCCTTGTTGTAGCCGATCTGCAGGCGCCGCTGCACATAGGAGGTCGAGACCTTCTTGTCGCGCAGCACGACGGCAACCGCCTGATCGTAAAGATCGTCCCCGGATCCGCCACCTTCTCCAGCCATGGCGCCGGGCTCGCCGTAGCCACCCTCGTCCTCTTCTTCGGTCACCGCCTCGAGATAGTTGGGCGCGCCCTGCGACTTCAGATGATTGACGATCTTTTCGACTTCATCGTCCGCGACAAACGGTGCGTGCAGGCGCGAGATACGGCCGCCGCCGGCCATATAGAGCATGTCGCCCTGGCCAAGGAGCTGCTCAGCGCCCTGCTCACCCAGAATGGTGCGGCTATCAATCTTGGACGTTACCTGGAACGACATGCGGGTGGGGAAGTTGGCCTTGATCGTTCCGGTAATCACGTCGACGGAAGGACGCTGTGTTGCCATCACCACGTGGATGCCGGCGGCGCGGGCCATCTGCGCCAGGCGCTGGACGGCGCCCTCAATATCCTTGCCGGCGACCATCATGAGATCAGCCATCTCGTCGATGATGACCACGATATAGGGCATCGGCGTCAGGTCCATCTGCTCCTTCTCGAACAGCGGTTCGCCCGATTCCGGATCGAAACCGGTCTGGATGGTGCGGGAGACAACCTCGCCCTTGGCGGCGGCCTGCTTCATGCGGGCATTATAGCCGTCGATGTTGCGGACGCCGACTTTCGACATCTTGCGATAGCGCTCCTCCATTTCGCGCACCGCCCATTTCAAGGCAACGACGGCCTTGCGCGGATCGGTGACGACGGGCGCCAGCAGATGCGGAATTCCTTCGTACACGGACAATTCCAGCATCTTGGGGTCGATCATGATGAGCTTGCACCGCTCCGGCGGCAGGCGGTAGAGCAGCGACAGGATCATGGTGTTGATGCCAACCGACTTGCCGGAGCCGGTGGTGCCGGCAATCAGCACGTGCGGCATGCGGGCGAGATCGGCGAACACCGGCTCGCCGCCGATATTCTTGCCGAGTGCCAGCGCCAGATTGAGGCTCGTCTTCTCGAAGGCTTCAGAGGCCAGCATCTCGCGCAGGTAGACCGTCTCGCGCTTGGCGTTTGGCAATTCGATGCCGATGGCATTGCGGCCCTGCACCACGGCGACGCGGGCCGAGATGGCGCTCATCGAGCGGGCGATATCGTCAGCCAGGCTGATGACGCGCGACGACTTGATGCCCGGTGCAGGTTCGAGCTCATAAAGTGTAACGACCGGACCCGGACGCACCTTGATGATCTGGCCCTTGACGCCGAAATCGTCCAGCACCCCTTCGAGCATGCGGGCATTCTGCTCCAGCGCTTCGTCCGACAGATCAGCCGTCTTGCCGACACGCTTGGGTTCGGCAAGCAGCGTCAGCGGCGGGAACTCATACTCATCGGACTTCATGAAGCCGAGGCCCGGCTGCATGTCCTTTTTCAGTTTCTTGCCTGGCTTCAACGGCTTGTCGGTGCGGGTGACCTTGGGGGCGGGCGCCTCCTCCTCTTCGGGCTCCTGCTCGTATTCCTCGTCGTAGGCTTCGGGTTCTTCTTCGAACTCTTCCTCCTCGGAGACTTCTTCCTCTTCGGCGACAGGAGCGCCGCGGCGGGACGAGGGGCTCAGAACCGGTTCGATGCGGGCGCCCTTCTTCAAGGCCTTGCGGCTGATGACTTCGGTTTGTGGCGCCAGCCTGCGGATAATGTCGTCGCCGTCCGCATTGCGGTCGTCATCCGTATGTTCGCGGCGCTGCCGCCATGCGGTCCAGCTTGCGCCAAGCCGGCCGATTTGCGCGCGCAGGGCAGCAAAGCGCGGCGCGCGCACAGCCGGTGCGCGGCCGCGCTTTGGTGTCGGGCGCACGACAGCTTCTTCGCGAGCCAGTCCAAGGGCGCGGAAGCCCAGAGCGATGGTTGCGGCGAGCATGAGGCATCCGGCGATCAGGGCTGCCAGCGGTCCGGTAATGCCGAAACTCAGGACCATGAGGATGAGATTGTGAATGACATCACCGGCATTGCCGCCAAGACCTGCGACCAGAGCCCAGCTTGCGGGAACCGGCAAGGCGGACAGCGTGGCACTGCAGGCCAGAACAGCGCCGAGCCAGGCGGCCACGGCACGCACGGGCCGGGCGGGATAGTCATGCGACAGAAGGCCAATCGCCCAGCGTACGGGAAAGGCGATGAAGGCCAGGACGCCAAGCCCCAGGAATTGCATAAGCTCATCGGCGAGCGCCGCACCGGGATAGCCGAGCAGATTCTTGGCCGAGCGATCGAGCGCATGATTGAGCGAGGGATCGTCGACCGACCAGGTGGCCAATGCGACACCAATGAGAATCAGAACGGAGAAGAGCAGGACACCCGCCAGTTCGAACAACCGCTTCTTGAAGAAGATCCGCACGGCGGCGGGAACCGCGCTGTCATCGGTATCAAAGGATGGATCATACGCCATGCAAACCTCCAACCGGGGAGGCACTCCGCCGGCCATAACAAATCGTTAAGGCCAGTCTGGCGGGTCATGGTTAAAGCGGCGTTTAAGGCCACGCAGAAAGAGAGCCGGCGGGAATGTTCCCGCCGGCTCAAGTCCCCATAGGAGGTTGGAAGTCAGGTCTTACGTATAGGCGCGCTCGCCATGGTCGACGAGGTCGAGTCCTTCGCGTTCCTGCTGCTCCTTGACGCGCAGGCCAACCGTGAACTTGCAGATCATCAGCGCGGCGTAGGAGACGATCGAGGTCCACACCACGGCGACGATGACAGCGACGATCTGCGCCTTCATCTGCACCGCGAAATCATAGGCCGCGGTAACATATGACGTATCGGCCGCAAGATAGTCGGTGACGCCGACGCCGCCCAAGGCCGGATTGACGAAGATGCCGGTGAGGATGGCGCCGACGATGCCGCCAATGCCATGCACACCGAAGACGTCGAGAGCGTCATCATATCCGAGCTTGCTCTTGAGAAAGACTACCGCCCACAGGCAGACGAAACCGGCAACAAGACCGATGAGGATCGCCGCGCCGGGGCCAACCCAGCCGCAGGCGGGGGTGATGGCGACGAGGCCGGCAACCAGACCAGAAGCGCCGCCGAGCAGGCTCGGATGGCCGCGGAAGATCCACTCGCCGCCGGTCCACGCCAAGGCCGCGGCACCCGCTGCAATCGTCGTGTTGAGGATGACGAGGGCTGTCAGGCCATTGGACTCGAGGTTGGAACCAGCGTTGAAGCCGTACCAGCCGAAGAGCAGAAGGCCCGTGCCGGTGAGCACAAAGGTGAGATTGTGCGGGGCCATCAGATCCTTGCCGAGACCGACGCGCTTGCCGAGCACCAGGGCGCAGACGAGGCCCGCGACACCGGCGTTGATGTGAACGACCGTGCCGCCGGCAAAGTCGATTGCGCCCCAGTTGAAGAGATAGCCGTTGCCGGCGTTGACGAGAGCAGCGTATTCGCCAAGCACTGCGGATTTGGCTTCGGGCGTGGCAGCCGCGGCCAGTGCGTCGAGAAGCATCTTGGCCTTGTCCTCGCCGACCAGCGCGGTGACGACAGAGAGATTATCTGCCGACAGCGTGTAAGCGTCGGGGCCAGCCCAGAACCACACCATGTGGGCCATGGGCAGATAGGCAAAGGTGAACCACAGCACCATGAACAGCAGCACCGCCGAGAACTTCATGCGCTCGGCGAAAGCGCCGATGATGAGGGCTGGGGTGATGCAGGCAAAGGTCATCTGGAAGATGACGAAGCACAGTTCCGGAATGTTGGTTTCCTTCGAGAAGGTGCCGACTTCGGAGCCCGGCCCGACACCGGCGAGGAAGAATTTCGAGAAGCCGCCGATGAACGGATTGAGCGAGGCCGATGCATTGCTGGTGAAGGCCAGCGAATAACCGTAGATCACCCAGAGGATGGAGATGACGCTGAACACCACCGTCACCTGCATGAGTACCGAAAGCACGTTCTTGGAGCGGACAAGTCCACCATAAAACAACGCCAGGCCCGGGATGGTCATCAGCACCACGAAGCAGGTGGCAACCAGCATCCAGGTGGTGTCACCCTTGTTGACGGTGGCCGCTGCTTCAGCAGTCGTCGCGAGAAGTCCGGAGAGGGCGAGCGTGGCGGGAAGTGCCACAGCAGCCCTGCGCAAAGTCGTCAGAAAATGCATCTGTCTGTTTCCTTGAGCCATTGTCAGAGCGCCGCGGCGCCGGTTTCGCCGGTGCGGATGCGCACCGCCTGTTCCAGCGGCAAGACGAAGATCTTGCCGTCGCCGATCTGGCCGGTCTGGCCGGCCAGCTGGATGGTTTCGATGACCCGGTCGGCGATGGCTTCATCGACGGCGAGCTCGAGCTTCACCTTGGGCACGAAGCTCACGGTGTATTCGGCACCCCGGTAAAACTCGGTGTGGCCGCGCTGGCGGCCATGACCCTTCACCTCGGTGACGGTAATTCCCTGGATTCCCAGCGCGCCGAGGGCTTCACGCACCTCTTCGAGCTTGAACGGCTTAATCACTGCGATCACATATTTCATGCACCACCCCTTCGTGTTGTATTGCATTGCAAAACAAGAAGCGTGCCAGACTCGAGATTACTCGCAAGTCACTGTGATTAAATGATATTTTGAATCAGGACTGGGCAATGCCTGAAATCTTCTGGCTAAAAAACAGGCTTATTTTTTCTCGTGCCTAAAATTCAAACAATCATGCCCGCGACGCCGCACCGCCTGTACCTCACCCTTTCCATGGACCAAAAGAAGCCATGAACCATCGTCCGACCACCTCTCCCGACGTTCTCGTCATCGGCGCCGCGCTGAATGGGTTGGCTGCCGCCCTGAGCCTTGGCGGGCGCCACGTCAAACGCCCGCTCAACGTCGTTCTTATCGATGCCAAGGACCCGCGCGGCTTCGCCAGCAACAGTTTCGATGGCCGCGCCTCCGCCATCACCGCGAGTGCCCGCCGCATGTTCGAGGCGTTGGGCGTCTGGCAGCAGGTGGCGCAACACGCACAGAGCATGGATGAGATCATCGTCACCGACAGTGCCCGGCCCGGCGATGCCCGCCCGGTGCTTCTGCAGTTCGATGCCGGCGACATGCGAGGGCAGCCGTCCTCGCACATGATCGAGAACCGCTATCTGTATGGAGCGATGCTCGACGAGGCGCTGGCCTCACCACATATCAGCCTGGCGGTTGGTCAGGCGGTTTCACACTATGCCTTCGGTCCGGGCCTTGCCGCACTCACATTGGCCGATGGTACGGTCTTGCGCGCGCCGCTGGTCGTCGCGGCGGATGGCCGCAATTCGCCGGCCCGCGAGGCCGCTGGCATCAAGCTCATTGGCTGGCCCTATGACCAGATGGGCCTTGTCGCCACCGTCGAACACGAGTTGCCGCATCATGGCCGGGCGGAAGAGCATTTCACGCCGTCGGGTCCCTTCGCCATCCTGCCCTTGCCCGGCAATCGCGCCTCACTCGTCTGGTCGGAGCGCACCGAGCAGGCGCAGCGCCTGCTGGCGCTCGATGACGAGAGTTTTGCCGCCGAGCTGCGGCTGCGTTTCGGTTCGCATCTGGGTGCCGTTCGCATCATTTCCGGCCGACATGGCTATCCGCTCGCCATGTATATCGCCACGAATTTCGTGGCGCCTCGACTGGCGCTGGTGGGCGATGCGGCGCATGTGCTGCATCCGCTGGCGGGATTGGGTTTCAATCTCGGCCTGCGCGATGTCGCGGCGCTTGCCGAATGCGTGCATGACGCCGCTGGCCTCGGCCTCGACATCGGCAATATCGCCGTGCTCGACCGCTATACCCAGTGGCGCCGCTTCGACACGGTGGCGACGGGCGCCATGATGGACGGGATGAACCGGCTGTTCGCCAATACCAATCCGGTCATGACGCTGCTGCGCCGTGCTGGACTGATTGCCGTCAACCGTCTGGACAGCCTGAAGTCGATGTTCGTCGGCGAGGCTTCGGGGATTTCGGGCGACCTGCCAAAACTGCTGCGCGGCGAGCGGGTCTGATCCGAAGTCTTTAGCGCGTCGGCACCGGCTTTTCGCCGCGGTAGTCGTAGAAACCGCGATTGGTCTTGCGGCCGAGCCAGCCGGCTTCGACATATTTCACCAGCAGCGGGCAGGGACGATATTTCGAATCCGCCAGCCCATCATGCAGCACCTGCATGACCGAGAGGCAGGTGTCGAGGCCGATGAAGTCCGCCAGTTCCAACGGTCCCATCGGATGACGGGCGCCGAGCTTCATGGCAGTGTCGATGGCTTCCACGCCGCCGACGCCTTCATAGAGCGTGTAGATCGCCTCGTTGATCATCGGCAGCAGGATGCGGTTGACGATGAAGGCCGGGAAATCTTCCGATACTGCGATGGTCTTGTGCAGCGAAACGGCGAATTCCTTGGCGACTGAGAAAGTCGTCTCCTCGGTCGCGATGCCGCGGATCAGTTCCACCAGCTCCATCACCGGAACCGGATTCATGAAATGAATTCCCATGAACTTCTCGGGACGGTCGGTCGAGGCGGCGAGACGCGTGATCGAAATCGACGAGGTGTTGGTGCCGACAAGGCACTCCGGCTTCAGGTGCGGGCAAAGTGCCTGGTAGATCTTCCGCTTGATCTGTTCGTCCTCGACGGCGCTTTCGATCACCAGGTCATAGTCGCCGAACCCTTCGTAGGAGGGCACGGAAACAATCCGAGACAGCGTCGCTTCGCGCTCGGCCTCTGACAGCTTGCCGGATTTCACCCGCCGCGCAAGATTGCCGTTGATGGTGGCCAGTCCCGCTTCGATGCGGTCCTTCGCGACATCATTGAGGCCAACATGATAGCCGGCTGCTGCGCAAACCTGCGCAATGCCGTTTCCCATCTGCCCGGCGCCGATGACGCCGACTTTCTTGATCTGCATGGTTTTCGAATGTCCGTATTCAAAAGACGTCTTTTGGAAGACGGCGGAGCCTATAACGGCCCCATGTGGAGGGCAAGGAGATTTCGCAGGTGCAGCATTGGACTTTCGGCAAGTGGCGGAGCACAAATTTGACGATCACGCTTTCGTGAGACCCTTGTAACCTCGCGTCCCAGGACAGACATGGAACGCTCAGCCGAACAGCAGGGAGAACCTCACATGATAACTGTCAACATCAATGGCGTGGACAGGGAGGTTGATGCCGAACCCAACATGCCGCTGCTTTGGGCCATTCGCGACGTCCTCGGAATGACCGGCACGAAATTCGGTTGCGGCATGGCGCAATGCGGCGCCTGTACCGTTCATCTTGACGGCCAGCCCATCCGCTCTTGCCAGACCGCGCTCAGCGACGTCGGTGCGGGCAAGATCACCACGATCGAAGGCGTGTCCGGCAAGGTGGCCGAGACGGTGCAGGCCGTGTGGGCCGAGTTCGACGTGCCGCAATGCGGCTACTGCCAGTCCGGACAGATCATGTCGGCGGTGGCGCTGCTCAACGACAACAAGAAACCGGGCGACGGCGACATCGATGCCGCCATGTCGGGCAACCTGTGCCGCTGCGCGACCTACGCCCGCATTCGCACCGCCATTCATGAAGCCGCCCGGCGGCTGGAGGCCTGAGCCATGATCCCCAAGATATTCGAGAGAGCCAGCGCAAGCGACGTGAGGCCGATGTTCAAGACGACGCGCCGTGGATTTGTGCTGGGAGCAATCGCCAGTGCCGCGGGACTGGCTGTTGGCTTCCACAAGATTGCACCGGCTGTCGCACAGGATGCGCCCAAGTCTCATCCCTTCCAGCCCTATGTATCGATTGCGCCCGATGGCGCCGTGACGATCTATTCCTCGCAATTCGAGATGGGGCAGGGCGCCTATTTCGGCATCGCCACACTTGTGAACGAGGAACTTGACGCCGAATGGGCGACGATCAGCGTCGAGGGCGGGGCCGGCAACGTCGCGGCCTATGGTAATCTCGCGTGGGGCGGCGCGGCACAGGGGACCGGCGGATCCACGTCGATGACGTCGTCCTGGGACCGTTACCGCAAGGCCGGTGCCGCACTGCGCATGATGCTGGTGGAAGCCGCCGCCCAGATCTGGGGCGTTCCTGCGTCCGAGATCACGGCGTCGGCCGGCAAGCTCACGCACGCGTCGGGCAAGTCGGCGACCTATGGCGAGATGGCCGAAGCGGCCGCGCAAATTGCTCCGCCTACGGATGTTCCGCTCAAGCCTGCCGCATCATGGACGCAGATCGGCAACGCTGCCTTGAAGCGTTTCGATTCGAAGATGAAGACCAACGGCACGGCACCCTTCACCATCGATGTGAAGCTTCCGAACATGGCGACGGCGGTGATGATTCATCCGCCGAAATTTGGCGCCACGGTTGCAAGTTTCGATGCCGCGAAGGCCAAGTCTGTCAAGGGCGTCATCGATGTCGTGCAGATTTCGCGCGGCGTGGCCGTTGTTGCGGAAAACATGTGGGCGGCGATCAAGGGCCGCGAGCAGGTCAGCGTAACTTGGAATGAGGAAAATGCGGAGAAACGCGGATCAGCTGAAATTCTTGCGGCTTACGAAGCCCAGGCGAAGGCCGCGCCACTCGCCGTCGCCCGCAACGATGGCGATGCGGCAGGTGCAATTTCGTCCGCGGCGAAAACGCTCGAGGCCACATTCTCCTTCCCCTATCTGGCCCATGCGGCGCTCGAGCCATTGAACGCGGTGGCGCAGATGAAGGATGGAGTCGTCGAGATCTGGGCCGGGCACCAGATGCCGGACCTCTATCAGTATGTCGCGTCGCAGATCGCCGGTGTGACGCCAGACAAGGTGAAGCTGCATGTGATGCGCACCGGCGGCGGCTTTGGCCGGCGCGCGGTGTTCGATGCCGATGTGGTGGCGGAGTCGGTTGAGGTGGCGAAAGCCATCGGCTGGTCGCGGCCGGTAAAAGTGCAGTGGACGCGCGATAACGACATGAAGGGCGGGCGTTACCGTCCAGCCTATGTGCATGCGATGAAGGCGGGTCTCGATGCCCAAGGCAATCTCACCGCCTGGTCGAACCACATCGTCGGCCAGTCGATCATGACGGGCACCGCCTTCGAGGGCATGGCAGTCAAGAACGGCATCGACTTCACCTCGGTCGAAGGTGCCGCCAATCTGCCCTATGCGATTCCCAACCTGAGCGTCGGGCTGTCGAGCATGCAGACCGGCGTTCCGGTGTTGTGGTGGCGCGCGGTCGGTTCGACCCACACGGCTTATGCGGTCGAGGCCTTCCTCGATGAGGTGGCGGAAGCCGCCGGCAAGGATCCAGTCGGCTTCCGGCTTGAACTGCTGAAAGATCATCCGCGCCATGCGGCGGCTCTCAAAGTTGCGGCGGAAAAGGCGGGATGGGAGAAGGCTCCGGCCGAAGGGCGATATCGTGGTGTGGCAGTGGCCGAATCCTTCAACACCGTCGTGGCGCAGGTGGCGGAGGTCAGCATTCCGTCACCGGGCCAGATCAAGGTCGAGCGGGTCGTCTGTGCCGTTGATTGCGGCATTGCAATCAATCCGGATCAGGTGGTTGCGCAAATGCAGGGCGGCATTGGATTCGGCCTGAGTTCAATCCTTGGAGAGGCGATCACGCTCGAAGGCGGCGAAGTGCAGCAAGCGAACTATGACACCTACACGCCGCTCCGCATCGACCAGATGCCGGTGGTGGAAGTTCACATCGTGCCGTCGGACGCGCCGCCGACGGGTGCGGGCGAACCTGGCGTCCCGCCCATTGGACCGGCGGTCGCCAATGCCGTTTACCAAGCGACCAGGAAGCGCGTGCGCACCCTGCCGTTTGCGAAGGGCTACACAACTTAGCAAGAGCTGCGCTCTGGAATTTCCTGAACGCGCCGCATCTGCACGGACTGAGGTGGGACTGCACGGCATTCCCACCTCAGTGATTTGCGGGAACCTGCAGCGCGGCCTGACGTTGCTAATGCGACGGAGGGCAGCGCGTGGCGATTTGGTCAGGTTGGCGGGGTTTTAGCAGGCAGTGGCAAGCCGCATGGTTCGACATACTGAAGCGGACCTGTTGCGAAACACGTGACGACCG
>CAUJIO010000030.1 GCA_963205315.1 Pseudomonadota bacterium | reverse complement strand
TTGATACGCCACCACCAGAAAGCAGCGCCACCGAGAAGGGCAAGCAACCCAAGTAGAATATGCATGTCAACTCCGAGCTCTTCTTCCCTTAGGACAGGAATCCAAGTCCGGCAACCCTACATAGCAATTTCGGTTAGCAACACCTCGTGCTCCGGCTTCAGCTTCCGGCGGTTACGACTTTGAGGATGCTGCCGGTGCTCGCGGACACCGCGACGCGATAGCGCCTGCCCTGCCGCTCAGCTTCAAACCAGTAGATACCGCCAGACGAATTGACATGGATGACGCCGTGAAACCCGGCACGCCGTACCGAAATCGCCGCGGCATTCCAGGTATACGTTCGGTGATCCCGGAAGGTGGGAGTCCAGGCTCCCGGTTGACCGATGGTGAGTCCAACCCTGAAACTGGAGGACGATTGCCCTGCAAGAACTGGCACGGTCAATATCGCGCCGAGTAACAGACTTGAAACGATAGCGGCCCGGAGCATGGCGTCTCTCCCTGATACAACCTGCAAAGCTTTTCTTCACATTTGCAATATCGGGGCCCGGGCTTGCGGTGCGCTGGCTGCGAACTTCATAACCAGTCAGCAACCATGCCGTGCAGCAGGCAAATTGTAGTCAATTGCAAAACGGGATTGAAACCTTCTTTTGTTAAATCAGAAGTTGGGAAAGCAGGGGCTCTCAATCAGAGAGATGGAGAAACTGACATGTCTGGACGCCGTTCACTTCGTTTCATCACCATCGCCGGTCTCGGCGTGATGCTCGCCTCCTGTGGATCGGCGGATGAAGAGGCGCAGGCCTATGCCAAAGCCAAGCGCATGTCCGATCCCGAAAAGGAAGCCTTTCTCATCTGCGCCAAGGGCGCACGCAGCAACCGGCCCATCCTGGCCGGCAGCGGCGGCAACATGATCATGAAGTCAACCCCGCTGGCGGTCTGCGCTTGCCAGGCCAAGTCGATCATGAGCGTTTTCCTGGAGAAGGACTACAAGAGCTACACGGTCTTCGCCGAATACATGGGCAAGGAAGTCAAAAAGAAGCCGCCGCGCTGGAGCAAAAAGGTACTCAAGGAAAGCGTCAAGCCAGCCGAGGCCGGCAAACGCCTTGAAACCTCGTTCGTCTCCTGCGTCGGAACTTACATGTCGGCGCACAAGGATCTCGATCCGCCGTTGCTCGAGGCTTTGCCAGTGAAGGAAAGCGAGAAGAAGGCCGAAGCCAAGAAGTCGGAATCGTAGGCGTCTGGCGGACCAGCCTCGCGTGGCGGATTTCACCTGACGGGGCCTCGTCCCTGATGCCTGTCGTGCCAGGCCTGTGACCGCAACCGCGGTGCCATGGCATGCGCCACGAAGGGCGACACGAGGAAACTGGCGGCAATTACCGCGGGCAGCAGATACTTCGCTTGCTCATTCAACTGCGGCACCGACAGCACCGTGACTGCGCCGATGCCGAAGATGACCGCATTGACCATGGTCGAAATCAGAAGCGCGATCGCGGCGTTGGTTGACATACGCATCGGTCCGATCCTTTCGTCATTTGAGCAGCAATTGCTCTCATGACAATGGAACGCGGCGGGCAGCTGGAAGTTCCACCAAACTGACCTTCAGACCGGAGGCCTCACACTCTCCGCTCGACCATCATCTTCTTGATTTCGGCGATGGCCTTGGCGGGTGACAAGCCCTTGGGGCAGGCCTTGGAACAGTTCATGATGGTATGGCAGCGGTACAGCCGGAACGGATCCTCGACGTTGTCGAGGCGCTCACCGGTTGCTTCATCGCGCGAGTCGATCATCCACCGGTAGGCCTGCAGCAGCACGGCGGGGCCGAGATAGCGGTCGCCATTCCACCAGTAAGACGGGCACGACGTCGAACAGCAGGCGCAGAGAATGCATTCGTAGAGTCCGTCGAGTTTGGCGCGGTCCTCGGGCGACTGCTTCCACTCGGTTTGCGGTTCCGGCGTCGTGGTCTTGAGCCATGGCTCGATGGAACGGTGCTGGGCATAGAAGCGGGTGAGATCGGGCACAAGGTCTTTCACCACCGGCATGTGCGGCAACGGATAGATGCGCACGTCGCCCTTCACGTCCTCGCAGGACTTCAGGCAGGCGAGCGTATTCGTGCCGTCGATATTCATGGCACAAGAACCGCAGATGCCTTCGCGGCACGAGCGCCGGAAGGTCAGTGTCGGGTCCTGCTCGTTCTTGATCTTGATGAGCGCGTCCAGCACCATCGGCCCGCACTTGTCCATGTCGAGCGTATAAGTATCGACTTGCGGATTCTTCCCGTCATCCGGGTTCCAGCGGTAGATCTTGAAGTCACGCAATTTCTTGCCCGCAGGCTTCGGCCACTGCTTGCCCTGCTGGACCTTGGAGTTCTTGGGTAATGAGAATTCGGCCATGATGGGTTCCGCTAGTAAACGCGCGCCTTGGGCTTGATGTAGTCAATGTCGGTCGACATCGTGAAGTCGTGCACCGGGCGGGTGCCGAGGGTCACGGTCTTCTTGGTCCGGTCGGCCCAGGCGAGCGAATGCTTCATCCAGTTGACGTCATCGCGGTTGGGGAAATCTTCGCGGGCATGGGCGCCACGGCTTTCGGTGCGGGCTTCGGCACTCACCACCGTGGTTGCGGCCTGCAGGATGAGGTTCTCGAATTCCAGCGTTTCGATCAGGTCGCTGTTCCACACCAGAGAGCGGTCTGTGACGCGGATGTCATCAGCCGCCTTCCACACTTCGGTCAGACGCTTCACACCCTGCTGCAGCGTTTCACCGGTGCGGAACACGGCGGCGTCGTCCTGCATAGTGCGCTGCATGCGGGTGCGGAGTTCGGCCGTCGGCGTACCGCCATCAGCGAAACGGTAGTGATCGAGACGCGAGACCGCCATCTCCGCAGCATCCGACGGCAAGTCGGCATGCGTCGAATTGGGTTTCACCAGTTCAATGCAGCGCAGGCCAGCGGCGCGGCCAAACACCACGAGATCGATCAGCGAGTTCGAGCCGAGGCGATTTGCTCCGTGTACGGACACACAGGCCGCCTCGCCCACCGCCATCAGGCCCGGCACGGTCTTTTCAGGGTCGGCCTTGTCGCCGGCCAGAACTTCACCGTGATAGTTGGTCGGGATGCCGCCCATGTTGTAGTGGACCGTCGGCAGGATCGGGATCGGCTCGCGGGTGACGTCGACACCGGCGAAAATCTTTGCCGACTCGGAAATGCCCGGCAGGCGCAGGTCGAGCACCTTCGGATCGAGATGTTCGAGATGCAGATGAATGTGATCTTTGTGTTCGCCGACACCCCGGCCTTCACGGATCTCGATGGTGCATGAGCGCGAGACGACATCGCGCGATGCCAGGTCCTTGGCCGACGGCGCATAACGCTCCATGAAGCGCTCGCCCTGCGAGTTGGTGAGATAGCCGCCTTCGCCGCGCGCGCCCTCGGTGATGAGGCAGCCGGCACCATAGATGCCGGTCGGGTGGAACTGCACGAATTCCATGTCCTGGCACGGCAGGCCGGCGCGCAGCACCATGGCATTTCCGTCACCGGTGCAGGTGTGGGCAGAGGTTGCCGAGAAATAGGCACGGCCGTAGCCGCCGGTGGCGAGGATCGTCTGGTGTGCGCGGAAGCGATGGATCGAACCGTCTTCCATGCACATGGCGACGACACCACGGCAGGCGCCATTCTCCATGATGAGGTCGAGCGCGAAATACTCGATGAAGAATTCGGCCGCATAGCGCAGCGACTGGCCATAGAGCGTGTGCAGCATGGCATGGCCGGTGCGGTCGGCAGCGGCACAGGTGCGCTGCACCGGCGGACCGTCGCCGAAGTTCATCATGTGGCCGCCGAAAGGCCGCTGGTAGATCTTGCCCTCTTCCGTGCGCGAGAACGGCATGCCGAAATGCTCGAGTTCATAGACGGCGGTCGGCGCGTTGCGGCAGAGATATTCGATGGCGTCCTGGTCGCCCAGCCAATCGGCACCCTTCACTGTATCATACATGTGCCAGCGCCAGTCATCGGCACCCATGTTGGCGAGCGAAGCGGCAATACCGCCCTGGGCCGCAACCGTATGCGAGCGGGTGGGGAAGACTTTCGAGATGCAGGCAGTCTTGAGGCCAGCCTGCGAGGCGCCGAGTGTGGCGCGCAAACCGGCACCACCCGCACCGACGACCACGACGTCATAGGTATGATCCGTCACCGGATAGGCGCGGCCGCCGATGGAAAAACTCTTCGGGGCCTTGTTCTTGGTTTCGACGACAGCCATCAGAGTCCGAAGCTCATCTTGAGAATTGCATAAAGGGCGGCAACGCCGAGCGCCGCCGTGAAGAATGAATTGGCGAGCAATGCCGCCAGTCTTGTTCCGTGGCCATGAACATAGTCTTCGATCACCACCTGCAGCCCAAGCCGCATGTGCCAGAGTACCGAGATCATGGTGAGAGCAAGCAGAATGGCGACAAAGGGATTGGCGACCGACGCCACCACCTCGGCGCGGCTGGCGCCGAGATGCGAGATGACGAAGGCGATGAGGAAGATGATCAGCGGGATGTTGGAAATGGCGGTAACGCGCTGCATCCACCAGTGATGTGTGCCGTCCCGGGCGGAGCCCAGGCCCCGCACCATGCCAAGCGGTGTGCGCATGCTCATGACATCACTCCATAGCCGATGACCCACAGCAGAATGGTGATGACCACGGACAGGCCAACGGTGGCCTTGGCCATCACTTCAACGAGCGGCAAATCAAAACCGCGCCCGGTATCCCATAGCAAATGGCGAAGGCCGCCGACGGCGTGGTGCACCAGCGCCCAGGTGAAGCCGAACAGCACCAGCCTGCCGAACCAGTGGCCGAAGACACCTTGCACGATATTGAAATACTCATCCGAGGTCGCTGCGGCAGTCAGCCACCAGACCATCAGCACGACGCCCGCATAAAGCGCCACACCCGTGGCCCGATGGAAGATCGACATCATCATCGTCAGCATCGGGCGATAAATTTGCAGATGCGGCGAGAGCGGCCGTTCTGCTTTCTTCAATTCTGCCATGACTCGTTTCCCGTCCCCGGAAAGAACTTCTACCGTGTGCAACGCAATATCGCAAATACGCCGAAAGACATAGAACGCTTGAGCATGGGGCGGCTTGACGCAGATCATGGCTGTCTTGCACATGCCAGCCCACATAACCGTCACGGATAAGAGGAAATTGACATGAGCAACATCGTCTGTCCCGCCTGCGCGGCCGTCAATCGGGTGCCACTTGAGAAGCCCGCAGGCGAGGCGAAGTGCGGCAAATGCCATGCGCCGCTGTTCAATGGCCATCCTGTGGCCCTGGCGGAAGGTCAGCTGGCGCGGCACGTCTCGAAGAATTCCATTCCGGTCGTGGTCGACTTCTGGGCTGACTGGTGCGGGCCCTGCAAGATGATGGCGCCGGAATTCGCCAAGGCGGCGCAGACAATGGAACCGCACGTGCGCTTTGCCAAGCTCGATACCGAGGCCGCGCCACGCGATGCCGGTGGCTTTGGAATCCGTTCCATCCCAACCATGATCCTGTTCCAGGGCGGCCGTGAGATCGCCCGCGAATCGGGCGCCATGCCGGCGGGCCATATCGTGCAGTGGGTGCGCAATGCGTTGAAGGGTTGACGCCGCAATTTGACCCAAGTCCGGCGCTCAATCTGACGGCGCATGAGGGCGTCACGCATATCCGGTCTGGTCTTCCTGTTGGCTGCCGCCGGGTTACTGGCGTTCTTCGCGGCGCTGCGGCTGGAACTCATAGCGTCCCGCTACAATCCCCTTTTGCCGCTCGACCTGACGGACCCGCCGGGCCTGATGAGCGAGGTCAAGCTCTGGCTGATCGAAGGCAATAGGCCCGCCTGCATCGCGGCCTTCGCCCGGGCCAATGTCGTCGTGACTGCGATGCCACATCGAACGGCAAAGCCGGGGTGCGGGCGCGAGGGCACAGTGTTGGTGAGAACTCTATCCGAGGCAGATATTGGTGGCGAAGAAATGCGCTGCGACGTGGCCATGCGGCTCTACCTGCTTGAGCGCCACATCATCCAGCCGCTGGCGCGCAGGCACCTGGGGGCCGGCGTTGACCGCATCACGCATTTTGGCAGTTATTCCTGCCGCACCATGCGCGGCAGCAGCTGGCGCATGAGCGAACATTCCACCGCCAATGCCTTCGATATCTCCGGCTTCAGGACGGCCAATGGCCGAATGATCAGTCTCAAGAAGGACTGGCCCACGGGCGGTGCTCCGGCGCGATTTCTGCGTGATGTCCGGCGCGGCGCCTGCAGCCTGTTCAACATGGTGTTGAGCCCCGACTACAATGCGGATCATGCCGACCACTTCCATGTCGACCAAGGCCTGTTCCGCGGCTGCCATTAACCATCGTACCCCTGCTTGAGTTTCAGCCCCGGTCGCATGGCCCCTCCCCTAATCCACACTTGCCGAATGTTACCTTACCTATACGTCATCAAGCATTAACCTCAACGTGTCATGAGTTTGAACTGCCGGGCCGCGAACGGGCGCCAGGATGGTCACGTGAAAAAAAGTGTGTTGGGGTATATTGCGGTTGGGCTGGTGTCGGTTACGGCCGCAGCGGCGGTGCATGACTACAGCGAGCGGGCGACAGCCTTCCTGCTGACCGAGTATCGCTCCAAGTCTTCTGCGGAAACTGCCGAGGGCGCCCGCAACATCGACAAGGCTTTCGAGCTCATCTACCAGAATCTCCGCACGCTGGCGTCGCTGCCGAGCATCCGGACCATTGACCGGCACGCCGAAACGCTCACACCCGAAGCCCGCACGACGTTCCAGATGATCTATAATAATCTGGCGAGCAGCGTTTCCGTCTCGGAGGTCTATGTCATTCCGGCCGATTTTGATCCGCAGCGGCTCGATCCGGTCACCGGCCAGGGCGAAGCACCGGTGATCATGTTCGACGAGCTGATCCTCAATGCCGGCTCAGGCATTTCCGCAGACCAGCGATCGGCCAATCCGGAAAGCGTGGTGCAGGCCGCCAAGTCGGGGCCAGAGGAAGTCGAGGCCTATGAATATGTGCAACTGGCGGAACAGGCCGCCTGGTTTCGCGCCAACTACCCGACTTCTTCAGGCATTGCCGGTCTCCGGGTGCCGATCATCAGCAGTGGCGAAGTCATCACCTGCGACAACACCCGGTATATCGAGACACTGACAGACGACGATCGCAAGGGCGTGATCTTCTCGGTTCCCTTCTTCAGGGCCGACGGAACATTCGGCGGCATGGTTTCCGCAATTATCCTCACCAACGCGCTGCGCGATCTCCTGCCATCGCCGGACTATGCCCTGATCAATCCCGGTAATGCCTACGCAAGCATCCGCTCCGATGCAGGCCAGCATGTGCGTAACGCCGCGCCAGCCATCGCACGCGGTGTGCGCGATGACCGCATCATCTATTCGGAAGTCATTCCACTCTCCATCGAAGATGCCCGAAGCGCCTGGGGCGTGTGGGCCGGCATCGACGACAGCCGCTTCTACGCGAGCCCGGACTATCGCTCTCTCAGGACGCTGCAGCTGGGCGGATACGGATTTGCCTTCATGTTGCTGCTGGTGGGTTCGCTGTCGTGGTTCTTCATCAGCCGCGACATGTGGCGGAGCAAACTTGCAAACCAGCACCTGACGGCGGCGCGTGACGAAGCCCGCAAAGCCGAAGCCGAGGCAAGTGCATTGGCCCTGCAATTCCAAACCGTGAATTCGGATATCGCACGGCTGAATCGCGAGATGAGCGACAAAGTGCGCCTGCTGCAGGAAGCACAGCAGGAGATCGTTCGAAAAGGCCGCATGGCGCAGCTCGGTCAGCTCACGGCGACCATTGCGCATGAGCTTCGCAATCCAATGGGAGCCGTGCGCAACACTGCCTATCTCATCCGCCGCAAGCTGGAAGCGCGCGGACTCGATCTCGATCAACAACTCACACGCATCGACAACGGTATCACGCGTTGTGACAACATCATCGCGCAACTGCTGGATTTCGCGCGGTCCAAGCAGCCGGACCTTCAGAGCGTCGACGTCGACCACTGGCTCGCCACGCTTGTCCAAGAGGAAGCGCAAACACTGCCTAATACTGTCGAGATCGAACTGCAGCTCGGACTTGGGTCGCAAACGGCGGCCATGGATCCCGACCGCATGCGCCGGGCGTTGTCCAATCTCATCCACAACGCCTCAGAGGCACTGACCGGGGGACCGGCTGCCTCACAGGCCGCGAGGACAAAACATCCCGTCATTCGCATTCAATCTCAATTCACGCCGCGGGGCCTGGAGATCACGGTCAGCGACAATGGGCCCGGCATGACTCCCGAGGTACTGCAACAGGTGAAGGAGCCGCTGTTCACGACGAAAAATTTCGGAGCGGGCCTTGGCCTGCCGGCTGTCGAGCGCATCGCCGAACTGCATGGCGGTGGCCTCGACATTCATTCCTCGCCCGGCCAAGGCGCCACAGTCACGATCTGGCTGCCTGTCACACAGGCACGCAGCGACCACCAGGCAGCCTGACCCGCTGCCCCTGCGGCGATCCTGGCATCCTCTATTGCACGATGACCTTGGTCCCGATGGGCGTTCTGTTAAAGAGTTCGACCACTTCACTGTTCAACATGCGAATGCAGCCGGAAGACGCAGCCGTGCCGATGGACGACGGCGCATTGGTGCCGTGAATGCGGAACATCGTGTCGCCGCCCTTGTCGAAAAGGTAAAGCGCCCGGACGCCGAGCGGATTTTCCGGGATGCCGCCCGGCATGCCATCCTTCCACTGGGCATATCTGGGCGTCCGCTTGATCATTTCCGCGGGCGGTGTCCAAGTCGGGTTCTTGCGCTTCATGCCAATGCGGGCAACGCCGGACCAGGAAAATCCTTCCTTGCCAACCGCCACCAGATAGCGCGTGGCCTTGCCACCCGCCATCACCTGATAAAGCGCGCGCTCGTGTGTCTTGACGATGATGGTGCCGGGCTTCTCAGCGGAGGCGAACGAGACGACTTCGCGCCCTTTATAGGCAATCTTCCGCTTGACCTTCGACGAACCGGATTTCTTCTTGATCGACGTGCCAGTCTTGCGCTTGCCATTGCGGCGATATTCTTCCCAGTCGAACAGGAAGGCATTGGCGGGCGCCGCAGCGGCCGGAATGGCGATGGCAGCAAGGACAAGGCTCGATAGAAAACCACGTCTGTTCACGGCTTTGAGGTCTCCGTCAAACTGTAACAGAAAGCCTTCCTATTCGGGAACAGCCTGCAGCGCAAGTCAAGGAGACGTGACATTACAAAACGATAATGTTTGGAACCGTCACTTCACTTGCATGCTGTCGTTGCTTCGCCGCAACGGCAGCGTATCAACAGCCTCGAAGGCGGAGGCCGGCACCTGCTTCAATTCGTCCAGAAGGGCTCCCGGCCAGCGCTCGTCCGCCGTTCCCTGAAAATACCATGGTGAACCATTGTCGGCGAGGACGAGACCGTAGCGCTTCATCGCCTGCAGTACGGCCTTGGTATCCCGGCGCAGACCGGCGGCAATCCTGTAGCCGGACTTGAGGCGGAAGCGGGCGCCCATCGGCGGATAAGCGGCATCGTTCACCGATCCCGCCTGATGCCGCGCCGGCCAGAGGAAGCTGCGATCGGTGATGTTCGTGGTAAACCGGATGGCGTGGTCGATTGTACCGTCGACCGTCTCCTCATAACGCAGCAGGCCAGGCAGGATCGGAAGTCCCGCGGCATCGGCGGAGGTCCACCCAAGCGGCCGCAAATCATTGCTCTTGAGGTCCCAGGTTGCGCCGCTGCCTGCATGCCATTTGCCGTCCTTTGGATAGGTCGCCCAGGTCTCATAGAGCTGGCAATTGTCCTTGCGGATGATGATGGTGTGGCGGTCGCCGGACTTGTACTGTCCACCCTCGACCAGCGTATCGTTGCCAAGCGGATAGTCCACCTTGTCGCTTTGCGAAGCATAGGTGAACCGCACGGGAACCCGCTTGTGGTTGCCGGAGACGATTGTGATCGGGATGCCGTAGGGAACCGCTTGCTCGCCAAAGGAAGGGCCAAAATCCGGATGAAGATGAACGCCAGACGACATGTGCGACATCCACTTCGCACTGCGCGGATGCACCGGCAACGCGGAAATGTCGGCATGCCACCAGCTGTCGCCGGGAAAGGCTTCGCATGAAGTCCCCGGAATTGCTGGACCCGCAAGTGCTGCTTGTGCCTGGCAAAGGAATATTGCGGCAACGGCGGACTTGACCATGACAGACATTCATCACCTCATTGCCACAAGGCTGGCTGATTTCAGCGGCGCCTGCTGCTCTACCACCGACTTCTAGTAAATTTCACCTGCAATGTCCTAAATTACATTATTACATTTTGGCATGAACTTGGAACAGTCTCCGCTCCATCGCGTTTGATCGGCAGGGTTCGATCTTCGGATTCTTGCAAACATCAACCTTATTGGAGAAACATCATGCTGAACGCAATCAAGTATGCTGCCCTCGCAACTGCATTGCTCGTCATCCCTGCGGCCAGCGCAAACGCGGCGATGACCTCAGACGAATGCGCCGCTCTGCTGAAGAAATACGATACGAATGGTGACGGATCGATCGGCAAGAGCGAGGACTCGAAGAAGTTCGAAGAAGCCATGACCAAGACGAGCCTGAAGACCAAGCAGGCCGACACCGTGACTCAAGAAGAGTTTATGTCGGCTTGCGAAAAGGGCACATTCGACGGCATGTAACTCCGCCGGGATTGTGTCAATCGCGCCACCGGTCCTTCTGAGGAGGGTTCGGTGGCGCGATGCTTGCTTCGTAGCCGATGTGCAGTGACAGGTTCACGCTCCTATCGCGTGCGCCGCGGCTTCACCGGGTTATTGTCAGAACAGTGGCGGCTGGCAACTTGAACAGGGCCGGGTCAGGCTCTTATGGTCCAGATTGAAAGACGAACGGCCAGATGCCCCCTCTAGGATCTGGCCGCTGTCCCGCAATGCCTTGTCTCCAAAGCCTGCGATCAGTCCTTCTTGTTCTGGCGGTTTGCCACCAGGTCGTCGACGACGCCGGGATCGGCAAGCGTCGATGTATCGCCGAGCGCGCCGAAATCATCCTCGGCGATCTTGCGCAAGATACGGCGCATGATCTTGCCCGACCGCGTCTTGGGCAGGCCAGGTGAGAACTGAATCTTGTCGGGAGTCGCCAGTGGACCGATTTCCTTTCTCACATGGGCGACCAGATCCTTGCGAAGTTCATCGGTCCCCTGTTCGCCGGTCATCAGCGTCACGTAGCAGTAAATACCCTGTCCCTTGATGTCGTGCGGGTAGCCGACAACCGCGGCCTCCGAAACCTTGGGGTGGGCGACGAGGGCCGACTCGACTTCCGCTGTCCCGAGCCGGTGGCCCGAAACGTTGATGACGTCATCAACGCGGCCGGTGATCCAGTAATATCCATCAGCGTCACGGCGGCAGCCGTCGCCGGTGAAGTACATGCCCTTGTAGGTCGAGAAATAGGTTTGCACGAAGCGGTCGTGATCGCCAAAGACAGTACGCATCTGGCCCGGCCAGGAATCAAGAATCACCAGATTGCCGGACGTGGCGCCTTCGAGGATGACGCCCTTGTCGTCGACGAGTGCCGGCTGGCAGCCAAAGAATGGCCGGGTGGCTGAACCTGGCTTGAGCTTGGTTGCACCGGGCAGCGGGGTGATGAGAATGCCGCCGGTCTCGGTTTGCCACCAGGTGTCAACAATCGGGCAGCGGCCATCGCCGACAACCTGGTGATACCATTCCCAGGCTTCCGGATTGATCGGTTCGCCGACGGAGCCCAACAAGCGCAGCGATTTGCGTGACGTCCTGGCGACTGGCGCCTCGCCTGCGCCCATCAGCGCGCGTATGGCAGTCGGTGCAGTGTAGAAAATGTTGACCTTGTGCTTGTCGATCACCTCCCAGAAGCGCGAGTTGGTCGGATAGTTCGGCACGCCTTCGAACATCAGGGTCGTGGCGCCATTGGCGAGCGGGCCATAGACGATGTAGCTGTGGCCAGTGACCCAGCCCACATCCGCCGTACACCAGTAGATGTCGCCGTCCTTGTAGTCGAAGACGTACTGATGCGTCATCGCGGCATAGACGAGATAGCCGCCGGTGGTGTGCAACACGCCCTTCGGCTTGCCGGTTGAGCCCGAGGTATAAAGAATGAACAGCGGATCCTCCGCCTTCATCTTCTCGGGCTTGCAGATCGCCGGCACGGTGGCCGCCTCGTCGTGATACCAGACGTCGCGGCCCGGAGCCATCATCACCTGGCCACCGGTGCGGCGCACGACGACAACCTTTTCATTTCCGGCACAGCGCTTCAGCGCTTCATCGGTGTTGGCTTTCAGCGGAACCTTCTTGCCGCCGCGCAGACCCTCGTCCGCGGTGATGATCAATTTGGAATTTGCGTCGTTGATACGGCTGGCCAGGGAGTCCGGGCTGAAACCGCCGAAGACGATCGAGTGGATGGCGCCGATGCGCGTGCAGGCCAGCATGGCATAGGCCGCTTCCGGAATCATCGGCAGATAAATGGTGACGCAATCGCCCTTCTTGACGCCGTTCTTCTTCAAGACATTGGCGAAGCGGCAGACGTGCTCGTGCAGCTCGTTGTAGGTGATCTTCTTGTCGTAGTACGGGTCGTCGCCTTCCCAGACAATGGCAACCTGATCGCCGCGCTTCTTCAGATGACGGTCGATGCAGTTGTACGAGACGTTGAGGATGCCATCCTCGTACCACTTGATCGACACCTTCGGATATTCGTAGCTGGTGTTCTTGATCTTCTTCGGCGCCTTGAACCAGTCGAGACGTTTGGCGTGCTTGCCCCAGAACTTGGCCGGATCCTTTACGGATTCCGCATACATCTTCTTGTAGGAAGCATCATCCACAAGTGCATTCTTTTTCCACGCAGCGGATACAGGATAGATTTTCTCGGACATAGGCGATTTCCTCCCAGACATGCCGACGATTGTGACCCTTTTGACGCTGAGATCTATAGCCTGCAATGAGACTCCTGTCTAAGAAGCCGCCATGACCAGCCCCCGGCACCTCGCCTACTTTGTCGCACTTGGCCTGTTCTGGGGCATCTCTCCCAGTCTTTACCGGCATTGGGGTCATATCGGCATGCCGGCGACGCACGTCATCGTGGTCACGGGGCTTGGTGTCGGCCTCGTGCTCGGCCTCATCGGTGCAATTCGTGGCATCACCTGGGCCGGGGGCATGCGGCTGCAGTTCTATGGCGCTGGCTGTGCGGCATTGATGAACGTGCCTTTTGCGATGGGCCTGTTCTTTGCCCGGCACGTGCCACCGACGGAGTTGGCACTCATCATTTCAACCGCCCCGATCGTCAACTATCTGGTGGCGCTGGCGACGCGCCGCGAGAACGCAGCACCCCGCCGTTTGCTGGCCATCGTGCTGGGCTTTTCCTCGACCGCGCTGCTGGTGATCACCCGAGAAGGCATGCTGAGCGGCGAAGTTTCGTGGTGGCTGATCGGCGCCTTCTCGATGCCCGTTCTCTATTCCGCCTACAATTGGTTTGCCGCCCTGTGGTGGCCACGCGAATCGCATTCCTTCGCAGCAGGGGTCGCCGAATCGCTTTGGTCCGGGCTGCTGGCCCTGCCTTTCCTGTATTATTTCGCGCCGCCGTGGGGATCCGACCAACTCCCGCTGCCGGCCTATGCGACGGTGGGCATCGCCACCTTGATGTGGGTGGCCGAGCGTATCGCCTTCTTCACCCTGATCCGGGAGAAGGGGGCGGTCTTCACCGTGCAGGCGGTATATCTCTCGACACCGGCCGCCGTCGTCATCGCGGTGATCTTCTTCGGCGGCGCCGACATCTGGCTTTTTGTCTCGCTGCTGATCCTGATGGCAGCGCTGTATCTCAACAACTCTGGCAGTGCCGCGAAAGCCAAGAGTTCATGAGAGCAGACTCCGAATCATCATCGACGCAATTTTGGTATTCGATCACGATGATTCCGAAGCGTAATAATCAGGTCAATACAGCGAGATAATCGTTAAACTGGCAATCGGCAGCGGATGAAATCGGCAAGAGATGTGTTTTCAATAAGCGCTTATCAATTCCATATGTCGCATAGCCGCAACTCTTCAATATCCGCCCAATAACTTTATCCGAAGCCACAAGCCCGACCTGTTCTTCGAACAAAATAGCTCGAGGTTTAAGTCGGGGCAGTTCGCTTTCGAGTGCAGTGAAGATTGGGAGTTCATGTCCTTCTACGTCGATCTTCAACAAATCGATTCTGTCCATGGAACCGAAAAAATTCAGCGCGCTAATCGATGGGACGCGAAGCTCACCATCGGCCGCCACCTTAGATGCACCCCGGTTTTGTGAATTGACGTGAAAACGCAACTCACCGTCAGTGTCGGATATCGCAACTTGACAAATTTTTGCTCTTCCATCGAATTGCTTCATATTCGATCTGAGAAGATCGACGACACCCGGCTGCGGCTCGACACACACCACAGTTCCATTCTCAACATTTGAAAGAAAGCACGCCGAAACATAGCCTATATTGGCTCCTATATCGACTAAAACGTCTCCTGGGCGAGCCCGGTCGAGCAAGGTCTGCACAATCGAACGGTCAAACTTACCAGAGAGAAGAATATGCCTGCCGATATGTTCATCGGCGAAGACAGTAAGCGGGAAACCGTCACTTGTACGAGCAAGTCTCTCGCCACTTCCAAGGTCCAGTCCCTTGCCAAATTTATCAACAAATCGTCCTGAGCCATTTGCAAATGGCCAATATCGCGCGAGAATTTCAACCGGATGCATGCGGTTACTTAACCTATATTTTCGGTTCTGGTAATGCTTTCGCACATGGATTCACTGCCAGCCGTATTGTGGCTTGCTTCTCAGTTTTCTATCGCAACTCAATTAAGATTACGAGAATATTTCAGAACACGAGTTTCCAAACGGGGAAATCCGGTCCCTTCATTTTATCTTGGTGACTTGCATCGCCAGACCGACGTCCGCTTGATCTCCGCATCTTCGAGATCGCGCGTTACCGGCACCTGGTATTCGGCCAGTTTCTCAAGCCGCTCACGCGGCAGATAGCTGCGGCCCGGATCTCCGATCAGCGCCGTGATGCCGCGTGTCTCGGCCGCAGCAAGCCACTCGAACACCCGTGACGCCAGTTGCTTCTCGTAGAACAGGTCGCCGACGAGAATGACATCGCAGTCCGGAGCTGGCGTGGAAAGAAGATCGTCCGCGGTCTTTGAAACCTTGACCGCGTTCAGGGTGGCGTTGAGACCGATGGCCTCGACGGCGAAGCCATCGATATCCGCGGCCAGAACCTGCGCTGCGCCGGCCTTCATCGCCGCAATGCCGACAAGCCCCGACCCCGACGCGAGATCAATCACCCGCTTGCCGCGCACAACCTCCGGATGATCCAGCACATGGCGGGCCAGCGCCTGTCCGCCCGCCCAGGCAAAGGCCCAGAAGGGTGGCGGCAGACCCAGTTCGCCCAGTTCTTCTTCCGTCTTCTGCCACAACGGCACAGCCTCATGGGCGAGATGCAGCCGAAGTTCCGGCACCAGCGGCGGCGGCAATACCGATGTATTGACCCGGATGAATTCAATCCGGTCCGGTATCGGGCTCACGCCTTTACGCCGCCAAGCTTGCAAATGTAGGCCCATTCCTCCGGCAACACCGGTTGCACCGACAGGCGCGAATTCTTCACCAGCACCATGTCCTTGAGCTTCGGATCGGCCTTGATCTCGTCGAGGGTCACGTGGCGCGGCACGTCAGCCACGGCGCGGATGTCAACGCATTCCCAGGCATCTTCCTTGGCGGTCGAGTCCTTGTGAGCCAGCTTGCAGACCTCGACAATGCCAACGACGGCACGTCCGTCGTTCGAGTGATAGAAAAAGCCGCGGTCACCGAGTTTCATCGCCCGCATGTTGTTGCGCGACTGGTAGTTACGGACACCCGTCCATTCCTCGCCGGCGGCGCCCTTGGCCTTCTGCTGGTCCCATGACCAGACTTCCGGCTCTGACTTGAACAGCCAGTATTGCGCCATCACCTGGTCTCCGGGTTTTTCAGCGTCCACTTCCAGGCGCGAATGTCGACGGAGGCGAAGAGCCCGGCCTTGGCATAGGGATCATTGGCGGCGATCGCTTCGGCGGCGGCGCGGTCGGCCACGTCGACAATGACGAGGCTGCCATTGGGCGACCCGTCATCGCTGGTGAAGGGACCAGCGGTCTTGAGCGTATCGGCAAGGCCTTCGAGATACTTCACATGCGTTGGTCTGGTGGCCAGCCGAAGATCGAGGCTGGCAGGCTTGTCCGTGCAGATGATGGCGAAAAGCATGGTCTATCCTTCTGTGAATTCGATGCGTAGCGGGCGGGCGAGAAGCCGGGCGATTTCTTCCTCTGGCGCGGCGTGGCCGTCAACGATGGCGTGAACGGCATCCACAATCGGCATGTCAATGTGGTGCTTGCGGGCCAGGGCATGGGCAATGCGTACGGTCGCTGCGCCTTCCACCACGCCGGTGGCGCGCGCGAGCGCCTCCGAGACTGGAAAACCTTCGCCGATTGCATGGCCGAAGGAATAATTGCGGGACTGGCGGCTTGAACAGGTGAGCAGCAAATCGCCCAGGCCAGAAAGGCCCATCAGGGTCTCGGGCCTCGCACCCAGCTTGCCGGCAAACCGGGTGAGTTCGGCAAAACCGCGCGTCGTCAGGGCGGCGCGCGCGCTGTCGCCGAGGCCACGGCCATCGGAAATACCGCAGGCGATAGCGAGAACATTCTTCAGCGCCCCGCCGATCTCGACGCCCTTCACATCATCGGAGGCATAGATGCGGAAAAAGGGCCGCGACAGCGTCCCGGCCCAGTGCCTCGCGTCTTCGATGCGGTTGGCAGCCATTACCACAGCCGTCGGCAGGCCCTTCAGGACGTCGGCAGCAAAGCTGGGGCCGGAGAGAACCATCGCATCGGCCTCGGCTGCAACGTCCTGCACGACTTCGTTCATGAACAGGCCGGTGCCCTGCTCGATGCCTTTGGCGGCGATGATGATGCGCTGACCCTTGGCGAGAATGGGCTTTGCGGTTTCCAATACGGCGCGCGCCGCTTGGGCGGGCACGGCGAGGATCAACGCCTCCGCGGCGGCAAGCGGCACAAGATCAGGCGATGCGCGCGACCAGATGCGCACGTCATGTCCCGCCTGCCGCGCCACCTCCGCCAGTGCCGTTCCCCAGGCACCGGCTCCCAGAACCCCGATCACCTTCGTCATGCTTTGGGCCCGAGCCTGCCCGCGCCATAGACCGGCGTCTGTGCCAGATCGAGCGGCCAGCGGGCACGCGCGGCAATGCCCAGATCGTCGGTCAATCCGAGGGCCAGACGCTCGGCCCCTGCCCAGGCGATCATCGCCGCGTTGTCGGTGCAAAGCCTGGCCGGCGGCACAATGAGTTTCAGGCCATGGCGCGAGGCAGCGTTGGTGAAGACAGCCTTCAGTCTGGCGTTGGCCGCAACCCCACCGGCAACGATCAGCGCCGGCTCGGCCACATCGGGATGCGCCTCACGGAACAGGGTGACAGCCATTTTCAGCCGGTCGGACATGGTTTCGGCGACGGCGGCCTCGAAGGAGGCGCAAACGTCGGCGACATCCTGATCGGTCAGTGTGCCCAGCCCGTGAACCACCTCCCGCACCGCCGTCTTGAGGCCGGAAAACGAAAAGTTGCAATCCTTGCGGCCTTTCAACGGCCGGGGAAATTCGAAGCGCGCCGCATTGCCATGGCGGGCCCGGAGTTCCACTTGCGGACCGCCGGGATATCCCAGCCCCAGCAGTTTCGCCACCTTGTCGAAGGCCTCGCCCAGCGCGTCGTCAATTGTGGTGCCGAGGCGATGATAATAGCCGACACCCTCGACAATCTGGAATTGCGTATGACCGCCTGAAATCAGCAACAGCAAATAGGGGAACGCCACCGGCTCCAGCAAACGCGCCGTGAGGGCATGGCCTTCGAGATGATTGACCGCAAGCAGGGGCTTGGCCTGGGACAGCGCTATGCCCTTGGCCATGGTGAGCCCGACGATGACGCCGCCCAAAAGTCCCGGTCCCGCCGTCGCCGCCACGCCGTCCAGATCCTGAAAGGCGAGTCCTGCCTCGCCCATCGCCTGCCCGATCAGCCGGTCGAGATGGTTGATGTGCGCCCGCGCGGCGATTTCAGGCACCACGCCACCATAGGGCGCGTGATCCTTCAGTTGCGACAACACGACGTTGGAGAGAATTGTAGCAGTCCCCCCGGCGCTTCGCCGCACCACGGCAGCCGCGGTTTCGTCGCAGGAGGTTTCGATGCCGAGAATATGGGTTTGGCCTTGATCCATGGAACGGGTGACGGCACCGGAGTTTGAAGCTAAGAGATGGCGTCCCTGTAGCATCCGCCGGATATGACTTGCAAATGCCGAAGCTCAAGATTGGTACCCGTGGCTCCCCCCTCGCTCTTTATCAAGCCCATGAAACGCGCAACCGCCTGATGGCGGCGCATGGCCTGGCAGAGAACGACATCGAGATCGTTGTCATCACCACCACAGGCGACAGGGTACGCGACCGGCCGCTGTCCGAGATCGGCGGCAAGGGGCTTTTCACCAAGGAAATCGAAGAGGCGCTGTTCGAGAGATCGATCCACCTTGCGGTGCATTCGATGAAGGACATGCCGGCGCAACTGCCGGATGGCCTCATCATGGCGGCGCTGCTGCCGCGCGAGGACCCGCGGGATGCATTCCTGAGTCCTGTTGCCGCCAATATCGATGCTCTGGAACACGGAGCCACCGTGGGCTCGTCCTCGGTGCGGCGTGCGGCCCAGCTCAAGAGGCTGCGCCCGGATCTCAACGTCATCCAGTTCCGCGGCAACGTCGAAACACGGCTGAAAAAGCTCGCTGATGGCGTGGCGCAGGCGACCTTCCTGGCTTGTGCCGGGCTCAACCGGCTGGGTCTCGCCGACAAGATAACGTCGATCGTGTCTGTCGATCTCATGCTGCCGGCCGTGGCGCAGGGCTGCATCGGCATCGAGACGCGGGATGACGACGACGCCACACGCGACATTCTTGCCCCCCTCAATCATGGCGAGACAGCCTCGGCCGTCACCTGCGAACGGGCCTTCCTTGCAGCGCTCGATGGCTCGTGCCGCACACCTCTGGCAGGACATGCCCATCTCGCCGATGGACGCGTCATCTTCCGTGGCCACGCGCTGACGCTCGATGGAGTCCATTGCTTCGAGACAACGCGTGACGGATCTCCCGAAGATGCTGCGCGCATGGGACGCGAGGCGGGCGAAGAGGTGAAAGCCATGGGCGGCAGTCTCATCGCCTTCTGATGCGGATTGCCATCACCAGACCCGAGGAGGATGCAGGCCCGCTTACGGCGAAGCTCGAGGCCCTGGGTCATCAGGTGATTGCAGCGCCGATGATGGCGATTCGCCGGCGCGACCACGTGGTTATCGCCGATCTGCCGTATCAGGCGATTGCAGTCACCAGCGCCAACGGCATCCGTGCCCTGCCGCATCCCGAGCGCTTCTTGATGTTCCGTACACTGACGGTTGGACCGCAATCGCTGGCCGCCGCGGCGGCTCTTGGGTTCAAGGCCGAAGCGCATGGTGGCGACGTGAACGGACTGGCGGCCTTCATCGCCGCCGAACTCGATCCGCAAGCTGGCCCCATCCTCTATCTTTCGGGTGCCGAAACCGCTGGCGATCTCGAAGCGCGGCTCACGTCCTCCGGTTTCGACTGCCAGCGCGTGGTGCTCTATGACGCTGTGCCCGCGCAGTCGCTCGGCGACGCGGAATCGCCCCTCCGGGAGTCAACGATAGACGCGACGCTGCTGTACTCGCCGCGCACCGCGCGCATCTGGCGTGAGCTTGTCACAGCCTCGGGACTGGAACATCAGGCTGCAGCGATCAGATATCTATGCCTGTCACGCAATGTTGCCGCAGTGTTGCCGGACAAGTGGAAGGTGGCGGTTGCCGCATCGCCCCACGAGGCTGCGATGCTGGCGCTGCTTGAACAATGCCGGTGAACGCGTTAGGCCAATCGCATGAGTGACACCAGACCAGACGACGACGAAAAATCGCAGCCGCAGGTGATCGATCTCGACACCACCGACTTCAAGACGGAAGACGAGGCGCGTGAAACCCCTGCGCCCGAGGCAGACGAGAAGGGCGTCGAAGCCGAAGACACAAGACCGGCGGCGATGCCGCCCTATGTTCCGGCAAAGAGGAAGAAAAGCCGCACATGGGTATGGATCATCGCGGCCCTGCTCGCCGGTGCCATTGGCGGCGGCTGGCTCTATCGCGATCTGTTGTCGAACTACCTTCCCACCGCGCAGATGACGGCCATGCAGGGACGGCTCGACGCGCTCGAGGCCAATGGCAAAACCATGAGCGAACAACTGCTGGCGGTGTCGCAAGCGTCGGATTCTGCAACGGCGTCGGTGGCTGCGGCAGACGGCATGATCAAGTCGACGGCCAGCGGGCTGGCTGAGGCGTCGTCACGCCTCGACGGATTGCAGACCCGCATCGCAACGGCGGAAACCGCGCTCAAGTCCGCGCGTGCCGACCTCGACAGTCTCAACAGCACAGTTGCATCCATCGGCAGCGGTGCGTCCACCGGCACGGGAGCAGCCGATCCGGCAGCGCTCGCCGCGCTGAACCAGCGCATCGCAGCGCTCGAGAAGGATGTGGCAAGTCTGAAGGCCGCACCGGGCGGCGGCGACAAGGCCGCTCTCGTGACAGCGCTGTCGCAGGCCCTGGCCGATCTCAAGGCCAAGATCGCGGCGGGAGCGTCCTTTCAGGCCGAATACGACAGCATCTCCCGTGTCGTACCGGCGGCGGCCGGTCTCGACGTGTTGGCCGCGCATGCGGCTGAGGGCGTTCCCTCGCCTGCCGGCCTCGCCAAGGCGCTTCGCGATGCGATTCCGTCCCTGCCCCAACCTGCCACGCCTGCACCCGCCAGTGACAGCTGGACCGGCTGGCTGCTGGAATCGCTCTCCGGGATCGTGACGATCCGCGACATCGGCGAGTCTGACTGGCCGCTGTTGGCAGAGAAAGCCGCAGCGCTCGCGGAGTCCGGCGACCTGACGCAGGCCATCGCCATCGTCGATGCGGCCGAGGGCACCAAGCCTGTGCCGCTGTCGCAATGGCGCGACCAGGCCGCAGCGCGATTGGCGCTTGAGGCCGCACTCGTTCAGGTGTCGGACTCGGTGATGCGGCAGATCTCAGCTGCGGGTGGAATGCAATGATCAAGCTCATCTGGCGCTTCCTGCTGCTCGCCATTCTCGCCGCCGGCTTCGCCTGGCTGGCGGACCGTCCCGGCACGCTCACCGTGCGGTGGCTCGGCCGCGAAATCGAAATGACCTTCGTCGCCGGGGTCGCCGTGGCGTTTATCGCCGTGTTGGCCATCTGGTTCTTCTGGAGCATGTTCAGGCGGTTGTGGAACAGTCCGCAGGCGGTGGGCCAGTTCTGGCAGTTCCGCAAGAACCGCAAAGGTTACGACTCACTGTCTCGCGGCATCATCGCGGCAGGCGCGGGAGATGCCACCGCCGCGGCCAAGCACGCCGCCATTGCCGGCAACGCTTTGCGCGACGAACCGCTGGTCAATGTGCTGGCGGCACAGGCTGCCCAGCTCAAGGGCGACCGCGCCTCGGTGAAACGCATCTTCGAGGCGATGACGAAATCTCCCGACACCGAGGCCTTGGGGCTTCGCGGCTTGTTCGCCGATGCACGGCAATCAGGTGATGTCGCATTGGCACGGACCTATGCCGAGCGGGCCCTGACTCTCAATCCGCGCCTTGCCTGGGCCGCCACCGCGGTCTTGCAGCTGCAATCCGCGGCGCGGGATTATCCGGCGGCAGCGGCCAGCCTGGCGCAGCAAGTGAAGTCCGGCCTGCTGCCGCAGGCCGAAGGCAACACCAAGCAGGCCGCCATGCTGGCGGCACAGGCGCTGGGTGTCGAAGACAGCAACAAGCAGCTGGCCCTTGATCTGGCATTGAAGGCCCACAAACTCGATCCCTCGTTGGTCCCTGCTGCCGCCGTTGCCGCGCGGGTTCTGATCTCGCAGGCGTCGCAGCGCAAGGCATCCAAGATCATCAGGGATACGTGGACGCTATCTCCGCATCCGGAACTGGCCGATATCCAGGCCAATCTCTTGCCGGGTGACAAGCCGGAGGCGCGCTTCGAGCGGGTGCGCGATCTCATCAAGGATCACAAGGGCGGCCTCGAGGGAGCGGTTGCCCTGGCACGCGCCGCCGTCAAGGCGCAACGCTGGGACGTGGCGCGGGAGGCCCTGAAACCGCATATCGAGTCGCGGCCGCAGGCCCGCATCTGCGCTCTGATGGCCGATATCGAGGAGGCGCAAGGCGACAAGGGCCGGGCGCGGGAGTGGCTGGCCCGCGCGCTCACGGCGCCGCGCGATCCGGTGTGGGTGTCGGATGGGGTTGCCAGCCTGCGCTGGACGGCGGTGTCGCCTGTATCGGGCGAGATCGTTCCCTGCGAGTGGAAGGCGCCGTTCGATATGCCCGAGCAGCTGGAGGCTGACGCTCCCCCGGCGCCGGTCACGCCCGCCGTCATCGAGGCCCCGGTGAAGGCCATCACGGCGCCCGCCATGGTGGTACCGCAGCGCCCGCCCGACGATCCGGGACTGCCCGAAGATTTCGATGCGCCGTCCCGAAAATCCATCGCGACGGATGGTTGAAATCAAAACCGAAACAGTCTATCGCTTGCCGCGCATCGCCAAGCCGCCGCTTTAGCTCAGTTGGTAGAGCACCGCATTCGTAATGCGGGGGTCGCAGGTTCGAGTCCTGCAAGCGGCACCAGACCATCCTCCAAGCTCATCCAATACGGTTCAGATCTAATAGAAAAACGCTGGTTTTCCAGCGTCCTTGGTCCGGCTTTGTCCGACCGCGTCCGTGGACAGCCAGATTTTTTGGCGGTACAAGATGACGGTATCTCGCAATACCGCCTTTTCCGATACCGCCAATTAGGAGAACGCCTATGGCCCGGACGCGCGACAAGCTCACAGACATCGAAATTCGGGCCGCAAAGTCAGGCGACAAGGTCAGAAAGCTGGCCGATGGCAAGGGCTTGCAGCTCTGGATCATGCCCAATGGTGGCAAATACTGGCGGTACGAATACCGCCATCTGGGGAAGCGGAAGCTCTTGGCGCTTGGAACCTATCCGGACCTAACTCTTGAAAAAGCCCGAGAGAAGACCACAGACGCCCGGCGTCAGGTCGCCGACGATCTGGACCCGTCCGGCCTCAAACAGCAGCGAAAGGCTGAACTCCGGTTGGCAGCAGACAACACGTTCGGAAAGATTGCCGAACGGCTGGTTGCCAAGAAGCGAAAAGATGGCAAGGCACCCGTCACCATCGCCAAGATGGAGTGGATTCTGGCCAAGCTGAAAACGTCTCTGGCAACTCGTTCGATTGGATCAATCAGGACGCCGGACGTCATTCATGCTCTAAAAAAGGAAGAAGAAGCCGACAATCTTGAAACCGCCCGGCGCATGAGAACGGTGATTGGTGAGGTCTTCCGCTATGCAATGCAGCACGGAATTATCGACGGGGACCCGTCCGCCGCCACACGGGGCGCCATCGCCAATCCCAAGCCAAAGCACTTCACGGCAATCACCGATCCCCAGCGCGTCGGAGCACTCTTGAGGCTTGTTGACGACTATGCCGACCGGCAGATTATCACCGGCAGCGCGCTGCAACTTATGGCCCTGCTCTATCCCCGGCCGGGCGAACTCCGGCAAGCGAGATGGCCGGAGTTCGATCTTGATAAGGCGGTTTGGGAAATCCCGGCAGATCGCATGAAGCTTCGCCACCCGCATATCAAACCCTTGCCACGGCAGGCAGTCGTCGTTCTAAAGCGGCTTCACGAGATCACCGGGCCGCAAGGTTTCGTTTTCCCAGCGCTGGGCAGCTTCACGCGCTGCATGAGCGAGAATACTATGAACGCGGCGCTCCGGCGCATGGATATCGGTGCCGACGAGCACACGTCTCACGGTTTCCGCGCAACGGCCTCGACACTGCTCAATGCTTCGAACCTGTTTTCCGTCGATGCCATCGAACATTCACTGGCACATCAGGACCGAGATGCCGTCCGCCGCGCCTATGCCCGTGGTGACGCCATGACCGAGCGACGTAAGATGACGCAATGGTGGGCCGATCATCTCGATCTATTGAAAGGCCGCAAAGCTGGACAAGTTGTTCCTCTCGCACGAACGACCAAGCGAGAGAGCGCTTAATAGACTCCGTATCAGAGCAAAGACAACTGACGGCGTAAAAGAATGAGAGAGCCCTCTGAGGAAGGCTCTCCCTGTTTCTACAAATCCTGCAAACTCACGACGCGTTTGCGCAGATGACATAGGCTTGCAAAGAGTAACTCTGATCACCGTTGGCAGGATACGACGTTCCACCTGCTGTCCAAACAGTGGTACTGCTCGGATAACTTGCGGTGATGAGCGTGTCTTGTGCGCTGCTCACGTTTGTTGTGACAAACCCGCCGCCAACCGCGACTTTCCCAGAAGCACAAGTGGCTGTCACCGTCCGAACTCCTTCAATATCGGCAGAAGCCGTTCCGGTGACGATAGCATATCCACTGACCCCGGCCGGTCCTTGAGCACCCGTCGCGCCAGCCGGGCCAGTTGCGCCAGTCGCACCGGTTGCACCAGCCGGACCAGCGGCGCCGGTTGGGCCAGTTGCCCCGGTCAAACCTGTTGGGCCTTGTGCACCCGCCGGACCTGTCGCACCCGTCAAACCAATCGGGCCCTGTGGTCCGGTCGCGCCGGTTGCGCCAACCGCGCCAGTCAAGCCAACGGGGCCTTGTGCTCCCGTAACACCAGCCGGTCCAGTGGCACCAGTCAGACCAACCGGGCCCATCGGACCTTGCGGACCAACAGCTCCATCGGCACCTGCAACACCCTGGTCGCCCTTGTCACCCTTCGGCCCCTGAGGACCAACGGCACCATCAGCACCAGTCAAGCCAGTCAGACCAACCGGGCCCATCGGACCTTGCGGACCAACAGCTCCATCGGCACCAGTCAAGCCAGTCAGACCAACCGGGCCCATCGGACCTTGCGGACCAACAGCTCCATCGGCACCTGCAACACCCTGGTCGCCCTTGTCACCCTTCGGACCCTGCGGGCCAACAGCTCCATCGGCACCTGCAACACCCTGGTCGCCCTTGTCACCCTTGTCGCCCTTCGGACCTTGCGGACCGATTGCACCATCGGCACCAGTGAGGCCGGTCAGGCCAACCGGGCCAATCGGACCCTGTGGACCGACGTCACCCTGATCACCCTTGTCGCCCTTGGGACCAACTGCGCCATCAGCACCAGTCAAGCCAGTCAGACCAACCGGACCCTGCGGACCAATAGCTCCATCGGCACCTGCGACACCCTGATCGCCCTTGTCACCCTTGGGACCCTGGGGACCAACTGCGCCATCAGCACCAGTGAGGCCGGTGAGGCCAACCGGACCCATCGGACCTTGCGGACCAATAGCTCCATCGGCACCTGCAACACCCTGGTCGCCCTTGTCACCCTTGGGACCCTGAGGACCAACGGCACCATCAGCACCAGTCAAGCCAGTCAGACCAACCGGGCCCATCGGACCTTGCGGACCAACCGCACCATCAGCGCCTGCGACGCCCTGAGGACCGACGGCGCCCTGATCACCTTTGTTACCCTTCGGACCCTGCGGGCCAACAGCACCATCAGCGCCGGTGAGGCCCATCGGGCCCTGCGGGCCGACGTCACCCTGTTCGCCTTTGTTACCCTTGGGGCCTTGCGGACCAATCGCACCATCGGCACCTGCAACACCCTGGGCGCCGGCATCGCCCTGATCACCCTTGTCGCCCTTCGGGCCTTGCGGACCGATAGCGCCATCTCCACCCGGAGCACCCGGGGCACCGGCGTCACCTTGGTCTCCTTTATCGCCCTTTGGGCCAGTGGCACCCGCAATGCCGTTGTCGCCTCGCGAAGCAAAGAGTTTCCAAAATTTCAGTCCCTCCAAGCCATCAGGTGCTTTGCCCTGATTAATTTTGTCACCAACTTCTCGGGCTTTCCAAGACGACCCGTTGTAAAAGACGATCTCATTGGCTTCGTATGTTGCTCCGGGCTTCCAAGTCCCGCGCGCCTTAAGTCCGCTCTGCGCGCAATTCGCAATGACCACCTTCAACGGGGGCTGCGCCGCGCCAACAACCCGCAAATCCACAATACAATCGGCAGGAAGATAGATGAGTTCATAGGCGAATGTCCGCGTCGCAGGATCAATCCGGACAGGGTCCAGATTGTCTAACCGAACGGATTTGCCACTGATGCTCTTTCCGGTGACAAGCAACCTGCCTTGCGCTATTTTCGCGGCTGATATCGAAATGCCGTTCACTGGTGAAGCCGGTTCGAGGTCAGTTGCTGCGATGATTGTCGAGGTATCAGACAGCGCGGTTGATGTGCTCAAGAACACAGCGAAAATGCCGGCAAAACTTGCCCTGTATAGCTCTTTAAAGTTGCGATTTGCCATGACAGGCCTCCGGGTTTGCAGCACGATTGGTGCACCGTAGGCTTGCACAACCTAAAACAACCTGAGCGAGCTCCAAGTTTTGAGATTGCAGTTAAGCGTGTGTAAAGATTCAAGGATTTCGATTGAATCAACGTCAGTGAGTCAAGTGGTTTATCGGCTTAAGGCTATGATACAGCCCACTGCATCTATCACCGAGGCGGTGCCATGAGCGAACGCCGCAAGATGGCGCAGTGGTGGGCCGATCATCTCGACATGTTGCGGGGCGGAGTTGGATCGACAGTCATCACGCTTACAAGCGTTCGTTCCAAAGGCTGAAAACCGGCGCTTGCCTTCGGCCGTGATTCGGGCAGAGATTTCAGGCCGAATTCATCTTTCGCAGGTGACAGGTTTGGCTCCATCATCAAGAGCGGTTTCAGATGCCATCAAATATCTGATGGATCGGAAGTTTCCCTATTTTCGAGACAATGCCGCGTTCCGCATGAGGATGCTTCCACGGCCCAATTTTGATGGTGTCATTGCAAATTTTCTGATCGACCGATACCAAGCTAAACTGATGGCCAAGAAGCCAGAGGAACTTTTTGCATTGGTCAATGCTGAGGCCGAACTGGAGCGCAAAGAGGTTGCGCTTTACGAAAGCCAACAATGGTTCGCTTTTGGCTGCGATCCCGACTTCGATTTCTGGTGCAAGGCTTCATCCTGGACAATGGAGGAGGCGGTAGCCTTGACTCTTGGCAAAGAACCACGACGGGTGACATGGGAAAATATAAGACATGACGAGAAGTTCTCGCCGTTCGTCAAAGAGTTCAAGTTACGTTTAGAACTTAGCAGGCGTGCGGAAATCAGCGGAGAACTGCCTATTGGTTTTAGCTCTTTCCAGTTTGTTTTGTGGGCCAAGAAACTTGAGCTGTCTTATCCGCCCGAACTGGAAGTCGTCGTCACGCGAGCATCTGGTAATCGCCCTGACTGGAAGGCTAAGTATGAGGAAGAGGCTGCCGCACACGCCGCCACCAAACAGCAGATGTACGGACATCGAACGGTGATCAGCGATGCGCCACTTAAGCCCTTGAATGCCAAGGAACGCGAAAGTCTCCTGAAGATGGTCATCGCCATGGCGGTGGAAAAGTTCGGCTATGACGTCGATGCTGCAAAGTCGCCAACCACCGACAAGATTGCCGGTGCCGTGCGGAAACATGGCATGACCTTGGATGACGATACGATCCGCAAGTATTTGCAAGAAGGACGGGATTTGCTCCCAAAAGACTAAACCAAACACAATCGGCAAAACCGAATTCGGTTTGACTTTGCCCGAATTCGGTTTTCAGGCCCGTCGCCTGTCTTAGACCGGCACCAACCTTCACAGGATGGAGCCGAATCGCAATGTCCGCCACCGAACTTCCCAAGACCGGCTTTGTCCGGTTGCCGTCAATCATCGCACCGCATGGCCCGATTCCGGTCAGCAAGTCCACCTGGTGGGCGGGCATCAAGGACGGCCGTTTCCCCAAGCCGGTCAAGCTGGGGCCGCGCATTACGGCATGGCGTGTGGATGACATCCGCGCACTGATCGAGAAAGGCGCTGTCTAGCATGCGCCCGCCGCTCGCCACCAAGCGGCAAAGGCCCAGCGGCAGGCTTGTGAAGATGCACCGTTCCTATCGGATCGACGAGGCCTCCCGGACCACCGGAGCATGCAAGGCGACGATCCGGCGGTGGATCAAGGCCGGATTGCCGACAGTGGCAGGAACGCGTCCCACCCTCATTCTGGGAGAGGAGCTGATCCGGTTCATGGAACGGCATGCCCACCGCCAGAGATGTCAACCGGCGGAGTGCTTCTGTTTCAGGTGCAGGGCGCCGCGCCGACCCGCACTCGGCATGGCGGATTTCATCCCCATGACACCGACCGGCGGGAATCTCAGGGCGATCTGCGATGCATGCGGCAACCTCATGCACAAGCGCATCAATCTGATCCTCCTGGAAGACATCCGGCGCGAACTGGATGTGACGGTCATGGAACGCCAGAAGCACTTAGAAGAGAGCCGCTGATCCTGTCTCCATGTTCACTTCAGCAAGGAATTCCAGCACCGTGAAAAAGCACCATCCCGAAAACGAGAAAATCAAGTGGGAATACCTCCGTTTTCTGGAGGACGCGAAGCGCATGAAGGCCGAAACCGTCGATCAGGTGGCGGCGGCAATTGCAGCCTTCGAAGCCTCCACGAACTGGAAGGACTTCAGGCTTTTTCATATCGAGCAAGCCCGGAAATTCAAGCGCGATCTCGAAACCCATGTCGTAGCAAAGACCGGCAGGCCGCTGGCCATTGCAACCAAGGTTTCACGGTTGCGCGCGGTGAAGGCTTTCTTCCAGTGGCTGTCCGGCAGGCCGGGATACAGCCGCAAGCTCACATACTCCGATATGGAATATTTCAACCCGTCGAACAATGACGGCCGGATTGCGGGCGCGGTGCGAGAAAGACCCGTCCCCAGCCTGGAGCAAATCCGTCATGTTCTGGCCTCCATGCCAACTGGCACGGTGATCGAACGCCGAAACCGCGCCCTGATCGCCTTCACAATTCTCAGTGGCGCGCGGGATGCCGCCATCGCCTCCATGTGCCTGAAGCATGTGGATATCGAGCGGAGAACCGTGTTCCAGGACGCCCGCGAAGTGAAAACCAAGAACCGGAAGACCTTCACGTCCTGGTTCTTTCCGGTGGGCGATGACATCGAGACGATTGTCAAAGACTGGATCACCGAACTCGCCACCCTGCATCTCTTCGGACCGGATGATCCGCTCTTTCCCTCCACAGCACGCGGGCTGGATGAGAACCAGCAATTCTATGCCAGCGGGATCACCCGGCAGTTCTGGAGCGATGCCGGACCAATCAGAGCCATCTTCAGGGAGGCATTCACAATGTCGGGCCTGCCGTATTTCAATCCGCATTCATTCCGGAAGACGATCTGGAAACTGGGCGAGAAAGTCTGCGCCAATGGTGCGGAAGCCAAGGCTTGGAGCCTGAACCTGGGCCATGAGAACGTGACGACCTCGTTTTCCAGCTATGGCCCGATGACCAGCAATGAACGGGAAACCGTCATGGGTACGCTGGCAAGCCGAATCGCCGGAAAGGCCATTGCGGCATTGAGCGGCGGAAATGTTCCCAGCCCGGAAGCCATCACACAAGTGCTTGCCTATCTCCAGCGCACCGCATCATAGTTGCCGCAGCAAGACATCGCAGATTCGGGACGCCATGTACGAGAACGCCTTCAATGCCATCGAAAAGGCGCTGCGCGCCGAAGAGGGCATCGCCAATGAGCTGGACTACGTGGAACAGACCTCATGGGTGCTGTTCCTGCGCTACCTGCATGACCTCGAAAGCGAGCGGAAGGACCGGGCGGAGCTGGAAGGACTGGACTACAAGCCGATCATCGACGGCAAATACCGCTGGGACCGCTGGGCGGCGCCGAAGCTGAAGGACGGCAGCTTCGATCACAACACGGCCTTGACCGGCGACGATCTAGTCAATTTCGTGGACCGCGAGCTGTTCCCTTTTCTCGCCAAGTTTCATGACCGCGCCACGGGGCCGGACACCATCGAATACAAGGTCGGCGAGGTCTTCACCGAGCTGCGCTCCAAGTTCCGGTCGGGTTATATCCTGCGCGACGTGCTGGAGATCGTCGATGGCCTGCGCTTCAACAGCCAGGCCGACAAGCATGAGCTGTCGCAGCTTTATGAAACCCGGATCCGGCGCATGGGCAATGCCGGCCGGAACGGCGGCGAATATTACACGCCGCGTCCGCTGATCCGCGCCATGATCAAGGTGACGGACCCGAAGATCGGCGAAACGATCTATGATGGCGCGGTCGGCTCCGCAGGCTTTCTTTGCGAGGCCTATGACTACATGCGGAAGCCCGGCATCAGCGCGCAGGATTTCGAGACACTGCAGAAGCGCACTTTCTATGGGCAGGAGAAGAAGTCGCTGGCCTATGTCATCGGCATCATGAACATGGTGCTGCACGGCATCGAGGCACCGAACATCGTCCATGCCAATTCGCTGAATGAAAACGTCATGGATATCCAGGAGAAGGACCGTCACGACATCGTGCTGGCCAATCCTCCGTTTGGCGGTGGCGAGCGGCGCGAGGTGCAACAGAACTTTCCCATCAAGTCGGGCGAGACGGCCTATCTGTTCCTGCAGCATTTCATCCGCAAGATGAAGGCGGGCGGGCGTGGCGCCATCGTCATCAAGAACACCTTCCTGAGCAATACTGACAATGCCTCCGTGTCACTGCGGCGCGAGCTGCTGGAGAGCTGCACGCTGCATACGATCCTCGATTGCCCGCAAGGCACGTTTCAGGGGGCGGGCGTCAAGACCGTTGTTCTGTTCTTCGAGAAGGGCGCGCCCACCAGCCGCATCTGGTATTACCAGCTCGATCCGGGCCGCAGCATGGGCAAGACCAATGCGCTGAATGACGACGATCTAGCGGAGTTCGTTGCCTTGCAGAAAGGCTTCGCCACCGGGCCGAAGTCATGGCTCGTCGATCTGAAGGACGTGGACGAAGATACCTGCGATCTATCGCCGAAAAATCCCAATGCGCCCGAGGCCGAGCCCCTGCGCTCGCCGCAAGCAATCATCGACGACATTCTCACGCGTGATGCTGAAACTGCAGAGATTCTGGAGCGGATCAGGGGGTTGCTGTGAAGGCGGGGTGGAAGTCAAATCAATTAGGTGAAACTGTTCAATTCGTTGACTATCGTGGAAAAACGCCGCCCAAGGTTGAACTTGGTATCCGCCTGATTACAGCCAAAAATGTGAAAATGGGTTACATACAACGTGAACCATTAGAGTTCATTGACCCAGCCGTGTACGACACCTGGATGACTCGTGGCTATCCACGACGAGGTGACGTATTGTTCACCACTGAGGCGCCACTTGGCAACGTCGCCCAACTCGATACCGATGAGACAGTCGTTATAGGACAGCGCCTGATTACCATGAAGGTAAATCCAGAGACTGTCGATTCAGCCTTTCTGAAATACGCTCTGCTTTCGCCTCAAATGCAAGAACAGATTCGACTGCGTGCCACCGGCGCGACGGTTTCAGGTATCAAAGCAAGTCTTCTTCGAAAAGTGCCATTTTCATATCCATCGTTGGCAGAACAAAAGCGGATCGTTGCGATTCTGGATGAAGCCTTCGAGGGCCTGGCCCGCGCCCGCACGTATGCAGAGTCTAATACTCAAGATTCATCGCGACTATACTGGGCTGGTTTGGATACTGTTTTCAAGGTCCAGGCAAGGAGTTGGCCTCAAGTAAGACTGCCCGAGGTCTGTGCGGATTTTGGCCGGGGTAAATCGCAACACAGACCTCGCAACGATCCCAAACTCTATGGCGGGACAGTTCCCTTCATTCAGACTGGTGAAATAAGCCGAGCCGGTCACTTTATAAACACATGTGAGCAGACATACTCACAGTTTGGATTGGCACAGAGCAAGAAGTGGCCAAGGGGAACTGTCTGCATAGCGATTGTAGGCGCGACCATCGGCGAGTCAGCTATACTTGATTTTGAGGCATGTTTTCCTGATAGCGTCATCGGAATGAACCCAGATGTGCGAAAGGCCGATCCGGAATACATCTACTATCTTCTTCAGTACTATAAGCCTCAGCTCAAGGAAGCGGGAAAGGGAAGTGCCCGGGACAATATCAATCTAGCTACCTTCACTGATAGACTCTTTCCTATGCCGGAATATGACGTTCAAAGATGCGTAGTGGAAAGCTTAAACGACTTGGCAGTTTCGACAGAAAACTTAGCCAATGCTTACAAGCAGTCAGTTGACGATATTGACATCCTCCGCCAGTCCCTACTGCAAAAGGCCTTCTCAGGCGAACTGACCTAACGTATCCTTCGGCAATGTATGACAACGAGACCGAAGCCGACACCCGCGCCGAACGGATTGACCCGGTTCTGAAGGCGTCGGGCTGGGGCATGGTTGAAGGCACCAAGGTCCGGCGCGAGGTGATCTGTCCGGGCCGCATCATGCCGGGGGGCAAGCGCGGCAATCCGCTGTCCGCCGATTATGTGTTGATATATCGCGACCAAAAGCTGGCGGTGATCGAGGCCAAGCGCGCCGGACTGGGCCATACCTCCGGACTTGGGCAGGCCAAGGACTATTCCGGCAGGCTGAAGCTGCGCTTTGCCTACTGCACCAACGGGATCGGCTGGTACGAAGCCGACATGCACTCCGGCACCGAGGGCGACATCACGCCCTTTCCCACTCCTCAAGAGCTATGGGACCGCTGCTTTCCGGTTCACAGCGACTGGCGCGACCGCTTCGGCGCGGTGCCTTTCGAGACGGCGGGTAGCAAGTGGGAGCTGCGCTATTACCAGCACAATGCCATCAACGCCGCGCTGGAGGCCATCGGCGCTGGCAAGAGCCGCATCCTGCTCACACTCGCCACCGGCACCGGCAAGACCTCGATTGCTTTCCAGATCGCCTGGAAGCTGTTCCACGCCCGCTGGAACCTCTCCGGAGAGCCGACGCGCCGCCCGCGCATCCTGTTCCTTGCCGACCGCAACATTCTGGCCGATCAGGCCTACAATGCCTTTGCCGCCTTCGATGCCAACGCCATCACACGGATCGATCCCGACGCCATCCGCAAGAAAGGTGGCGTGCCGAAGAATGCCAGCGTGTTCTTCACCATCTTCCAGACCTTCATGACCGGTGACGAGAAGCCCAGCTTCGAAGGCTATGCGCCGGATTTCTTCGACTTCATCATCGTGGACGAATGCCACAGGGGCGGCGCCAAGGACGAAAGCCAGTGGCGCGGCATTCTGGAATATTTCGCGCCGGCCGTGCAGCTGGGCCTGACCGCCACGCCGAAGCGCAAGCACAATGCCGACACCTATGCCTATTTCGGCGAGCCGATCTACACCTACTCGCTGCGCGAGGGGATCGAAGATGGCTACCTGACGCCCTTCAAGGTGCGGCAGATGGCAAGCACCATCGACGAGTATGTCTATGACCCGAATGACCAGGTGATCGCCGGGGACGTGGAAGAGGACAAGACCTATACCGAGGCCGACTTCAACACCCGGATCATCATCGAGGCGCGCGAGAAGAGCCGGGTTGCCGAGTTCATGGGCCAGATCGACCAGAAGCAGAAGACCCTGGTGTTCTGCGCCACACAGGACCATGCCGCGCGGGTGCGCGACCATGTCAACCAGATCAAGACAATCTCCAACCCGAACTATTGCCACCGGGTAACGGCGGATGACGGCAAGCTGGGCGAGGAATACCTCCGCACCTTCCAGGACAATGACAAGACCATCCCCACGATCCTGACAACGTCGCAGAAGCTTTCAACCGGGGTTGACGCCCGCAACATTCGCAACATCGTGCTGATGCGCCCCATCCGCTCGATGATCGAGTTCAAGCAGATCATCGGGCGCGGCACCCGCACCTTCGACGGCAAGGATTATTTCACGATCTATGATTTCGTGAAGGCTTATGAGCACTTCAACGACCCCGAGTGGGATGGCGAGCCGGAAGACCCGGTGCAGCCGCCACCGAAAGGGCCAGGACTGCCTCCGCCTGAACCTACGGATAATGGGGAAGGCGGTGGCGACGACATCGAAGGGGGCGACGAACTTCCGCCACCCAAGCTGATCGTCATGCTGGCGGACGGCAAGGCACGATCCATCCAGTATATTTCCACGACAAGCTATTGGGGACCGGACGGCAAGCCGATGACGGCGCAACAGTTCCTGGAGAGGCTCTATGGCGACCTGTCATCCCTGATCCTCGACGAAGACCAGTTGCGCAAGCAATGGAGCGACCCGGACCAGCGCGAACATTTCATCGCACTGCTGCAACAGAAGGGCTATGACAGCGACAAGCTCGCCGACATGCGCCGCCTGATCGACGCGCCCGACAGCGACCTGTTCGACGTGCTGGCCTATATCCGCTTTTCCAATCCGCCGAAGACCCGCGAGCAACGCGCCGACGCGGTGGAAGACGGCGGCCTGCAGGCGGCGCAAGGCGAAATGCGCGATTTCCTGCTGGGCATCCTCGAAGCCTATGCCGCCCATGGCGAGAGCGAGCTGGCACTGGCCAAGCTCGGTTCGTTCCTGACCGCCCGCTATGGCACCATCGCCGACGCCAAAGCCAAGCTGGGAGACATCGGCGACATCAAGACCGCTTTCATCGAGGTTCAGCGGGAGTTGTATGCGAGTTAGACGAATCCAGCATCAAGGTCGGCAAGAGATTGACGGCATCCCCTGAACAAGGGAAGCTAACACCCATTAGGTTTACTTGAGTCGATTTGACGCAGGTTAGCCTTTTATGACCGAAAGGTATAACGCCAGCTGACAATAGTTGTCGGTATATTTGACGGTATTTATTGAAACAAGTCTGTAAGTTTCCAGCCTAAACAATAGCTTGTGCGCAAAGTTCGAGTCCTGCAAGCGCACCAGTTTGTGCTCAGGCCGGTTATCCGGAGTTTTCCATGTCACCCATTCATGCCGATCTCGTGCTGCGCAACGGCCCAATCTGGTGCGGCCGTCATGACGGATTTGCTGAGGCAATGGCCATCTGGCAAGGCCGCGTGCTGGCGACGGGACGCGTTGCCGACATCGATACCCTGATTGGCCCCTCGACGAATGTCATCGACCTCGACGGCAGGCTGGCCACGCCGGGGCTCAACGACAGCCATCTGCATCTGATTTCACTCGGGCTCAATGCCGCCTGGGTCGATGCAACACCGGCTGCTGCTCCGACACTGCAGAGCCTGCTCGCCGCCATCCGGCAGCGCGCCCAAAGCCTGCCGCCGGGCGAATGGGTTCTGGCGCGCGGCTACGACCAGACCAAGCTCGATGTGAAGCGCCATCCGTTCCGCGAGGAGCTCGATCAGGCCGCGCCAGACCACCCTGTGATGCTGGTCCGCACCTGCGGACATGTGGCGATATGCAACTCGAAGGCGCTGGCGCTCGCCGGCATCGACGAGGCGACCCATGTGCCGCCCGGCAGTGTGATCGAGCAACAAAACGGCCGGTTGACCGGCCTTCTGGCCGAGAATGCGATGGAACCCGTCTATGCCGCGCATCCACAGGCAAGCGAAGACGATCTGGTGGCGGCCATCGAACAGGGTGGCAAGCTGCTGCTGTCCTATGGCATCACCTCGTGCATGGATGCCGCCACCGGCATTCGCGCCGGCTACAGCGAGATTGCCGCCTATCACCGGGCCAAGCGCGAAGGACGGCTGCCGGTGCGAACCTGGCTCACACTACTGGGCGATCCCAGCCGTTCCATCGTACCGCAATGCCACGCCGCCGGCCTCATCTCGGGGACCGGTGACGACATGCTGATGGTCGGGGCCGTCAAGATCTTCCTCGATGGATCGGCGGGTGGACGCACCGCGTGGATGACCAAACCCTATCTGGGCGACGGCAATGTCACCGGAGTGCAGATGCTCGGCGGCAACGAGCTGTCGGATCTCGTCATGGATTATCATGGGAAAGGCTATCAACTGGCCTGCCATGCCATTGGCGATGCGGCGATCGAGCAACTGATCGGCGCCTATGAACAAGCGCTCGACGCCATGCCAGATGCCGGCCGCCGCCACCGCATCGAGCATTGCGGCTTCTCGACCGCTGCACAGCATCAACGCATGCTGAAGGCCGGGATCTACCCATGTCCGCAGCAGGTGTTCATCTATGATTTCGGCGATGCCTATCTTTCGGTGCTGGGCGAAGAACGCGGACTTTCCAGCTATCCGATGAAGACCTGGCTGGATCTCGGACTCAAGCCGTCCACGGGCAGCGATGCACCGGTGTGCGATCCGAACCCGTTTCCGAATATCTACTCGATGCTCACGCGGAAGACCTGGAAGGGCACCGTCATGGATGCCGGCCAGAAGATTACGCTGCCCGAGGCACTGCAGGCCTATACCGAGCACGGCGCGTTCTCGCAGAAACAGGAGGCGCGCAAGGGCCGCCTCGTCGCCGGACAGCTGGCGGATGTCGCGGTCTTCTCACGTAATCTCTTCGAGGCCAGTCCGGATGAGATCCTGCACGACACGCGGATCGACCTCACCATCTGCGATGGCAAGGTCGCATACCAGCGCGTGTAGCCGCCGCTGCACAATTCTGCGGCATATACCACGACCAACTGGAACGCGTTGCATTTCCTAGCTGGAATCACATAGTGAGGGCCGATTAAGCCGTGGAGTGACGTGTATGAACGATCAGCGGGTAAAGCGCCGGCTCGCTGTCATACTGGCAGCGGACGTCGTCGGCTTCAGCCGGCTGATGGAGGCCAATGACGAGGGTACGCTGAGCGCACTCGCCCGGCATCGCGAGACCCTGATCGAACCTGCCGTAACCCGGCATGACGGACGTATCTTCAAGTCCATGGGCTACGGCTTCCTCGTGGAATTCACTAGCGCCACCGAGGCGGTCCGCTGTGCCATCGCCATCCAGCGCGGCCTGGCCGAGCGGAACGCCGGTATTCCGGACGACCGGCATATCAGGCTTCGCATCGGCATCAACCTTGGTGACGTCATCGTCCGCGGCGAGGATCTATTCGGCGACGACGTCAATATTGCCTCACGCCTCGTCACGCTGGCGCCACCCGGAGGCATCGCCTGTTCGGCACAGATCCATGACCGGATCGGCAGTAAGCTGGAAATCGTGTTCTCCGATCAGGGGCAGAAATCGCTGAAGAACATCGCACAGCCGGTGCGGGTCTTTCTCGTTCACGTCGATGCCCCTGCGATTGACGCAAGAGCGCAACGGCCGCCTTCCGGAACGGCGCATTATCGACCCGACAAGCCATCCGTCGCCGTCCTGCCCTTTGCCAACATGAGCGGCGATCCGGAACAGGATTATTTTTCCGATGGCATGACAGAAGACATCATCACCGATCTTTCCAAGGTCTCGGAGCTGTTCGTCCTCAGCCGCAATACTGTGTTCATGCACAAGGGCAAGGCCGTCGAGCTGGAGAAGATTGCGAACGAGCTTGGCGTTGCCTATCTGGTCGACGGCAGCGTGCGCAAGGCCGGTTCCAGGGTGCGCATCACGGCGCAGCTGATCGAGGGCGCCAGCGGCGGCCATCTGTGGGCGGAACGCTATGACCGCAATCTCACGGACATCTTCGACCTGCAGGATGAAATTACGAAGACCATCGTCGACCAGCTCAAGGTCAAGCTGCTGCCGCGCGAGCAGAAGGCGATCGAACAGGCACCGACCAGCAGCGTCGAGGCCTATACGTTCTATTTGCGCGGCCGGGAATTCTTTCATCGCGGCTCGCGGAAGAATTACGAGCTGGCCAAATCGATGTTCGACAGAGCCATCGCACTCGATCCGAACTATGCCCGCGCCTATGCGGGACTAGCCGACTGCGACTCCTTCCTGTTCATGGACTACAGCGAGGATACCGCCGCGGCGGTGCTGACGAACAGCGAAAAGGCACTGGCCCTGCAGGACGACCTGGTCGAAGCCCATGCATCACGCGGCATGGCCCTGTCGGTTGCACGCCGCTACGAAGAGGCCGAGCGCGAGTTCGCTCTCGCCATTGCGCTGGAACCCAACCAGTTTGAAGCGCGGTTCTTCTTTGGCCGGTCCTGCTATGCTCAGGGCAAGCTGGAACAGACCGCAGTGCATTGGGAGCGCGCTGCGGAAATCAAGCCAGACGACTACCAGTCCCTGATCCTCCTGAACCAGGTGTATGCCTCACTCGGACAGATGGAGAATGCGAACCGCGCCGGCCAACGTGGCGTCGAGCGCGCCGAGCGGGAATTTGCCCGGCACCCGGACAATGCCCGGCCCGCCTATTTCATTGCGACGACGCTGGCCAAGATGGGCGAAATTGAGCGTGCAAAGGAGTGGGCGAAAACCGCACTCGCCATCGCCCCGGACGATTATCTCACGCAATATAACATTGTCTGTTTCTACAGCGTCAGCGGCGATTTTGACTCAGCCTTTGCGATGCTGATGCGGCTGCTGCCGCTGAGCAATGCCGACATGATGGACTGGATCATGAGCGACTCCGATCTCGATCCATTGCATGCCGACCCACGCTGGCAAGTGGTGCTGCGCGCAGCGCGCGGAGCCTAGACATCAGCGTCAAGGATTGCCGCCATCGGGCGGTGGGTCATCGCCCTCGTCGCCTCCGGTGAAGGAAAAGCAATTGTAGTAGGCGGGGAGCTTTTCGGTTGCCGCACATTGTGCAATGACGCCGAGCTCACTCACATCCTCATATTGCAAATAGGGCGCGATGAGATAGCGCGTTTCGTTGTCGGGCGAATTTCCGAAGCGGTCGATCCCGCCCTTCATCTCCGGGCTGGCGGCAAGGATGGCGCGCCGCAACGCTTCGCCCTCAATAAAATTGTCGGGTAACTGGTCGAAGGGCCCGTCGAAGTAGTTATTCACCGACGTGTTGATCTGGTTCACGCCGACGAGAATTTTGCGATCGGCATAGCGGTCGGCATAGAAGGCGAAGCCTGAGCGGATGCCAATGGTCAGCCGGTCCGACTGAGGCGGCACATCATACTGATCAGCGGCGGGGGCCGATTCATCGAGGATGAACATGAAAATCTTCAGCTCTTCGTGGAATACGAGGAAGAAGCGGATTCCCGATTCATCGAACACCGGACCAATATAGGTCTCGCCCTTGCCGATGGCTCCTGGCGGCGGCTTCACGCCGGACAAGTCATTCAGATTGAAGCGGACGGACTTGCTGCCGAAGGACACATCATAGCTGAGCTTGCCAGCCTTGCTGACCTTCACACCATCCTTCACGCCCAAGACAGCGCTGAAATCCGCCTCGTCCCGCTGCCATGGAGTGAAGTCCTTGAAGTAGTTGAAATGTACAAGACCCTGGTCGCGGTCCTCGGCGTCGAAGCGGATGTTGCCCGCATACTTGATGCCGTTGTGGTGAAACCAGAAGTAATAGTAATTTTCGGTCGGATAGACCTTGACCGTTGGAGGCAGGGCGTCCAGCACCAGCCGGAAGACGGCAAGCTTGTCGTCAATGCTGAAGTCCGGCGTATTCCGCGCCTCGTCGAGATAGGCTTCATTGGTATGGATCACGGTCGTTCCGGCCCAGGCACCGGCCGACGCAAAGACCATAAGCGCCATGGTCAGAGTACGGATCAATTGCATCGGTGACTGGCTCATGGTCCGCACGCTCCCTGTTCGCAGCAAAGAAGAAATGCGGCAGTTGCCTGCCGCATCGAGATTCTATTCGATTGGCGTTGGTGCACTAGGCCGGCACTGTTTCACTGGTCTTCTTCTTGTGCTTGAGCTTTTTCTTGCTGTCGTTCCTGTCCTTGCCATGCTTCGGCTTGTCGTCGGCCTTGCTCTTCTGTTTGGTGTGCTTCGGCTTGTCGTCGGCCTTGCTCTTTTGCTTCGAATGCTTGGGCCTGTCGTCGGCAGCGCTCTTCTGCTTCGAATGCTTGGGCCTGTCATCAGCAGCGCTCTTCTGCTTCGAATGCTTGGGCCTGTCGTCGGCAGCACTCTTCTGTTTCGAATGCTTGGGCCTGTCGTCGGCAGCGCTCTTCTGCTTGGTGTGCTTCGGCTTGTTGTCGGCGTCGCTTCTCGCCTTCACATGCCCCGGCCTATCGTCACCACCCCAGGTCTTGCCTTTGTCATGCTGGCTGCGGCCCTTCACGTGCTTGCCGCCACCGCCGTCATCATTGCGGCTGCGATCCTTGTTGTGATCGGGCCTGCCGTCACTCCAGGTCTTGTCACGCTTGTGGTACGACCGGGCCTTGACGTGGTTCGGGTTGTTGTCGCCCCATGAGCGGTTCTTGTTGTGATAGCTGCGGCTGCGCACATGTTCGCCTGTCCAGCTGCGCGGCTTCACGTGATAGGACTGACCCTTCTTGTGATCGCCGCTCCAGCTGCGTGTCTTGACATGGTAGGATTTGCCCTTCGCATGGCCATTGTCCCAGCTGCGCTCCTTATTGTGGAAGCTGCGGCTGCGCAGATGCCATGAGCGGTCACGCGAGTGCCAGGAATAGCGTTTGTCATGAGAGGACAAACCCTTCTTGTGCCAGCTGCGGTCGCGGCCATGGGCCGAGACGCCGCGCCAGTGCCAAGACTCGTTGCGCGAGTGGTAGGACTGCCGCTTCCAGTGCCAGGAACGATCGACCGCATGCCAGGACCCTTCACGGCGATGCCACGAACGCTGCACGCGATGGCCCGAGGATGCCCATTTCTCATGGCTCATCTTCAGGTTATGAACCGGCCAGTCTTCAGGCGGTTGACCGGGAGGCAGTTCATCGCCCGCATCTTCAGTCAAAGGTCCGCCGCCGCAGACCTGATAGATCGCCACGTCGCCGATGCGCGTAGCATCGTTACGGGTGCGTTCTTCGGCAATCGGCGCGCCATCGGTGCCGATGTTTATGTCCGTGTCGATCATATAGGAGCGATCGAGTGCTGCGGTATCGGGCTTTGAGTCGGGTTCGACCGCAACCAGCGCATCCGCGGGCGTGCCCTGCAGGCCATGCACTTCGCTGTCGTCATCATGTTCGCCGGTCGCCAGACTGGTGCAAGGGCCAGCGGGAGAGCACAAGCCGTCACCGGTCATCCACACCGACTCCGACGGCTTCGACGTATCGATGAGGCCATCCTCCGTCACGCCGTAGCCAAAAGCGGCTCCGCCTGCGGCACTGGCAAAAACAATGGGCTCACCGTCCTTGCTGCGGTCATGGAAGCCGACATCGTAGCGGCCTTTTGCACGCCAGATGCCGTCGGTCCCACGTTCGTAGCGCAGCACGCGCGATTCATAGGGCCTGGAAAATGCCTCAACTTTGTCGAGCCCGAGATTACGCATTCCACCGCGTTCGGACACCAGCATGACGTCCTGCGGGCCGCAGTCCGGGAAGGCAATATCCGAGACGGCATTGCTACGACCGGCCTTGTCGCCCATGTCGGGCGTTGTGGGCCAGAATCCCGGCATGACAAATTCGCGCCGGACGGTGGCTTCATCGAACATCCCGTCACCGGTGATGGCCACCGACCAGACGGAATTGCGGCGTTCATCGCCGGCCTGAGCCCAGGCCGTATTGCCGAAAGCATCGCTGCTCCAGACAGAATAATAGAGACGGACCTCGCCGCTGGCATCCTTGCGAACATTCAGGCCCCAGACGCGGCGGCGGAAATCGGCGATGTTCCAGCACTCTGGCGTGGTGGCGAAGTCGCCGGCGCATTCCTCGATATCCGCCGCGCTCTTCGGATCGAAGGCGACCGGCGGCAGCGACATGGATTGCCCGGTCGCGGCGTCGACAAAGCTGGTGCGGCCAGCCGTGCCATGATCGAAATGGCCGAAATCCTCGCCGGTGGTCGCACTCAGGACGTGGATCATGCCGGTTTCGAGATCCGACACGACAAGCCTACTGTGCCATTGGTCATAGGCGATGTTGCCGAGCGCCGCTCCGGTGTTGGCGCGGCCGTCGAGTTTCACGTCGGTAAATTTCTCGGCCAGATATCCAGTTTCGTCGCTAACGCGGAAAATGCTGCCGGGGCCGGAATCGGGTCCCCACATGCCAGGCATCCACTCGGTGTTGCCAGGAGCCTTGCCGGTGCGATGCAGGCCGAAGGCCGAGGTGGCTGACAGGAAGATGTCGGGCGACTTGCTGTCCTCGCGGGGCCTGAGCGCCACGCCGAATACCTGCCCGACCTCGCCTGCGGTGATCATGAGGCGCTGCGGTTCATCAATCCAGTGTTGCCCGGACGGCGGCTCACCGGGCCTGCGAATATCCAGGATCGAGGCGCTGATGCCTTCGACGTCGATCAGCGTGACGGGCTGGCCCTCAGCGTCGGGTTCCGCGACCGTATGGGAAAAGCGGGTGACAACGGCTTCACCGGGTTGCAGAGGCGAAAACTCCGCGCCATCACCCGTTGGCGGCGCGGCGTCCTTGTCTCCCTCAGTGGATCCCTCCGAAGGGGTGGCATCATCCGGTGTTGCGGTGATCTCATCGTCCGGCAGGGGCGGAGGCGGCGGTGGCTCCTCATCGGCAAATGCCTGGCTGGTTCCAAGCAGCATCGCTCCACCACCGGGCATCACCGCCGCAAGGGCTGTCAGCATCGAGGCCGCCAGAAGCGAACGGATTGAAGACTGTCGGGTGAGCCGCATGGTCACTATCTCCCTTTGCCCGGCTGCCTGCGGAAAGGGGTTCTTCAACCGCTCCCCGCCGCATCGCATCGGACCATAGCACAAGGTTCGATTGAAGTGTAAAGAGCAGTTCGAATTGCGTCGTTGATGGAGATCAAGCTCGCAGCTTGGCCTTATCAATCCAATCGGCTGAAGTATTCGACTGTGCGGGCCAGGCCTTCGGTCAGCGCGATTTTCGGTTCCCAGCCAAGTTTTGTCCGGGCCAAGGTGATATCGGGCCGGCGCTGCTTGGGGTCATCTGATGGCAGCGGCATATGGATGAGCTTTGATTTGGAGCCGGTGATGGCCAGAACTTTCTGAGCCAGTTCCAACATGGTGAATTCGCCGGGATTACCGAGATTGACGGGGCCCGTCACCGACGCATCCGACTCCATCAGCCGAAGGAACCCCTCAATGAGGTCATCCATATAGCAAAAGGATCGCGTCTGCGAACCGTCGCCATAGATGGTGATATCCTCGCCATTGAGCGCCTGCGTGATAAAATTCGAGACCACGCGGCCATCGCGCGGATGCATGCGGGGGCCATAGGTATTGAAGATGCGGGCGACCTTGATCTCGACGCCATGCTGACGGTGATAGTCAAAGAACAGGGTTTCGGCGCAGCGCTTGCCTTCATCATAGCAGGAGCGCGTACCGATGGGATTGACGTTGCCCCAATAGTCTTCCGTCTGCGGATGAACCGCCGGGTCGCCATAGACTTCACTGGTCGAAGCCTGGAAAATGCGGCACTTCAGCCGCTTGGCAAGGCCCAGCATGTTGAGGGCGCCGAGGACCGATGTCTTCGTCGTCTGCACCGGGTTGTGCTGGTAGTGTACTGGCGATGCGGGACAGGCCAGATTGAATATCTCGTCCACCTCCACTTTGAGTGCGTTACACACATCATGGCGCAGGAATTCGAAGCGCGGATGAGCATGAAGGTGCTCGATGTTGCGTTTGGTGCCGGTAAACAGGTTGTCGGCGCAAACGACTTCGTGGCCCTGCGCGATCAGCCGGTCAATCAGGTGCGAACCCAGAAAGCCCGCACCACCCGTCACCAGAATCCGCTTCCGGCTCTCATACAATCTGGGCATGCTTTATCCTCAGGCCGAATGGCCGGTCTTGAATGGAATGACCGACGTGTCGGACACGGGAGGCGTGACCTTGTTGCGGCCGATGGAATGATAGGTGAGCCCTGAGCCCCTGAGATCATGAAGCGCAAAGAGGTTGCGGAAATCGATCAGGATCTTCTGGCGCATGTCCTTGGCGAGGCGCGTCAGATTCAGACCACGGAACACGTTCCACTCCGTCAGGACGACAACGGCATCAGCTCCGATCGACGCTGAATAGGCGTCGGCGCACCACTGCACCGACTCGAAGGCGTTGCGGCCATTGTCCATGGCGACCGGGTCGAAGGCGGCGACCGATGCGCCGCGCTTTTGCAGTTCGGGGATAACGGTCAGGGCTGCGGCATCGCGGATGTCGTCGGTTTCCGCCTTGAAGGCGATGCCGAGGATGGCGATCTTTTTGCCTTGCAGGCTGCCGCCGATGGCATTCTGGATCCGGTCGGCCAGCGCCTTCTTGCGAGCTTCGTTGGCGGCGATGACATTCTCGACGATGCTGAAAGGACCGCCATACGTGCGGGCCGTCGCGGCGAGGGCACGCGTATCCTTCGGGAAGCAGGAGCCGCCGAAGCCTGGTCCAGGGTTGAGGAACTGCAGGCCAATGCGCTTGTCGAGGCCCATGCCGCGGGCAACGTCCTGGATGTCGGCGCCGACGCGCTCGCACAGATCGGCGAGCTGGTTCACGAAGGCGATACGGGTGGCGAGAAATGTATTGGCGGCATATTTGATGATCTCGGCCGCCTCGCAAGACGTGGCGACAATCGGCACATCCTTGGCGGCGAGCGGCCGATAGAGCTGGCGCAATGCCAGTTCGGCGCGCTCCGAGTTGACGCCGATCACCACGCGATCAGGCCGCAGGAAATCCTCGACGGCCGAGCCTTCGCGCATGAATTCCGGGTTCGAGGCAACTTCGAAATCGCCATCCGGCCTGGCCTTGGCGATGATGGCACGAAGCTTGGCGGCCGTGCCCACCGGCACGGTCGACTTTGTCACGATGACGGTAAAGCCCTGCATGGCACGGGCGATCTCTTCGCCGGCGGCATAGACATAGGAAAGGTCGGCGGCATCCTCGCCTTCGCGCGTCGGGGTTCCGACTGCGATCAGCACCACATCGGCGCTGGCAACGGCATCTTTAAGATTTTCGGTAAACACCAGCCGGCCCGCCTGGCGGTTGCTGGCAACGATGGGTTCGAGGCCCTGCTCATAAATCGGAATGCGGCCATTCTCGAGGGCCGCAATCTTGCGTGGATCCTTGTCGACACATGTCACTTCATAACCGAAGTCCGCAAAGCACGCTGCCGATACGAGGCCAACATATCCCGCCCCGATGACTGTCAATTTCATGATGGTTACCGCTTTCCCGTCGTCAAATTTCACAATGCCTGTTGGTTGCGAATATAGTGGCTTTTCGTGACGAGGGCACGCTCCACCGCCACTTGCGGGCCGAAAACTTGGCAATGTAGTAAAAATAACCGTCAAATTTAACGTTTCTGTGTTCACCATCTCAGGCTTGCATTCACGATCCGTGTATGATTCATCCGGGTTCATGACGATTGAAGATACCGGCCTACACAGCACATGACAGGCAACAATCCTCCCGCCCCCCCGGTCTCGATCAGAGACAGGTTACGCTCTTTCACGCCGTTCCGGCGGAAATCGCAACCTGACAAACTGCATCCTGCCCCTGTGCCGGCGGAGAAGCGCGTGGTCTATGCGGTCGGCGATATTCACGGCCGCTACGACCTGCTGATCGAGCTCGAGGATCGCATCAGCCGCGATCTTGCGGAACGTGGCTCGCCACCGTCGCTTCTGGTGTTTCTCGGAGACTATGTCGACAGGGGGCCGGAGAGCCGCGAAGTGCTCACGCATCTCGCGGCAGGTGCAAGTCCGTGCGACCAACATGTCTTCCTGCGCGGCAATCACGAGCAGGTGATGATCGACCTCCTGGGCTCTGCGGACATGCTGGACGCGTGGGCGAAATTTGGCGGCATCGAGACGCTTGTTTCCTATGGCCTGCGTCCCCGGCTGCCGTTGTCGCCGGAGGGGCGCGAACATCTGCGCCGCGAGCTGCTGCGTGTGCTGCCGCCATCACACAAGTCATTCCTGATCGCGACGCGATACAGTCATGAGACCGATGATTTTTTCTTCGCCCACGCCGGTGTCAATCCGGCCTTCGATCTGGAGCATCAACATCCCGAAGAACTGATGTGGATCCGTGAGCCGTTCCTGTCGTCGAGGAAAAATTTCGGAAAGCGCATCGTGCACGGCCATACGCCGGTTACTCTGCCAGACATTCGGGTCAATCGCATCAATGTCGATACGAAGGCCTTCGCGACGGGACGGTTGAGTACCGCGGTGATTGCCGGGGACACCTGCACGTTCCTGTCGACGGTCGACTGACTTGCAGCGCTGAACGCTTCAGACGGGAGAAATGCATGTCCATTCTTGCCGACAAGGTTCTCTCCGTACTGGCCTTTCCCCTTGGACTGGTGCTGTTGACACTGTTGATCGTGACGATAGCATCGCTCTGGCGGCACCCGCGTCCAACTGCCATTCTCAGCATGGTGCTGACCCTCGTGCTGTGGAGCCTTTCGACACCCTATGTTGCGGGCTATCTGACAGCCAGTCTGGAGGATCAGTTTCCGGCATTGAGGGTTGAAACCTATCCCGATTCCGATGTGGCGATTGTTCTCGGCGGTGCCATGGGACCTCCAGGCGATGTCAATCCCTACCCGGATCTCAGCGAGGCGGGCGATCGTGTCCTGCATGCGTATCGGATCTTCAAGGCCGGGAAGGCGAAGATGCTGCTGCTGTCCGGAGGCGCAACGTTCGGCAGCGGAACAGGCCAGGTCGAGGCAGAGGCAATGGCTGATCTGCTTGTGTCGCTCGGCATCGACCGCAGCGCCATCCTTGTCGAACCCCGGAGCCGCAACACCTACGAGAATGCAATCTTCTCGCGTGACATCTGGAAGCAGAAAGGCTTCAGCAGCGGGTTGCTGGTGACGTCCGCCCTGCACATGCCGCGTTCTGTGGCGATCTTCCACAAGGCCGGCATGGCGGTTGTGCCGGCCTCGACCGATGCAGGAGGCAGAGCCGGGGGATTGCCGTTTCCCTTGCCCGTGCTGCCGGATGCGGCCAGTTTGATGCTATCGACCAAGGCGCTGAAGGAATGGCTGGGCCTTTATGTCTATCGCTGGCGTGGTTGGGCCTAGCCCAGTCTATTCGATGCGGCGGCCAGCGGCGTCGAATATGTGGCAGCGGACTGGATCAAACCCGACGCTGATGCTGTCTCCCGTCACATGGCCGGGCTCGCCCCGCACTTCGCTGATCACCACCTGGCCTGTTGGCAAACGGAGATGGGCATAGCCTGTTTCACCAAGCCGCTCGATGAGATCAACCTGGGCCTGGAGCAACGGTCCCGGTGCCGCGCCGAGATTCATATGCTCCGGCCTCACACCCAGGGTCACCTTGTCACCGGGCTTGCAGGAGGATGGCAGCCGCAGTGTGAGGCCACTCCCCGCAGCTTCAACCCGGCCGCTGCCGGTGACATGGCCTTCGAGAAAATTCATGGCTGGCGATCCGATAAAACCGGCGACGAACAGATTGGCCGGCTTGTAGTAGAGATCGAGAGGCTTGCCCGCCTGCTCGATGCGGCCCTTGTTCATGACAACGATCTTGTCGGCCAGCGTCATCGCCTCGACCTGATCGTGGGTCACATAGACGATGGTGGCGTTGAGCAACTTGTGCAGCTTGGCGATTTCGACGCGCGTGTTGATGCGGAGCGCGGCGTCAAGGTTCGACAAGGGTTCGTCAAACAGAAAGACTTGCGGCTTCCTGACGATGGCCCTGCCGATCGCCACGCGCTGGCGCTGGCCGCCCGAGAGTTCGCGCGGGCGGCGCTTCAGCAACGGTTCAAGTTGCAGGATGCGGGCGGCCTCGGCCACGCGCGCCTCGATCTCGGCCTTCGGTGTCCCCGCAAAGCGCAGGCCGAAGGCCATGTTGCCCTTGACATCCATGTGCGGGTAGAGCGCGTAGGACTGGAAGACCATGGCGATCTCGCGCTTGGCCGGAGGCAGATTCTTCACCTGCCGTCCGCCGATGGTCATGCCGCCGGCACTGATCGGTTCAAGGCCGGCGATGCAGCGGAGCAGCGTGGACTTGCCGCAACCCGACGGTCCGACAAGAACCACAAAGGAGCCATCCTCAACCTTGAGGTCGATATCCTTCAGAATCTCGGCGGAACCGTAGGACTTGCAGAGCTTGTCGATGAGGACTTCGGCCATGTTGCGCTCACTTCACCGCGCCCGAGGTCAGGCCCCGGATCAGCTGTCGGGAAAAAATGACATAGAGGATGAGAACCGGAATGATCGCGGTGGATAGAGCGGCCAGCACGGCGTTCCAGTCGGTGATGTATTGCCCGAGAAACTGCTGAACGCCCAATGTGATGGTCTGCTTGCCATTGGTGGGCGCCAGCAGCAACGGAAACCAAAGGTCGTTCCACACCGGAATCATGGTGAAGACGGCCACGGTTGCCATGGCCGGGCGGATCAGCGGCAACACGATGTAGAAGAAGATGTGAAATTCCGTCAGCCCATCACAGCGCCCGGCCTCGCGAAGGTCTTTCGGAATCTGGGCAATGAATTCGGAAAGAATGAAGATCGACAGCGGCAGACTCTGCGCGGTGTAGACGAGGACCAGCGCGGAAAGGGTGTTGATCATGTTGAGGTCGGACACCAGCTGGATGATGGCCACGGAACCGAGCCGGATCGGCACCATGATGCCGATCGACAAGTATAGCGCCAGCAGCGTGTTCCAGCGGAACTTGTATTCGGTCAAGGCCCAGGCGGCCATGGCGCCGAAGAGAAGCGTCATGAAGATGGTGCCGGTGGTCACTACAAGTGAATTCAGATAGTAACTGGTGATGGCGCTGTCCCCGAACACCTTGGCATAGCCGATGGGATCGAAATTCCAGGGCATCGGCGGTTGCAGCGGCGTGTTGAAGATGGCGCGCTTGGCCTTGAACGAGTTCATCACCACCAGCACGATGGGGAACAGCGCAAGGACCGTGTAGAGTCCCAGGATGGCGTGAACGGCGATGGCTGATGCAGGCTTGCGCATCAGAAGCTGTACCGGTGCATGCGGCGCTGGATGACGAAGAGATAGATCATCACGCCGGTGAGGATGATGAGGAACATCATGGTGGCGATGGCCGAGCCCATGGACGTATCGCCCAGCTGCAGCTGATTGCCGAAGAAGACGCGATAGAACAGCGTGCCCATGATGTCGGCAGAGAAGTTCGGTCCGGCGAGCGCTCCCTTCATCGCGTAGATCAGATCAAAGGCGTTGAAGTTGTTGACGAAGGTCAGCACCGAGACGAGTCCCAGGGTCGGCAGGATCAGCGGCAGCTTCACCCAGATGAAGGCCTGGAACTGGTTGAGGCCGTCGACCGTCGCCGCGTCGATCAATTCATCAGGAATGGCAAGGAGCGCCGTGTAGATCAGGATCATTGGAATGCCGACGAACTGCCACACCGAGATCAGCGAGATCGTCAGGAGTGCTGTCGACTCTTCGCCAAGCCACGGTCCGAACAGGAAGCCCAGACCGAAGAATGACAGGAACATCTTGGCCACACCCCACAACGGCGAGAGGATCAGCTGCCAGCTGAAGCCGATGACGACGACAGACAGCATGGTCGGCATGAAGATCAGCGTCCGGTATGTTGCGCGCAAATTCAGGCGGGGAAGGCTGAGCAAGGCTGCGAGCACGAGGCCGATCGGATTTTGCACGCACATGTGGATGAGGAAGAACAGGCAGTTGTTGCGGAACGCATTCCAGAAGGGCGCCGACCACGTCGGATCGGATAGCAATGTGGTGAAGTTCGACAGGCCGACGAAGAGCGAGGTGCCATCGTCCTGCCGGTCGTAGAAAGAATTGAAGATCGTCGCTAGCAGCGGATAGATCGAGAAGGTCGAGTAGATGATGACGGCAGGCGCCAGAAAGACCGCCAGCAACAGAAGGTAGGCCGTTCTGCTCATGCCGACGAGGCCGGCGCTTGATGATGCTGATGACATTGATGTCTGGCCCGCTGCGGTGACGGTTACAAAGCTATGTCATCGCCGGACTTGGTGCGGCGACCCATCCCTCACCAGACGAAACGCCTGGACGTCCGGAGTGTATGGATCCCCGGGACGAGTCCCGGGGATGACAATCATCTGGCTGTACTGGCCCGCAACTACTTCTGATGCGGGGCGTACCACTTCTTCAGGCCGTCCTCGAGCTGGGCTCCGGCGGCCTCCGGCGTCATGGTGCCGTTGAGCACCTGGGCCGAGACGTTCCACAGCTCGTTCTCGAGGTTGGGCGTGCCACGCGACAGGATCTGGTAAGAATTGCGAATGGTCGACTTGCACTCGCCGCGCCACGAGACGAAGCTCTGGGCGACGTCGTCCGAGATCGTCACCTTGGCGCTCGACAGGGGGAAGAAGCCCGGCAGCGCATTGGCGAAGATGTTGGCAAATTCTTCCGAGCCGACCCAGTCGAGGAACACCTTGGCGTCCGCCGCATTGGCGGTCTTGGCATTCATGCCGATGCCGATGTCGGTGTGATCCGAGATATAGCATTCGGAACCGGCCGGCGGCGGAGCCTTGAAAGCGCCCATGTTGACGTTCTGGCCACGGAACGTCGAAATGTCCCAGGAGCCCGCGGCGTATACGGCGCCACGGCCGAGGCCAAAGAGATTCTGGCTGTCGGGATACTTCTGTGCCTTGTAGCCATCGCCCAGATAGGGCGCCCACTTGGCCAGCGCCTTGAATGTATCGATGTAGGGCGCGTCGGTGAATTTCTGGCTACCGTCGATCAGAGCCTTGCGGCCCTCTTCGCCCTTCCAGTAGTTGGGACCGATGTTCTGGAAGCCCATGGTGGCAGCTTCCCACTGGTCGTTGGTGCCGAGGACCAGCGGCGTATAAGTCCCGTTGGCCTTGATCTTCTCGAGCAGGGCCAGGAACTCTTCCTCGGTCTTCGGCGGTTCGAGGCCCAGTTCCTTGAAGATGTCCTTGTTGTAGATGAAGCCGTGGATGACCGAGGCCATCGGCACGCAGAACGTGGTCTTGCCATCATCGGTCGTCCAGGCACTCTTGGCGACGTCCGAGAACGAGGCCATCGAGGGCAAGTCGTTCAGCGACGCCAGATGACCCTTGTTGAACAGATCGAGCGAGGCATCGAACGGACGGCAGGTGATGATGTCGCCGGCGGTGCCGCCTTCGAGGCGGGCATTCAACGCGGCATTGTATTCGGCGGGCGCGGTCGGATTGAATTCGACGGTGATGTCCGGATGCTTGGCCTGGAAGGCGGGAATGATCTTTTCCTTCCAGATGGTGGCGTCATCATTGCGCCAGCTCTCGATGGTGATCTTGCCGGCCGAGGCGGAACCCGCGAGGGCAACACTCGCCACGGCGGCAAGCAGCATGGATTTCAGGGCAGTCTTCAGCATGGGTCTTTTCTCCTCCCGTTGGTGTTCTTGTCGTTTCTACTATGGCGCAGACAGGCGTTGTAAGGCCAGACGCAAATTTCCGTTTGCGTCAGCCAGAATGCGTTGGGCTTCTTCCGGCGACTTGGCACCGGCACACATCAGTATCGCAGACTTCACATGGCCGGCGGCTTGATCGAGCGCTGCATTTGCCGATGTTTCGTCAGCCCCCGTGATGCGCGAAACAATCCCGGCGGCACGGCGCCTCAGCTTGGCATTGCCGGCCTGCACGTTCACCATCATCCCGTCATGCACCGCGCCAAGCCTGATGTGGGCAAGAGTGGACATAAGATTGAGCGCCGCCTTCTGTGCCGTGCCCGCACCCATGCGGGTCGAGCCGGAAATGATTTCGGGGCCCGAGTTCAACAGGACTTCAATGTCGGCCAGCGCCCCCAGCGGCGAGCCGGCATTGTTGACGACGGAGATGAGGGCAGCGCCATTCCGCTTCGCCGCGCTGGCGGCGGCCACTGTATAGGGCGTGGCGCCTGACGCGGCGACGGCGATCATCACATCGCCGCGCCTGCATATCGCGGCATCGGCGGCACCAGCGGCAGCATCATCCTCGGCGTCGGCCAGAGTGTCGAACATCGCATCGCGGCCACCCGCAATGCAGTAGAGAATACGGTCCTCGGCCATGCCGAACGTCGCGGGAAGCTCCGAGCCATCCTGAACACCGATCCGGATCGAGGTTCCCGCACCCGCGTAAATGAGACGTCCGCCCTTGGCGATCAGCCCGGCAATCAAGGTTGCAGCCCGCGCGATCTGCGGGCCCGCAGCGCCAACGGCCGCTATGGCGCGTTGCTGGCCTTCAAGCATTGCCGACAGGATGCGGTCATCATCCCACGTATCGATTCCGACCACGCCGGCGATCGCGGCTTCCGTTATCAGGCGTTCCATTCCCATGGATTCATGAATACCAAAATACTACCACTTGTCCAGAGGAATTTATTTATGACGGGAGGATCAGCGCTGCGCCACCCTAGCCACTCCTAGCGCAAACAAGGACTCGCATTGATTTGTGAGTCATTCACTCGGCGGCGGAAACCGTAGACCCGGATTAACAAAACCCTTCCCATTTGGTATTTGTTTGGTATTATCCCAAGTATGAGCAGTGATCCCCTGTATTTTCTTGGCGTTGATGGCGGTGGCAGCAAGTGCCGGGTGCGAATTCGCGATGCGCAAGGCCGCATCCTGGGCGAATCCGTAGGCGGTGCTTCGAATATCTATCAGGATTTTTCCGGGGCCATTGCGACCATCGTCGCCACGGCTTCCGACGCTGCTGCCTATGCCGGCCTCGACATGGCATGGCTGCATGCGGGCATGGGGCTTGCCGGCATCGTCACTTCGGTTGGCGCCGAGAAGATCGAAGCCGCCAACCTGCCCTTCGCGTCGGTCATCGCTGACAACGACGCCTACGCCGCCTGCATGGGGGCGTTTTCAGGTGAAGACGGCGGCATCGTCATCGCCGGCACCGGATCCATCGGCTTTGGTCTTGTCGGCGGCACGCGGCACATGGTTGGTGGCTGGGGATTTCAGCTGGGCGATCATGGGTCGGGCGCCTGGGTCGGCCACCACGCGGTCAGGCGCGCGGCATTGGCCATCGACGGCTTGCTGCAGCCGACACGCCTTGTCGAAAACATCCTGTCGCGCGCCGGACGCACCCGCTTCGACCTGTCGCGCTGGTCGGAGCAGGCGGCGCCCAAGGACTATGCGCAGTTTGCGCCCATTGTCTTCGAATGCGCGGCCAGCGGCGATGTGCAGGGGATGATGATCGTCATTGAGGGTGCCGCCGCCATTTCCAATCTCGGCCGGGCGCTGCTGGCGCGCGGCACGAAGACCATTTGCCTGCTGGGGGGATTGTCGAAAGTCTATCCGCCCTATCTCGATGCCGATGTGAAGCGTGCCCTGGTTGAACCGCAGGCCGATGCCATGGACGGCGCCATCATGATGGCACGGCGGGCGCGCGGCCTGCCAGAGCGCTGGGCATGACCCTGTCATCACGCATCTTCGAACCTGAACGCTTCGGCCGATCGGCCGGGGCGCCGCTTTACGCGCGCATCAAGAAGCTGGTGCAGGAGGCAGTGGCAGCCGGCGAGTTGCGGCGGGGCGATTCCATCCCCAGCGAACGCGATGTCGCCGAAACGCTTCAGGTCTCGCGGGTCACCGTGCGCAAGGCTTTCTCTGATCTGGTGGCCGAGGGCGTGCTGGTGCAGCGCCGCGGTTCTGGTACCTATGTCAATGGACCGGTGCGGCGGATCGAGCAGCCACTGTCAAGGCTCACCAGTTTCAGCGAGGACATGCAGCTCAGAGGCATCAAGACCGACGCCGACTGGCTCGACCGGTCAAGCGGACTGCCGACGCCGGAAGAATCGCTCATGCTGTCGATCTCGCCCAACGAGCATGTGTCGCGCTTTCACCGCCTACGCCGCGCGGACGGCGTGCCGCTGGCGATCGAGCTTGCGGTGATTCCCCATCATTTTCTGCCCGACCCGATGAGCGTGAGCGGTTCACTCTATGAGGCCCTGGGCGCGCGTGGTGCAAAGCCAGTGCGGGCATTGCAGCGGCTGCGCGCGACAGCACTCACCGCGCAGGAAGCGGAACTGCTGGGCCAGCCCGCCGGAAGTCCCGCGCTCTTCATCGAACGCATTTCCTATTTGTCCGACGGCCGCATCGTCGAATACACACGCTCGCATTATCGTGGCGACACTTATGACTTTGTCGCCGAACTCACTCTCGCGCCGGAGCCAAGATCATGAGTCACATGGCGCGCGAAGCCGCCGAAGCACCGGAGGCGGTGGCGCGATTCCTGGATCGCAATGCGAGACCGCTTGCCGAACTGGGACGCCGCCTGCGCGCCGCGCCTCCGCCAGTTGTCCTTACCTGCGCACGCGGCAGTTCCGACAATGCGGCCGGCTATTTCAAGTATGTCACCGAGATTCTTCTGGGTGTGCCGTGCGCGTCCATCGGTTCATCGGTCGTCTCGGTTTACAACGCGTCCCTGCAGGCCAAGGGGGCAGTCTGCATCACCATTTCGCAATCCGGCAAAAGTCCCGATATCGTTGCCCTGCAGAATGCGGCGAAACGCGCTGGCGCTGTCACCGTCGCGCTGGTGAATGAGGCGGACTCCCCGGCCGCCGAGAACGCGGATATATGCCTGCCGCTGCATGCGGGTGCGGAATTGAGCGTGGCGGCCACGAAGTCTTTCATTACCTCTTGCGCTGCGGGTGCGGCCATCGTTGCCCACTGGCTCGACCGCCCTGCCTTGCTCGATGCCGTGCAGCAACTGCCCGCAACACTCGAAAAGGCCGCACGCATTGAATGGCCCGCTTTCACATCATTCGCCGCCCAGGCCTCGTCGCTCTACGTGCTCGGGCGGGGACCATCCCTGCCGATCGCCGCGGAGACTGCCTTGAAGCTCAAGGAGACCTCGGCCATTCATGCCGAGGCTTATTCGGTGGCCGAAGTGATGCATGGACCATGGGAACTGATGCAGGACGGTTTTCCGGTACTGGCCTATGCGCCCGACGATGCCGCCTTCAGCCTGACGCAAGATGCCGTTACAAAAATGCGCCAAGCCGGGGCCACCGTGCAGGTGGTGGGTCGCGGCGGACTGGACTATGCCGCAGCCGGGGATCCTCTGCTCGACCCCATTTCGATGATTCAGACCGCCTATCTTGCCATCGAGAAGGTGGCTGAAGCCAAGGGCCGCGATCCGGACCGGCCGCGGCTTCTCAAGAAGGTGACGGAGACGACCTGATGGCCTTTGCACTGACTGGCGCCCGAATCTTCACAGGCGATCGTTTTCTGGATGATCATGCGGTTGTCATCGCCGGAGGCCGCATTGCGCAGGTCGTACCTCGCCATGCCATTGGCGCGTTGCGTACAACAGATCTTGGCGGCGGGTTGCTGGCTCCGGGCTTCATCGACGTGCAGGTGAATGGTGGCGGCGGTGCATTGCTGAACGACGCACCGACGCTCGAGACGGTCAGGACCATCGCTGCCTCTCACCGAAAATTCGGCACCGTCGGGCTGTTGCCCACCGTGATCACCGATGCGCCGAGCGTCTTGGCCAAGGCCATCGAGGCGGTGCGGTCGGCGCGGCAAAGCAATGTTCCCGGCATACTTGGCATTCATATCGAAGGCCCGTTTCTGGACGTCGAGCGCAAGGGGGCACATGCCGTCCGCTTTATCCGCGAGATGACGGAGGATGATGTGGCATGGCTCGAAAAGCTCGACTGCGGGGCCGTGATGGTAACGCTGGCGCCCAACAAGGTGAGGCCCGAGCAGATCTCCAGACTTGCGGCGCACGGTGTTCTGGTAAGTCTCGGCCATGCCGAGGCGAGCTACAACGAGGCCATGGCCGCACTTGGCTCCGGTGCGCGCGCCTTCACGCATCTCTTCAACGCCATGAGTCAGATGAGCGGACGCGAGCCCGGAATGGTGGGTGCCGCACTCGCCGATCATGCGAGCTATGCCGGCCTCATCGCCGATGGCTTCCATGTGCATGATGCCGCCCTCATAGCCGCCATCGCAGCCAAGTCACGCGACCGACTGATGTTGATCACCGATGCCATGCCGCCGGCAGCAGGCGGTCCGCCGGGCTTTGATCTTCAGGGCCGCAGGGCCACGCTGGAAAATGGCCGGCTGCAACTCGAAGACGGAACATTGGCAGGTTCCAACCTCACCATGGATGCAGCTGTGCGTCATTGCGTGCAGCATCTGAACGTCGAACTCGCGGACGCCTTGCGCATGGCATCGCTGACGCCCGCCAGTTTCCTGCGCATGGATCACCTGCTGGGGAAGATCGTTCCCGGCCACCTCGCCTCACTGGTGCATCTCGACGATGCGCTCGAGGTGCGTGAAACTTGGATTGAGGGCACATGAAAAATATCCGGGTACTCGTCGTCGGTCTGGGCAACATGGGATTGAGCCATGCCCGTGCCTATCAGGCGATCGAAGGTTTCGAGATTGCCGGGCTCTGCAGCCGGGGGATCAGCACGCGGCAAGATCTGGCGCAAGAATTTCCGGATGCCGCGCGATTTGACGACTACGCGGAAGCCCTTGTGGCATTGAAGCCCGACGCCGTGTCGATCAACACCTGGCCCGACACACATGCGGCTTACGCAAAGATGGCACTCAATGCCGGCGCCCATGTCTTTATCGAGAAGCCGCTGGCCGATACGGTAGCCGAGGCGGAAGAGATCGCAGCCCTGGCCGAGGCCAAGAACCTGAAACTGGTCATCGGCTATATCCTCCGCGTCCATCCATCGTGGATGAAATTCGTCGAAGTCGGCCGCACGCTCGGCAAACCCCTCGTCATGCGAATGAACCTCAATCAGCAATCTTCCGGCGCGCAATGGGAGGTGCACAAGCATCTGATGAATTCGATCAGTCCCATCGTCGATTGCGGCGTGCATTATGTCGACGTGATGTGTCAGGTCACCGGCGCGAAGCCAGTCCGCGTGCATGCTGTGGGCGCGCGGCTCTCCGACGAGGTCGACATGCACATGTATAACTACGGTCATCTGCATGTCGCTTTCGATGACGGCTCGGTTGGCTGGTATGAGGCGGGCTGGGGCCCGATGATGAGCGAGACGGCGTTTTTCGTGAAGGACATGATCGGTCCAAAGGGATCGGTGTCGATCGCGATGGACCAGACGCAATCGGGATCATCCGATGTCGACAGCCACACCCGCACCAATGCGCTGCGCATTCACCATGGAACGCTCAATCCCCAAGGCCAGTTCGTCACAGCGGACGAAATTATCCGCATGGACGACGAGCCGGGCCACCAGGAGCTGTGCAATCGCGAGCAATTGCTGTTCCTCGACTCCATTCGCAACAACCGCGATATGAGCAGCCACGTGCGCGATGCCATCATGTCGCTCGGCATCGTGCTGGCAGCGGACGAGAGTGTGCGCACCGGCGACGTGGTGAAACTGTGAAGCTGGCCGGTGCCGTCAGCCAGGCCAGCGGTGCGGTCAACGAGGATGGCTATGGCGTTGTCGCCAGGGATGGCGATGTTTCAGCGGCCTGGATCTTCGATGGTGTTACAGGAATCAATGGCCGCAACTATCTGGGTGGGGCCAGCGATGCGCAGTGGCTGGTGGCTAAGGCTCATGATCATCTGCTCCATCTCGCGGCGAGCGACATGGCGCTGCCGGATATACTCGGCGATCTCGTGTCACGACTGATCGTCGATTGGGAAGAGATACGTGGCGCCGTCGATCTTCCGGATTCCTATGATCCACCGGCGGCCTGCCTCATCCTGGCCAAGCGTTACGGCGCATCATGGCAGGCGCTGCGGCTTGGCGATTCATGCCTCCTGGCGCGCGATGCGGACCGCCGTCACCGTATTCACGCGGCATCGCCCAACAATGCCTTCGATCACTGGCTTTCAGCCGAGGCCCGCAAGCGGCGCGATGCTGGCATACTCGATATCAAGGCGCTGCTGGCCGAGTTCCGCCCGCAATTGCAAGCAGGGCGCGCCAAGCGCAACCAGCCTGACGGCTACAGTATTCTCGAGTGCAGTTCCACCGCGCTTGCCATGCCGGAGTATCTCGATCTCGGGCGTCCTGCAGAACTTCTTCTGTGTACGGATGGCTATTACCGGGCAGTCGACCACTACGACATGCATGATGACGAAGGTATTCTCGACGCCAGCAGACGCGACGTCCACGGCGTTCTGCGCGCCCTGCGCGCCGTGGAGGCGAGTGATCCGGATTGCCAGCGCTACTTGCGCTTCAAGCCTTCGGATGATGCGACGGCGGTGATGCTGACTGTTGATTGAACTTGCCGCTCTATCGCGTTTCGACTTAGCCTGCGGCCTCACACTTTTGCGAGGATCGCTTCATGGAATTGCAGATCCGGTCTGAATCGGTCCGCTCCTTCACGCTGGCGCTGACCGTGTTTGTCATGGCGGCCGGTGTTGCATTTGCAGATCAGATCGACACCACGCTCAACAAGAATGAGACTCCTGAAGGCGGGTGGTCGGTCAATTTCAGTACTGGCGGCAGCTGTGAGGAAGAGTGCGCCGTGGCCGATCTGAGCTGCGAGTCCTCTCGCAGCGCGTCGTTCATGCTCAACGATTTGCCGGGCACTGAGGCCGCCGCGCTGATGACATCGGACGATGGCAAGACCAGCCTGAAAGTCGCCGGCAGGCGCTTTGCCCTGTCACTCCAGCAGTTCTCTTTCGTCGAGTTGACCGGTGCCTGGAACGTCACTGCCAGGCTCGAGGACGATCAGCTGGCGTTCTACAAGGCCATCGGCACGGCGAAGACGTTCGACGCCGTCCTGAACAAGCGCAAACTGACACTTCCGGTCAATCAGGACGTCAGGAACTGGGCCAAGTCCTGCGCCGAATAGATGCAGAACGTCAAGTGCGGCCCCGGTCCTTCACATACCAGTTCCAGGCCGACGAGATGACCTGATCAAGATCGGAGTTGCCGGCTTGCCAGTTGAGCACGCGGCGTGCCTTGGCCACCGCCGCGACGAGTTCGGCGGGATCGCCGGGGCGGCGCGGCGACATGCGATGCGGCACCGGCTTTCCAGCGACGCGGCCTGCGGCATCGAGAACATCCTTCACGCTGGCGCCATGTCCGGTGCCGAGGTTGACGGCATCCGAAGCGCCGCCATCCATCAAATAGAGCGCCCCGGCGATATGCGCGGTGGCGAGGTCGTTGACGTGGATATAGTCGCGGATGCAGGTGCCGTCGGGTGTCGGATAATCGCTGCCAAAAATATCGAGAGCGTCAATTTCTCCGGCTGCCGCCATGAGGGCGCGCGGAATGAGATGCGGTTCGGGGTCGTGGCGTTCGCCCGTTTCACCGTCAGGATCGCAACCGCAGGCATTGAAGTAGCGAAGCGCCATGTGGCGGATGCCGTGGGCGTGGTCGAAGTCGCGGCAGACGTGTTCCATCATGAGCTTCGAGCGGCCATAGGGATTGATCGGCGCCTGCGGTGTGTCCTCGGTGATCGGCATGCGGTCCGGCTGGCCATAGGTCGCACAGGTTGATGAGACGATGAGATTCGACACCTTCGCATCGGTCATGGCCTTGAGGATCGACAGGGTGCCGCCGACATTGTTGTCATAGTACATATGCGGATTGGTCACGGACTCGCCGACATAGGCGAACGCGGCAAAATGGATGACGGCCTCCGGCCTGAACCAGCGCATCGCCTCGCGAAGCGTTGTGGTATCGCGGATGTCGGCCTCGACCAGATGGCCCCATTTCACCAGATCGCGGTGGCCGCGCGACAGGTTGTCATAGACCAGCACCTCGTGACCGGTCTTCGCCAGCATCTTGGCCGTATGGCTGCCAATATAGCCAGCACCGCCCGTCACCAGAAACCTGCCCATCTGCCTCTGCCCTCCCTGCCCCGGAATCCGCGCACAACCTCTCGCAGAGACACTAATTTTCCGTCAGCGCCACACGGGGGCGGAGAGCGATCAGTCCGGATCAAGCAGAGCGGCTAGAGCGTAAATGCCGTCCTGAATGCCTCAACAGCGCGATCTGCATCAGATTCTGCAAAGGCTTCCATTGCGACAGGCCCACGATATCCCATGTCCTTGAGCGCTCGTGCGACGCCACTGTAGTTGATCTCGCCGGTGCCCGGCTCGAAGCGGCCGGGATTATCGGCCACCTGAACTTCACCGATCCAGGGCAGGCATTTCCTGCACCAGCGGATGAGGTCGCCCTCGCCGATCTGCGTGTGGTAGAGATCGAGATTCATGCGCAGCTGCGGCCGGTTGACCGACGAGACAAGAGCCAGGACATCGGCAGTCGAGCCGAACGGGCATCGGGGGTGATCGAGCGGATTGAGATTTTCAAGCGTGAAGGTCACGCCCTCTTGCTCGGCCATGTCGCAAATGCGATTCAACGTGTCCTTCGCCTTGAGCCACATCGCCCCGCTTACCACATCGGTCTGGGCAATCGGTATTCCGCCGTCGCCGAGGCCCGTGCCGTGCAGATTCAGCCGCGCGACGCCAAGGCGCTTACCAACCTGCGCGGTCTCGCGGGCTGATTTCAACAACATGTCAGCACCCTCATCATCGGCCAGCCGGCCTTCGAGATAGCCATTCATGATGGTAAAGGTGGCGCCCGACTTCTCGAGTTTGGCCAGGTCATGGGCCGGCCAGTTCCACAGGCCGACGCCGAAGCCCAACTCCTTCAGGCGGCTGGCCCGCCACTCGATTGGCTTGTCGCGCCAGAGCATTTCGGCGCATGCGGCGAGAGAAAACGGTGAGGGCATGACGATGTTCTCCTTTGGCGTTGGGCGAGATGGCGAGCAATCGATGCAAATCTTCGAAGGGCATAACAGGGAGCAGCGCGCGCCTCAATCCCGGCCTCAAGATCACCCCGCGCCGGCACTGCCGTCCTTGTGATCCTACTGCAGACGGTGGCCCGTTTCGTCGAGGAGCTGGCAGTCGGCGGGTGCGATGGATATCGCAACCGCCTCTCCCTCTCGCCAGATCCGCTCTTCTATGGTCGAGATGGATTGAAGGCGGATTCCAGCGGCGTCGATGAAATAGGCTGCCGTCCCGCCGAGATAGGAGACCGAGATGATCTTGCCCTGAATGGGACCGGTTTTGCCGACGACCACCTTCTGTGCGCGAACGACTCCCGTGACGGCCATGCCGGCCTTCGCCGCAGACGGTGCTGCTGCCTCGATCTGCTGTCCATTGTCGAGGCTTACTGTAGCAAGGCCATTGCCAACCGAGGCGATGCGGCCCGGCAACAGATTCGACTGGCCGAGGAAGGTTGCAACAAAGCGAGTCTCCGGGCGCCGATAGACATCTTCCGGCGAGCCCTGTTGTTCAATGACGCCCTTGTTCATGACCACCACGCGGTCCGACATGGCGAGCGCCTCTTCCTGATCGTGGGTCACGAAAATGGTTGTGATTCCGACCTCGCGTTGAATGGTCTTGAGTTCGGTTCGCATCTCTTCGCGCAGGTTTGCATCGAGGGCGGACAAAGGCTCATCCAGCAGCAGCACATCGGGTTCGATGACGATGGCGCGCGCCAGTGCGATGCGTTGCTGCTGGCCGCCCGACATTTCGGAGGGGAGCTTCTTCTCGACGCCCGGCAGCCGCACCATATCGAGCGCCCGCTTCACTTTCTGCGCGATCACCGATTTCTCGACGTTGCGGTACTTGAGACCGAAGGCGATGTTATCGAACACCGACTTGTGAGGAAACAGCGCATAGTTCTGGAAGACGAGGCCAATGTTGCGCTTGTGAATCGGAATGTTGTCGATGCGCCGGCCGGCGACTTCGATCTCCCCACCGGTTGGCTGCACGAGCCCCGCAATGGAACGCAGGATCGTGGTCTTGCCGCAGCCAGAAGGCCCAAGCAGCGTCACGAATTCGCCCCTGCCGATCGACAGGCTCACATTGTTCACTGCGACGAACTCGCCGTAGGAGAGTGTCACGTTGCGGAGTTGGACGGCGGTCTCGGCGGTCATTGCGCAGGCTTTCTTCAACGGTGGCCTCCCCACCCGAAGCACCGGATGGGGAGAGGTTCATGCGATCAGGCTGGTATCAGCCGCCCTTCGAAATGCGGTCCCACTGCTTGGTCCAATCATCAAGGTTGGCCGACCAGTAATTCGGATCAGCGAAGGTCAGTGCAGTCATCGTACCGGTCGGATCGAAGGCCGGCATCTTGGCGATCTTGTCGGTCAACTTCACCTTGGTCGGATCCAGCGACGGCGGATAGTTCTGACCTTCAGCCACGGCGATGGCGGTTTCCGGCGCCAGCATGAAGTTGACGAGTTCCTCGCATTCCTGCATCGGCGAGCCCTTGAGGATCAGCATGTCCTCCATCCAGGCATAGGAGCCGGGCGGATCCAGATAGGCAATGGGAGCGCCCTGCGCCTGGAGAGCGGCGACACGGCCAGACCAGGCCTCGGTCACGACGATTTCTTCCTTGGCCAGGAGATCCATCAGTTCGGCACCCGACGACCAGTATTTCTTGACCAGGTCGCGGTTCTGCCGGATGGCCGCCCACACGGCATCCATATCCTTGATGTCGTTCGGGTTCTGGCCGGTGGTCAGCGCGCCATACCAAACCCTCGTGACCATGTCGCCGTAGCCGCCGATCTTGCCCTGATATTTCGCATCGATCAGCAGCTTGGCCCCCTTCTCCTTGGCTTCCGCCTCCGAGATGACCTTGGTGTTGTAGGCAATGCCGGTCGTGCCATAATCGTAAGGGACGCAGGACAGCTTCGGCGTCATCTTGCGGAAGGGCGCGATCATCGCTTCCATGACGTATTGCATGTTGGGGATGTTGGCTTCGTTGATCTCGCTGACGAAACCGCCGTCGACATAGCGCTTGTAATATTCGACGCCCGAGGAATGGACGATCTGGAAATCGCCCGGGTTGGCCGTCTTCACCTTGGTGACGATTTCGCTCTCATCGCCGAAGGTACCCTGCGTGACTTTGATGCCGGTTTTTGCCGTGTAAGGCTGGAAGGCATACTTGTCGATCGCCTCCTGCACGACACCGCCCCAGCCATCGAAACGAACTTCGGAAACGGCGGCCATGGCCTGCGGCGCCCAGCGCATGCCGATGCCGGCGGTCGCTGCCGCGGCGGCTGTCAGGCCGAGGAAACTGCGGCGGTCAAGGCCGCCATTCATGTAGCGTTCGGTCAGGCGCTCCAGGCGTCTGGTCGTCGAAATTTTCATTGGTCTTTCCTCCTCTGGTGGTTCAACGCCCGCTGCGCGCCAGGTAGCGGGCAAGCCCGCCTCCCAGGAGCGGCAGCCCCACGGTTACGACAATCATCAAGGTGCCCAGGGCGTTGATTTCCGGGCTGATGGAGACTTTCAGCATCGACAGGATCTGCGTCGGCATGGTCTCGACGCCCGATGGGCGCCAGAACATGCTCGCGGTGATATTGTCGAAAGATATCGTGAAGACGAGGAGCAGGCTGGCGACAATGGCGGGCATCAATAGCGGCAGCGTGACTTCGCGAAAGGTCTGGAAGCGGTTGGCGCCAAGCGACATCGCCGCCTCTTCATAGACGCGCCTGACGCCGATGAGACGGGCCTGCACGACAAGCACAACATACGGCAGTGCCAGCATGATGTGGCCCAGAACGAGCAGCCACAGCGTGCGCGGCTGATGCGCCCAGCGCATGAGCAGCAACAGCCCGACACCGAGCACGGTCTCTGGCACCAGGGCCGGAGCAATCAGGATGGTGTTGACCAGTTCCTTGCCCGGAAACTCATAGCGGACAAGGGCGATGGCGGCGGCGACACCCAACACCGAGCAGATCACGGCGGTGAGCACCGCCACCCAGATCGATGTCTGGAAGGCGCTGAGCACGGCTTCGTTCTCCATGAGCTTCGCGTACCAGCGGAAACTGAATCCGGTCATCGGGAAGCCGCCAAACTGCGAGTCGTTGAACGACAGCACGATGACCACGAGGATCGGCGCGAACATGAAGATATAGACCAGCACCGTGACGAGCTGGACTGCGCGCCAGCCAAGCCCGCGGTTGTCGTTGGTCGCGTTCATGCGCCAAGCCCCTTGAAGACCCGTGAGAGACCCATGTAGCGGCTGTAGATGGCGGCGATCACACCCAGCATGACAAGCAGGACGAGCGACAGCGTCGATCCGAGCGGCCAGTTGAGCTGCCCCATGATGGTGTCAAAGATGATGTTGCCGAACAGCGCATCGCGCGTCGATCCGAGAATTTCAGGCGTCACGTAACTTCCCGCCGCCAGAACGAAACAGAGCAGCAGGCCCGCCATGAGGCCCGGCAGCGATAGCGGGAGCACCACTTCGTAGAAGGCCTGGCCCGCGGTGCAGCCGAGTGTCCTAGCGGCAGAGATCAAATTGCGATCAATGCCTTCGATCGAGACATAGACGTTCAGGATCATATAGGGCAGCAGGAAATGAATCATGCCCATGATCACGGCGCCCTCGGTATAGAGCATGCGCAAGGGCTCGCTGATGATTCCGGCCTTCATCAGCAGCACATTGATGACGCCCTGCTCGCCGAGAATATGAATCCATGAGAATGTCCGGATGGTGAAGCTGATCCAGAACGGCACGATGAGCAGCAGCAGCAACAGCCACTTGTGCTTGTAGCCGGTCATGGCGATAAAATAGGCTGGCGGATATCCGAGAAGCGCACAGAGGATTGCCGTGATCGCAGCAACCCGCGCGGTCTTCCACAGGAACATGTGATAGAAGCCGTCGGTGAAGAATTCCCGCCAATTTTCGGTGGTGAAGACTTCCTTCTCAACGCCGGCAGTCTCGAACTGATAGAACGAGAAGACCGTCATGATGCCGATGGGCAGGATCATCAGCACGACCAGAGTCACCAGCGCCGGCGCAAGCAAAAGCCACGGGCGGCGGCGGTCGGCTGAAGACAAGACCGCTCCGCTCATGCCAAGCCCAGAACTGAACGGCAAACAAACAATGGAGCGGGCACACGACAAGTCACGATCAAGGATCACCTTTTTCGTCATGCTGTGGTTTTTGCGTGACGCTGTCAACAACCACAGAACTCGTTTCCCTGCGGCCAGTGAGGCCGGGGCATGCATTGCAGACATTGACTTCGAGAACGCGGCGGTTTCAGTTGCATCCCATGCCACTGACCGATTTTCTGTCGATGCCGGTGCCGCGGGGCGTTCCGGGACGCAGGCCCTTCATCAAGATGCATGGGCTGCGCAATTATTTCGTATTCATTGAACAGAGGTACGGCAATCTCTCGTTGCCGCCCGCGGAGATCATCCGAATCTGCGACGCGCACGAAGGCGTTGGCGCGGAACAGGTGATCGCGATCGAAGCCCCGTCGGCAGAAGGGCTTCGGCACGGCGCCTATGCCTTCATGCGAATCCACAATATCGACGGAACCGAAGCCGAGGCCTGTGGCAATGCCACACGCTGCATGGCGCATCTGATGTTCGAGGAATCAGGCCGCGACACGTTGCTGATCGAGACGCTCGGCGGACTCCTGCAATGTGCCAAAGGCGATCGCGGCCAAGTGAGCGTGACGCTGGGGCCGATCAGAACAGACTGGCAATCGGTACCGCTGGCACATGACGCTGATACGGCGCATCTGCCCATCTCCTGTGGACCACTGAAGGACGGCGTGGCGCTGAGTCTCGGCAATCCGCATGTGGTATTTTTCGTGCCGGACTTCGACGCCATTGATATTCCCGCGGTTGCGCCGGTGATTGCCGCTGATCCTCTGTTGACCGAAGGAGCGAACGTGGGCGTGGCGCAGGTGATCGACGGGCATACCCTTCGCCTGCAGGTGTGGGAACGGCCGGGCATCCTGACGGAAGCCTGCGGTACGGGTGCTTGTGCGGCCTCGTTTGCGGCGCGGAAGCGGGGCTATCTCACGAGTGACACCGTAACCGTCAATCTCCCCGGCGGTACCTTGCGCATCGACCTCCTTGCCGATGGCCGGGCTATCAAGACGGGACCGGTCGCCTTCTGCTGTTGCGGGTATGTGTAAGCCCTGCCTGTGAAGGCCGGGCGCCCGCAGGGCTCGTGCTGGCAGGGCATCGGAGGTTGCCGCCGCGGCCGCCGCGCAAACTCCATTCCCAAACGACATCCGCCCTGCCTGGAACCAAACTTCGGCCACAGGGTTTAGCTTCCAGGTCAACATCTGGAAGGAGTTTGCACATGGCACAGTCCACAGCGCGAAAGCCAAACCCCGATCTTTACAACGAGCGCATTGAAACGGCAGAGGACGCAACCATTCCGCCGCCGCGCCCCAGCACCTCATACACCCCTAAGTCGAGTTCGCCGCTCGGGTTGATGAGCGGCCTCATCATCCTCGGCATCGTGGCGGTCATTGCCATTTTTATCGCCGTGATGTTCAGCAATCCGGGACCCGTTACGGCGCCGGCCGGGACGAACACAACGCAGAGCAATGAGCCGGCAACGCCACAGGTTGCTCCGCCGGAACCCGCGGCTCCTGCCCCGCAACCTCCGGCCTCGGAGCCCGCGACGCCTTCAACACAGCAAGGTAGTGGAACCACAAACCAGTAGAAGACGATCAACGGACAACCGCCGTCCGATGGGCCCTGTCTCAGCAGTGAGACAGGGCCGGTCTTCATTCAACATGAGGTGATGACGACTCCACTTCAATCACCGTCGACATGGTCGGGGAGCCTAGCGCGGCTGGTCTCGGCAAATTCCTCCAGTTGCTTTTCGCTCATTGACTCATACATCTGGCGTGATGCGCCCTTGAGCGCACTCACCGGCGTTTCGCCGCGCTTGGCCGCCAGTGCGGTGCCGGCTGCTTTCTGTTGGGCTTTTGATTTGGCTGGCATGAAACCCTCCACCAGTTAAGCCGTCCCACCCGGACAACGCCGGACCATGCCGCCGCGTTCCCTCGGGCTCATGATCGGCATGAGTCCGAGAGATGCCTTCGGGACCAGTCTAAACGACATGCTCGGATTGAGGCGAGGGCTGGAAGCGCCGGTCACCTCAGATCCGATGGCCGCGCAATCACCCGGCCGCCTGGTCTATATCCGCGAGATCAGGGTGCGGCCTTCACGGCGTTCCACACGTTTGTATATACTTCGATCCGCTCTGGCGTCTGCCACATGTGAAGCTGCTTCACATACGCGACGTCGTCCTGGTGCTTGGCGGCAAATTCTTCGGCGGACATGCAGGTTTTCGCGGCGACCGGGTTCGATGCGGAATAGCCTGTAACCGTCGACACGCCGCACTGGCCCTTGGGTGACATCATGAAATTGATGTACTTGTAGGCGCATTCCTGGTTGGGCGAATCCTTCACGATCATCCAATTGTCGACCCAGCCGTCAGCACCTTCCTTGGGCATGAATTCGGCAACGGGCAGGTTGAGCTTCTTCGCCTCGTTCAGCATGAGGCCACCCCAGGTATAGGAGATCCAGACTTCGTCCGAGGCCATAAGCTGTGTCAGCTCACCCGCCGTGGTCCAGTACTTGCGGACGAGAGGCTTCTGTTCGATCAGCTTGTTCTTGGCCTTCTCCAATTCCTCGTCGGTCATCTTGAAAGGTTCGGCAATACCGAGCAGGCGCGCCGCGTTGTAGAGCATGCTCTTGTCGTCCCACATGCCAACCTTGCCCTTGAATTCGGGCTTCCACAGGTCGCCGATGGAGGTGGGCGGGGTGGCGATCTTGTCGGTCCGGTAAATGAAGGGATTAGCGCCCCAGGTAAACGGCACGCCCCACACCTGGCCATCGATATTGAGCGACGGGACGGTGCGGAAGCTCTCGTAGATATTGTTCCACTCGGGAATCCTGGCGGTGTCGATCGGTTCGGCAAAGCCTGAACGGATCACCACTTCGGAGGCATCGGCGGATACCGAGAGCAGATCATAGACACCGCCTCCGCCCGCCTGCATCTTGGGCACGAAGTCGTCGTTCGAGCCGACATAGGTTGCCTGAACCTTGCAGCCGCTTTCCGCCTCGAAGTCCTTCACAAAACTTTGGTCGGCGTAGCCTTCCCAGACCAGGAGGCCGAGCTCGCCCTCCGCATGGGCGGCGGGTACCAGTGCCGAGGTGGCGAGCAATATCGCCAATCCCGTGGCAATGGCGCGGCGCGCATTCGTTGCATGGTTTGTCATGGCATTCTCCTCCTCATGATTGGCGTTTCCCTGTTGAACGGCAAAACCGTTCTTGTTAGTTGTAATTTGTTATCACAAAACCTATTCGGACAAGCGGGCCACCGTCAATCGGAAAAGAAACGGACGCCGGACCATGAAGCAAGCAGGAGCCGCGGCACAGCCGCTCAAGCATATCCGGTTCTTGCGCAAGCATGAGATCGTCTATGAAGAATTGAAGCTTGCCGTCATGACCGGACAGTTCGAACCAGGCCAGCGGCTGAAGCTTCGCGACCTTGCGGCAGCTCTTGGGACCAGCCCCATGCCGGTTCGTGACTCGCTGGGGCGGCTCGTTGCCGAGCAGGCCCTTCAACAAACCGGCTCCGGCCAGGTTTCGGTGCCATTCATTACCCGGCAGCTCTTTCAGGAGCTTATGGAAGCGCGCGCCGTCAACGAAGGCGAAGCCGCGGCGCGTGCCGCAACACGCATGCCAAAATCCGAATTGCCCCGCCTCGAGCGCCTCGCCCAAGATCTCAATGCCGCGACCCACACGGGCGACATTCTGCACTACCTGAAGCTGAACCAGTCGATGAAGTTTGGAATATATGCCCAATGCGGCTCGGGTGTGCTGCTCGGCCTCATCGAAACGCTGTGGCTGAGGGCGGGGCCATTCCTGCGCTATCTGGCCCGCGATCTCGAAGGGCTGATCGCCATCAATTATCATGACGAGGCACTCTCGGCGATTGCTTCCGGCAATGGCGAGGCGAGCCGCAGCGCCATCGCACGTGACATTCTCGCTGGCATGGATTTCCTTCTCGCTCATGCGCGGTTCTACGATGATGACGAAGCCTGACCTGTTCCCGGTGGTCGGCATCGCAGGCTGTGGCCTCATCGGCATCAGCTGGGCAGGCCTGTTCCTCGCAAGCGGGCATGATGTGATCGCATGGGATCCTGCGGCACCGGCGCGGGATCGGTTTGCGGACGGCGTGGCGCGGGTGGTGGAACAGCTCGATGCAATCGGACGCTCAGGGCAAAATGCGAAAGGGCATTTGTCGGTTGTCGCCGATGTAAGGGACGTTGCGTCGGCCGCCTCCCTCATTCAGGAGAACGCACCCGAGAATGTGCCGCTGAAGCGGGCACTCTACGCCGAGATCGAAAGCGTGGCGGCGGATCATCTGGTGATCAGCAGCAGCACGTCGTCGTTGGTGTGGTCCGAACTCAGCCTTGGCATGAAGCGGCCGGAGCGGCTCGTCACGGCGCATCCCTTCAACCCGCCGCACCTGATGCCGCTGGTCGAGATCTTCGGCCCTGATATTGCGCTTCTCACTCGCGTGGCGGAATTTTACCGTTCGCTCGGCCGCGTGCCAGTGATGCTCAAGAAGGAAGCCGTGGGCCATATCGCCAACCGGTTGGCTTCGGCGCTGTGGCGCGAGGCGGTCAGCATCGTGGCCGAAGGGATCGCAGATGTCCCGGAGGTCGATGCGGCACTGGTGAACGGTCCCGGCTTGCGCTGGTCGGTGGTCGGCGCGCACATGGCCTATCACCTGGGGGGCGGCCCTGGCGGAATCGATCATTATCTCAAGCACCTGGGCCCAAGCCAGGAGCGCCGTTGGGCCACGCTTGGCTCGCCCAGTCTCACGCCGGAAGTTTGCGCAAAACTCGTGGACGGCATCCGGCAGGAGTCGCAGGGGCTTTCCGTCGCCGAGCTCGAGTTGCGGCGCGACCGCGGCCTCATCGCGGTGCTTGGCGCCAGGCAGAAGGCAGAGACATGACTGCGGCCCGCATTGCGCTGATCCATGCCCTATCGGATTCGGTTCTGCCGTCGCATGCGGCCTTTGCGGAGCATTGGCCCGAGGCTTACGCCTTTGACCTCCTCGACACCTCGCTTGCGGTCGACCGCGAGGCGGCGGGCCGTCTCGACGCGCCGATGATGGAGCGCTTCCAGACACTAGCCAACTATGCCGCCGCCACTTGCGGGCGGAACGGCAAGACTGCAGGCCTATTGTTTACCTGCTCGGCTTTTGGACCGGCAATCGACGCCGTAAAGCCGCAGCTATCAGTCCCCGTATTGCGGCCCAATGAATCGGCTTTCGCGGCGGCACTCATGCGCGGAAGGCGGTTGGGTCTGGTTGTCAGTTTCGCGCCCTCGGCCTTGGCACTCGAGCGCGAATTGCTGGACATGGCGGAAGTCCGAAATATGTCTGTCGCAATCCAGACGGTGATTGCACACGGCGCGCTCGCCGCCTTGAAAAGTGGTAACGGTGCCGAACATGACCGGCTGGTTGCCGAGGCAGCCAGTTCACTCGCTGGAAGCGATGCAGTCGTACTGGGACAATTCTCGCTCGCGCGGGCGGCATCGACGCTAGAAGCGTCAGGCTTTGAAGGCCGTGTCATCACGACGCCCGGAGCAGCAGTTGCAGCCATGAAGGATCTGGTCAATCCGGGGAGGCCGGCTTGACAGGAGACTGCGCAGGCGCTCGCATGTCGCCCGTGGTGCGCCAGGCAAGATTGAAGCAGGAGGTGGTCATGACAAGCAGAACGGCACGGCCACACCATGGCAGTGCGGGAGAGAAGCGATGAAATCCATCATCGAGATCGACGGTGTGTCGCGGACTTTCGGCGGCAAGGTGGTTGCCGTGGACAATGTTCAGCTCCATGTCGCAGAAGGCGAATTCGTCACGCTCCTCGGGCCATCGGGCTGCGGAAAGACGACACTCCTCCGCATGCTGGCCGGATTCGAGATGCCAGACAGTGGATCAGTCCGTCTGGATGGAAAGGACGTGACCTTTCTCCCGCCCTATCGGCGCGATGTGAACATGGTCTTTCAGGATTATGCGCTGTTTCCTCACCTCACTGCCGCAAAGAATGTCGGCTTCGGGCTCGAGCGCCAGAAGCTCGACCGCGCAGAAATCGGCAAGCGAGTCGAAAGCGCCCTGCAACTGGTCGGGCTTTCCGCAATGGCCGACCGCATGCCGCATCAACTGTCGGGCGGTCAGCGCCAGCGGGTGGCGCTCGCCCGCGCCATCGTCAGGCGCCCGCGCGTGCTCCTCCTCGACGAGCCGCTCTCGGCTCTCGACGCAAACCTGCGGGAGGCGATGCAAGTCGAACTGAAACATCTTCACAACAAGCTTGGCATTACCTTCATCATGGTCACGCATGACCAGACAGAGGCTCTGGTCATGTCGGACCGCATTGTCGTGATGCATCGAGGCCGCATCGCGCAGGCCGGAACGCCGAGCGATCTCTACGACCGGCCAGCCTCCACTTATGTGGCGAGTTTCGTCGGCACATCCAACATCGTCGAAGGCACCATCGTTTCTGTTGCGGACGGCATAGCATTCGAGCGGCAGGGACTGAGGCTGCGCTGTCTGCCGCTTCCAGGATTTTCACCGGGCCAGCGCGCACTCGCTGCCATCCGGCCCGAGCGACTGAGGATCGTTAATGCCGGAGCGAAAGAGGCCAACGTCATCGCCTGCACCGTCGAAGAGCGCCTTTTCCATGGCAACAGCGTCAGGCTTCGCTGCCGCCTCGCCTCCGGCGAAGTGTTTCTGTGCGACCGGCAGCTGAATGCCTCGCGGGACCTCGGTGCCTTGCCGGATGCCGGACAGCCGGTGCATTTTGCCGCCGACCCCGACAGCATCGCCCTTTTCCGGGAGGACAGCCGGTGAAAGAGCGCAAGCTTCCCGTCAATTATCTCGGGCTGGCGGTGCTCTCCGCGCCGCTCGTGTGGGCCATCGTGTTCATGTTCGTTCCGTACATGATCATTCTCACATACAGTTTCTGGATCAAGAAATATCCCACCTTCGAACCAGCCTTCCAGTTCGGCAACTATGTGCAGATCTTTGCCGATCCGCAATACTATCAGGTTCTGCTGCGCACGATGCGCATTGCGTTACTGGTGACTTTTTTCTCTTTGCTGATTGCCTATCCTTTTGCCTACTACCTTGTCTTCAAGGTGCGATCGGCACGGGTGCGGCTGTTTCTCTATATGGCGGTCATCCTTCCCCTGTGGGTTTCCTACCTGCTCAGGGCCTACACCTGGAAGACGATCCTTGGGAGCCAGGGTGTGCTCAACTCTTTCCTCGTCTGGTCGGGCTTGCTCAGCGCGCCCACCGACGTACTGCTCTACAATCAGTTCTCGATGGTGCTCACTCTCACCTATATCTTCATTCCCTTCATGGTGATGCCGATCTACACTTCGCTTGAGAAGATTCCACGCAATCTCGTGGAGGCGGCAAGCGACCTCGGCGTTCCACCCCTCGGCGTGCTGACCAAGGTGATATGGCCCCTGTCACTGCCGGGTGTGCTTGCCGGCGCCACCATCACCTTCTGCCTCACTTTCGGCGACTTCATCGCACCCATTCTCGTCGGGGGGCCTGATGGAAGCATGATCTCGAATGTCATCACCTCGCAGTATGGAACCGCGCTCAACTGGCCGCTGGGGTCCGCACTCGCCATATTGATGCTTGTCATCGTGCTGGCGATCATCGAGCTTTCCGACCGGCTGCAAAAAGCAGAACGGATTGCAACAGGCTAGCCATGGCGGAAACCTCCCAGAACTATACGGCAAGCCGGATCGGTGACGGAGTCTTCGGGGCGGCCATCGCCGCAATTCTTGCCTATCTCTATCTTCCGGTCGCCGTTCTGATCATCTTCAGCTTCAATGACTCCAACACGCTGACGCTGCCGCTGTCGGGCTTCACCCTCAAATGGTACGAGGAATTGTTTGGCAACAGCGATCTCAAGAAAGCGCTGTTCAACAGCTTCTATGTGGCAACGCTTGCCACGGCCCTCACCGTCGTCATTGGCGTGCCAGCGGCATTCGCGCTCGACCGCATGAACTTTCCGGGCAAGACGCTGTTCCGCCGCCTGGTGCTGCTGCCATTGGTGCTGCCGGGCATCATCACCGGTATCGCGATGCTGAACCTGTTCAAACTCATGGGCTTCCGTCTCGGCCTCGAGACCGTCATCATTGGCCACGCCACCGCATTGCTATCCGTCGTCGTGACACAGGTGTTTGCGCGCCTCCAACGCCTCAATCGCAATCTGGAGGAGGCAGCGGCCGACCTCGGCGCCAAGCCCTGGGAGACGTTCTTCTATATCGTCCTGCCCAACATCCGTTCTGCGATCATTGGTTCGGCACTGCTTTCATTCACGCTGTCGTTCGACGAAATCCCCGTGACCTTTTTCCTCACGGGGCGTGACAACACGCTGCCCATGTACATCTGGTCGACCATGCGGCGCGGGATCACGCCAGAGATCAATGCCGTGGGCACACTCATCGTCGCCGCCTCGCTCGTCCTCATCGCTCTCTCCGTGTGGATGTTGCGGAGCAACGAGCGGCCGTAGACCGTGCTTGCATGATGCTTGGTTCCCGAAGCTGGCAATCCAGTGCGTGGGATTGAGTGGCAGCGGCTATGCCGAATGTCGCTTCAATTCCCGGGTGGCCAGTCCGGACTTGGGGCCAGTGCACAGACACCGGCATTGAGATTGATGCTTCTTCAATTCTCGCGGTTTTGAGATGAGTCAAAGCGCATGGCGAGTGGTTGACTAAAAACAGAGCATCAAGTGAAGCTGTTGCTGCCGGGAGATGACGCATGGTCGACTCGGATGGGTTCTGGCTTAAGGCAGGCTTGGACGTTGCGCGCCTCCCCGGCAGCGCGGGCCTCAATATCGCCTATGAGGCCTGCGACCGCCACGTGCATGAGGGCAAGGCGGACCAAACGGCAATTCGCTGGATTGGGACGGGCGGAGACCGCCGGGATTTCAGCTATGGCGAATTGAGCCTTGCCAGCAATCGCTTCGCAAATGCGCTCCGGGCATTGGGTGTCGGCAAGGGTGAACGGGTGTTCTCGCTGCTGGGCCGCGTGCCGGAACTTCACATCGCAGCGTTGGGTGTGTGGAAACTGGGAGCCATCTTCTGTCCGTTGTTCTCGGCTTTTGGCCCGGAGCCCGTCAAGGCCCGTATGCTGATCGCCAAGCCAGCGGTCATCCTCACCAACAGCCGGCATTTTGCCCGCAAGATCGCTCCGATCCTCGCCGATCTGCCTTTCCTCAAGCACGTCATTCTGACCGATGGCGGACCGGGAGGCCTGAGCTTTGATGTGCTCATGAAGAATGCCTCGAGCCAATTCGAGATTGCCGCAACCGGGGCAGAGGATCTGGCCATCCTGCATTTCACCAGCGGCACAACCGGCAAGCCCAAGGGCGCCATGCATGTTCATGCCGCGATCATCGCCCACAAGGCAACGGCCCGCCATGCGCTCGATCTGAAGCCCGGCGATATCTACTGGTGCACCGCCGATCCTGGCTGGGTCACCGGCACATCCTACGGGATTGTCGCGCCGCTGGCGGTTGGAGCAACGCTCATTCTCGACGAGGCGGAGTTCGATGCCGAGCGCTGGTATGCCACACTGGAGAAGCACAAGGTCAATGTCTGGTACACGGCGCCTACCGCCATCCGCATGCTGATCAAGGCCGGCGATGAACTGCCGAGGCGCTTTGACCTTTCTGCCCTGCGCTTCATCGCCAGCGTGGGCGAACCCCTGCATGCGGAGGCGGTGGTCTGGGGCGAGCGGGTGCTGGCGCATGCGATCCACGACAACTGGTGGCAGAGCGAGACGGGCGGCATCATGATCGCCAATACCGCGGCAATGGAAATCAGACCGGGCTCGATGGGCAAGCCGCTGCCGGGTATTAAGGCCGCCATCGTACGGCGCGGCATTGCCGGAATTGAACCCATCGGCGAGGCCGGTGCCGAGGGTGAACTGGCATTGCGGCCCGGCTGGCCGTCGATGTTCCGGGGCTATCTCAACGAGGAGGAGCGCTACGCCAAGTGCTTCGCCGACGGCTGGTACATGACCGGCGACATGGCCAAGCGGGATGCCGACGGCTATTTCTGGTTCGTCGGCCGCTCCGACGATGTAATCAAGTCGGCGGGCCACCTGATCGGACCCTTCGAGGTGGAAAGCGCCCTGCTGTCGCATCCTGCCGTCGCCGAGGCCGCTGCCATCGGCATTCCGGACCCGGTGGCCGGTGATGTCGTGAAAGCCTTCGTCAGCCTGCGTCCCGGTTTCAGCGCCAGCGATGACCTGCTGAAGGAACTCATGGGGCATGCCCGCAAGCGCCTCGGTCCCGCCGTTGCGCCGCGGGTCATCGCCTTCGCCGACAGCCTGCCGCGCACCCGATCCGGAAAAATCATGCGCCGGCTGCTGAAAGCCCGAGAACTGGGGCTTCCCGAGGGCGACACCTCGACATTGGAGAGTTCGCAATGAGTGCGGCGGGCGATACCCGGGTCCACCTCGACCGGGAACATGCATTGAAGCTACTGCGCCAGATGAAGCTTATCAGGCGCTTCGAGGAGCGTTCCGCCGAACTTTACGGCGAGCAGAAGATCAGGGGCTTTCTGCATCTTTACATCGGCGAGGAAGCCAATGCGGTGGGCGTGATGCAGGCGTTGACACCCGAGGATGCCATCGTCGCCACCTACCGCGAGCATGGGCACGCCCTGGCGCGTGGGTTGCCCGCCACAGAAGTCATGGCGGAGATGTACGGCAAGGCCTCGGGCTCGAGCCGGGGCCGTGGTGGCTCCATGCATATTTTCGACGCCGGGCAACGCTTCTATGGCGGCAATGCCATCGTTGGCGGCGGGCTGCCGCTTGCCGTGGGTCTGGCGCTCGCCGATCAAATGCAACAGCGCAATCGCGTCACATGTTGTTTCTTCGGCGAAGGAGCCGCCGCCGAGGGCGAGTTCCATGAGAGTCTCAATCTGGCGTCCCTGTGGAAGTTGCCGGTTCTCTTCGTCTGCGAGAACAATCGCTATGCCATGGGAACCGCTCTGGAGCGCTCCGAATCCGAGACCGATTTCTGCCGTCACGCCACCAGCTATCGTATTCCGGCGGAAGCAGTCGACGGCATGGATGTGGTGGCCGTCGAATCCGCTGCCCGGCGCGCCGTGCAGGCGATCCGCAATGGCGGCGGTCCGCAGTTCCTGGAGAACCGCACCTATCGCTTCCGCGCCCACTCGATGTTCGACGCCGAACTCTATCGCGAAAAGGCGGAAGTCGAGATGTGGAAGGAGCGCTGCCCGATCCGCCGGTTCCACTCATGGTTGATCGCTGCCGGAGTCGTGCATGAAGTGGATGTGGCGGCCTTGGACCGCGACATCGAAGGCGAGGTCGAAGCGGCCGTCGCCTTTGCAGAGGCGGCACCGTGGGAACCCGAGGCCGATCTGCTGACCGACGTGATGACTCCCGCTGCAACACGAGGTGTCGCATGAGCCGCCGCATCACCTATCGCGAGGCCATACGGGAAGCACTGCAGGAGGCCTTGCGGCGCGATCCGCGCGTCTTCCTCATGGGCGAGGATGTCGGCCGCTATGGCGGTGCCTATGGCTGTTCCAAGGGATTGTTGACGGAGTTCGGCGAGGCCCGCATCCGCGACACGCCGTTGTCCGAGGCCGGCTTCACGGGTGCCGGCATCGGCGCGGCGCTGGGCGGCATGCGGCCCATCGTCGAAATCATGACGGTGAATTTCAGCCTCCTCGCCCTGGACCAGATCGTCAACACGGCAGCAACCCTCCGCCACATGTCGGGCGGGCAATTTTCGGTGCCTGTGGTGATCCGCATGGCGACCGGTGCCGGACGTCAACTCGCGGCCCAGCACTCGCATAGTTTCGAGAACTGGTATGCTCATGTGCCAGGCATCAAGGTGGTGGCGCCTGCCACGGTTGCCGATGCGCGTGGCATGTTGTGGACGGCACTCGAGGACCCCGATCCCGTCATCATCTTCGAGCACGCAACACTCTACAATGATGAGGGCGAGATCGAGGACTCCGGCCCCCTCGCCCAACCGCTAGAAGGTGCCGCCATTCGCAGGGCCGGGAGCGACGTCAGCCTCATCACCTATGGCGGCAGCCTGAAGAAGGTGCTGGCCGCGGCGGATGAATTGGCCAGGGAAGGAATTGCCTGCGAGGTCATCGATCTCCGCTCCCTCCGCCCGCTCGACGACAAGACGATTGCGGCCTCGGTCGCCAGGACGCACCGCGCCGTCATCGTCGACGAAGGCTGGCGCAGCGGGAGTCTGGCAGCCGAAATTTCGGCGCGCATCATGGAGACCGCGTTCTTCGATCTGGATTGGCCTGTCGAACGGGTATGCAGCGCCGAGGTGCCGATACCCTATCCGCGCCATCTCGAAATCGCCGCGACGCCGCAGGTGCCGAACATCATCGCGGCCGTAAAGCGAGCGTTGCGCCGATGACCGATTTCCGCATGCCTTCGCTCGGTGCCGACATGGACGAGGGCACGCTTGTCGAATGGCTGAAGCATCCTGGCGACCTTCTCAGACGCGGCGATATTATCGCTGTGGTCGAGACCCAGAAGGGCGCCATCGAGATCGAGGTGTTTCACGACGGCGTGCTGGAACAGACTCATGCGGCGCTGGGCGCCACTCTGCCAGTTGGCTCACTGCTCGCAACCATCCGCATGCCGGGTGAGGTCCCCGCGGAGCAGGTTTCAGCGGTGCCCGAGCCAATTCTTCAGCCTGCCGCCGCGGTTCCGCCGCAGCCCTTGCCATCGCAGGCAAAGGTCAGCATCGATGTACTTGGCCAGTTCCGTATCACGCCGGTGGCTCGCATCATTGCCGCCCGGTCCGGCATCGATCCCGGACATATTCTACCCGGCAGCGATGGCATCATTGGACTTCGCGAGATCGCGCAGCTGCCACAACAACCTCCAAAACACAGGATTGGTATCGATCTCGACGAGATGCGAAAGGCGATTGCCGCCGCAATGGCACGCAGCAAGCGCGAGATTCCGCATTACTATGTTGGCTCGGCACTCGACGTGACGGTGATGTCGGACTGGCTGAGTTCCGAGAACGCCAAGCGGCCAGTGCCTGAACGGATCCTGTCGGCCGTTCCCATCATCAAGGCCTGCGCGCTGGCCCTGCGCAAGGTGCCGGAATTCAACGGGCATTTCACCGATGGCAGGTTCCTCCCCGGACAGACGATCAAGATGGGAATCGGCATAGCCCTTCGCGGCGGCGGGCTGATCGCCCCCGCGATCGACATGATGGAAATGTTGCCGCTCGACGACATCATGCGGCGGCTCACCGATCTCGTGGCGCGCGTGCGCGGTGGCCGATTGCGCAGTTCCGAGCTGAGCGAAGCCACGGTTACCATTTCGAACCTTGGCGATGACTCGGCAGATATGGTGTTGCCGATCATCTACCCGCCGCAGGTTGCGATCATCGGCGTGGGACAGATCGCCGTGCGGCCATGGGTCGTCGATGGCAGGCTGGAACCACGAAAGATCGCCACCTTCACCTTGGCCGGAGACCATCGCGTCAATGATGGGCGGCTGGCATTACGCTTTCTCAAGGCCGTCGAACAATACCTGAAGAAACCGGAGGCCCTATGACTCCCCAAGCGTTGGCCGAACTCGTGAAGCGGACACTCTATGATGTAGCCCCTGATCTCGAGGGTGAAGCGATTGATCCCGATATCCGATTCAATGAGCAGTTCGAATTCGACTCGATGGACTTTCTGAATTTCATCGCCGGCCTTCACCATGCGACGGCGCTCGAACTACCAGAGAGAGACTATCAGCGGCTGACCACGCTGGCCTCGGCGGTCGACTACCTCACCGAGAAACTGACAGAGCAAGGCAAGGTGAGACAATGACCGAACTCGATCCACTGACGGAGCAGCAGGTTCATCTCTTCCTGCGCATTGACGCGGCGATGCCCACCGATCCTGTGCTGCGAGCCGCAGCCGAATTCTGGCTGAAGAAACGCCAAGGCAAGGTAAGGCCATCCGAAGAGGACATGACGCAACTGCCGCAATTCATTCGGCCACACGTCTTCGAGGCGCATCTGGCGATCAACGGTGACCGGCGTTGGATCGTCTCCCGGGCCGGCAATGTGGCCCGTCTTGCGCTCGGCATCGAGGGTCATGAACCCGGAGAAGTGGCCGACAAGCGCATCGCGGTGCGGCTGCGCCATCTCTTCGATCTCGTGTCGCACAAGGACGAACCCTATTCCGTCATGTTCGAGGTGAAGGAAGACCCGGGCAAGCGGCATCTTGTCGAAGTCTATGCTGCACCGCTGGCCACGCCAGAGAGGCCCGAACATCACGTCATCGCAGTGTTGACCCGTCGCACAGAGGCGCACCGGTGAAAATCGGAGGCCAGCGGCTCGAAGCGGACGTGCAGTTGCCGGATCAAGCAGCAGGTCTTGTCATCTTCGCTCATGGAAGCGGATCGAGCCGGCTCAGTCCGCGTAATCGTCTGGTTGCCGATGCACTCAATGGGCATGGTTTCGCGACGATCCTTTTCGACCTGTTGACCGAGGAAGAGGCTTCGGATCGACGCAACGTGTTTGACATCCCGCTGCTGGCCGGGCGGATGTTGGAAGTGATCGATGCGGTGCGCCGCGATGCCCGTTTGAAGCACCTGCCCATCGGCCTGTTCGGGGCCAGCACCGGTGCGGCAGCTGCGCTCCATGCGGCAGCCGACAGGGCCGAGGACATTTCGGCAGTCGTTTCCCGTGGTGGCCGGCCCGACCTCGCGATGGACGTCCTTGACCGCGTGACGGCGCCGACACTGCTGATCGTTGGTGGTTTCGATGAGCCGGTCATCGCCATGAACCAGGCAGCACTTGTCAAGCTGCACAGCATCAAACGCCTCGAGATCGTGGCCGGGGCAACCCATCTCTTTGAGGAACCCGGAACGCTCGACCAGGTGGTATCATTGGCCGTACAATGGTTCAGCCAATACCTTGGGCAGCGGAGTGCGGCATGAGGTTCGAGGGTTTTGCGACACGTGAAGAGGCAGGGAGGGAACTCGGCCGGCGGCTTGCCGCGATGCACATCGTTCACCCTGTGGTGCTGGCCCTGCCGCGCGGCGGCGTGCCTGTGGCGGCCGAAGTTGCAAAGGCCCTGAAGGCACCACTCGATCTTCTGCTGGTCCGCAAGATCGGCGTACCATGGCAGCCCGAGCTTGCCGCCGCTGCCGTGGTCGACGGCGAGCGGCCCGATCTTGTTTTGAATGACGATGTCATGTCGATGGTGGGTCTTCACCGTGACGAGATCGAAGACTTGATGAAGGTTCAGCTGGAGGAGATCGAACGCCGGCGCAAACTCTATCTGAGCGGCCGCACGCCCGAGAAAATTGCAGGCCGTAGCGCCATTGTCGTCGATGACGGCATAGCAACCGGAACCACAGTGCGTGCCGCACTGGCCGCATTGCGCCGCCGCGAGCCGAAGCGCCTCATTCTCGCAGTTCCGGTCGGCTCAGAGATGACTGTGGCTGAACTCAACTCCGAGGTTGACGATCTCGTGTGCCTGCAGCGTCCAAGCCCCTTCTACGCCATCGGCCAGTTCTATGCCGACTTCCATCAGGTTCCCGACGATGAGGTCATTGCACTGATGAAGGCAGCCGCCACACCGTCATGAAGGCCATGGTTCTGCATCGCGCCGGAGAGGAACTGCGCCAGGAAATCGTCGCCGATCCCGAACCGGCACCCGGTCAGGTTCTGATCCGAGTCGAGGCTTGCGGCATCTGCCGCACGGACCTCCACATTCTCGACGGCGATCTGAAGCACCCGAAGCTGCCGCTCATTCCCGGACATGAGATTGTCGGACGCGTGGTGAGCACCGGTGCAGGCGTCACGGGTCTGGTTCCTGGCATGCGCATCGGTGTGCCGTGGCTGGGATCGACATGCGGCGTTTGCGATTACTGTGCCGAGAACCACGAGACCCTGTGCGACTTCGCCGCCTTCACCGGATATGACATCAATGGTGGCTATGCGGAGTATTGCACCGCTGACGCGCGCTACTGCTTCCCGCTCGATGAGTCGGCAAATGCCGCAACGCTGGCGCCCCTCCTCTGTGCCGGGCTGATCGGCTATCGCGCGTTGAAACTCGCAGGCGAAGCCGGCAGTATCGGCATTTACGGTTTTGGCGCAGCGGCGCATCTTCTGACCCAGGTGGCGAATTTCGACAATCGTGAGATTTTCGCCTTCACCCGCCCCGGCGACACGGCGGCCCAGACTCTTGCCATGAGCCTTGACTGCGCCTGGGCCGGCGGATCGGATGAAGCGCCACCGGAACTTCTCGATGCGGCGATCATTTTCGCACCCGTGGGGGACCTCGTGCCACAAGCCCTGAAGTCGCTACGCAAGGGCGGCACCGTGGTGTGTGGCGGCATCCACATGAGTACCATTCCGGCCTTTGACTATAGCTTGCTGTGGGGCGAGCGGGTGATCAGGTCCGTGGCCAACCTCACGCGGCAGGATGCGACCGAGTTCTTGGCACTGGCGCGGACCATCCCGGTGGTCGCACAGACAACGGTGTTCCCCCTGGCGGAGGCCAATTACGCCATTGCACAGCTGCGCAATGGCAGCATTTCCGGTGCTGCGGTGCTTGTGCCCTGACGCATCGGACAAGCAACTGGAACCACTTGTGAGAAGAAAGATGCGCCAGATGCAAAATGCTGGAGCCATCTATCGACGCTAAATTGAGCGCCGGTTGCTCTAAACCAGAACTGCAGCCGCGCCCATGGCTTCAATCGAGTGCAGGAAGCGAGTTGCCCCCATGACTTCGGCGAATTCGATCGGCGCAACGACGATGGCAGCGTGCGGTCCAGACGTCAGGAATTCCGTTGGTGGCACAACGGCCAATTGACGGCCTGTTGCCAGTGCGATGTCATGCGCCAGTGCTCTGGCCTTGCCATCCATTGTTCCGCCTGAGAGTGCCAGCACACGCCCCCCCTTCGGCGGTTTCGCAGCCGGAATGACCACGGCTGCAGCCTTCTCGAGGATGGTGTTGAACATGGCAAGCAGTGGGCCCGGGCCGGCCGAGGCATCGCCGCGGCTGACAACGACGACATCTCCGTACTCCACCGATGCCACCAGTTCACGCACATAGTCGCCTTGCGGCCGCGCAAGCGTCCATCTCACATTGAAGCGCGTACACCGCTCGCCCAGTTCATGTTCGACGGACCGCGCCAGGCGCCGAAAATAACCGGTGACGCCTTCCAGCGTGACTGCCGATGACATTCCGCTCCGCCCGAAGGTGCGCGCGAAGGGCAGGCCGGTGAGCGCCATCAGATCTTCGTGCTCGACAATGACGCATTGCAGAGCCGTACCGAATCCGGCAGCGAGGTTGACAGCCGCATCGATGGTCATATGAAATTCCTGCGAGCCGCTGATGGCGACGAGAATGCGCTGTGGTGGTTGTCGTGGGGCCTCGGTCATGACTTCTTCCTGGCCTTGCTGTCTTCGTCGCCGTCATGCTGGCCGAAGGCCTGGCGGGCCATGGCGAAGCTGATCAGCTTCGCTTCAACGCGACCATTGATCGATTCCGGAGGAAATACCCCACCGGCTCCCCGCACTCCGGCAGGCATTGCTGTCAGGATTGATATCCCCTCGTCAATTGAGGAGACCGCGTAAATGTGAAACTTTCCCGCCTCTGCTGCTGCCACCACATCTTTCCGCAGCATCAGATGCACGACATTGGATGCCGGAATGAGAACACCCTGCTCCCCGGTCAAGCCGCGGCCGTTGCAGATGTCGAAGAAGCCTTCGATCTTCTCGTTGACGCCGCCAATCGGCTGCACCGCGCCGAACTGATTCACTGATCCGGTCACCGCAATGGATTGCCGGATGGGAACCTCGGCCAGCGCCGAGAGCAAAGCGTAAAGCTCCGCCGACGAGGCGCTGTCGCCTTCAACGCCACCATAGGATTGCTCGAATACCAGAGAGGCCCACAAGGATACAGGAACCGAGAGCGCGAAATGGGACGCGAGATAACTCGACAGGATAAGCACACCCTTGGAATGGATGGGCCCGCCCAGTTCCACTTCGCGCTCGATATCAATCACCTTGCCGCTGCCCATGCGGACCCGTGCGGTGATGCGCGACGGCTTGCCGAACGAGAGGCTTCCAAGGCTGATGACTGAAAGGCCGTTGATCTGCCCCACCTTCTCGCCGGCAGTATCGACAAGTTGCAGCTTCCGGGAGATGCTTTCGAGAGAACGGTCACGGATGCGCTCGCTGCGATAGCGGCGCTCTTTGATGGCGCGTTCGATATCGTCCACACTGATTTCGGGCTGCTTGCGCTGCGAGGCCCAGAAATGCGATTCCCGGACGGCATCGCCCAAGCTCCCGATCCGTAGCGAAAGGCGCTCGGAATCTTCTGCCTCACGCGATGCTTCCTCGACCAGCCGCGCCACCGCCGCTCCGGTCAGATGCAGCAGACCCTCCCGCCTGACCATGGTCGCAATCAACCGTGCAAGACTCAAGACGGCGCCGGGCGTGCGTTCCATCACGTCATCGAAGTCGGCCTGGATCTTGAACAGATCTTCAAAATCCGGGTCGAGGCTGGCAAGGAGATAATAGATGCGGCGCTCGCCCACCATCACCACCTTGATGGACAATGGAACCGGATCAGGGGTCAGCGTTTCGGTGGCTGACAAGCCAAGCTCCTCGGCAGCCGATGTGATCTCGATGGTTTTCTTGCGCAGACAGCGTTTCAATGCATCCCACACCAGGGGTTCGGTCAGCACGCGCATGGCGTCGATGACCAGATAACCGCCATTCGCCTTGTGGAGCGCGCCCGGCTTGATCATCGTGAAGTCGGTGACAAGCGCGCCCATCATTGCGCGGTGGTCGATGCGCCCAAAGACGTTGGTCAGTGTCGGATGTTCCTCGAAAACCACAGGTGCGCCGCAGGGCGGACTTGGCAGGGCACCATCCGGGCAATGCGAGACCAGCACATTGAGTGAGTAACGTGCGAACAGCGGATGCTTTGTCAGCAGACGCGCCGCGCCGCCGAAGGCACTTTCTTCATCCTGCTGATGTGGCTGCAGGAACATTTCGGCATTGGCAATCAGATCGGTCCGGACGTCGCCAAGATAGGTGCTGATTTCAGGACTGCCTTCAAACTGGCGGGCAATGTCCTTAATCGACAGCCCGACGACCAATTCGGCCAATTCACTATTCAGTTTGCGAATCTTCTGGCGCCGGTCCTTCTCCAGCTTAGGCACCTCGCGCAGCGTGGTTTCGAGTTCCTTCTGAAGCTTCTCGATGTTCTGTTCTATTTCTTCGCGCTGCGACTGGGGCAAGGCATTGAAGGCTTCTGGCTTGACGATCTGCCCGCCGCTCAAAGGGGCCAGGGCGAAACCCATCGGCGTCCTTAGAATGGCGATGTTTTCGGCCTGGGCCTTTTGCCGCAATCCCTCGAAGGCTTTTTCCTGCGCCGCCTCGAAGTCATCGTCGATGCCCTTGCGCCGGTTGCGGCAATCCTCCGATTCAAACATGGCGGGAATGGCCGAACTCAGATCGTCAACCAGCTCGGTCATGGCCGCCTTGAGTCTGGAACCCGTTCCTGGCGGCAAACGGATGGCCTTTGGTTTGTCCGGAGCGGCGAAATTGTTGACATAGATCCAGTCATCCGGAATCGCTTCCGTGGCAGCCCGGCGCTCGAGAAAGCGCCGGATGGCGCCATGCCGGCCCGACCTTGCAGGCCCAAGTGCAAAGACGTTAAAGCCGTCCTGCCGCATGTTGGCGCCAAAGGCCAAGGCTGAAAGGGCTCTGTCCTGACCAATCAGATCATCGACCGGATCCAGCTCGGCTGTCGACTTGAAGCCAAGCTGTGAGGCATCGCAGATCCTTCGCAGTGTCGCGGCCGGCAGCGGTACGGCGGCACCGTTCTGGTTTGGCTCTGTGGTCATCGCTACCTCGCTTCGCCCGGGCGACACCGCCCGCAGTGGAACCGGAAGTCTGAATTGCATACAACGGTCAAGCTCTTCGGGCCATGGTAGGCCGTCCCGTTGAACTTATACCACCGCACTTTCACGCTCCCTGCCACGCACCACACGCAGGCCGCGCTGAGGTCCACTGGTCTCCGTGACGACCGTGCACTGTCCATCGTGATGGTGATCCGAAGAATAGAAGATCACCACCCAGTCGGAGGACTTTCCGAGATCATGGGCCCTAGCCGTATTCGAGAACAAGGCGGTGAAGTGCCAGGGTGACCGTTCCGTGTGGAGAATTGGAAGCCAGGCCTTGCCCTCCGGATTGAAGCGTTTGGGTGCGATCAGCTGCAGCGCTCCGGCGCTTGCCTTGCTGCGGTATTCCTGGTCGACCTCGAGCAGCACGGCGACGGGCGGCTCACTCTCCGACGCGGAGGTGTTCACATCAGGCACAGGCCGGCGGCGGGACAGCATGGCGGAGAGTGCGTGCCTGACCGCCGCCGCTCTCCGCGGGCCTATTCCGGGCACGGAGGCCAGCCGCCCGTCATGGGCAGCCACTTCCAGGGCCTCCAGAGAATCAACATGCAAATTCTCGTGTATGTCGCGGGCAATTGACTGTCCGATCCCGGGGATCGTCTGGAACAATGCCTCGGGCTCCAATGTCCCTCGCAGACGGTCGAGTTGCGACCAATGGCCAGTGTCGACAATTTCCAGGATGGCCGCCGCCAGTCCCCGGCCAATATGCGGAAGAGCTTCAAGTGCCTCCAAACCACGGCTCGCGATGTTCCGAATGTCGCCGTCCAGCGACTCAATGGCATCGGCACCCTTGCGATAAGCGGCAACCCGGAACGGGCTGGCGCCTTGCTGCTCGAGAAGAGCTGCCGCCTGGCGGAAGGATTCGGCGATGGCCAAATTGGTTGCCGGTATCTTGCGACGACTGATCATCGTTGAAGTCCCTGAGCTTCGCCGCATCGCGGGACGGCGATCGGATTTGAAACAAATACCTCAACTGTGGCGCGGATTTGTTGATCTGAATCAGCGCCGGCCCATGGCATCGTATCGTAATTGGAAGCCTGTTCTGACGTATCCGCATGCCATGAGGAGGGATGTTCGCCATGGCCTACAAGCAGGTTCTGTTTCATTCCGAGGCACGTGAAAAGGTTCTCCGCGGCGCTGCAAAACTTGCGGATGCAATCCGGGTCACACTCGGTCCCAAGTCGAAGTCGGTTCTCATCCAGAAGAAATGGGGTGCGCCGCTCGTCTGCAACGACGGCGTCACGATCGCCAAGGAATTCAGCCTCAAGGATCCGGAGGAAAATCTCGGCGCACAGATGCTGCGTCAGGCCTCGGAGCGTACGGGTGAGGCGGTGGGTGACGGCACGAGTACGGCAGCCGTTCTGGCTCATGCGCTATTTGCCGATGGCACACGCAATGTCGTTGCAGGCGCCAGCGCCATCGACATGAAACGCGGTCTCGAACGTGCGACGGAGGCTGCAGTCAAAGCGCTGAAGGCGCTGTCCCGCCCGGTCACAACGCGTAAGGAGAAGGCCCAGGTCGCAGCACTTTCGGCACACAATGACGAGGTCATCGGCAGTCTTGTCGCCGATGCCATGGAGCGTGTCGGCAGCGAAGGCGTCATCACCGTCGAAGAATCAAAGACCACCGAGACCGTGCTGGAAGTCGTCGAAGGCATGCAGTTTGATCGTGGCTTCATCTCTCCCTATTTCGTCACCAATGCCGAACGCATGGAGGCCATACTCGAGGACCCCTATATCCTCACCTGCGACAAGAAGATCGGTGTACTGAACGATCTCGTACCATTGCTGGAACAGGTCGCGAAATCCGGCAGGCCCGTGGTGGTTATCGCCGAGGACGTGGAGGGCGAAGCCTTGGCCACGCTTATCGTCAATCATCTGCGCGGCACCCTCAAGAGTTGCGCGGTGAAGTCGCCGGGATTCGGCGACCGCCGCAAGGCCATGCTGCAGGACATCGCCATCCTGACAGGCGGACAGGTGATCGCCGAGGAATTGGGCCTCAAGCTGGAAGCCGTGACACTCGATCAACTGGGCCGGGCCAAACGTGTTGTCGTCAACAAGGACGACACGACGATCGTGGGCGGGGCCGGCGAGCGCCCGGCCATCGATGGGCGCATCGGCCAGTTGAAGTCGGAAATCGCCAAGTCCACCAGCGACTATGACAAGGAGAAGCTGCAAGAGCGCCTCGCCAAACTTTCAGGTGGCGTCGCCGTCATCCGTGCCGGGGCGCCGGTCGAGTCCGAAATGAAGGCGCGCAAGGATGCACTGGACGATGCCATCAGCGCCACCAAGGCTGCGGTCGCTGAAGGCATCGTGCCGGGTGGCGGCCTCGCCCTGCTACGCTGCACGGAGGCATTGGCCGAACTTGAGAAAGCGACGGAAGGCGACGAACGGACCGGTGTGCAGATCCTCAAGCGGGCACTTTCCGCACCCGCGCGGCAGATTGCCGAAAACTCGGCTGTCGATGGCGGCGTCGTCATTTCCAAGATGCTGGAGAGCACAGGCAGCACCGGCTTTGATGCCGCCCGGAAGACCTATTGTGATCTGGTGGAAGCGGGCATCATCGATCCGACCAAGGTGGTGCGTATCGCCCTTGAGAATGCCGTGTCCGTCGCCAGCATCCTGCTGCTGACCGAGGCCACGATGACAGAGGTCGAAGACACGGAAAAGGATCGGCCGCGGGTGATGGAAGAAGGCATGTGAGAGGTTTCGATCAGTTGCTCCCCGTGGAATGATTTGCGGTAGATTAGCCTTGTTTGGAATCCTGGTGGGCAACAGGCTTTTCGGCGCCCCGGCGAATGATACAGCAACTCTTGTCGCCTGAACCGGCACGGGGCAGGAGCATTGGCGATCCATCCTTGAGAGAACTGAAGGTTCTCATCTCGACTTGTTCGCATTTCGACAACGAGAGCAAGCGGATTGCCAGAGAGCCAAGGAACGTCCTGCCTCTGGAACAGACAGGAACGCATCCCTGCCGACAAGTCCTTGAAATAACGTTTCTTTTTCCGACGACAGGAGTTGTGGCAACACTCATGGAAATGATTGGCTGTGGAGGCAGTCTGCGGCGAACTTGTCTCCGGCAATGAACAGGGATTTTGAACAGGTCCGCCCCGATTCCGCCTATCATGCCGGGTGCCGTGACCTCGGCGATCTGCAGCGGATGGGTGAGGCTGTTACGTGCTGTCATGGTCAGCGGCTCCTGTCGGCGAGATCAGAGATGCGCTCGCGCCATGCAAGCCTGGTGAGCCACGCCCCAGGTATGCCGGTGACACCCCAAAGGGCTCCGGCAAGCTGGCTGGCGATGGCGGCGGTTGTGTCCGCATCCTCACTGAGGTTCGCGGCCAGCAGCACCGCCTCGCGGTAGGAGCCCGCATTGCCCACCGCCCAGAGTGCCGCTTCAAGGCTATGGATGACATAGCCCGATCCCCGGACTTGGCCCCGGTGCCAGCGGATCGTTTCCATCCGCATGGCGGCTGCCCCCCGTGCTGGCCAATAGCGTGAACTAGAAGATAAGACTACTTCCTTGCTCTCACCCCTGATGGCCTTGGCGATAAGCCCGGCATAGGCAGCACATGCCTCGACCGCCTCCTCCGCCCCATGGGTGGTGCGGCTCTGGCGGCGAGCGACCTCTTCCAACCTGTCCGGCGCGAAGGGGAGACGGATAGGAACCGGGGCAAGCCGCATCAAGGAGCCATTCCCCGCCGACTGCGGATCGGTGCTGCCCGCCACCGGATCTCCGGTCTTGTCGAACCGCGCCAGCGCCCCACGCACCGTCATGCCGATGTCGAAGCACCGTCCATTGTGCGAGTAATCTCCCTTGTCCGCCCAGTCGCAGAAACGCTGCAAGAGGTCCTTCTCGTCGAATAGATCATTGGCAAGAAGTGACTCCCCCAGAGTCAGAGCCATCGAGGTGTCATCGGTCCATTCCCCCGCCTTCAGCCGGAACAGACCACCTGCTCTCGAAGACGCCAGACGATTTCCGAAACACGTGGATATCGATGGGCAGTCACTTGACGTTACGGCCGATTGAAATTCAACCTGACGCTACGAAACCCATGGTGATCGCCAGATCCAGTGGCGTGGTTGGTGAGGCGCCTTGGCTATCCATCGATCTAATATCACGAGACAATATCAATCTTTTGAGAGTCAATTGGATGAAATTTTCCTCTCTCCTGGCGGCATTGCTCGTTACCCCGTTTGCACTTGCTGCGTCACTGCAGCAAAGCCAAGCTTCCGGCACATGGGACGGGAACAATACTGTCTCAGGTGCCTGTACCGGGGTGCAGGACATACCCCATCCAGGCGGGAGCGGCACCGGAATAACCGTCGCTTTGATCATGCACGCCTGCGAGTTTCCTTCCATAGGACCTGACATTTGTGACATATCGTCAAATAATCCACGTCTGGCTTATTGCACAAATCGGGTCGGTGTTCTGGGTGAGTCGGGGACAAACGCTTCATACTCATGCAACACCATCGGCGATGGGCAAACGGACGAAAAGCTATGCGAACCAATACCAAAAACCGCCAATTGTCCCCTCAAACTTGCCAACCCCGTTGAGTTGATCAACGGGAAAAAGATCCAAAGCACGGTTGATTGGGAATCGGCCGAACCGCGCACATTTCGATTCGCGCGCCACTATTCTTCCATCGATCATCTGTTCACCGATGGCGCCCGCTTTGCCGCCAAGAGCCGCACCGGCAGAGGTTGGCGGACCGATTTTGATTCAAGTGCTGCCTATGACCTGAAATCCGGTGCCATCAGGCCGGAACTGGCGGCAACCAACGATCTCGTGCATGTCGTGATGCCGTCGTCCGAACAGTTCAGCTTCAGGAAATCGTCGGCCGGATCCTGGAGCATGGTTTATCCCGTCGGGGGCGCTACGCCAGGAACGAATACCTGGGCTTCGCGCGCCAACTACAACGGATCACTTTCAGTGTCGGCATCCGGTGTCAGTTTCAGGGCATCTGACGGAACAAGGTATGAATACGACAATTCAGGTCTGCTGCAACAAATTACCCAGCCGGATGGCTACGCGCAGTATTTCCAGTATACCGGCAACCTCAATACGTCTGTCACCGATAGCCTCGGGCGGGCGATGCGATTCGAATACGAGACCGACGCCAACAAACCGGCGTTTCTCAAGGTCGCATATTTGCCTGACGGCAGAGTCCTCAAATTCACCTATGTCAGCAGATTGATTCCACCCCCGGCTTCAATCCTGCATTTCTGCCCACCAAGATCGACGAGTATGCGCTTGCAACCGTTATCTATCCTGATGACACACCAACGCCCGACACAGACAACCCCAAGCTCACTTACGAGTACCTGAACAGCGAACAATTCTCTTATAGTCTAACGTCAATCACCGACGAGAAAGGGATCAAGCACGGTGAATGGACCTATGACTCCAAAGGACGCGCCATCACCAGCCAGCACTTCGGTGGCGCCGACCTGACCACGTTCAATTACGACGACGTCAACAACAAGGTCACCGTAACCAATCCGTTGGGCCGCCAGACGGTCTATTCATTCACTGACGTCAATGGCTTTGAGCGCCGGCTCACGGCTGTCGACGGGATTGCGACAAGCAATTGTGCGGCCTCAAACTCGGTCTATGCCCACGATACGAATGGGTTTCGTTCTCAGGTGACAGACGCCGAAGGCCGGATCACCAAATGGGTGCGGAATCCACGTGGACTGCCGACCAGCACCACGGAGGGCTTCGGAACACCCGAAGCGAGAACCACTACATCAACCTGGGACGCCGTTCGCCCGGTGCCAACGCAAACCACAGTGCCTGGCCTCACCACGACCTACACCTATGACAATGCGACGGATGGGCTGGTTGCCTCGCTAACGCAAACAGACACGACATCCACGACCGTTCCCTATTCCACAGCAGGCCAGACGCGCACGACGACCTACGGATACACGACGTTCAATCTCCCTCAGCCACCTGCCGTTGGACCAATCACCACGCCACTTTCGCCAGTTGTTCTGACGGTGGTCAACGGCGATGCCGAGTCAGGCCCAACTTCGGGAACAATCACCGGATGGACCAAGGAGCCAGGGACACAATGGAAGGCGCTCGGCATTCGCACGACTGGTGCCTGTTCAACGACGAACAGGTGTTTCCAGGGCGATGGCTATGGTGCGAGTCCGGTCAATGCTTATCAGGATATCGCCATCCCGGCCGGCAACACGGCCGAAGTGGATGCAGGATCGCGGGCGGCGACGGTCACATGGCGCCAATCCAGCAAGACGACCTATTCCGACTTTGGCGACGTGCAACTAGAGTTCAGGGATACCGGTGGAACGGTTCTTGGCAAGACAGGACTGGGAGTCGTCGCGTTCAATGCCTGGAACCTGCGCTCCTACACAGCGCCTGTTCCTGCCGGGACGCGCACGATCCGTGTTCGGATGAATATGGTGCGCCATGTTTCAGAGGCCTACAATGATGCCTATATCGACGACATCGCGCTGTCATTGGTGGCTGACGGCAATGCTGCGGCAAGTCCCTATGTGACTGTCTCCAACCCGTCTGCTCTGACCTCGACAACCGGTTGGACGATTTCGTCAGGGACTGTGGCGATCGGAACCAACGCGCCGTGCCAGTTTCTCAATTGCTTCCGGGACAGCAGCACCGGTCCTGTCACGATGTACCAGGACATAACACTCCCGAGCAACCGGCTCACCGAAATCGATGCCCTGGCGAGAGGCGTGGAACTCCGATGGAATCTGCACACCCTTGACGACAAGGTACAGCCGGTCATTTCCTTCCTCGACGCAGCCAATGTGGTGATGACCAGTGCCACGCGGCCTCAGCCAGCCTTGGCCACCGGCGAGACCTGGCAACATGTCGCTGCCTATTCCGATGTTCCAGCCTTGGCCCGCAAGGTGCGGGTCACGTTCAATATCACCAAGGGCATCAACAACGCCGCATCCTCAAAAGCCAGTCTGACCAATGTCAGCCTTCGCCTGGTGCCGCGCGCCGTGCCTTCTGCCAGCGTCCGCCTGCTCACCTCGGTCGACGGCACCATGGCCGGTACGGGCGACACGGTGACCTATGCCTATGACGCTCAGGCGCGCCTCTCGACGGTGACCAATGAAGTGGGCCACGTCACTCAGATCACGGCATGGAATAGTGCGGGCCAGCCCACCTCGATCACCGACCCCAATGGCGTCATCACCAATCTCGCCTATGACGCCCGCAACCGCCTGACGACGGTCACCGTCAATCCCGGCGCCAATCAGGCAGTGACGGCGATGGAGTACGACGCCGTGGGCCAGGTCACCAAGCTCACCGCCCCCGATGGTTCCTACCTACAATATGCCTGGAGTGACGCGCGGCGGTTAACCTCCGTCACCAACAATCTGGCTGAGAAGATCGAATATGGCTACAATGCCAATGGCGATCGGACGTCGGCGACTGTAAAGTCGTCCGGCGGCTCGATTGTGAAA
>CAUJIO010000029.1 GCA_963205315.1 Pseudomonadota bacterium | reverse complement strand
ATTTTCTTCCGAGCCATGTGAGACTGTCCTTCCGAAGGCAAGACTGATGTCGTTTTGCAGTGCAAAAGCGACGCTGGTGTAGACCTCTTGAATAGCAGCTTCAAGACACCCGACTAGTCATTTCGACGTATAAACTTGACCAAAACGTCAAGATTTGATCACTTTTTTGTCCGCCCCCCCAATGCCACATCCGCGGCGGCCAATCATGTCGCCGCCCCGCAGCGCGGCTCTCAACCGCTCGTTTTCTTGGGGCCTGGACCTTGCCGGAGGTTGTATTTGCCGTTTCGTCATGGCAGCTTGCGTATGGGGGCCTATATTGAAGGGATGGACGAACATGACGTCACCGCTCGCCACGGCCACAACCGCTCTGGCTTTGCTCTGCCTTGCCCAACCTGCGTCTGCCGGTATCATCAAGGCTGTCACCTTCGGTCTTGAGGCAACGGATACAACGCGGAACAAGGTGCCTTTGAATGGTGCCAGCGCCACCTCGATATCCTTCAACGTCTCAGGCAACAACAACAAGAAGATCGCCATCACCTATTCCGCCACCTGCGCGGCGGGCGGCTCGGCCGCGGGTTTCATCGATATCGACATCGAAGTCGACGGCAACGAGATCTCCCCCACCGACACCAGCGGCGAAACCTTCTGCCAGGGCGACGCCACAGCGGGCGCCGACACCTTCGTCCGCGCCACCATCATTGGCGTCAAGACGCTGGCCCCCGGCCAGCACACGGTTGAGGTCTTCGCCGAGCCTCTGGGCGGCGCCAGCTCCTGGCAGGTCGGACTTTCCACCCTGTTGATCCAGGACTGACCGCCCCATCCTATTCCTATCTTATTATCGTCATCCCCGGCCCTCGTGCCGGGGATCTCCTTGTCGGCTCAGTTCACCGCGCCGCCTTCTCCTCCGCCAGCCGTCTCAGCCTTCGCCGCCGCGCCAGCATGTTCAGGCCTTCGACCAGCGCCGCGAAGGCCATGGACGAGTAGATATAGCCCTTGGGCACATGGAAGCCGAAGCCTTCCGCCACCAGCATCATGCCGATCATCATCAGGAACGACAGCGCCAGCACGATGATGGTCGGATTGGCGGCAATGAAATTGCCCAGCGGATTGGCCGCCACCACCATGACGGCGATCGACACCAGCACCGCGATCACCATCAGCGAAATGTAATCCGTCATGCCGACGGCGGTGATGATCGAGTCGATCGAAAACACCAGATCGAGCAGCAGGATCTGGAAGATGGCGCCGCCGAAGCTCAAGCCGCTTGGCTTGGCACCCACCGCCTTGTCCTCTGCCTCTTCATGCTGATGTTCGACGTGATGATGGATCTCCTTCGTCGCCTTCCACAGCAGGAAAACGCCACCTGCGATCAGGATCATGTCGCGCCACGAGAACGCATGGCCCAGCAGCGTGATGACGGGTTCCGTCAACTGCACGATGATGAAGACGGTGCTGAGCAGGATCAGCCGCATCACCAGCGCCGCACCAATGCCCACCAGCCGCGCCCGCGCCCGGAAGGATTGCGGCAGCTTGTTGGTCAGGATCGAGATGAACAGCAGGTTGTCGATGCCAAGCACCACTTCCATGGCAATCAGCGTCACCAGCGCCATCCAGTTGGCCGGATCGTTGAAAACGCTCACCCAGTCGAACATCCTGTTCCCCTCATTTCCCCAACGCGAAATCCGTCCACCGCATAACGCAATTGCCATGCGGATATTGTGAATTTTTGTTCACGCGGGCGGCCAGGCCGCAATCAGCCCTTCCGCGCCGCCTCGATCCTGGCGATGTCGATCTTCCCCATTTCCATCATCGCCGCGAAGGCGCGCGACGCGGCGGCGGGATCGGGATCGGCGATGGCCTCCGTCAGCGCCACCGGCGTGATCTGCCAGTTGATGCCCCACTTGTCCTTGCACCAGCCGCAGGCACTTTCCTGCCCGCCATTGTTGACGATGGCATTCCAGTAGCGGTCGGTCTCGGCCTGATCCTCGGTCGCCACCTGGAACGAGAAGGCTTCACTGTGCTTGAACGCCGGCCCGCCGTTGAGGCCGATGCAGGGAATGCCCATCACGGTGAAATTGACCACCAGCACGTCGCCCTTCTTGCCGGAGGGAAAGTCCTCGGGCGCGCGGACGGTCTGGCCAACCGATGAATCCGGAAACGTCTTGGCATAGAACCGCGCCGCTTCCTCGGCATCGCGGTCATACCAGACACAGATGGTGTTCTTCGCCGGCTTCTTCATGATGACGTCTCCTGTGCGGATTGCTACATTCAGTCCAGAGAACCATAACTCGGCAGCGGGCGGTATGGTTCCCGCCTCACGTCTCCACAATCGCCTTCCCCCACCAGCCCGCCGACTGCATCTCCTTCAGCCGCGACACGGTGCGGCCGAATTCAAAGGCGTGGTCGCCCGCCGGATAGATGCGCTCGGCGGGTTGCTCGGAACTGGCCACGAACCTCACGCGCGCGTCATAGAGCGTGTCGATCAGCAGCACGAAGCGCTTGGCCTCGTTGCGGCGGTCAGGCCCCAGCGCCGGAATATGCTCGACGAAAACGGTGCGGAAATTATGCGCCAGCGCCAGATAGTCCGGCGGCCCCAGCGGCTTCTCGCACAGCTCCGCGAATGAAGACCTTGCGCAGCCATGCGCGGCTTGCGTCACATGCAGCTTGCGGCCGAGCACGTCGATCTCCATCGGCTCGCCTTGCTCGGTATCGGTCAGCCGCCGCCACAGGTCCTGCAGGTGGCGGTCGGTCTCGTCGTTGAGCGGCGTCAGGAAGGTCTCATGCGCCTTCACCCGGCCCATGCGGTAATCCGTGGCGCTGTCGAGCGAAATGACATCGAGCCGCGCGCCGATGAGCGTGATGAAGGGCAGGAACAGGTGCCGGTTCAACCCGTCGCGATAGAGCTGTTGCGGCGCCAGGTTGGAGGTGGTGACGATCACCGTGCCCGCCGCCAGCAGGCCCTCGAACAATCGCCCGACGATCATCGCATCAGCAATATCAGTGATCTGCATCTCATCAAGGCAGAGGAGCCGCGCCTCAGCAGCGATGGCTTTGGCCACCGGCGCCAGTGCATCCTGCGCCTGCGTCTTTCGCGCCGCATGCAGCCGCCTGTGCACGTCCTGCATGAAGGCGTGGAAATGCACCCGGCGCTTCGGCGAGACATCGGCCGAGGCGAAGAACAGGTCCATCAGCATGGTCTTGCCGCGCCCCACCTCGCCGTGAATGTAGAGGCCCTTGGGCGGTGCTTGCGGTTTGCGGAATCGCGCCAGCAACCCGCCAGGCTTCGGCAGCGATTGCAGCGCATCGGCCAGCGCATCCAGCCGCGCGATCACCGGCAATTGCGCGTCATCCGGCCTGATCTCGCCGGCCTCCCGCCGCCGCTCGTATTCTGCCAGAAGCGAAGCCATCGCCCGTCAGGTATAGGTCATGAAATGCCGCAGCAGCACGGCATAGGCCGCCACCACCGACATGTAGCTGAAGGCCGAGATCGACACCGACAGCCGCGACATGGGTTCGAGGCCATGATCGATCGTCCGTCTACGGAGGTTCAGGATCAGCGCCAGCCCGCCAAAGATCACCAGCAGCACCTGCTCGATGGCAAAGCCCGCCGCGATGATCGCCGCGCCGAAGCCGATCAGCCCGAACCGCGCCCAGCTGCCCATGATCTTCGCCAGCACCGACCGCAGCACGATGCCGCCATCCAGTGGCTCGACGGGGAGCAGGTTGAAAAGGTTGAGCCCGGAAGCGACGATCCCCAGCATCACCGCGATGTCGGGCCACGGCCCGCCCGCCCACACCCACACGGCAGCGCCCAGCGGCACGATCACGCTGAAGGCCGGCCCCATCATGGCGGAGAACACGATCTGGCCCTGGGATGTAAAGCCCATGCGCGGCAGCGCGATGGCCCCCAGGAATGGCAGGAACACCAGCCGGCCCCACGGCTGTCCGATCATCCGGTAGGCCAGCAGGTGGCCATATTCATGGATCAGCAAGGCAACTACCAGCAGCGGAGCGATCACCCAGCCGAAGGCGATGACGAAGGTGTAGAGCGACACCACACCCGTCACCAGCGCCACGAGTGCGGAGATCAGCCCGTCGGTGCGGTAGTCGGGAACGCCGGTTTCCGCCTCGCCCTTGAGCCGGTAGACGCTGCCCCACAGGTCGGCGCGCGCCATCACCTGCGCCAGCAGCGGCCGCGGTCCCCAGTGATAGGTCAGCTTCAGCCGCGTGCCGCCGTTTTCCGGGCTCAGCGCCGCCGTCATCTTCAGCAATTGATTGTTGGTGGACTGGCCCTCGATACCGGCGCGGTCGATCTCCAGCAGGCGCGGCGTGTCGCGCGTCACCACCCGGAACAGCGCTTCGGAGGATTGCACCGCACCCGTCGCCAGCGGCGTCACGAAATTCAGGCGGTATGTGTGTGTTGCCGCATCGACCAGCGTCGAGGTCACCTTGGTGCGTTGCCAGCGCTGGTTTTCGCCCTCGGTGAAATCGACCAGCGCGAAGACCTTCTCCGGCGCCGCCTTGATCCACAGCGAGGCGCGCGGTGTCACCCGCGAGCGGAAACCCAGCAACGCGATCAGCAGGAGAATGAACGGCAGTTCAGTCCCCGCGTTGCGGATAAAGTCTGGAATCACAAATGGCCCCTCGTTCCTGACTCACCCTGTCAGCCGGCCCCTTCTATCTCAAGGCCGTTCCGTAACGAAAGAGGATAATCCATGACGAGCCATTGCATCGAAGTCGACGTCTACAAGGTGAAGAATGCCCAAACGGCCGCCATTGCCCGCCGTGCCGCAAGGCCGCACATCGAGTCCATGCCGGGCTTTCTGGGATGGCAGGCGGTCACCGCGGCGGATGATTCCCAAACCTTCACCGACATCGTCACCTGGCGCAGCCTGGCCGATGCCAAGTCCGCCGGCGAAAAGATGATGGCGGATCCAGCCTGCGCACCCTTCATGGCCGAAATTGCCGAGATCGTCAGCATGGGATACTACGTCTGAAGCGATTGCACTTCGATCAGCGGCGCCGCCGGGCTGGCGTCTTTCGGCATGTGGCCGGTCAGCCGCGGGTCGGGGTGCACCTCCACCATCACCTGATAGGGCCGGAAGCCCGAGCGCTGGTAGAAGCCCAGGGCGGCGGGATGATCGAACGAGCAGGTATGCACCCACAGCCGCGAGATCGGCTTGGCCCACGCCCGTCTCAGCGCTTCGTTCATCAGCCAGCGTCCGGCACCCTTGCCGATGGCGCCCGGCACCAGGCCGAAGAACGACAGTTCGCATTGCCCGGCCTCGCGGAAATCCAGTTCCAGCAGGCCGATGTCATCGGCGCCGTCCATCATCGCATAACATTCGACCGCCGCATCGCCGATGATCGCCGCCAGCTTGTCTTCCGCCATGATGAGGCGCGAGAACCACATGATGTCGCGCCCCACGGCTTCGAACAACCGCTTGAACCGCGCCGTGTCTCCGCCCATGTCCTGCAATGAAAAACCGCCCGCCGGAACCGCACGCAGGTGCGGCCTCTCCGTCATCTCGAGGCAAGTTACGACATTGGCCAGATGGCCGGGTGGTAGCGCGTGATAACCAACGGCAAGCGCTTCGCTCTTCTGCACAAAACTCTCCTGAACCTGGTCTCAGCGTTTTCGCAAACGCCGCGCATTGGCCTTCACCTTGCGCGCCGCTGGCGCGGTCGCCGCATGCAGCAGATCGCCCGCCGCGCGCTGTCCCTGCCACATATCCCAGGTCCACCATGGCCGGAAGGCCAGTTTCAGCATCTCGGCCTGCAGGCTCATCATGCCCTGCGCGAAGGCCACCTGTTTTTCGACGATCAACCCGGCAATCGCCGCATTGCCTCTGGGGCTTGGGCTCATCACGTCCTGCCAGAAGTCCGGCAGCCGGTGGGCCAGCGTTGTCGCCGTGGCAATCCCGACGTCGATCGGCGAATGGCGTTTCCCCATCAGCGGTGGCCGCGCGTCATCGCAAGTCCGGTCATCATGTGCATTGCTCCAAGTGTAGCGATCATTGAAACACATCCGCAACGACGCTGCGGCTCACCAGTTCCGTGCCAGCGCATTAACGCTGTTTGTTGGCCCTATCTTAAGTCGCCGCTGTTGAATGTCACCGTTTATCGGCGGCAGGGGAAATCATAGCAGATGCGCGTGTGGACGACCGCGAGTGTGGGAACGTTGTTGACCGCCTGGGCAGCCGCTGCCCATGCCGCGCAAACCACAGACACCTACACGGCTCGCATCAACATCCAGACCACCTGCGCCATCACCGTCAGCGATCTCGACTTCGGCAACGTCGGGGTGATTTCCACCCACACGGCGGCCGCCACCGTCGGCATCAACTGTTCGCTGGGCACCGCCTATTCATTGTCCTTCAGCAACACGCTTGCCGTCACCAACTACACCGGCGCCATGACCAACGGCCCCAACAGCGTGGCCTATTCCGCGGCCCTTGGCAGTGCCGGCGGCATCGGCCCCGGCACCACCTCGATCATGGGCCTCATCCTGCCGCAACCCACCCCGCCCACCGGCCTCTACACCGACAACCGCACGGTCTACCTGAACTACTGAGGCGCACACCCTTCTTCCGTCACCCCGGCGAGAGCCGGGGCCCAACTTCCTCCCCGCCGCACTGGACGCATCGTCACCCAACCGCTAGCTTCACGCTGTGTCGCCCGCTTCGCCCCCCAGCACCCCATCGCTCGAAACCTTCATCGCCGAGGCCAAGGCCTCCGGCGGCTCGGAACTGGCGAACTACCAGCTCTTCGTCATCGGCCTCTGCAACGCCTTGGGGCTGAAGCCGCCGGACATGGCGAAGGACGACACGGCCCAGAACGATTACGTCTTCGAGCGCCGCATCACCTTCAAGCACGCCGATGGCTCGGCCACCGCCGGCCGCATCGATTGCTACAAGCGCAATTGTTTCGTGCTGGAGGCCAAGCAATCGGCGAAACGTCATCACAAGCCGCCGGATGAAACCCAGCTCACCCTTCTGCCCGCGCATCATGCCGCCCCCAAATTGATCGCCAAGAAGGGCTGGGACCAGATCATGCTGGCTGCCCGCAAGCAGGCGGAGGATTATGCAAGGGCGCTGCCCGTCGATCATGGCTACCCGCCCTTCCTGCTCATCGCCGATGTCGGCCACGTCATCGAGGTCTATGCGGATTTCTCCGGCCTCGGCAAGGACTACGCCCATTTCCCGGACCGCCAGTCCTACCGCATCACGCTCGACGACCTGCTGAAAGACGAGGTGCGGCAGCGCCTCGCCGCCATCTGGTCCGATCCGCAAAGCCTCAATCCGATGCTGAAATCGGCGGAGGTGACAAGCGACATCGCCAAGCGCCTCGCCAAGGTGGCGACAGCCCTTGAACGCCGCAACTTCGATCCAAAGGACGTTGCCAGCTTTCTAACACGTTGTCTTTTCACGATGTTTGCCGAAGACATTGGCCTCATTCCGGAAGATGGTTTTGAAAAGCTTCTTCTTAAGATGAAGGGTGAGCCTGAGAAATTCGTGCCCGCCTTGGAGAAACTTTGGGACGGCATGAACTCCGGAGGATATTCGGACCGCTTCGATGTCAAGCTACGGGAATTCAATGGCGGATTGTTCAAAGACAAGACGGCGCTGCCACTCGAACCCGATCAGATTGACGAACTCTACAGGGCATCGAAGCGCGACTGGAAAGATGTTGAGCCATCAATCTTTGGCACCCTTCTCGAACGCGCGCTCAATCCCGCCGAAAGGTCCAGACTTGGCGCCCACTACACACCACGCGCCTATGTCGAGCGGCTCGTCATTCCCACCATCATTGAGCCACTGCGCGCCGACTGGCAGGAGGTTCAGGCCCATGCTGAGGATTTGCGCCAGCGCGGCCTCAATGGCGAAGCCATCACCGCCATTCACGCCTATCATCATCGGCTTTGTACCATACGGGTGCTCGATCCGGCCTGCGGCACGGGCAACTTCCTGTACGTGTCACTGGAATTGATGAAGAAACTCGAAGGTGACGTGCTCGAGGCCTTGGCGGATTTTGGCGACACGCAGATTCGCCTCATGCTTGAAGGCGAAACTGTCAGCCCCAAGCAATTCTATGGCCTCGATCTCAACAAGCGCGCCATTCCAATCGCCGATCTCGTCATATGGATTGGCTTTCTCAAGTGGCAGTTGCGAACCGCGGGCCTTGCCGCCATCACTGAACCCGTTCTTCATGCCTATGGCACCATACGATATCAGGATGCCGTCATTGCCTACGACAAGCAGGAACTGCTGCGAGGGCTCGATGGCAAGCCGCTGTCGCGCTGGGATGGCGTGACCAAGAAACTGCACCCGATCACCGGCGAAGAGATACCGGACCCTGACGCCACGGTCGAACTCTATCGCTATGTGAACCCGCGCCCCGCCGCTTGGCCCGAAGCCGAGTTCATCGTCGGCAATCCGCCCTTCATCGGCGGCAAGGACATGCGCCAGGAATTGGGAGATGGCTACGCCGAGGCCTGCTGGAAAGCGCGTCCGCATCTGCCGGGTGGAGCGGATTTCGTCATGCACTTCTGGGACGAGGCGGCATCGCGGCTCACACGCAAGGGCACGGTCAAGCACCCCAATCCCCTGCGCCGCTTCGGCTTCATCACCACCAATTCCATCACCCAGACGTTTTCACGCCGCGTCATCGAACGCCACATGGCGGCCAAGGAACCGCTGTCCTTGATCTTCGCCGTGCCCGATCACCCGTGGCTGAAAGCCGCCGACAAGGCCGCCGTCCGCATCGCCATGACGGTGGCGGAGAAAGGCGACAAGCAAGGCGTGCTGGCGGCGGTGGTTTCGGAAACGGGACTGAATACTGACACGCCAGTTGTGGATCTCACGATGTATGAAGGCAAGGTTCGAGCGAACCTCGTCATCGGCGCAAACCTATCGGCGGCTCGACCGTTGACTTCCAACTCCGAGCTTGCGAGCAGAGGCGTCGCACTACATGGTGCGGGATTCATCGTCACTCCGCAACAGGCCTCGGCGCTTGGCCTCGGCAAAGTCGCGGGAGTCGAAAAACACATTCTAACTTATCGCAACGGCCGCGACATCGCCCAGCGCCCACGCGGCGTCATGGTCATCGACCTCTATCCGCTGGATGTTGATGAAGTTCAGCAGCGTTTTCCCGCCGTATATCAACATGTCCTCGAAAACGTGAAACCTGAACGTGATTCAAACCGCGAGGAATTCAGGCGTGAATTCTGGTGGTGGTTCGGACGAAGACATACTGATCTCCGCGCTTTCCTAGCTGACTTGCCCCGCTATATTGTCACTGTCGAAACCACCAAGCATCGCTTCTTCCAATTCCTCGACGCCAGCATCCGGCCCGATAACATGCTGGTGAACATCGGCCTTCAATCGGCTGAGCACTTGGCGATCCTGTCTTCCCGCACGCATGTGTCATGGGCGCTTGCCGCGGGCGGTTGGCTCGGCATGGGCAATGATCCGCGTTACTCGAAGACCCGGACTTTCGATCCCTTTCCCTTCCCCGATCTCGACGCCCGGCAAGCCCTGAAAGACCGCCTGCGCGAATTGGGCGAACGCCTCGATTCCTTCCGCAAGGCCCGCCTCGCCGAACATGCCTTCCTCACCATGACCGGCCTTTACAACGCCCTCGAACGGCTGCGCGAGATCGACAACAAGGTTGGGCCTCCACTCACTGAGGCCGAGCGCGACGTGCATCAGGCGGGCCTCATCTCGGTCCTGAAGGAGGTTCACGACGACATCGACCGCGCCGTGCTCTCCGCCTATGGCTGGGAGGACTTAATCCCTGCGCTGGTCGGCAAGGCGGGCGGCACCGTGCCCTCCGATTTGAAATCGGAGGCCCAGCAAGCCGCCGAGGAAGACCTGCTCGCCCGCCTCGTCGCCCTCAACCACGTCCGCGCCGAGGAGGAAAAGCGCGGGGTCGTTCGCTGGCTCCGGCCCGACTATCAGCAGGCCAAGCTCGGCCTGAAAGTCCCGAAGCCCGAAACCGCCGAACTCGATCTCGACATCGCCGAAGGCGAGACCCGTCCCAAGTGGCCGTCGGATGGTCTTGAGCAGGTCCGCATCGTCCGCGACCTCCTCGCCAAAGCGCCAGGCCCGCTTGCCTCATCCGCCATCGCCGCCAGTTTCGATGGCCGCAACACCGCCCAGCGCAAGGACCGGGTGATCAAGGTTCTCGAAAACCTCACCGCCATCGGCGCCGCCCGCCTCGCGGGCTCTCCCGCAGAGCCCCGCTACTTCGTCCCCAAGTGACCAGGCCGTCCTCTCCCCTCTGCGAGGGGCGAGGACAATTCTTTCGCACCTGCGAACAAATTCCCATGCGCACAGCGCGGATCACGATGGCGGAATTAAGTCCTAGTCGTGGCTCATTTTGGCAACAACACTATCGAGAGTTGAATTTTCAGTTTCAAGCCCTCTGAACTTGCAACGCGCCACTCAGCACCGGCACATGAAAAACACAACAAAAGTCGTGCTTTTCACATGCCTTTCACGTGCTCAAGTCGGCAAAAGACGCCGTCTCACCGCATCGTCGGGATCGAGAACTGGGCGCCCTCCTTGATGCCCGACGGCCAGCGCGCCGTTACCGTCTTGGTCTTGGTGTAGAAGCGGATCGAATCGGGTCCATGCTGGTTCAGGTCGCCGAAGCTCGAGCGCTTCCAGCCGCCGAAGGTGTGATAGGCCAGCGGCACCGGGATCGGCACGTTGACACCCACCATGCCGATCTGGCAGCGCGAGGCGAAGTCGCGCGCCGTGTCGCCGTCGCGGGTGAAGATCGCCGTGCCGTTGCCATACTCGTGGTCGTTCACCAGCTTCAGGCCCTCGTCATAGGACTTGGCGCGCACGACGCTTAAGACCGGCCCGAAGATCTCTTCCTTGTAAATGCGCATGTCCTTGGTCACGTGATCGAACAGCGAGCCGCCGAGGAAGAAGCCCTTCTCATAGCCCTGCATGCGGAAGCCGCGGCCGTCGACCTTGAGGCTGGCACCTTCCTTGACGCCGATGTCGATATAGCCCCTGACGCGGTCGAGGGCCTGTTGCGTCACCAGCGGGCCGTAATCCGCCTCGCGGTCGGTGGAGAGGCCAACCTTCAGCTTCTCGACGCGCGGGATGAGCTTCGAGACCAGCGCGTCGGCGGTTGCCTCGCCCACCGGCACCGCTACCGAGATCGCCATGCAGCGCTCGCCGGCCGAGCCATAGCCGGCACCGATCAGCGCATCCACCGCCTTGTCCATGTCGGCGTCCGGCATGATCAGCATGTGGTTCTTGGCGCCGCCAAAGCATTGCGCCCGCTTGCCATTCGCCGTGGCGCGCGAATAGACATATTGCGCGATCGGCGTCGAGCCGACGAAACCGACGGCGGCGATGTCGGGATCGTCCAGAATGCCGTCCACCGCCTCCTTGTCGCCGTTGACGACGTTCAAGATGCCCGGCGGCAGCCCGGCTTCGAGGAACAGTTCGGCAATCCGCATCGGGCAGGACGGGTCGCGCTCCGACGGCTTCATGATGAAGGCATTGCCGCAGGCGATGGCGGGGGCGCATTTCCACAAGGGGATCATCGCCGGGAAATTGAAAGGCGTGATGCCGGCGACGACGCCCAATGCCTGGCGCATCGAGTACATGTCGATGCCGGGACCGGCGCCATCGGTATATTCGCCCTTCAGCAGATGCGGGATGCCGCACGCGAATTCAACGACTTCGACGCCGCGCTGCAGGTCGCCGAGCGCGTCGGGTATGGTCTTGCCGTGTTCCATCGAGATCAGGGTGGCAAGTTCCTCGGCATGGGTGCGGGCGAGTTCGAGGAAGCGCATCATGACACGCGCCCGCACCTGCGGGTTCTTCGCCGCCCATTCGGGCTGTGCGGCCTTGGCGTTCTCGACCGCCGCGCGCAATTCCGCCGGTGAAGCCAGCGCCACTCGCGACTGCACCTCTCCGGTGTTGGGATTGAACACATCCGCAAACCGGCCCGACGTACCCTTGACGCGCTGTCCGCCGATGAAATGGCCGATGTCCGTTACCATATATATTTCCGCCGCAGCCCTCTCCGGGCCAGGCTCTCCCTGCTGAAATTTTCAGCGCGAGCCTAGAGTCTGGAATCGATACCTGCAAGTGTCAGGAGGGGACGAGCGGACAGCCAGCCCAAGCCATGCATTGGATGCATAGAGCCATCTTCTTGCATTTATTGCATCGCAATATACTTTTAATTTCAGCGGTCGAAATTAACGCCGTTCGTAGGCTAGAGGCCCATCATGGATGACATATCCGCACGCTTCAACATCCGTAAACTGTGGCCCCTCGACACTGCCGCTTTCCGCCGTCACCTCCTCAGGCTTGATCCGGAAACCCGTCACTCGCGCTTCGGAACCATGGTGAGCGACCGTTTTCTCGATGGCTACGCCGACACGGCGGGGCGCATCGGAACCATTATTTTCGGAGCGTTTGTCGGCCCTGAGATGTACGCTTCCGCCGAACTCCGCGCGCTCCACGTCGCGGGTGATGCGACCGCCGAAGCCGCCTTCGCGGTGGAGCAGGCGTACCAACATCACGGCCTGGGTTCGGTTCTCATGGACCGCCTGGTGACGGTTGCGCGAAATCGCGGCATCGGCCAGGTGCACATGATCTGCACCCGCGACAACAGCCGCATGCAACGGCTCGCTGAAAAATTCGGCGCCCGCCTACACAATGATAACGGCGATATACTGGGTAAGATCGAACCCGAGGCAATGACCTCGTTGTCGATACTCGACGAGGTCATGCACAATACAACTGACTTCGTAACCGCCGTCTTCGACTGGCGTACGGGTTTGGCAGTCTGAAATCGTTCAGCTTTTGATGGCTTTGCCCGGCACCCAAGCGTAACCGTCATCATCAAGGATGATGCACTCCCGCAGGCCGTGCGGCTTGTCCATGCTGCCGGCCAGAACCGTCCAACCGCCAGCGCGGGCCTTCGCCTCGGCGACATCGGGATCACAGCCATAAACGCGGAGTTCAACCCCGGCGCCGCGGCCTTCAAGCCCCGCAACCAGCCCGGCGAGCGCGTTGTGGTGGTAGGTCTGGTCAGCATGGAACATGAAGTCGGAGCCGTTAAGCCTCATCGCTGCGAAGCCGTCATTGTCAAAGAAGCTAGTTGCCCCCAGCACTTCTGTTGCAAACGCGACCGAGCGGGCGACATCGCTCACCAGCAGGTTGAAGCCGATACCCCGGAGGCTGCGCCCATAGACACCCGCCGAAACGGGTTGAATTTTCTCCGGTGCACTGTTTTTCATGCGCCAAATACAACATGTTCCCGGCCTTCCTGCACGTTCCACATCACGGTGCAGGCAGGAATCCGCTTTGGATCCGATATTCCACTACGCCGCATTGCCAGGAGAAAGACCACTGCTGCATCCGTCACTGCCTCTGTGAGATCAGCTGCGGGCAATCCGCTTTCAAGGAGATCCGAAAGGTGATCGGCCGCCAACTCGGTCATCTTCACAGCCTCGCCGGGTGATAGACTCTCTGCCGCCTCCCAGCTCTCGAGCAGATCACCGGCATCAATCTCCGCCACAACATGTGATCCAATGGTGAAAGTCAGATTTCCCTCGCTGAGGACACCCGCTTCCTTCGAACGCGCAGCCCTGTATCCGGGGCAAACCAGCGTGAAGGACGGCACGGTCTGATCTAATCCGCTATCGAAACGCATGACGCACCCCTCACCAAACATTTTAATGATGCGCCTGGCGAGTTTCTAGTGTGTTAATCATTGAACGTTGGCGCAGACTCCAGCTCCAGCGCCGTGAAAGCGACCATCTGAAAGCTGCAATCATATTGTCCCCTCGCCATAGGAATGCAGGACATAGGCATCGAAGCTGACGCTGGCCTTGCTCTCCTTGAACTGCAAACGGCTCAACGCCACAACATGCTTGGCGATTGCATTCTCCCTGAGAAAATCATCAGCTGAGCGATCATATATCCGATGGGCTCCGAGCCTTGTGTTGCGCAATCCAGCACGTCTCCGAACTCAATAGTATTCTCAACTCAGCCCAGCTGCGACTTCACTTTGATCTGCAGAGGAATTGTCCAAGGCTTGTTCCAAAGCCTCGAGCGCCAGGTCTTCAAAGGTCTCCCCTTTGCAATTTGGGTCCCGACGTACTGAGATCAAAAAGTTACGTCTGCTGTATCAATTCCATCAGTGGCCCAAGTGGCCGACCTAGCTTTCAGAAGCATAAGCCTCGATTCTCCAAGCCGCGTGATATTCGGCGAGACCCGGAATAGCCGCGGCCTTGATCTCCGTGAGATTCAACTCAATAGTTGGCAACTTTCCACCGTCAATAAGGGCGATTGCCGCCGCCCCCGCCGTCGTTCCATCTCGCAGATCCGAAGCCAGAACCCGCTGCCCTGGTCTCAGTTGCGACAACACAGCCAGCAGGACAGAGTTCTGCGAATATGGCCCATCAACGATGATGTCATGTTTTGAAGCAATCGCATCAAGTTGTTCAGAAACCATCTGCGCGCAATAGAGCGCCGCTAACGACACCCGCTCGCTGTCATCAACCGGTTGAGCTCCTTCTATTCTGCCCTTGGCTCCCTTGCGCGGGACCGGCCCCCCAGAATCAGTGAACGATGGCAAGGCCCGGGTTCCCCGCGCCACCAGCCTTGCAATCGCCTCGAAAGTGGCCAGATGGGCCGGCACCCCACCCGACACAATCTCGAATTCCTTGCCACCAAAGAACCGGCTACAGGCCACTGTTCGCCCCAGCACGTCAGTATTGGTATTGGTATCGCGGTCTTCTACCAGCTGGCTCAGCGGCGTCGACGGATCGAAACTGATGCTCCACGTGCCTGTCGAGACCAACGTAAAATGGTCCAGCCCAGCACAAACGTAACGCATGAAATTTGCGGTGGAGTCATGAACGCCACCCAGCACCCGTCCCTCACCACGGAAGTCACTGCCCCGGAATTCGGACGTAAGATACCCAATTGTCTCCCATGCGTTTGCAATGCGGGGAAATAATTGCGTCCAGCCTTGCCGCATAACCAGGGAGGACAATTCCTGCGTCCGGGTGTTCATCAAATGCGTCTGGCACGACATGGAAGAAATTTCTGTCACAGCTTCTCCGCTCAATCGGAAGCCGACATACTGGATCCACGGCACCAGCGTCTTAACGCGCGCGAAACTGCCTGGAAACGCCCGTTGCTGCCAATAGAGCTGCAAGCCGTGCGTCAACGCCATCGGGAGCAATGTACAGTAGGTTTCGTCGAATTTCGGCGCAATCTTGCGATAATCAGCGATGATCTCCGAAGGTGGCTGAGAGATGTAATCCATAATCGGCAGAGCCAGCCCACCTTCAGCGTCCAAACAGGCCATTGCTGCTCCGTGAGCGCAAGGAACGATCGCATCAACGGGAAGTATGCGGTCGAGATCGGGAAGCGCTGTTCGGCACAACGCCACCATGGGTTCGGGATCGATATGCGGGTAAGGTGGTCCATCCAAATGGCGGCTCACAACTTTGTGCTCGGCCACCATCGTACCATCAGGTAAAAACAGGGCGATCTTGGTATTTGTATAGCCGACATCGACAACTGCAATGCCACGAGGTTTCTTGCTTCTCATTCTACATCCCAAATTCTATGCGTCGCAGTCTGCGCATTTGGCGCATGGGCGTCAATCACACGTCAACACTTGAATGTGACAGGCCGCCGGGTCTATAGCCGCGGCCCACTCAAGTGAGATGGAACCCCTGAAAATGTCCAAGCTGAAATATCTCGACCTGCGCAAGGCCGTCATCGCCACCTGCCTCAAGATGAACGAAGAGGGCATCAACCAGGGAACCTCCGGAAACGTCAGCGTACGGACCGATGAAGGTTTCCTGATCACGGCCTCTGGCATTCCCTACCACAAGATGAAGCCAGAACACGTCGTCGAAATGGATTTCGACGGCGGCTACGTCGGTGAGTATCTGCCCTCGACAGAATGGCGCATGCATATGGACATCCTGAAACACCGTCCGGAGGCGAACGCCGTGGTGCACACTCATTCGATCTACGCCACCGCTCTGGCCTGCTTGCGCAAAGATATTCCAGCATTCCACTATATGATTGGCATAGGCGGCGGCACCTCGATCCGGTGTTCGGAATACGCTGAATTTGGCACACAGGAACTCTCGGATGTGATGTTGAAGGCCCTGGAAGACCGTTCGGCATGCCTGTTGGGCAATCACGGCCAGATCGCCTTTGGCAATGATCTTGCGAATGCCCTATGGCGCGCCGGGGAAGTCGAGGCGATCAGCCAACAGTATTGGGCAGCCCTGCTCGCAGGAAAGCCGGTGATACTTAACGATAGCCAAATGACAACCGTCCTCTCCAGATTCAAGACTTATGGGAAGCAACCCGGTGATCTGAACGAGAATGACGCGCAGTCTGTCATCGGCCCTATTCGCCGCGACGTATCCAAGAAGAGCCAGAAGAAAAAGGCCAAGAAATAGTATTTGCTGACCGCCACACTGTCTGCATCGGTCCTGCCTCCAGCCGCAAAAATTCGTCAGGAAACTGACGGAGACACATTGAAATGGGACTGTGGAATTGGCCGTCACTGCCAAGACAAGGATCCTCTAAGGAGGGACTAAGCTGTCAGCCTGACATATGACTCACTGTTCAATCAATCGACGGTCAGCTGACTGTCGATTGATTGTTCTGACGCTGAATATGTCGGGCAAACTTTCAAGACGCTTTCATGCGATTACCCAATTCGTTGGGCAATCCATCGTTGGTGTGACGGTGGATCCGATCAATGAACGCTGCATGTTGCGCAGCAGGCGGCCGCACCGCAATATTTCCTTTACGTTGGCCACCGGTTTGCCATGTGCCAATCGCGCACAATTTCAATATTGCTGCAACGCAGCATGTTCTCTTGATTGAGAAATCTCCGGTTCAGCCAACGGAAGCGGTTGACTCGCACGGAGTCACCGAACTACTGTCCTTGCACATTTGCAATTTTAAAATAACAAAAGCGCTTCCACCGAAAGGTGGGGTTGGGGGAGAATAAAATGTCGGGTGAAGCCGTCAGCAACAATGCACGCCAACAATGGCTGCCAAGCTGGCTGTCCTCTGAACACCCCTTTCCTTGGCTGTTCCCCGCTTCTGCGCTGATGATCGTGTTTGGCGTCTATCCGCTCGTCTATGCCATCTGGTTGTCTTTGGAGCGCAAGCATCCGGTCACGCGCAAACTCACCTTTGCCCCCACTTACAACTGGGGCAAGCTGCTGGGCGATGAACGTGTATGGAATGCTCTTGCGAATACATTCATCTACACCGGCATTGCGCTGGTGTTGCAGCTTGTGCTGGGCATGTTGATTGCGCTGCTGCTCGATTCGGACCGGAAAGGATATGGCTTGCTGCGAGCCATGATGACCTTGCCGCTGGTCATTCCGCCGTCTGTGACTGCGATGATGTTCCTGTTGATGCTCAACGGCTCATTCGGCGTGCTAACGCGCGGCATTATTGCGCTTGGACTGCTTCCTCCTGGGTATTCCGTGCTTGGTCAAAGTTCAACCGCCATGGCGGGCGTGCTTCTGGCCGAAGTCTGGCAGTGGACGCCATTCATGGTGTTGATCATGCTCGCCGGCCTGCGCTCGCTTCCCAAAGAACCGTTTGAGGCCGCCGCCATCGATGGGGCAACGGCCATTCAGGCCTTCCTGAAGCTGACATTGCCGATGATGTCGAAAGTCATCGCAATTGCCGTGCTGATCCGTGGCATCGATCTGTTCCGCGCCTTCGACTATGTGAAAGTGATGACGGACTCCGGTCCCGGAACCGCTACCGAGACACTGACCTCTTATGCCGGCCGGATCTATTTCGGCAATGCCGATTTTCCCTATGCCTCGACCATTGCGCTCCTGACGCTGATCGTCGTCATCGTCGTGTCCTCGCTGTTCATGAAGATCTTCAAGGTGAAGCTGTAATGGAACAGTCCCTCCCCGTCCGTATCCTGCGCGACATCGCGGCAGTTTTCGTCACCGCCCTCTTCATGTTCCCGATCCTTTGGTGGGCCTTGGCCTCGATCAAGCCGATCTCCGCCATGTTCGACAAGGACCGCGTGGTCTTCTTCGATTTCGTACCGACCCTGATCAACTATGGAGTGACCCTACTGGGCATGTCGCGCTCGCAGCTCGCCATCGATGCTGGTCTCGGAATGGGTGTCGCCGGCACTGAAGCCTATGATTCCCGCCGCGCGATTTTCGACTCCGTCATCGTTGCGATCGGCTCAACCACCATCACCATGATGCTTGCGGTGTTTGCCGCATACGCATTGTCACGCATGGCGTTCAAGGGGCGGGAGGGCTTTCTGAACTGGGTGTTGGGCCAGCGCTTCATGCCGCCAATTGCCATTCTTATTCCGCTGGTGGCCATCTATAAAACGGTCGGCATGCGCGACACCGACAATCTGATCATGGGCTACATTGGCTTGATGATGATCTACGCGCTGATGAATCTGCCCATCGCCGTGCTGCTGATGAAATCCTTCTTTGATGACGTCCCGAAGGATGTCGACGAGGCTGCCATGATCGACGGCGCCACGCGTTGGCAGACATTCCGCAAGATCGTTGTTCCGATGGTTAGGGGCGGCGTCGCTGCCTCGGCGGTTCTCTGTTTCATCTTCGCATGGACTGAGTTTCTGTTGTCTCTCTTCCTTACCACGGACATCCGCACGGTGCCGGTCAAGATCCAGACCTTCGTCACATCGACGGGCAATGAATGGGGTTTCATCTCCGCGCTGGGCACGGCAGCGGCAATCCCGAGCTTCATTTTCATCTTGCTCGTTCAACGCCATCTGGTGCGCGGCCTTACCCTCGGCTCCCTGAAGGAGTGAGAACCGCGCGCGAGACCACTGAGCTCAAACCCATGGGAGGATTTCTATGAGCTTCAAAGACTACGATAAGAAGACATTTATCGCCGACTCGGCCCGCGACTTTGCCGCCCGCCGCATTTCAAAGCGTGAGTTCCTGAAGAAGATCGGCATGGCCGGCGTCGGCCTATCGGCCTTCAACGTCGCTTTGCTGGGCAACACCCGCCGCGACCGTGGCTTCACGCTTGGCTCGGATGCCATGGCGCAGGATGCGGAAGTTAACAAGTGGCTGAAGGATGTCTCCACACCCTTCAAGGGCACCAAGATCCGCTACACTTCGGAAGCAACGCCTCCGACGGTCGTGCTCGACAAGCTCAAGGGCGAATTCACCGAAGCGACCGGCATCGAGGTCGAAATCGAGATCGTTCCACTGGAACAGGTTCTCGCCAAGGCCACTCAGGACGTACAGGGCCAACTCGGTTCATACGATATCTATTATCTCGACCAGTCGTGGGTTGCCACCTTCTCCCAGGACACGATCGACCCCATCGCCTACTACAAGGACAAGCCGGACCTCGCCATGCCTGGCATGGACTGGGACGACTTCTCGAAGCCGCTGGTGGAAGGTCTGGCCATGTATGACGGCCACTGGGTCGGCATTCCCTTCGACATTCCGATCATGACCACGATGTACCGCAAGGACATCCTGGAGAAGCACAAGATTGCTCCGCCCAACACGCCCGAAGAATTCCTGGCCGCCGTGAGGATGATCACGGAAGCCGAGAAGGCCAATGGCATGTTCGGCACGGGACTTCAGGCCAAGTCTGGTCACTATTCTTTGGAATGCGACTGGACCCAGGTTGTGTGGAACGAAGGCGGCTCGATCTTCGGACCTGACAAGAAGTTCAAGGGCAATGATGAAGCCGCTGTTCGCGGTCTTCAGTATTATCAGGAACTGCTCAAGAACGCTCCGCCGGAATCGACCAACTCCACTTGGGATGGTCAGTGGCAGATGGGCGCTTCGGGCCAGGTCGCGCTGATCAACTCCTGGGATGAGTTCTTCCCGGGTTGGGATGCCGCCGACTCGAAGGTTAAGGGCCTGTGGGAAGCCAAGCGCCCGATCCGTGGCAAGGTCTACCGCACGCCTGCAGAGGCTGGCTTCGGCGAAATCCCGAACGCCGGACACCAGGGCGGTTCGATCCTCGGTCTCTCCAAGTATTCCAAGAACCTGGATGCGGCCTGGATATTCATGCAGTGGGCCTGCTCGAAGGACATCATGACCCGCTGCACCTTGGGCGGTGGTTTTGCTCCGATGCGTCTGTCCTCCTTCTCGGACCCGCGCGTCAAGGCCAAGGAAGTTGTCGGTCCCGGCACGACCCGCCATCTTCCCGTCGTCAAGGAAATCATCGACAACGACATGGCTTCCGAACCCGATATGCCGTTGTGGGCTGGCTTCTCGAACAACGAGATCCCCGTCAACCTCGGCAAGCTGCTCACGGGCCAGGACTTCGGCGGCGACGCCAAGAAGTGCATGGACACCATTGCAGCGGCGATCGACGCCGCCGTTGCTGACGCCGGACTTTAAGTCTCAGAACTGCAACTCAAGCGGAGGTGGCCATCGCGCCACCTCCGTTCCCTCTCATAAGTGACCCATGCGCGGCGACCTTGTAATCGGCATTGACTCATCGACGACAGCGACCAAAGCCATAGCCTTTGATCGCAGGGGCCGCATCGTCGCTGAAGGCCGGGCCGCAGTACCACTCTCAAATCCCAAGCCCGGCTGGTTCGAGCAGGAAGTCGATGACTGGACAAGCGCTGTCACCAAGGCGCTCAAGCAACTAACGAAGAAGATCGATGCTTCGCGCGTCGCCGCTATTTCGATTTCCAATCAGCGCGAAAGCTTCGCCCAGTTCGACGCGAAGGGAAAAGCTCTGCGTCCTGGGACTTTGTGGCTCGATGAGCGCGCTCATCGGGAAGTCAAGGACATCATGGATGAGCTAGGAGATGACATTCACGTCATCTCGGGCAAACCCGCTGATGTGACGCCTTGCCTCTATCGCTGTCGCTGGCTTTCGACTCACATGCCGAAAATCTGGGCCAGGACCGTAATGACCGCCGAGGTACATGGGGTCCTCACACATTTCCTCACGGGTCGCTGGGCCACATCGGTGTCCTCTGCCGATCCTATGGGACTGATCGATATAAAATCTTACGACTGGTCAGACACGCTGCTGAAAGCTGCCCATCTTACGCGCGCTCAATTGCCGAAGCTTTACCGGCCCGGCGAAATCATGGGCGAAGTCACAATGGAAGCTGCCAAGCTCACCGGGTTGAAGGCCGGCACACCAGTTTCAGCTGGTGGGGGCGATGGCCAATGCGCCGGCACCGGAGTCAACATCTTCACCAAGGGCCGTGCCTACGTGAACCTCGGTACTGCCGCCGTATCGGGCTCCTACGGCGCGTCCTATGCAATCGACCCCTCTTTCCGTAGTCTGGTCGCCGTGGGCGAAGAAGGTTTCTCGTTCGAGACTGCGATCCGCACCGGCACCTTCCTCGTCAACTGGATGGTCGAACGGCTGTTTAACGTCAATCCGAGCAAGACTCCCACGATCTTCAAGGCGCTTGAGTCCGAAGCCAAGACCTCTCCCATCGGCGCCAATGGTCTCGTCCTCGTGCCCTATTGGTCTGGTTGCATGACCCCCTATTGGGATCCTGCGGCTCGCGGCGTTATCGCTGGCCTCTCCGGAAGTCACAGCCGTGGCGACGTCTATCGGGCTATCCTTGAAGGAGTCGCCCTCGAGCAGGCAATGATGACCAACAGAGTCCAACTCGCAACATCTCCCATTACCCATTATGCGGCTGTGGGCGGCGGTTCGAAGTCAGATCTCTGGTGTCAGATCCTTGCTGATGCCTCGGGCCGCGACGTCAAGCGCCTCGATACCGCCGAGGCTTCTGCCCTGGGTGCCGCGATGGCCGCCGCCAAATCGGCTGGCTGGTACAAGACTATTGCCACCGCTTCGGCTGCAATGTCCGGCAAGCCATCCAGTACCTTCCGTCCACGCGCGAAAGAACATCGTCGTTATCAGGAGCTCCTCGCCATTTATACCGATCTTTGGCCAAAGCTGTCGGAATGGAATCAACGTCTTGTCAATTTTGCAGCGGCAGAGAAACCATGACCGATTGGAATGAACTAATCAGCGAAGTCGTTGCCGGACGTTGGAGGGACCCAGCCACCAACAAGGCTGCAGCTGTTCCATTTGAAACCATCCGCATTGAGGAATCTCTCGATGGAGGGGAAGCCGATGTCGTGGCGCCACTCAAACTTGGCAAACGCATCGCCGTCGTCTCGGATGTCAACACGAACGAAGCCATGGGCCGTCGCGTCGCCAAACACCTCAAGGCATTGGGCACCATCGACGAGTTGGTGCTCCCCGGCAACCTCCATTGCGACGAACCAACCATTGCAATGGTACAGGAGAAGACCCGTCACGCCGATGCGATTGTCGCCGTTGGCTCAGGCGCTCTTTCTGATACCTGCAAGTACGCCACTTTCAAGGATGGCCGCCGATACGCCACGTTTGGTACCGCCGCTTCGATGAATGGCTACGCCGCCTCGACCGCATCCGTCACGCTCGCAAATGGCTACAAGACTTCACTGCCCGCCCACGCGCCACGCGGCATATTCCTCGACCTGAAAGTCTCCGCCACAGCGCCGCACTGGCTCTCAGCAGCAGGCCTCGGCGACTCGCTTTGCCGGCCCACTGCGCAGGTCGAGTGGTGGGCTTCCCATCGCCTATTCAATACTTTCTATTCCAGCGTTCCCTATACGCTGATTGGGGAGAATGAATCTGCGATGATCAAGTCTGCTGCTGGTCTGGCAAAACACGACATCACAGCGAATGGTCATCTGCATCGCGTACTTACAATTTGCGGCCTGGGTGTATGTTTCACCGGCATCTCGCATCATGGCTCAATGGGTGAACATCAGGTTTCGCATTGGATTGACATGTTTGCCGGCGATGCGCACCCAGGTTCAACGCATGGTCAACAGGTTGGCGTCGCCTCGCTCGCGATCGCTCGCCTGCATCACGAATTACTTGCGCTGGACCGGCCGCCACTCATCAGAGCCACGCATATCGTCGAAGCCGAGTTCGTCGGCCGCTATGGCGAGGATATTGGCCGCATGTGCTATGCTGAAGCCAAGAAGAAGTCCTTCGACCGCGCAGACGCCGAGGCCTTTAATCGCAAGCTGGCCGAGATGTGGCCGCAGCTGCAGGCTGAACTCCGCCCCATGTTGATGGATCCCGCCACAATGAAGGCGACAATAGCCGCGGCAGGGGGCCCAACCACCGCCAGTGAACTTGGCCTGTCCCGCAAACTTTGGCGTGACGCCATGAAATTTGCCAGAGACGTGCGGAACCGTTGGTCATTCCTCGACCTCGCGGACGACGCAGGCCTCCTCGATGATTTCCTCGCCCGAGACGAACAATAGGACCGGCACAGACAATGGCATCGGTAACAATCAAGAACGTCAAGAAGAACTACGGCAATCTCGAAGTCGTGCACGGAATCAACCTCAAGATCGAGGATGGTGCCTTCGTTGTGCTGCTTGGACCATCTGGATGCGGCAAGTCAACTCTGCTGCGAATGATTGCAGGTCTCGAGTCCGTCACGGGTGGCGATATCGAGATCGAAGGCAAGCGCGTAAACGATGTTCACCCGAAGGACCGCAACATCGCGATGGTCTTTCAGAACTATGCGCTCTACGCCCACATGAAAGTGCGGGACAACATGAGTTTCTCGCTACTGTTGGCAAAGCGCCCACAAAACGAAATTGACGAGAAGGTGAAGTGGGCCGCAAAGATCCTTAATCTCGAACCCTATCTCGACCGTTATCCGCGTGAACTCTCGGGCGGCCAGCGCCAGCGCGTGGCGATGGGCAGAGCCATCGTCCGCAATCCTGCCGTCTTCCTCTTTGACGAGCCGCTCTCGAATCTGGATGCCAAGTTGCGCGTCCAGATGCGTACTGAGATCAAGGAACTTCACGAACGGCTGAAGACCACGACAGTGTATGTCACGCATGACCAGATCGAAGCCATGACCATGGCTGACAAGATCGTCATCCTCCGTGATGGTTATATTGAGCAGGAAGGATCTCCGCTCGATGTTTATGATCACCCGGCCAATCTCTTTGTCGCGGAGTTTATTGGGTCTCCATCGATGAACTTGCTAAAGGGTGAGGTAATTACGGAAGGCGTCCGCCTTGCTGAAGGAACTGTTTTGGCTTTGCCGAAATCCCACAAAGCCAAGCTTGGCCAGAAAGTTGTCTATGGTATTCGGCCAGAGCACCTCAAACCAGGGAAAGGCACCGCGGCCAAGATAAATGTTATCGAACCCACCGGCCCCGAAATGCATATCTATGCCGACATGGGCGGACAGGAAGTATGTTCCATTACCAGCGAGCGTGTGCATCTGGCACGAGGTGCCGATCTCCAGCTGGCACCTCAACTTGATCGGGTACATCTCTTCGATGCGGAAACAGGAAAGGTGATTGCGTGAGTACAATCACTATCCTCGGCGCGGGCGTCATGGGCTCCGCCATGTGTCTTCCGGCGCGCGATCGTGGGCATGAAGTGCGCTTGGTCGGCACGCATCTCGATCGCGACATTGTCGACAGAATCGTCGCGAACGGTCATCATCCAAAACTGAACGTCAAATTGCCAGACGGCGTTCGTGGCTTTCATCACGAAGATTTCGCTGCGGCCGTTGGCAGCGATACCGACCTTATCATCCTCGGCATAAGTTCAGCGGGCGTACCTTGGGCCATCGACCGTCTTTGTGAAACGCTGAAGTCACCAATCTCCGTGGTGATGATCACCAAGGGCATGCACCCGGAAGATGACCGCCTGACCACACTTCCGGATCATGTTGCCAGCGAGGTCAAGCGCCGCACGGGACTTGATCTCGCTATAGCAGCCGTCGGAGGGCCCTGCATCGCCGGTGAACTTGCTGTGCGCCGCCACACCGGAACCGTTATTACCTCACGCGACATCGGGCTAGCGGAACGTCTTTGCGCCATGCTGGAGACTGACTATTATCATCCGCGCGTTTCGGAAGACGTGGTCGGAGTCGAGATCTGTGCCGCCTTCAAGAACTTCTTCGCAATTTCGGTGGGTTGGGCCGCCGGCCATCTGGACAAGATGGAGGTCACAGAAAACCGCGCCTTCAATCACAATGCCGCAGCGGTCATCTTCGATCAGGCCATCCGTGAGCTAATTGTTCTGGTACGGTCCCATGGCGGTACAGAGTCCAGCGTCTGGGGTATGCCGGGCGCGGGGGATCTCTATGTTACCTGTCAGGCCGGCCGCAATTCGCGGCTCGGCAACAATCTGGGCCGTGGACTCACATATCGGCAGACTAAAGACGGGCCCATGAAGGGAGATACCATAGAAGGTGCCGAACTCGGCCTTACTGTGGCATCGACTCTCCGTACCATGATGGCGGCTGGGACGCTCAGCGCTCGGGCACTGCCCTTGACCTTAGCCTTGCTAGACGCGCTGGTGCACGACTCTCCCCTGGACATTCCCTGGAAATCCATGCATCGGCACACCTGAGACCGCCATGGAAGATGCAAAAACCCGCAGCGAGCCAACCTCCCCCAGCAGCGGCGGGCTGCCGGTCACAGGCCCACAGCTTTTTGTGGATCCGGAAGAACAGCTTACCACTCGAGCAGCATGGTTGTACTTTGTCGCCGGCTTGACACAGGCCCAGATCGGTAAGCAACTTGGTCTGAACCGCACACGCGTCAACCGGCTGCTGGCTCAGGCCCGCGATCAGGGCCTTGTGCAAATCAACATTACCGGCAAACTCGCCAATTGTGTTGTGCTTGAGGATCAATTGATAAGGCGCTTTGGCCTGGACGAGGCAACAGTGGTGCCAACACCACCCGATCAGGCATTGATCCCTCAAGTCATTGCCACAGCGGCCGGTGCAGCTCTCACGGCACGCCTGAAGGAGGGTATGTCAGTGGGCGTGGGCTGGGGTCGGACCTTGCGCCTCTCGCTCCAGTCGGTACCACGCCGGTCTTTGACGCACTTGTCGGTTGTCTCACTTCTCGGCGGACTGACTCGTGGGTCCGCCATGAACCCCCACGAAACAGCTTCGCATTTGGCCGACCTTTTCGACGCCCAATGCTATTACATCGCCGCCCCGGCCCTGACAGATACTGAAACCACACGCGACATTCTGATTGCACAGCCAATGCTACGAGAGGTCTTCGAACGGGGTGCCAAGGTCGATCTTGCTTTCATCTCAGTCGGCGAACTCACGCGTACGTGCACCATGGCGCGCGTGGGCCTCATCTCGATGACTGAGGTCAGTGACTTGCAGAAAGCTGGCGCTGTCGGTGACATCTGCGCCCATTGGATCGATGCCGAGGGCCAGCTTGTCGATCACCCGCTCAACTCGCGGGTCGTCGCGCTCTCTCCTTACAAGCTCCGCGATATTCCTTGTGTCGTCATTGCTTCGGGCGGTCTGAACAAGGCTTCAGTGCTGCGGGGGGCGTTGAAGGGTGACATGTGCAATGTCCTCATTACCGACGAGCAGACGGCCATCGCAATTCTGGCGGAGGAGAGCAGATGACGATCGACGTTGTTCTCGGAATAGACATTGGTACATCGGGCGTCCGCATTGCCGCCACCGACCGATCACACGCGTTGAAGGCCATGTCCCCCGCCCCAATTGAAGCGCCGCTCCAGACCAGTGGACGAATTCTACAGCATCCCGCGGTTTGGTGGACGGCAGTTCTGACTGCCTTCAAGGGTCTCAATCTTTCTGGGCTTAATGTCCGTGCGATCGCCATCGATGGAACATCTGGAACTATTCTGGCGGTTCACGCCGATGGCAGCCCTGCTGGCATGGGATCAATGTACAATGACGCCGCCGAGCCATCGCAAGTAGCTCTGATCGCTGCCGCAGCACCGCGCGAAACCGCAGCACTAGGCAGCACTTCGCCCCTGGCCCGCGCCATAACCATGCGTGCCGATGGCCTGAAGATCCTCCATCAGGCTGATTGGATCATGGGTCAACTCTCTGGCACATACGACGTGACCGACGAGAACAATGCACTGAAATCCGGTTACGATCCCGTCGCGCGCAAATGGCCCAACTGGATATATGCTGCTGGCTTTGACTCGTCACGATTTCCGTCAGTTGTTCCTGCTGGAATCAGGGTAGCGACCATCAGGCCAGAGATCGCCACGGCATTTGGCCTTCCAACCGACGTCGCCATTGTATCAGGCACGACGGACGGCTGCGCCGCATTCCTTGCCAGTGGCGCAACCGACACCGGTGACGGCGTCACTTCACTCGGCACAACGCTCACTTTGAAGCTGCTCTCGGCCAAACCCGTATTTGCGCCAGACTTCGGAATTTACAGCCATCGTATTGGCGATCAGTGGCTAGCGGGCGGCGCCTCCAATACTGGCGGTGCTGCCATTGGCAAATATTTTACCCCAGAGGACGTGGAGCGGCTGACGCCTCTGCTCGAACCCGACACGCCGACAGGCCTCGACTATTACCCGCTGCCGAAGCCAGGCGAGCGCTTCCCTATCAATGATTCTTCGTTCAGTCCCCGGTTCGAACCGCGCCCTGCCGATGACAAGGTGTTCTTCCAAGCCATCCTTGAGGGCATTGCCGCGATTGAAGCCAGAGCCTATGCCAAGCTCGGAGAACTCGGAGCCTCCCCGCTTACCGGTATTCGCACCACCGGCGGTGGCGCGCGCAACCCGTCCTGGACCAAGATTCGGCTCAAGGCACTCGGTGTGCCAGAGCAGCCTTCATTGAGTGGGCATGCCGCAGTCGGCACCGCCCGGCTCGCGTGGCGCGGAATCGGGCATGGAAATTAACGCTCTGCGTGACATTGCCGGCCAATTTGACGGCATGCTGATCGACCAGTTTGGCGTCATCCATGACGGAGAGAAGCTCTACGCGGGAACTCTCCGTGTACTGAGCGAACTGCAGGAACTCGGAATCCCGGTTGCCGTTATGACCAACTCCGGAAAGCGGGCCGCGGCAAATCGCCAGCGCCTTGTGAAGATGGGTGTTCCCCGATCCCAATTTGTCGACGCTGTCAGTTCCGGCGAAGTGGCCTTCCAATCTTTGAAAGCCACTAAGGCCTATCTCATCGGTAAGGATGGCGAGGATTACGGATTCGACGGCATCACTTTCGTCGCGGATCCGCGGGACGCCGAAGTTCTCCTGATCCTTGGATCCAACACACCCAAGACGTCGCTCGATGACTACCGCAAACTCCTTTCAGGTCTCGCGCTGCCTGCGATTTGTTGCAATCCCGACAAGTTGATGCTGACCCCCAAGGGCCTGATGCCCGCTCCCGGCGCCATCGCTGCGCTCTATGAAAGCCTAGGCGGCCACGTCACCTGGATCGGCAAGCCCTATGCCTCCATTTATGAACACGCTGCGAGGCTGATTGGCAACCCGGAACGCATCCTTTGCATCGGTGACAGCCCCGAGCATGATGTGGTGGGCGGCCGCAACGCCGGCTTTGCCACACTTTTGATAATGACCGGGGTCTCGGCAGGCCATGACCCCGCGACGCTGTCTCCACAGCCCGATTACTGGATGGAATCCTTCAAATGGTAGAACTTGACCAACTCCGCGCCCTCTCTGCCCGTGTCGGCGCCAATCCGCTGCTGGTGCAGGCCGCCGGCGGCAATACTTCTCTGAAGGTCGGAGGCATCATGTGGATCAAGGCCTCTGGGACGTGGCTGAAGGACGCCGACTCTCGTGACATCCTTGTGCCGCTCGACCACCCCGCGATTCTGGCCGCTCTGGCGAAAGATGACCCGGCCTGCGAATCCTGCACCAACTTTGTCCGTACCGATCTGAATGCCACCGGCCTCCGCCCCTCGATCGAGACCACTGTACATGCCCTGATGCCACAACGCGTTGTTGTTCACGTCCACTGCGTAAACACCATAGCGTGGGCCATTCGCAAAGACGCGGAGGCCCGCCTTACTGAGAAGCTGAGAGACTTCACCTGGGCCTTTATTCCCTATGCCCGCCCCGGACTTCCTCTCGCTGGCGCGATCTCCTCCAGATTGCGCCCCGGTGTCGATGTTCTGGTGCTCGGCAACCATGGCCTTGTCGTAGCAGCTGACACGGTGGGGGCAGCTGAAGCTTTGCTCAGTCGCGTCGTCACGGCCCTCGCAAGGCCGGCTCGTCCTGCTGGGCCTCCTGATCGCGACAAATTGGCGAAGCACTGCACCGGGATCCCCTACGAGCCCGCAACTATGGACGACACCCACGCGCTTGCCACCGACCCGCTCGCCCTGAAGCGCGGCAAGTCACTCGTCTTCTATCCTGACCATGTCGTGTTCCTTGGTACAGGCGTGGCCACCAGCTTCGAAGGCGATCCGCCACTCGTTGCAATACCCGGCGCAGGCGTATTCATCCATAAGGATGCCAAGCCGGCCATTGAACCGATGGGCCGTTGCCTGGCCGATGTGATGCGCCGAGTCGAGGAAGCAGACACGCTTGTCTCTCTCTCCGACGTGGAAATCGATCGCCTGGTCAACTGGGACGCCGAGAAATACCGCCAGTCTCTAAAGCCCTGACACCATATCCTCAGGCCTTTAGCAGCCATTGATGCTCAGGCGCATTGTGGAACTTCCACGTACGCTTGGGACCAGCCATCACATTGAGATAGTAGAGATCGTAGCCGTGCGTCGTGGCGCAAGGGTGATAGCCCTTCGGCACCAGCGTGACGTCACCATCCTCGACAGCCATCGCCTCATCGAGCGAGCGATCATCGGTATAGACCCTCTGGAATGCGAATCCCTGGGGCGGGTTGATACGATGATAGTAGGTTTCCTCCAGCAGAGATTCATGTGGAAGATTATCCTGGTCATGCTTGTGTGGGGGATAGGATGACGTGTTGCCGCCTGGCGTTGTTACCTCGACCACAAGGAGGCTCTCCGCTGATTCCCATTCGGGAATGATGTTGGTCACGTGCCGCACGTTCGAGCCCTTGCCGCGCGTTTCCTGGTGCAAAGCGTCCGGACCGATTACGCGAGCTGGTAACTTTCCTTCACCCGGCGCTGTGCACACCGCAACCGTTACATCATTCCTCGCAACGATGGACCATGTAACACCTGCCGGCACATAGACCGACCATGGCTTGCCTTCGAAAGGTGAAGACCGGTAACCGATCACACCAAAATCCTGTGCTCCCGCCATCACCTGCCCCTTGCCAGAAATGAATACGAGGCACACCTCGCGCCCAACCTCGCCACCTTGAGCGCTCTGTCCAGCCTTGAGTTTCCACAATTCGAATCCAACATAGGTCCAGCCCGCCGATTGCGGTGTCACATGTACAATTCTGCCTTCGTCGGCCGGCGGATGAATTTTCAGCTTTGACATGCCTTAACTCCTCTCATTCCTCAACGCGCTGTTGCTCGAGGTTGATCTCATAACGTTTCTGTGCGGAAGTCGCTTGCGGCCACATCGAGACCTCGACACCGCGAGATCCACCCTAAGCCGCCTGCGTTTGCCGAGTTCATCGGATCGGTCTCAATGATGATTGGCGTCGTCCGCATTTTGTTCTTAGAAGTCACCATTGCGGCCTCAATTTCGACCGGAGACCAAGCCTTAACGGTCATGGCGCCTTCCACTCTCGCATGATTAACGAAGGCAATCTTCCGCATAACTTCATGCTGCAAATTTTAGTCACAGAGGTGATTGAAGCATTCGCCGCCGCGGGCATGCTGCAATTGATTGATACAGCCATAACCACGAATGCCGAGCAGCACAATAGTGAGCTTGAATACAGGCATCATTGATGTTGCAAGCTCGGAGCCCATCATCATTCAGGATCTATTGTCTGCTTGTGCCCGAAGCATGGCTATGGCCAAAACTCGCCCGTATACCAGCAAGAATCGGAACCGGCTGACCGTCGACAACCGTCATCCTTAGCGTAAGAAATTTCAACAGCGCTTTTGCCGCCATCAACGGTATTGGTGTATTCCTTGGGATCTCCCAGGGTGTGGGCAAGGGCTCGCGCTGAAATCAGGCGTTCAGGAACGCTTTGCTGCATTCCACAATTCTACGAGATTTCCAAAACGCTCCGCCATATCGGCCGTTGCTGCAACATCACTCATCTGCCCGGCGAGCCACTGTTGAGCAGCAGCGTTGAAGATTGTTCGCCCAACCGCAAATCCCTTCACCAAGCGCTGTCCGGCCACGGCATTAAAGGCCTTTGCCAATTCATCCTGCGGCGCCTCGAGTCCGAGCAGCACGATGCCCCGGCACCACGGGTCATTCTTGGCGATTACCGCGGAGATATTGTCCCACGCTTTGACGCTTGCCTGCGGCTCGAGCTTCCACCAATCTGGCTTTATGCCAAGCGCATAATGCTGCTCCAGCGCCCGCGCGATGGTGGTCTCGTCAAGTGCCCCGTGTTTTCCGGCGATGATCTCGATCAGCAGTTCGCGGCCCACCTTGCGTGCGGCTTCATAGAGAGTGCGGAGTTTCTGAGACTGTTCCACCCTCATGTTCACAGGATCATCAGGATGATAGAAGGACAGGCACTTGATCGTGTGAGTAATTGGCCATTCGACCAGCCGCGCACCAACATCCTGGGTGAACTCGAAGCGCAAAGGGCGCGACCCCGGCTTCTCCAGCGGCCGCCCCACCCAAATACCAAGCTTCGCCGCATCGAACATCGCCTCGCGGCCATAGACATCGTCGAGTAGCGTACCGAACCCCTGCTTGCCACCCGATACCTTGGCGATTGCTGCAATCGCCAGACGCTTGAAGTCATTCAACCGTTCACGCGGCGCGCCGGCCTTGTCGGCCATATCCTCAAGCTGCATGCGATGGTCGATCGCAAGTGCCAGCAATTGTTCCGGCTGGGCCCGGCGCGTTGTCGCCCAATGCACATGGTTGATCGCTTCGTCTTTGCGCAGAGCACGGTGCGCGCTGCCATGCTTTAGGAAAAACTGCAGTTCTTCCCACGTCGGGATCTCCGGCGAGCACAAGAGCCGTGAGACGGCGAAAGCGCCGCAGGCGTTGGCCCATGTGGCGCAGGTGGCATGATCTTCGCCCCTTAACCAGCCGCGCAGAAAGCCCGACATGAAACTGTCGCCGGCACCCAGAACGTTATAGACTTCGATTGGAAATCCACTGCCGATAATGCCTTTGTCCAGCGCGTCGGGGATGGCGCCTGGGTAAACGACACAGCCCATCGGCCCGCGCTTCAACACGATCACGGCGTTCGATAGAGCGCGAATGATACGCAAGGCCTCAAGCGTGTCTTCGGTACCGGCGGCAATATGGACTTCTTCCTCCGTGCCGACGATCAGGTCGCAATCCGGCAGAATCGTTTTCAGATGGTCCGACACTTTATCGGACTTGATGTAGCGTTCCTCCCCGGCGCCGAGTCCGGCCAATCCCCATAGATTGGGGCGATAGTCGATGTCGAAGATCACCTTGCCGCCATTCGCCTTGGAAATTCGCATCGCCTTGCGCTGAGCGGCATCGGTATGGGGCTTGGAAAAATGCGTTCCGGTCACCAGCACTGAAGCCGATGACTTGATGAACTCCTCATCGACATCGCCTTCGTCCAAGGCGCTGTCGGCGCAATTATCGCGATAGAAGATCAGAGGAAATGTCTTGTCGTTCTCGACCGATAGGAGAACCAGCGAGGTGAGGCGGGCGGCATCGGTGGTGATGCCATCGAGCGAAACGCCCTCGCGCGCCATCTGCTCCTTGACATAGCGTCCCATCTGCTCGTCGCCGACGCGGGTGATGACGCCGGACTTCAATCCGAGCCGCGCTGTGCCGATGGCGATGTTCGATGGACAGCCGCCGACCGATTTGGCAAAGGAGGTCACATCCTCGAGGCGCGAGCCGATCTGCTGGCCGTAGAGGTCGACGGAGCAGCGCCCCACAGTGATGACGTCCAGCCGTTTTCCCGCCGCCATGTTGACCTCCGACCTTGCGATTGCTGACTTGACAATATGAAACAACAATTCCAAAATATTGTCAATTCGGAATGTTTATTCCATCAAAGAACAGGAAGAATCCGCCGTGAATGCGAAATTTTGAAACCGGACTGGTGGAATTTTTTTCGGTGCGATGCAGCGCCGGATTTTTTGAACAATAACAGCTAATTCTGGCGAATTGACGTTCGCCCGGAGCCCGGACGAAGCAACAGCAACGAGAGCAACTGGAGGACCTGAGATGTTGAGATTTGGAATATTGGGAGCGGGCCGCATCGGCAAGGTGCACGCCCGCACGATCGGCTCGAGCCCCAAGGCGAAGGTGGCCTATATCGCCGACGCCGTGCCCGCCGCAGCCGAGGCACTGGCTAAGGAATACGGCGCCAAGGTCGCCAGCGTCGACGAGATCATGGCATCGAAGGACGTCGATGCCGTCCTGATCGGCTCGCCCACCGGCTTCCATGCCGAGCAGATCCAGGCAGCCTCCAACGCCGGCAAGGCGATCATGTGCGAAAAGCCGGTATCGCTCGACGTCGGCACCATCGAGCAGACCCTCAAGGTGGTGGAGAAGAACAAGTCGACGCTGATGATCGGCTTCAACCGCCGCTTCGACCCCAACTTCGCCGAACTCGAGCGGCGCATCCGCCGCGGCGATGTCGGCGACCTCGAGATCGTCACCATCATCAGCCGCGACCCCGCCCCGCCGCCGCCGGCCTACGTCAAGGGCTCGGGCGGCCTGTTCCGCGACATGACGATCCACGACTTCGACCTGGCCCGCTTCCTCATGGGCGAGGAATTCGTGACCGTCAACGCGCTGGGCTCCTCGCTGGTCGACAAGGGCATCGGCGAAATGGGCGACGTCGACACCGCCGCCGTGCACATGCAAACCGCATCGGGCCGCATCGCTGTGATCACCAACTCGCGCCGCGCCACCTATGGCTATGACCAGCGCCTGGAAGTGCACGGCTCGAAGGGCATGCTCACCGCCGCCAACGTGCACAACACCACGGTGGCGATCCACAATGCCGATGGCGTCAAGGCTGACCCGATCCAGCACTTCTTCGTCGAGCGCTACATGGCGGCCTATGCCAACGAGCTCAACACCTTCATCGACGCCGTCGATTCCGGCAACCGCGACCCGCGGCCCAACGGCTTCGACGGTCTGCAGGCGCAGAAGCTGGCGGAAGCCGCAACCGTGTCATGCCAGACCGGCAAGCCCGTCAAGGTCGCCTGAGCGCACTCGCCGGACGCTCTCGATCACCCCGCCAGACGGCCGCGCAAGCGGCCGTCTTTTGCTGTGAATGCATCGACTTTTGCTGTCAATTTCCACGTCTTTTCGCGTGGTTTGGCGTGTGCGGCGGGCGGCCGCCCCAGACCCCTTTCTAGGACTATATTCAGAACACCCATTCCACTCCGCCCATGCTATGGAACCGCCATTCAAAACCGGAGGCGATCTTGGACGACGTGAAGGACTCGAACGGCAACATCCTGAAGGACGGCGACAGCGTGCATGTGATCAAGGACCTGAAGGTCAAGGGCGCTGGCGAAACACTAAAGCGCGGCACGCTGATCAAGAACATCCGCCTCACCGGCAATCCCGCCGAGATCGAAGGCCGCACCGGCACCATCAAGGGCCTCGTGCTGAAAACCGAGTTCGTCAAGAAGGCCTGAGGGGCGAAGCGGCCCTCATCCCCCTGTCGGGACCTTCTCCCATTCTGTGAACGGGAGAAGGCACCTGTGGCGAGACCTCCCGCTCCACCAGCACCTTCCTCGCGGCTCCTTGGCCTTCTGCCATTCGCAGAATGGGAGAAGAGCCTGCAACCGGGCCTGAACCGGTGGTGGCGCGAAGCGACGGATGAGGGCTCTTACTCCGGTTTCGTCGCTTGCATCGCCTCCTCTACTCTGTATCGTGATCGGGATGCTGACGGTTGCTGTTCCGGATTTGCGCAAAGCGTTCCGGCGTATCGCCGACGCCGTTGTCACCCTCGCCAGTGACGGTTCCGGGTAATGACAGTATCTCGGCGAGCCAAGGTTCGCGGGATTCCAGCCCGTACTGAAACTCCGGCTTCATCTCCGTATGGCGGTCAAGTGAGCCGATCGAAACATCTATTCGCGGTTGCGACACGAAACGGTAGACGAGAGGTGTCCCGCAGTCTCTGCAGAAACCGCGCTCGGCTTCGCTCGAACTGCGAAAATAGGCGATGGTTCCGCGCGACAACTCAAAGTGATCGGCAGAGACTCCTGCAAACGCTCCAAAGAAATTGCCAAACTGTTTTTGACACATCCGGCAATGACAGATGCATGGATTGTTTGGCCGCGTGAGCAGACGATAGCGAACCGCGCCACATTGGCAACCACCAGTCCACGTGTCGTGCATCATGTTCAGGTCTCCTGTTGATGCTTGCCGAAGAGGGAATACCACGACGCTTTGCTGCCAGTGATGTGTCCCACGTGGTCGTCAAGCTTGAATATTAGAGCATGATTGGCTTGGGCACCAGTGCACAGTCCGGCGGTGAAGCTTGCCGCAACAAGCCGGGCCTCCAAATACGGCTGGATGAAAACTCAGTTGGAGATCAACCGCAAAAGTGCTTGAAGCGGACGAAAACCGAGAAGCATTCGAAAATGCGTTCGGGAAGATCGTGCCGCCAGTAAAGACTCCAAAGTAACCCGACTAAGCTGGGGGTGTACTTGGAGATACAGTTATCGTTGTCTGCTCATTCCCGAGATTGAGGCTATAGGGTTGTGACGGCGGCGGGACCTTCATCCCAATCCGAGAGCGCGATACCGAAAAACCATTTGTAACCAAGAATTCTTCGACCTGGTTTCCTATTAATTGGTCAGCGTCGCTACCAATAGTCATGAGAACCACAGGCTTATCTCTTGGGGCATGCCTCAATAACTCTGATTGAAGATGGGTATCGAAAGCGACCCGAATAGACCCAAACGTATTGTTGTTTGTTTGGTTGATCGTGCCCGAGTTATTGTGGGCGTTGATGCTCTGATCAATGAATTTGGGGCCGGAAGTCATGACAGACGGTTCCTTTTTTTCACGCCACCATGAAATAACACCAAAAATACCCCAGAGCACCCCAAGGGCAACACTGATATACACAATTTGTTGAGCGCGATCCTTGGCTAACTCCCAACCCGTCATGGGAAGTACTATCGGAACAATGCCAAGAATGAACGCTCCGGCAAGCCACCAAAAGAATTTAGCCCGCATCCCGCTTTCCTTTCAAACCTCTTGGGTACGACAAATATAATATCGCCCCCTCATCCCCCTTTCTGCACCACCGGGTGAGCCCGGCGGCAGGAGGCCCTCAGACGATGATGAAGTCTGAGACCTGGAGGTCGATGAAATTGTTGAAGCTGGCGATGATCTTTGCCTCCTTGGCGCCGGTGCCGTCGGCATCGTAGCGCAGGAGTCCGGTGTCGCGTTCGTAGAGGAAGCGCGCGGTGGCGGATTCGGCGACGCTGGCGAAGGACGACTGAAAATACTTGTCGAGCAGCTTGCCCGTGCCGTCGGCCTCGCGGCCGAGGCTGCCGAACGCGCCATCGTCGAACAGCAGCGTGTCGTCGTCGCCCTTGCTGTTGGCATAACCGCGGATCTCGTCCCCTCCCGTCCGCAGCCGGTCGAAGACAAAGCTGTCGCTGCCCTCCTCGCCATTGAGCGTGTCCTTGCCGCCGCCGCCGCTCAGCGTGTCGGCACCGTAGCCGCCGTAGATCTTGTCCTTGCCGCCGCCGCCCCGCAGATCGTCGCCGGCCTCGAAGCCGCAGATGACATCGCCGCCGCCCTTGCCGTCGATCACATCCCTGACCGCGACACCGAAGATGTTGCGGCCCGTGTCATCGCCGACCTGCGTCAGGATCTCCTTGCCGGCATCCCAGTCCCAGCTGGCGAGGCCGCGCCCGTCCGTGGACGAATCGCCATAGATCGCAGCGACCGCATCGAGATCGAAGGGCGCCAGTGTGCCGGGGCGCGAACCGGTATAACTCATCACCGTGTGATCGGTGTTGTCGAGATTGCCCGGCAGCGTGAGCGGGCCTTCGAAGGGATGCTTGAAGCCCAGCGCGTGGCCGATCTCGTGGCGCAGCACATGCGCGTCATCGGCATAGTCATAGTCGAGGAAGACGTCGCCGCCGATGCCGCTGCGATAACTGTAGTCGCGATCGACCTCGGTGCCGGGAAAATAGGCGAAACCCGCGGTGCCTTTCCAGCTGGCATCGAGACTGAAATCATACGTGCCGAAGCGGATGTCGCCGTGGCCTGCCTTGACCTCCAGGACCACGAGCCCCGATGCATCCGCCCAGTCCTTGAGGGCCGCGCGTGCCGCGTCCTTCTCGGCATTGGTCATGCTGCGGAACGAGTTTTGCGCGGCAGCGTTGAAGACATTGCCCGGAAGATCGGACTGCACCTTGGTCTCGAACGAGAAGGTGACGAAAGCCGGCGCATTTTTGCTGTTGGAACCGGACCAGTAATCGCCGCTTAGCAGCGCGGTGTAATCATTGACGTTTGGCAACGGGCGGTCCTCCTGCGGTCTGTCTGCGGCGGAATTTGCTGATGCTCCGTGACAAATGCAAGGCTGATCACCCGGCGCCGCGTTTTTCGGCGATGGCGACGGTCAGCGTCATGGCCAGCGTCAGCGTCGCGGCCATCGAGCGGAAGCCTTCGAAATTGGCTTCGCTGACCTCGATCCACTGGCCGGACACCTGCGCCAGCGGCGAGAACGGGCTGTCGGTGATCGACACCACGGGCACGCCACGCGCCACAGCACCCTGCGTCAGCGCCACCGTCTCCGAGGCGTAGGGCGTGAAGGAAATGGCCAGCACCGCATCGGCGGGCGATGCGAAGGTCAGCTGCTCGGCCGCCATGCCGCCCACCGCATCGACGAGAATGCTCCGTACACCGAGCTTTCCGAAGGCATAGGCCATGTAGGAGGCAATCGGGAACGACCGCCGCAAGCCGATGAGATAGATGGTCTGCGCCTGGGCCAGCGTCGCCACCGCCTGATCGAGCTCGTCCGGGTCCAGCTTCTCGCGCAACGATGCGATCGATTTTTCGGTGGAATCGCAGAAGCCCTGAAAGATGACGTTGGGCTTCGACGCCTCCAGCGCATGCTCGCGCAATTGCTGGATACGCTCGCCGTAATTCAGGATGCGGTCGCGCAGGCGCGAGCGGAACACCTCCTGCATGTCGGAGAAGCCCTGATAGCCGATGGCCTGGCTGAAGCGCACCAGGGTCGAGGGCTGCACATCGGCTTGCTCGGCAATCGACGACACCGTGCCAAAAGCGATCTCGTCCGGATTGTCGAGCGCGAAGCTGGCAATCTGCGTGAGGCGTTTGGGCAAGTCCGCCGCGCGCTCGGTGATGAGCGCCTTGAGAGCCGCGAAATCGCGTGGCGGCGGATCGATGTCGGGCATGTCAGGCCTCTGAATCAGCAGTTGCAAGCCAGAACATACATTCTATTTTCGGCGGGCAAAGCATTTTCAGGCCGGGCATGGGCTGCCAGGCAGAGCCATCCGGTGTCGTGTGAGCGGTTCAGCCTTCGTCCCAGCCACGGCTGCGGCGCGACGGGCCTGAGACGGGCGGACGGCGGCGGCCGCCGTCGCCGCCGCTGTCGCCGGCCAGCGCCTTGCGCAGCCGGCGGATGATGACGCCGCGGGCCTTCTCGTCACCGGCCTTGTCGATGATGTCGCGGATGTCGAGCACCAGATCGGCGAGGTCATTGTGGCTGTCGAGCCTTGCCACCATGGTGGGGTCGATGCGCGGCCGTGTCTCCTCGGCCACGAAGGCGCAAGCCTCGCCGCTGAGATCATAGACGGCATCGAGCGACGGAATGAGAATGCAGTCATGCGGCAGGCCCAGCCCCTTGAGGTCGGCGGCCAGTGCCATCTGCCCTTCTTCTTCGCCATGCGTGAGGAAGATCGAACGGCCGATGGGCAGGCGCTCCTTCACCCATTGCACCAGTTCCGGTCCATCGGCATGGCCCGAGTAATCCTCGATCTTGCGGATCGATGCCGCGACGTTGATCTCGTCACCCATGATGGTGACCATCCTGGCGCCATCTTGCAGGATGCGGCCGAGCGAACCTTCGGCCTGGAACCCCGCCAGAAGAACCGTGGTGGAATTCTGCCAGAGATGGTTCTTGAGATGATGCCGGATGCGCCCGGCCTCGCACATGCCGCTCGCCGAGACGATGATGCGGAAGCCGCTGAAACGGGCCAGCGCCTTCGAATCCTCCACGCTCTCGGTCGAGCGGACGAAGGGGGAGTTGAAGGCGCGGCTGAGATCCTCGCCGTGCTGAAGTTCCTTCGCATGTTTGGTAAAGATACGCGTCGCCTTGGACGCCAGCGGCGAGTCGATGAAGATGTTGGCCCTGGGAACCTTGTCCTGCTCCATCAGCAGCACGAGATCGGTGACCAGCTCCTGCGTGCGCTCGACGGCAAACGACGGGATCAGCAGCGCGCCCTTGCGCTTGGCGGCCTCGTTCACTTCCGTGGCCAGTATCTCGCGGCGGCCGGCCTCGTCGCGCTCGAACCGGTCGCGCCCGCCATAGGTCGACTCGCAGACCACGTAGTCGAAGCCGGTAGGAGCTTCCGGATCAGGCTGGAGCATCTTGTTGTCCGGACCGATGTCGCCCGAGAACAGGATGCGCACCGGCGGCTTGCCCGCTTGCGCCACTTCGATCTCGACAGAGGCCGATCCCAGGAGATGGCCGGCGTTCCAGAATCGCGCGCGGATGCCCGGCGCCGGTTCGAACCAGGTTTCGAAACCGAGGCCGTAGAAATTCTCGAGACTCTTGTTGGCATCCTCCAGCGTGTAGATCGGTTCGACTTCCGCTTCGCCGCGCTTCACCCGGCGGCGGTTCAGCTGCATCACTTCCATTTCCTGAATGCCGCCCGAGTCCGGCAGCATGATGCCGCAAAGATCGACGGTCGCATGCGTGCAGTAGATCTTCTGCGTGAAGCCGTGCTTCACCAGTTTGGGAATGAGGCCCGAATGATCGATATGGGCATGGGTCAGGATCATCGCAGTGAGCGACGCCGGATCGAAGGGGAACGCACGGTAGTTCAACTCGCGCTCGGTCTTCGAGCCTTGGAACATGCCGCAATCGATCAGCAGCTTCGACGTGCCGGTTTCCAGCAGGTAGCACGAGCCGGTGACAGTGCGGGCCGCACCATGGAATTTCAGACGGATCGCCATTGCCTACTCCTTCGAAATCTTCAGGCCGCGCCTGATCAACTCGTCCCATGCCTGGCGCGGTGTGTCAGCGAAACCGAAAAGGTTGAGGTCGTCCTCTTTCACCATGCCGCTGTCGACGAACTGGCGGAAGTTGATGAGGCCGTTCCAGAACTTTGAATCATAGAGCACGACGGGAAGATTGTCGTCCATCTTGCCGGTCTGGCGGAGCGTGAGAATTTCGAACAATTCGTCCATTGTACCGAAGCCGCCGGGGAACACCACGAGTGCCGAGGCGCGGATGGCGAAGTGCATCTTGCGCATGGCGAAATAATGGAAACGGAAGGTGAGATCCGGTGTCGAGTAGGCGTTGGGCTCCTGCTCCATCGGCAGCGTGATGTTGAAGCCGATCGATGGCGCGTTGGCGTCATGTGCGCCACGGTTCGCAGCCTCCATGACGCCCGGCCCGCCGCCGGTGGCGATGACATTCTGGCGTGGCTGATGGTTCTGGTACTTGGCGCCGCCCTCTTCAGAGCAGATGCGCGCGAACTCGCGCGCCGCGTTGTACCAGCCGTTGCGGTCATCGGGTTGAATCCGGGCCGAGCCGAAGACGATGACCGTGGTCGCCACCCCCCACTTGCGCAGAAGTTCCTCGGCCTTCTGGTATTCGAGCTGGAAACGCAGGCCCCGCGTCGTGTCGCCGAGCAGAAAGTCCATGTCCATGGCGGGGAGCCGGTAAGCCGCCGCCGCCATCTGAGCCTTGTTCGAATCCGTCACGCTTGAAATATCCCCGGGGATTGCCGAACCGTTGGGATAGGGCCATGACAAGTTGCAATCAAGGGGGCTAAGATCGCGCTCTCCGATTTGAATGGAACCCCTGCTATGACCGACAAGACCAAGAGCTTCGGCGAGAAATTCATCGCAGCGCCCGGCAAGAGCTTCAGCCTGTCCAAATGCGATCCGCGCGACGCGGGCGCTTTCAAGGACAAGGAGGCCGCCAAGGCCCAGGTGATTGACGATGCCGTCGCCATCGACGCGTTGCAGGACCGGCTCTACGCCGAAGGCAAGCGCGCCCTGCTCGTGGTGCTGCAGGGTATCGACTGTTCCGGCAAGGATGGCACGGTGCGCGCGGTGTTCAACACCTGCGGTCCCATTGGCGTGAAGACCGTCTCGTTCCGGGCGCCGACCGTCGACGAGATGGCCCAGGACTACCTCTGGCGCATTCACAAGGTGGCGCCGCCCCGCGGCTTCATCGGCATCTTCAACCGCTCGCATTACGAGGACGTGCTGGTGGTGAAGGTGAGGAAGTTCGCTTCGCCCGACGCCATCGAGCGGCGCTACGACGAGATCAACCAGTTTGAAAAAATGCTGGTACAGAACGGCACCACGATCCTGAAATTCATGCTGCACATCTCGAAGGACGAACAGGCCGAGCGCCTGCGCGACCGCATCGCCACGCCGGAGAAGCGCTGGAAGTTCAATCCCGCCGATCTCGATGACCGCGCCCTGTGGGACGACTATATGGCGGCCTATGAAACGGCCGTGAACCGCTGCTCGACCGAGCACGCGCCGTGGCATGTGATCCCTGCCGACCGCAACTGGGTGCGCAATGCCGCCATCTCGGGGATCGTCCGCGAAACCCTTGAGAAGATGAACCCGCAATACCCGCAGCCCAAGGGCTGGGATCCGGCCACCGTCAAGGTGGTGTGAGGTGGATCTCCATCTCGCCGGCAAACGGGCGCTGGTCACCGGCGGAACCAAGGGCATCGGCCGCGCCATCGCCTTCGGGCTGGCGGCGGAAGGCTGCGATGTGGCGATCTGCGCGCGCGATGGTGCAGGCGTTGCGGCAACCGTTGCCGACCTGAAAGCCCGCGACGTGAGCGCCTACGGCGAGGCGCTGGACGTGGGCGACAAGGCGGCGCTCGAGAAATTCATCGGGCGCGCGGCACAACTGCTCGGCGGACTGGATATTCTCGTCTGCAATGCGTCTGCCCTCGTATCGGGCTCCGGGGAGGACGCCTTTCGCCAGGCTTTCGACATCGACCTGATGCACACGCGCAATGCAGCCGAGGCGGCCCTTCCGCATCTCGAGACATCCGGCCGCGGCTCGATCGTCGCCATTTCGTCGATCTCGGGCTCCGAAGACTACGGCTATGGATCATCCGCCTACGGAACAATGAAGGCGGCGCTGTTCTTCTACGTGAAGTCGCTGGCCCGGCACGTGGCCCCGAAAGGCATCCGGGCCAATGTCGTGTCGCCGGGCACGACATTTTTTGAAGGCGGCCACTGGGACAAGGTTAAGCAAAATGATCCGGAGCGCTTCGCCCGGACGGTTGCCGAAAATCCGCTGGGCCGCATGGCCGGACCCGAGGAAGTCGCAGATGTCGTGGTCTTTCTCTCAAGCGACCGCGCCAGCTTCGTCTCTGGCACCAACGTCGTGGTCGACGGCACCCTGACCGCGCGGATTCCGAACTAGCGCATTGGTCGAGCAAGTGAAGTCACTTGTAGTGCGAGAAATGCGCCAGTTTCAAAGTGACCGAGCGCCGGGAGTTCTAGGCTGACGCCAAAAACGCCTCGACCTCGGCCTTTTCCGGTGCTGCGGCGGAGGCGCCCCTCCGGGTTGTCGAGAGTGCGCCACAGGCTGCCGCGAAGCGCAGCGCGGCGGTGATGGGCATGCCCTGCTCGAGCGCATGGGCGAGGCCGCCGTTGAAGCTGTCGCCCGCGGCAACGGTGTCGATCGCCGTCACCTTGAAGGCCGGAATGATCTCGGCGACCCCTTCGGCTGCAACCGCAACACCACGTGCGCCCAGTTTGACGACGGCGGTGCCGGCACCGCGTGACCGCAATTCGATTGCGGCCTGCAATCCTTCATCCAACGATTGCGGCTGCCATCCGAGAATGAGGCCAGCTTCGGTTTCGTTCGGCGTGACCACATCGACAGCCCGCAGAACATCTCCGGACAGGCCCTCTTTCGGTGCCGGGGCCGGATCGAGAATGACGATGCCGCCATGCGCCCGCACGATGGCAGCAGCCGCCAGCGAGGCGGCAAGCGGCGTTTCCAGCTGCAACAGCAACACCTTGGCCGCAGCAAGTGCTGGCTGGGCGCGCTCGACGTCGGTGAGATCCATGTTCATGTTGCTGCCGGCGACCAGCGAAATGAAATTCTCGCCTCCCTCGCCGACATTGATGATGGCGATGCCGGTGGCGCCCGCCGCATCCCGCGCGACCAGCGACAGATCGACACCATAGGACGCAAGTTCACGCTCCGCCGGCTTGGCAAAATCGTCATTTCCGAGCCGGCAGATGAAGCGTACGTCGCTGCCGAGTTTGCGGGCCGCCACCGCCTGGTTGGCACCCTTGCCGCCAAGCCCAAGCTTGTAGTCCTTGCCATGCAGTGTCTCGCCCGGCTTCGGCAGCCGCTCCATATAGGCCGTGACATCCATGTTGATGCTGCCGAATACCGCGATCGTCATCCTGCTATGAACTCCGGTATGGGTTAGTTGCCTTGCATGGCGTCGAGTGAACGGGCAACGGTGGCGCCACCCTTGACGATATTCATCGTAGCGGCAATCGGCTGCAACTGTTTCACCCATTCGACGGACGGCGCCACGGTGACGTAGAGCGTGTCGTCGTTGCGCATGCCGAAGGCCTGGGCGATGAACATCGTCTCCGGCTTCGACATGTCGAACTTGAAGATGACCGGACCCGGCTGCCAGCGATTGTCGGCATCGAGCCAGGCCTTCGGCTCATGCAGGCGAAACACGAAGACGCCGGTATTGCTGGCCGTGGTCAGATCGAGGCCTTCGGCCTGGGCGAGCGCGTCCATGAGCGTCGGGTTGGGGGTCGCAAATTCCGTTTGACCGTTTTTCTTGACGGCCCCCAGCGCGTTGAAGACCTTCGAGGCGGACACCAGCGTGATTTCGTCTCCGGCCCGGATCTGCTGGTTGGCACCGCTCATGACGGTGGACAGCGGCATCCGCTTGACGGATTTGCCGTGGCGGATGATGACGTCGATCAGGTGCGGCGCCTTGGTCGGCCCGCCGGCCTTCGAGATTGCATCGATGAGCGTCAGCGGCCCTTCGAGCAGCGAGAAGCGCCCGGCCGCCTTGACCTCGCCGCTGACCAGCACGCTGGAGCCACGGTCGGATACGATCTCGACATAGACCTGTGGCTCGAACGTGACACCGGCCAGGCGCGACCGCAGCCGGTCCTCGACCTGCTGCGGCTCGAGCCCTGCGACCTTCACCCGCCCGGCATAGGGCAGCGAGATCATTCCCTTGTAATCGACGCGGACATTTTCGAACGCCGTTCCGCCGGCGATCAGCGGTGCGAACAGCCCGCCCTCCTTGCTTTCGGCAATGCGCACCCGCAGCACATCGCCCGAGGACAGCGTGATGGCCGGGGCAGCCGGAACACCGGCCGTTCCGGCACCTTCGACCACGTTCTGCACGCGATAGTTGGCGACCTTCTCGGCCGTGACGTCGATCAGCGTGAAACCTGCAAGATCGGCACTTTCGGCATTGATGATCTTTTCGGCGGGGCCGGGGCGGGGAATGGCGCAGCCACTCAACACCAGCAGAACAAGGCCAAGGCAGAACTGCCGGACCGCGACGGTCTTGATGGTGTACACGAAGGCCCCTCTTACGCTCTTAACCGCGCCCTGCCATCCCACCTGCCGGGCTCCAGCATTAAATCCGGTTATCTGTGGCCGGGCAAGCTATCACTGCCGCGATCAAGGTGCCAGTCACGCCTGACGCTGTACACAGGCTGAAACCCCATGTCGCGCAAATTTGTGTCGCATCCGTGGCTTCCGCGCCACTGCGGTGCCTGGATACCGCCAGTCAATCCGGCAGACCCAGCTCCCTGATCCAGAAATTCCGCACCCGGCGCATATCGCCCAGGGTTTGCGACAGGACTTGCCCGCCGGCGGCCAGCCGATGGGCCCGCTCCCGCTTGCTGGCGAGCTCCAGCAGCGCGTCGCGCCATTCCGACGGCTCGTTCGACAGCAGCAGGCCCGACTTGTTGTGGATGACGATCCGGTCGAACGGCTGCTGGCTGGTGTAGATCCCGGCGGCGCCATAGGCGGCGTGATCATGCAGCTTGCTGATCGAGCGCGCCCGGTTGAACGGCGTGTCGAGGGCCGGCGCTATGGCCGCGTGAAAGCGGTTCTCGGCCACGAAGGCCCGATAGCTGTTCCACTCCATCATCGGCAGATGGATGGCATTGGGAAGGTTGCGCAGGCAGCGTGGCGTGTGGCCGTTCAGAAAGGTGGTAAGGCGGACATCGGGCCTTGCCGTCAGCACCTCGGCGAGGGCCGGGGCGATGTGGTTCAGATCCTGGAGATGCGACCGGGTGGCCGCGAACACCACATCGAAGGGGCGGCCGGGTTCGTGATGGCCGAGCGCACCCGCCTGGTGGCACTGCGCCGGATCAAGCTGGATCGCCCGCTTGCGATGATAGCCCCTGAGGATGTTCTCCGATGGCGCGACGACATCGGTCACCATTTCCATTAGCCGGCGGTAGGGGCCCTCGCGATAGCCGATGAGCTTGCGGCGGTAGTCCGACGGCAGGCCATCGGCTTCATCGAGCGATTCCAGATCGTCGTCGATCAGCAGGTAGATCTTGGTGAAGGGATGCGACCGCAACACCTGCAAGTCGCGCTTCTGGGCATAGCGCACCACGACGGCGGTGTTGCCATAGGCGAAGACCGTGCGTGACAGCCGCTGGATCGGCCGGCCGGGATGATCGACAGGGCTGCCGATCAGATCCGACAGGGGATCGGTGAAATAGAGGGATATCGATGGCATATGCTTGTGCTTTTGCGCAGGCTGCGCATTGCCAAGACCCAATCTGCCCCGAACCACCCGCCGCACGATTTCGGGAAGTAACGCCACGCGACTATACCCACTCCAGGAAAATGCCCGCTCCCGCAATGAGGGATTCTGCTCTCAAACCCCACACCGCGCAAGTCCGCTGTTTTGCCCGATAGGCCATGAGCTTCGCGTCTCAGGCCAGAAGCCGGGCCACGGTCTCGGCCACAGCGTCGGGCCAGGGCCGCAAGGCAAAGCCGAAACGGGCGGTGAAGGCCGCGGTGTCCATGCGCGAATTGGCTGGCCGCCGGGCCGGCGTCGGATACTCCGCCGTGGTGATGGCCTCGACCCGCGGCGCCGGGCCGCCCAGCTTGCCGCTCTCGGCAAAAATCGCCTGTGCCAGCCCGCACCAGGTGGTGCTGCCGCTGCCGCAGAGATGGAAGATTCCGCCCGCCGGCGTGCTGCCAAGTCCCGGTGCCAGCCTCAGGATCGCATCAGCAATGTCAATGGCGCTGGTGGGATTGCCCTGCTGGTCGGCCACCACCTTGACCACGTCGCGATCCTTTCCGATGCGCAGCATGGTCTTGACGAAATTGGCCCCGAACGGGCTGTAGACCCACGAGGTCCGGAAGATCAGGGCTTGCGGATGCGCCGCCATCACCGCCTGTTCGCCCTCGAGCTTGGACTGCCCATAGACACTCGACGGGCCTGTCGCATCGCTCTCGACATAGGGCGAGGGCTTGTCGCCGGGATAGACATAGTCGGTCGACAGGTGGATGACGGGGACGCCCAGTCGCGCGGCCGCCCGCGCTGCTGCGGCAGCACCGTCGCGATTGGCGGCAAAGGCCCGCCCGGAGTCTGACTCAGCCTTGTCAACTGCGGTATAGGCCGCGGCATTGACGACGAGATCCGGCCGTGCGGCCGCGATGGCGGCCTCGACCGTCGCCGGGCTTTCGAGATCGAGCTCCGGACGCCCAAGTGCCAGCACTTCGATTCCCGGGTGAGTTGCGGCGCGCTCGGCAAGCGACGTCGCGACCTGGCCGTTGCGGCCGGTGACCAGCAGCCGCATCATGGCTTGCCGGCACCAAGGCGCTGGCCGGAGTACCGCGCCGCGCGCAGCGGCTGCCACCAGTCGCCATTGTTCATGTACCAGGCAATGGTCTCGCGCAGGCCGGTATCGAAGTTATGCTTCGCCTTCCAGCCGAGTTCGGACTCGATTTTCGTCGCATCGATGGCATAGCGCAGGTCATGGCCCGGGCGGTCGCCGACATAGGTGATGAGCTGGCGGCGCGAGCCGGTGTTGAGCGGCATCAGTTCGTCCAGCGTATCTGCGATGGTCTCGACCACCTTGAGATTGGACCGCTCGTTGCGCCCGCCGATGTTATAGGACTCGCCGATACGTCCCTTCGTCGCCACCAGCGCCAGGGCGCGGGCGTGATCCTCGACATGCAGCCAGTCCCGCACATTCTCGCCAGTGCCATAGACTGGCAGCGGCTTGCCCTCCATGCCGTTGATGATCATCAGCGGAATGAGCTTCTCGGGGAAATGATACGGGCCGTAATTGTTGGAGCAGTTCGAGAGTAAAACCGGCAGGCCGTAGGTGTGGTGCCAGGCCATGACCAGATGATCGGACGCCGCCTTCGACGCCGAATAGGGCGAGGACGGAGCATAAGGCGTCGTTTCGGTGAACAGCCCGCCATCGAGCGGCAGGTCGCCGAAGACTTCGTCGGTTGAAATGTGATGGAAGCGGAAGGCGGATTTCTTCGGCTCCGGCAACGCGGCATGATAGGAGCGCGCCGCCTGCAGCAGCGCGAAGGTTCCCATGATGTTGGTCTGGATGAACTCACCCGGCCCGTCGATCGAGCGGTCGACGTGGCTCTCCGCGGCGAGGTGCATCACTGCATCGACGGCCTCGGACTCCATCACCCTCTGCATCGCGTCGCGGTCGCAGATGTCGAGCTTGTGGAACGTGTAATTCGGGCTGGCGGCGATCGAGGCGGTGGAACCTTCGCTCGCCGCATAGGTCATCTTGTCGACATTGACGACGCCGATGCCGAGATCGTTGATCAAATGCCGGCACACCGCCGAACCGATGAAACCGCAGCCGCCCGTAACCAGGATCTTCATGCGATGCGTGTCCGTTTTCTAGAAGTGAATGGTTGATGCGATCTCGGCGAGCTTCGGCGCGCTGGCGTCCTTGCCCGAAAGAACCGGTTGTTGCCCCGGCTCGAGCGGCCATGCGATGCCGATCGCGGGATCGTTCCAGGCGATGCCCCGGTCGCACTGCGGCGAATAGGGGGCCGACACCTTGTAAAGGACCTCGACATCCGGTTCGAGCGTCAGGAAGCCATGAGCAAAGCCCTTGGGGATCAGCAGCTGGTTGAAGGCGGCAGCCGACAGCGTGCGTGCCACCCACTTTCCATAGGTGGCAGATCCGTTGCGGATGTCCACCGCCACGTCGAAGATCGAACCCCTCAGTACACGGATCAACTTGTCCTGCGCCACCGGGGCGATCTGGAAGTGCAGGCCGCGCAATACGCCCTTTTCCGCCGAATAGGACTGGTTGTCCTGCATCCAGTCCTGCGGAACGCCGGCCTCGACGAAGCGCTGGCGCTGGTAGGTTTCGGAAAAGAAGCCGCGCGCATCGCCATGCTTCTTCGGGATGATCTCGAGAACACCGCCGAGACCCAAATCGTTGACTTGCATGCGCCTACTTCCTCGGTTCGTTGCCGTGTTCCGCCACGATGCGGCGGAGATAGGAGGCGTATTCGGTCTTGCCGAGCGAGGCGGCGCGCTTCAGCATCGCCTCTTCGTTGATGTAGCCGCAATTGAAGGCGATCTCTTCCGGGCAGCAGACCTTGACGCCGGTGCGTGTCTCGATGGTGCGGATATAGGAGCCCGCGTCGTGCAGGCTGTCATGCGTTCCGGTGTCGAGCCAGGCATAGCCGCGCCCCATGCGCTCGACGCTCAAGTCGCCGCGCTCGAGATAGACGCGGTTGACGTCGGTGATCTCAAGCTCGCCACGCACCGACGGCTTGATCGACTTCGAGATCTCGACGACGTCCGAATCGTAGAAATACAGGCCGGTCACGGCCCAGTTGGACTTGGGTTCCTTCGGCTTCTCCTCGATCGAGGTGGCCGTACCTTCCTTGTCGAAGGCGACCACGCCGTAACGCTCGGGGTCCGACACATGATAGGCGAAGACCGTGGCGCCCTTCTTGCGGGCGACCGCCGTCTCGCATTTCTGCTGCAGCTGGTCGCCGTGGAAGATGTTGTCGCCCAGCACCAGCGCACCCGGCCCGCCTTGCAGGAACTGCTCGCCGATGAGAAAGGCCTGCGCCAGCCCTCCCGGATGCGGTTGCTCCGCATACTGAAGATTGATGCCGAACACCGAGCCGTCTCCGAGCATGTTGCGGAAATGCGGCAGGTCATGCGGCGTCGAGATGATCAGGATGTCCTTCAACCCCGCCAGCATCAGCACCGACAGCGGATAGTAGATCATCGGCTTGTCGTAAACCGGCAAAAGCTGTTTCGAGATCGCGAGAGTCAGGGGATAGAGGCGCGTGCCGCTTCCCCCGGCCAAGATGATTCCACGCATTAAAAACCTGCAAGCGAGTTGGCGTTCCGATCAATGGCAGCGTTCACGGCAACTGATACAACGCCGTACACCCGATGCCCCCCCCCCGGCACCGTTCTGCGCCGAAGTTGTCAATCGCAATCACCTTCGCCAGATGGTAGCAAACTTGTCAACTGCCTTGCAGAACTGCAGTAAGTATATGCAATTTAACACTATTTTTGACGTAATCGCCTCAACTGTTGCGCTTTCTCGCGGCCAGCGTGCGCAACCGCAACGCATTGAGTCGAATGAAGCCGGCTGCGTCCTTCTGGTCATAGGCGCCGCGATCGTCCTCGAAGGTCACCAGCGCATCCTTGTACAGCGACTTGGGGCTCTTGCGGCCGGTGACGATGACGTTGCCCTTATACAGCTTGAGGCGCACGGTGCCCTCCACATGCTCCTGGGACTTGTCGATCATCGCCTGCAGCATCTCGCGTTCCGGCGAATACCAGAAGCCGTAATAGATCAGCTCGGCATACTTGCTGATGAAGCTGTCCTTGAGATGGGCCGCCTCGCGGTCAAGGGTGAGCGACTCGATGGCCCTATGGGCAGTGAGCAGGATCGTGCCGCCCGGCGTTTCGTAGATGCCGCGCGACTTCATGCCGACGAAACGGTTCTCGACCAGATCGAGCCGGCCGATGCCATTGTCATGCCCGAGACGGTTCAATTCGGTGAACAGGGTTGCCGGCGACATCGCCTTGCCATTGATGGCAATGGGATCGCCATTCTTGAACTCGATGGTGATCTCGGTGGCCTTGTCGGGCGCATCTTCCGGCGCGATGGTGCGCTGGTAGACGTAAGGCGGCGCCTCCACCCACGGGTCTTCCAGCACTTTGCCTTCCGAGGACGAGTGCAAGAGATTAGCATCGACCGAGAACGGTGCCTCGCCGCGCTTGTCCTTGGCTACCGGGATCTGGTGGGCTTCGGCGAACGCGATCAGGTCGGTGCGCGACTTGAAGCTCCACTCGCGCCACGGCGCGATGACCTTGATGTCCGGGTTCAGCGCATAGGCGGTCAGCTCGAAACGCACCTGGTCGTTGCCCTTGCCGGTGGCGCCGTGGGCGATGGCGTCGGCGCCGGTTTCCTCGGCGATCTCGATCAGCCGCTTGGCGATCAGCGGCCGGGCAATGGAGGTGCCGAGCAGGTAGACGCCTTCATAGACGGCGTTGGCGCGGAACATCGGGAAGACGAAATCGCGGATGAACTCCTCGCGCACATCCTCGACATAGATGTTCTTGATGCCGAGCATCTCCGCCTTCTTGCGGGCCGGCTCCAGTTCGCCGCCCTGTCCCAGATCGGCGGTGAAGGTGACAACCTCGGCGCCGTATTCCGTCTGCAGCCACTTGAGGATGATGGAGGTATCGAGTCCGCCCGAATAGGCGAGGACGACTTTCTTGATCTTCTGCTTGGACATGGCGGGGTATCCTGCTGTTTCCTGCGCCGCCTATCACGCCGGGGCTTGAACCTGCAAGCCCGCCCTTTGTCCCGCCACGCGGCAAGAGGAGGTAACCCGGATGCGTGGCCTCCGCATCCGGGTCCGCCGCCTCAGAACAGGAAGCTGGTGACGAAGGTGATGTCAGCCGCCGAGATGGCGGTGCCGATTACCTGAATCACCGTGTCGCCATTGTTGAACCCATCCCCGGCGAAGTCAATTTCCAGCCGCTGGACGCCGGCTGCCTCGGTGACGCGGTATTCGGTGTGCCCCGAAGCCGTGAAAGCATCGCTGCCGATGAACGTGGCCGTTCCCGTCAGCATGAAGGACTGCACGACGATGTCGTCTTCCACGCCGTTGTAATCGAGAATGGTGTCGGCAGCTGCCGGGTTGGAGTCGGACCCGGCGAAATAGAACAGGTCTGCACCGGCGCCGCCGCTCAGGCTGTCCGTTCCCTGCCCGCCCATGAGGCGGTCATTGCCGCTGCCGCCGGTGAGCGTATCGGCACCCGAGCCGCCGGACAGCTTGTCGTCGCCCAGGCCTCCGTCGAGCGTGTTGACCGTGCCGAAATCCCCGGCGCCGGCGAAGAGCATGTCGTTGCCCGCACCGCCCGAGATCGTGTCGCTGCCCTGGTTGCCCTGCAGCCAGTTGTCGGCAGCGTTGCCGGTGATGACATCATTGAAGCGGCTGCCGATCACCTGTTCGACATTGAGAATTGTGTCGAGGCCCGCCCCGCCGGTGTTCTGCGCCGTCGTAAGATTGAGATCGACGCTGACACCCGAGGTGACGGCGGAGCGGATATAGTCGACCGTATCGATGCCGCTGCCGCCATCGATCACGTCATTACCGATGCCATCATTGTCCGAAATCATCATGTCGTTGCCCAGGCCGCCGAGCAGCTTGTCATTGCCGGCGCCGCCAAACAGCTGGTCATGGCCATCGAGGCCCGACAGCGTGTCGTTGCCGTTGAAACCGCTCAACACATTGGCGAACGCATTGCCGGTGATCGTGTCCGCCAGGAATGTGCCGACTGCATTCTCGACATTGAGAATGGTGTCCTTGCCCGCGCCCTTGGTATCCTGTGCCGCGGTCAACCCGAGATTGACGGTTACGCCGCGCGTCGTGACCGGTGCCGTGCTGTAGTCGATGGTATCGATGCCGTCACCGCCATCCACATAGTCATTGGCGATGCCGCCGCTGTCAGGGTGAAGACTGTCATCTCCCCATCCGCCATACAGACGATCCGCCCCGGCACCGCCGTCGAGCGTGTCATTCCCGCCCATGCCGTAGAGCGTGTCGCGGCCGCTGTTGCCGAGCAGCACGTCGCCGCCGTCCAGTCCGGTGATGACGTCGTCACCGGCAAGTCCGTCGATCAGATCGCCAAATGCATATTCTGCGAGAATGGTGTCGTTGCCCGCCGTCCCATAGGTGAAAACGGTGGCGTGTTCATTGATAGGCATGGTCCCCGGTCCTTCATGATGTGCATCGTTCCCTACAACCTGTAGAACATATGTATCCTGACAGGTTGCTGATATTGACCGTCCCTGCCCGCTGGCCCCGCGCGAAACAAAACGGAGCGGAACCGGAGTTCCGCCCCGCCTGGCTGCTCCGCTCATCAGAAAAAGAAATCGTCGAAGGTTAGCGTCGTACCGACGACCTCGAAGGTCATGTCGATGCCGCCATTGCCGTTCTTGTCGATTTCGACCAGTTGCACGCCGTTATGATCGGTGACGCGAATCTCCGAGACGCCTGATGACGTGAAGTCGGCACTGCCGATGAAACGCGTCGCATCGACATTCACCACAAACGACAGCGGCAGCACGATGATGATGTCCTCGGCACCATTGTAGTCGGTGATGCGGTCGATGCCCTGCGTGACACTGGATTCACCCACCGACCGGTAGAGGAAGGCGTCAAATCCGGCACCACCGGTGAGCTGGTCGGCGCCGAGCCCGCCGCTGATATCGTCGCTTCCCGCGCCACCGTCGACGCGGTCATCGCCGGTGCCAGCAATGAGATTGTCGTTGCCGCCCGCTCCATCGAGTTCATCATTGCCGAGTCCGCCGATGAGCATGTTGTCGGCGGCCGAGCCGGTGAGCCTGTCGTCGAAGGTGGAGCCGGTAACGTTCTCGACATTGAGAATGAGATCGGCCCCGGCGCCGCGCGTGCCCTGAACGTCGGTCACTCCGAGATCGATGCGCACGCCGCGCACCACCGCCGAGGTGAAGTAGTCGAGCGTATCGACGCCATCGCCGCCATCGACGACATCATTGCCGATGGCGCCGGTGTCGGGCCGCAGCAGGTCGTTGCCTGCGCCACCCACGAGGTTGTCGCGGCCGGCACCGCCATCGAGCGTATCATTGCCGTCGAGGCCCAGCAGCGTGTCGTTGCCGAGACCGCCGATCAGCAGGTCGGACGCGTTGAGGCCGGTGATCGTGTCGTTGCCGGCACCACCGTCGATCATGTCGCCCAGGAGATACTGGGCGTCGATGATATCGTTGCCGTCCGTGCCGAAGGTGAAGGTAAAGGCTTTCGCGTCGATGGTCATTCAGGTGGCCCCCATTGGTGTGTTCAACGGGCGCGAAACCACCACGGTCTGGCTGACAAGCAGCTGACAAGTAAGCAGAAAAAGGAAACTATATTTTTGCTGTCAGGAGGGAATAGCAGACGGCGCGCAGCGTAGCGAAGGCGATTGGCCGGGTTCCTGTTTCGGGAGTCGTCGATGCCGCGTTCAGGGCTTTCAGTCCCCGTCGCAATGTCTGTTCAGGCACCTCTGGCTATCGCAGGAAGCCAACAAGATCGACCGTCGCATGAGTGGCGTTTCCAAACGCCAGTAGATTGAATGCTCCGGACTCTGTGAGCGGAACGATGACGAGATTTTCGCAATTGTGGTCTTTGGTGAACGACACAGACGGAAGATTGCTTTGCTGTGCCGCGAAGCAGGCAATGTAGCCGGGCCCATTGGACTTGCGGGTGGTCACATTGACGATCGCGCTCAGACTGCCGCCACCGCCTGTCGATACTTTCCGCGATGTACCGACCAGAAGCGGGCCACCCTGCGTCTCCGAATTGAAGATCCGCGGATTGGCGCGCGTGCTGGCGGCAAATCCCGCAACCGGTGGCCGATATCCGATCTGAACGCCGAGAATCGACACGCCCGCAGAGCAGAAGGCGCCGACCGTGTAGGTGTGGCCAGACTTGATCACCACGGGCACCGCCAGATTCTCCGTCGAGGCAAATGCCCCGCCCATCGATGTTGTGAATGCCTTCTGGAAAACCTGTGTTGGCGCGGTGGCGGCGGTCCCGCTGAACATCAGGCGTTCATTGATCTCCATGATCGGTTGTCCAATGTAGGACACCGATATCTGCCTGATCACGGAACCGGCCGGGAGCGGCAAGGGTGCCCTGATCCAATTGGGCGTGTTGAGTGGCTGCGATCCGGTGACATCCTGGTAGACGCGGTCCTGCGCATTCGTGGGCCAGAAAGCATACGCATCAAGTCCGATGTAAGTAAGCCCTGGAAGCTCGGCGCCGAGGGCGGCCTCGGCGGGCGAGTCCTCGCCAAGAAGAACGGAGAAGGCCGCCGCCCCGGCGAGTGCGCCGGCCCCTAGTAACGCACGGCGGGAAATTTCGGCAGAGTCGCTTGTCATGGGTCGTCCCTCCACACACAACAGGATTGCATGACAGACTAATTATGATCAGCCGTCAACTGAGGGGGAAAGCCGCATTCACGGACAAGTACGACACCGGTTCCCGCGTAGGGCGCTGACAGATTGGCGGATGATGTTTCTGTGGCAGTTCGGAGTTGGGCGCCGTTAATGTTCGTGCGCGGCTGCCTTACTGGTGCGGATCGCGTGGCGTCATCGTGACGAGCCGGAACAACGGCCCGAGGAATACGCCGATGATCGACAGCGGAATCAGGCCGTGCTGCGAGGGGCGGACACCAAGACGGATGCCAAGTTCGAACCACATCAGCAGGTCGGCGCAGAAGAACACCACGCCGCCAGCGATCAGATAGAAACCTTGCCGTTCGACTCCGAACGCCTCACCGATGACGAAGACGGCGGCGGTGACGATGGTGGCCGTGCCGATCAGCTGCCGGACGGCAAGGAGCTTCTCCGGCGCCAAATCGACAAACCAGCCAATGACTGCCGCATAGATCGCCGTGATCGCCGCAATCAGCAGCAGCCCCAGCACAATGCGCAGGATGCGCTTCATGTGGAGGGCCGATAACTGGCCCTGCGCCCGGCGACGGCCCAGTAGATCATCCCGGCCACCGGGCCGAAGCCGAGGCCAACGAGAATATACCAATGGTCGAGCCCGACGATCATGGGCAGCACCATGCCGATCAATGTCGCGGCGATGATGTAGTAGAGCCTGCGCCGGATCGTCCGGATTTCGCCGATGATCACGGTGACAAGTGCGGGCAGTACCGCGTAGATGCCGATCAGCATGATGGCGAAGGCAATGAGGCCGGGAATCTCGCTCGCCATCGTCTTCTCGGCAAAGGCGAAGATGAGGCTGACCGTAACGCCGCTGGCGACCGTGGCGAGGCCATAGCCGAGCAGGATGAGGATGAGGCGGATGAAGAGATGGAGGAGCATCGGCATATGACTACCACCGCCGTCATCCCGGCGAAAGCCGGGACCCATTGTGTCCTCAGCTCTGGCCATTGCAAGTACCGAAAATTCTCAGGGGGTCCCGGCTTTCGCCGGGCTGACGGATATGGGGAAATGAGAACAAGCGTCAGACGTCGAAGGTTTCACTGAACAGGTCCCGCCAAACCGGATTCATCTTCTCGATCAACTCGATCTTCCAGCCGCGTTTCCACTCCTTGATACGTTTCTCCCGCGTGATGGCGCTGTCCATCGTGTCGTGCTGTTCGAACCAGACGAGCATTTTCACATTATATTTCTTGGTAAAACCTTCGAACGTCCCGTTCCGGTGTGCGCATACACGGGTGTAAAGGTCGCTGGTGACGCCCACATAAAGCGTACCGTGCCGCTGGCTGGCGAGAATATACACGCAGGGCTGCTTCTCAAACTGCATCTCCCCTCCCAACCCGTCATCCCGGCGAAAGCCGGGACCCAATGTGCCTTCGACGCAAAGCAAATGGCTAGTGGAAAAATCTCAGGGGGTTCCGGCTTTTGCCGGGATGACAGACCTAATGGGCTTCCAGCGCCAATCTCTCCTTCGCCCTGATCTTCTGGCTCTCGCTTTTGAGCTGCCCGCAGGCGGCCATGATGTCTCTTCCGCGCGGGGTGCGGACAGGCGAGGCGTAGCCGGCCTTGTTGACGATCTCGGCGAAGCGCTCGATCGTGTCCCAGTCGCTGCACTCATATTGCGTGCCGGGCCACGGATTGAACGGAATGAGATTGATCTTGGCCGGAATGCCCGCCAGCAATTTGACCAGCCGCTTGGCATCCTCGGGTGAATCGTTGACGCCCTTCAGCATCACATACTCGAACGTGATGCGGCGCGCGTTTGACAGGCCCGGGTACTTGCGGCAGGCGGCGAGCAACTCCTTGATCGGATATTTCTTGTTGAGCGGAACGAGCTTGTCGCGGATCTCGTCCGTCGTGCCGTGCAGGGAGATTGCCAACATGGTGCCGATCTCGGCCCCGGCGCGCGGAATTTCCGGCACGACGCCGGAGGTGGACAGCGTGATGCGGCGTTTCGACAGCGAAATGCCCTCGCCGTCCGAGACGATCTCCATCGCGTCCTTCACATTGTCGAAATTGTAGAGCGGCTCGCCCATGCCCATCAACACGACATTGGTGATGTAGCGCCCGCCCAGGGGCGGCGTCGGGTTGGCCTCGATGTCGGACGGCCAGTCCTTGACGCCGTCGCGCGCCGTCATGACCTGCGCCACGATCTCGTTGGCGGTGAGGTTGCGGACGAGTTTCTGCGTGCCGGTGTGGCAGAAGGTGCAGGTGAGCGTGCAGCCGACCTGTGAGGAGATGCACAGCGTGCCGCGATCCGCTTCCGGGATATAGACCATCTCGACTTCATGACGCGCCCCGCGCTCGTCCGGTGCCAGCTTCAGCAGCCACTTGCGCGTGCCGTCGTTCGACACCTGCTCGGTGACGATCTCCGGCCTTCCGATAACGAACTCCTCGTCCAGCCGCTGGCGCAACTCCTTGGCGATGTTGCTCATCTCGGCAAAGCTCTGGACACCGCGATGATAGATCCAGTGCCAGATCTGGCCTGCCCGCATGCGGCGCTGCTTCTCCGGCACGCCGGCTTTTGCCAGCGCATCGGCCAGCGCATCGCGCGTCATGCCGATCAGCGACGGGCGCGGATCGTTCGGGATATAGCGCGGCGGCGCCTCAAGCGTATTCAGAATGGTGGTCATGGGCCGCGCCCATAGCACGGAATTGGGCGGAAATGCGAGATGGCGCTATTTCACCAGGCCAACGATGGGTCCGAGTTCAAAGAAACCGTCGCGGCGGCCGATCTCGGGCGCGTAGAGGCTGGAGATCGAGCCATCGAGGAACAGCGCATTGCGGCAGTCGAGGTGATCGCGGAACAGCCGGGCGAAGGCGTGGAAATTGACATAGGAGTCGCTGATGACGAAGACCAGCGTGTGGTCGTCGGCGGCACCAACGCCGTTGCGCCGGTTGCGCGACTGGCCGTCCTCGGAGAATTTCGGGTGGATGGCGCCATTGATCACCAGCATGGGCCCCGACTGGCTGGCATAATCCGGCTTCATCCGTGCCTTGGCGAAGGCTTCGGTCTCCATCACCCCGCCGCGATCCCCGGCAATGTAGAAAACACCATTGGGCTTCAGGTGGAAATTGCCCGGGCCGTTGCGCCGGTTGAGCTTTTTCTGCTGCTGTCCGCCTTCGACATACAGTCCGATGGGTTTCAGCCGCTCGTCATACATGCCGGCGTTCATGCCGAAGACCAGCGACTTGCCCTGTTCCTGCAATGCCTCGTCGAGGGCCGGAAACGAGCCATAGGGCTCGCCATCGGGGCCCAGGTTGAAAAGCTGCAGGCGGTCGCTGCGCAAATCGAAGCGGCAAACGACATAGTCGTTGCCCTCGAAGCTGTCGGGCGCGCATGCCGCCGCAGCCGGCTCTGCCAAGACCAGCAGCGCAAACACCAGCAGGACGGCACGGAGCAATTACTTGCAGGCCTTGTCGATGGCGGCGAGAGCTGCCGAAATGCCGTTCAACGAGTAGGTATCAATCGTTTGCGTGCCGCGCCAGGAGGTTCCCTTGACCTTCAACGATTGCCCGGCCTTCATCGCCGCGACGATCTGCTTTTCGGTGGCCGGCGAATCCGCCCAGGCGCCGTCGGCATTGGTGAACAGCGTGAACTTGGCGTCATCGATGGTCAGCTCGGCGTTGGTTTCCTTCTTGAAGGGATAGCCGATGATCGTCGATACCTCGCCCCTGATCTTGCGGCCGGGCATATGGGTGACGAGGAAGAAGGCCGGGTCGCGCTTGACGCTCTTGGGCTCTGTGCCCTTGGGACTGGAGGAGACGTAGCAGACCTTGGTATCCGCAGCCTTGTAATTATAGGCTGCCCAGTCATCGAAAATGCCAATCTGCTCGGGCTCCGTGCCCTCCGCACGGGCGGATTCGGTGACTGCGAGGGCCGAAACAAGGCCCAGCAGGGTGAGCGCCGTTGCGCTGAGATGGCGTATCTGATTCATGTCCGCAACCTTAACCTCTGCATCCGGCAAAATCCATCATGGGGAATTGCGGGAGGATTCCGGCCCAATTTTGACAGGTTGCGATAATCGGGACCTTCCGCCACGCCGTATAGGCCAGAGGGATTATTGCAGTGCAGCAGAGGCTGGGCTAGCGTTTTCCATCTGGGTTATGAGGGATAGGCATCATGGCGGCGGGTGACAAGGAAGCGGCAGGCGCAAGGATAAGCCATCTGGCCGATCATCTTGCGCGGTCGGCTGAGGCTGCCGAGGCGGTTTTTGCCCGCGCCCGGGCGCGCGTCGCGGCCAGCCTCATGCCGGGCGGCAAGGCCGATGCGGCAGCCCTCGATCAAGGCCAGCATATGGCCCATGGCCTCTCATGGCTCGCCACCTATGTAACCGCCATCCGCCAGCTGGCGGGCTATGCCGCGCGGCTGGAGGCGGCAGGCCAGTTCGGCGAGACCGAGCAACTGACGGTCCAGATTGCGGTCGGCGAATATCTGAACCACATCGCCGGCGGCATTCCGATGAACCAGGGCGAGTTTGCGCGGCCAGCCGATGTCGGGTTGAGCCGCAGCGACATCGCGCCGCTGCACGATCTGGCGCTGCTGGAGGGCGGCAACACGGCGGCGGCCCGCAAGCGGCTGGTGCAACTGATCGCCGACGGCAATTTTGGCTCATCCGGGCTCGATGACACGCTGGGCGAGATGCGCGAGACCATGCGGCGCTTCGTGGAGACGAAGGTCGAGCCCCACGCTCACCACTGGCACCTGAAGAACCACTATGTGCCGTTGGAGATCATTCAGGAACTCGCCGACCTCGGTGTCTTTGCGCTCACCTTGCCGGAGGAACACGGCGGCCTCGGCCTATCGAAGGAATCGATGTGTGTCGTCTCCGAGGAATTGTCGCGCGGCTGGATCGCCGTCGGCTCGCTCGGCACGAGAGCCGAAATCGCCTGCGAGCTGATCCTCTGCGGCGGCACGGATGAGCAGAAAGCCAAGTGGCTGCCGAAGATCGCTTCAGGCGAAATTCTCCCGACCGCCGTCTTCACCGAACCCAATACCGGCTCGGATCTGGGATCGCTGCGGACGCGCGCCATGAAGGATGGCGATGTCTACAAGGTGACCGGCAACAAGACCTGGATTACCCACCCGGTGCGCGCCGACGTGATGACGCTGCTCGCCCGCACCAACCCGGATGAGGCAGGCTACAGGGGCCTGTCGATGTTCCTGGCCGAGAAGCCGCGCGGGTCCGACGCCAATCCGTTTCCGGCCAAGGGCATGTCGGGCAGCGAAATCGAGGTGCTGGGTTATCGCGGCATGAAGGAATACGAGATCCGCTTCGAGGATTTCGAGGTTAAAGCCGAAAATCTTCTGGGCGGCGTCGAGGGCCAGGGCTTCAAGCAATTGATGCAGACCTTCGAGGCGGCGCGCATCCAGACTGCGGCGCGTGCCGTTGGCGTGGCGCAGAATGCCCTCGATCTGGGCCTCAAATATGCCCGGGACCGTTCCCAGTTCGGAAAATCCATCCTCAACTTCCCGCGCATCGCCGACAAGCTGGCACTGATGGCGGCGGAGGTGATGACCGCCCGCCAGCTCACCTTGTTCGCGGCGCGCGAGAAGGACGCAGGCCGCCGTTGCGACCTCGAAGCCGGCATGGCCAAGCTCTTGGGCGCCCGCGTCGCCTGGGCTGCTGCCGACAATGCGCTTCAGATCCATGGCGGCAACGGCTTCGCCCTCGAATACCAGATCAGCCGCGTGCTGTGTGACGCGAGGATCCTCAACATCTTCGAAGGTGCTGCAGAGATTCAGGCGCAGGTCATCGCAAGGCGGCTGCTGGAGGGCGGGAACTGACCTCGTCTCGTTAAGTGCAAATTTACCGAACCGCTTAGATTGGCCTTAAAGCGCTTGAACGTAAGGTCACCTTCCAACCACGGGGGTGGACATGCGTGTACGTGCATTCATTGGCGCCGCCATCGCGGCCATATGTCTTGGCTCCACATCATCCGGCAACGCGGCGGAAGACAAGACGGTGGAGGCCTGCCTGACGGGGTCCGCCTATCTCGACGCCGCCGAGACCGTTGACCAATGCGACAAGGCGCTACGCGTGGCAGACATTTCGCCCCGGACGCGTTCCGCCGTGAACTTGCAGATCGGCGAGGCATTTTACTTTGCGGGCCGGCCGGGCATCGCCATTCCCTATCTCGACGAGGCGATCAAGCTTGATCCCAAATCCGGGCAGGCTTTCCGCCGCCGCGGCTGGTCCCAGTTACGGCTGGAGAACATCTCGGCGGCAATTGCCGACTTCACCGAATTCCTGGCGCTCTCGCCCGACGATCCCGATGCACTGTTTGCCATCGCGTTCGCGCGGGATTCGACCACTCACAACTGCGCGGCCGCCGCAAGCGACTATGAGCGCATTCTCGAACACCATCCGGGTCATTACCTGACACGAAAGGCTTTGGCCGGAGAGTATGCCTGCATCGATGGCCACGGCATGCGCCAGCTTCAGGAACTCAACAAGATCCTCGCGGCGGGCCGCGACGCCATCGCCGACACCAATTATTTCGGGCGAAGGGGCCGCAACGACCGCGACTTCTATGCCGCGGTGCTCGAAGAACGTGCCGGCATTTACTATGACACGCGTCAGTGGAAGGAAGCTGCGGCTGACTTCACCTGGTTGATCGACCACTATCCCTTCATCTTCGCGGCCCACATCAACCGCTCCTATACCAGGATGGAGACGGGCGACGTCGCAGGCGCGCTGGCGGATGCCGATGCCGCGCTGGCCCTGCAGCCCGCTGCCGCCGCGGCGCAGCTCGCGCGACTGACGGCGTTGAACGTTCTCAAGCGGAACGACGACATGATCTCCTTTGCAAACACTGTCCTCGCGACCGGGCAGATGTCGCCGTTGACACCGAAGATCCATTTTTTCCGCGGCATTGCATGGAAGAGGCGGGGCCACAGGGGCGAAGCGCTCGAAGACTTTCATCGCGCGGTCGCCGGAAGTCCTGGCGTCGCCTGGGCGATGCACATGCATCTCGGCGATGCAGGCTATCTCTTTAGCCCCTATCGCGACCGCACCCAATGGGATGGCGGCCCGCCGGTGGACATCGCGGCAAAGGAATTCACCAATGCCATGACCGCCTGCATGCTGGACCCGGAGTGCCTCAAATGATGCGCATCGCTCTCGCTTCTTACTTGACAGCCGCCCTGCTGGTCTGTGGTTACGCCGCTGCGGGCACGGCGCCCTTCGCGTTCAAGACCAACCACTGTGTGCCGCAATCTTCCTGTATCGGAATGCTGCCTGTGCAATCGACCGCGTTGGCACCGATTTCAGTGAAGCCCGGGGCGGAACCTCCAGCTGTTTGCATCAGCCTTGCAATGGGCATCCTGATGCGCGAGGACGCAATCTTGTGCGAAGCGTTCATCGCGAGCGGCAAGGGCACACCGCGCCAGCGCGCAACGGCCCTCGTCAATCTCGGGCACTGGCAGACAGCGATGTTGCCCCAGGAGATCATCAACCCCGTGAAGTCATTCGAATCCTGGGACAGGGCCATCGCCGAAGACCCTGCCTTCGCGGAACCCCATGTGGCAAAGGCAGGATCGGCAGCCTTGCGCGAGAGGCACGAGGAAGCGATCTCGAACTATGACCGCGCCCTCGCCCTCGCCCCTCGCCACTGGCGCGCCATGTTCGGGAAGGCCTCCGTGTTGATGGCGCGCGGCCAGATCGCCGAAGCCATAGCGCTAGGCCGCGAGGCTGTCGATGCCGCGCCGGGGGTAAGCATTGCGTATCAGTATCATGCCAGCCTGCTGATGGCATCAGACGACCTCGAAGGTGCTGCCACCGCGTATCGCAAGGCCGGCGAAACCTATCAGGGCGAACGCCGGCGCGTACCGGGCCTCATGCAGACGCCGTCGCCGTGGAGCGAACTGGCTCGGCTCGAGATTCGTCTGGGCCATCTCGACCGCGCACTTTCAGCTGCAGACCGCGTGATCGGTCAACAGGGCGAAAACACAGCGGACGCTTTCGATTTCCTCTTGCGCGCCGAGATCAACGAAAGGTCCGGCCGCGCCGCCGATGCGGCGAATGATTACGAGAAAGCCGTTTCCATGCTTGATCCCGGATACGAGCGGATCGACGATTTTCGCGCCCGCATCGCCGTGCTGCGCGCGTCCGTCGGAAACAGTGCGGCCGGCACCGCATTCCGCGACCTTCTCCGGTCCGGCAAGCTGCAATCGATCCTCAGGGTGCAGGTGTTTCTGAACAACCGCGGCTTCGATGACGTCACCATCGACGGCAAGCCGAGTGCGGCTCTGGAAAAGGCGCTTGAGCGCTGCCTGTCGAATTCCGAGTGCCGCGAAAGCATGGGCCGCTCGATCTGACGGCGATCGCCCGTGAAATCCGCTATAGACACGGCATGACCCCGATTCGGACCATTCTCATCACCGGTTGTTCCTCCGGCATTGGCTGGCATTGCGCCATTGGCTTGAAGGCCCGCGGCTGGCGGGTGCTGGCGACGGCGCGCGCCGGTGAGGACCTGAAGCGGCTGGAGGCCGAAGGGCTCGAAGCCTTGCGGCTTGACTATGCCGACCGCGACTCGGTGGCCGCTTGTGCGGAGGCGGTCGCAGGACTAACCGGCGGCAAGCTCGATGCGCTGTTCAACAATGGCGCCTATGGCCAGCCGGGTGCGGTGGAGGACTTGCGCCGCGAGGTGCTGGAAGCGCAATTCGCCGCGAATTTTTTCGGCTGGCATCAGCTGACCAGAGCCTGCCTGCCGATGATGCGCGCCAATGGTTCGGGCCGCATCGTGCAATGCTCGTCCGTGCTCGGCCTCGTGGCGCTGAAATGGCGCGGCGCCTACAACGCCTCGAAGTTTGCGATTGAAGCCTTGTCCGACACCATGCGGCTGGAGCTGCGCGGCACCAACATTTTCGTCAGCCTGATCGAGCCCGGCCCGATCACCTCGAAATTCGTCGAAACCTCGCTGAAGAATTTCGACAAGAACATCGACGAGGCAAACTCCAACTACAAGAAGGCCTACGAGCGCCAGCGCGCGAGATTGGGACGCGGCGGCTCCGGCCGCTACAAACTGGGCCCCGAAGCCGTGCTGGAAAAACTCGTGCATGCCATCGAGTCGGACTCGCCAAAGGCCCGCTACTTCGTGACCAAGCCGACACACTGGATGGCCATTGCGCGGCGCATTCTGCCGCAACGCGCACTGGACCGGCTGCTGAGCAAAGCCTCCGACCAGTAGGGACCGCTGCGTGGTTTCGGCATCTTGACGGAAGCCGCGCGGGACGTCATGGGACAGCACCGGGCATCAACCCGGCCCTTCCGGAGTAGAGCGTGATCGTCAATTATCTAGGTTATATCGCCGTCGGCGCCGTGCTTGTGGTGCTGCTCATGGGCCTGTGGAACATGATGCGCGGCGGCAATTCCAACACCTCGCAGAAGCTGATGCGCTGGCGCGTCGGCCTGCAATTTGTTGCCATCCTCGTGCTCATGCTCGGGCTGTATTTCTCACAACGTTAAATTACTGTAATGATGGACGTTATCAGCGGCCTGTCAGATTGGCGGGCCTAACGTTTCGTCCATCATGTCCGACCTGCCGCACCGCGTTCCCGTCTGGGATCTGCCGCTCCGCCTCTTCCACTGGATGCTGCTGACATCCGTTGTCGCCGCTGCCATCTCCGGTTTCCTGCTGCCGCTGAACTGGCTGAACCTGCATGTGATTGCCGGCACCGCCATCATCGTGCTGCTGCTCTTCCGCCTCGTCTGGGGCTTCACCGGTTCGGGCTTCAGCCGCTTTTCAAGCTTCTTGTTTTTGCCGCGCACCGTGCTGGCGCATGTGCAGGCACTGCGTAGAGGCGAGACACCGCACTATCTCGGCCATAATCCGGTCGGCAGCGTGATGATCTTTGCATTGCTCACCGTGCTGGCGCTGCTGGCCATCACCGGCACGATCGTGCTGGGCGGTGCTGAAAAGCAGGGCGTGCTGAAGGCCATCGTGTCCTATGCCACCGGCTCGTTCACACGCGAACTTCATGAGTTGCTGGCCTATGGATTGCTGGCTCTGGTGCTTGGTCATGTCGCCGGCATCATCTTCGAGTCGCGGCGCTCCGGAATCAACCTGGCGCGCAGCATGGTGAATGGTGACAAGCCTTCGCCGGTGCCGCAGTCAATTGCTCCGCCGCGCATTGGCGCGGCTGTTGCGGGCGTGGTTGCGGTCTTTCTTCTCGGCGGCTCCGCCGCCTATGCGATGTGGAGGCTGCCCGCCGCGGGCGTTCCGCATGATGCACTCGCTTCAGCTTATGCAAAGCAGTGCGGCGATTGCCACATTCCCTTCCATCCCTCGCTGCGCGGACGCGCAGCCTGGAGCGAGATCATGACAAGCCTCGACGATCACTTCGGCGAGGACGCCAGCCTGCCCGATGCCGAGGTGCAGCAGCTCTCCGACTATCTGGCGCAGAATGCCGCCGAGCGCTGGGATACCCGCGCCGCCAATGTCTTCCGGGGGCCTGAGCCCTTGCGCATCACTGACACGAATTTCTGGAAGCGCCGCCATGCCGGCATCGATGCGGCCGTGTTCCAGACAAAGAAGGTGGGAACGAAGTCCAACTGCGAAGCCTGTCATGGCGACGCGCGCGCCGGGCTCTTCAACGCCCAGGCCATCAACATTCCGAAGGAGTGACATCGTGAGACGATCAATACTGGCCGCGGGCCTGCTGCTGATGACAGCGGGCACCGCCTTGGCTGGACCACAGGACGCAGTGCTCGCCGCGCTGCAGGCTCAGGCCAAGGCAGCAGACCCGGGGTTTGCCGGATTTTCTGCCGAGAACGGCAAGGCGCTGTTCATGGCAACGCACAGCGGCGGCAAGCCGGATACGCCGGCCTGCACCACCTGCCACACCGACTCGCCGCTGAACACCGGCAAGACCCGCGCCGGCAAGGCGATCGAGCCCATGGCCGTCTCGGCCAATCCGCAACGCTTCACCGACATGGAGAAGGTCGAGAAGTGGTTCGGACGCAACTGCAATTCGGTTCTGGGCCGCGACTGCACGCCACAGGAAAAGGGCGACGTCGCAACCTGGCTCATTGCGCAATAGGAGACCAGCAGATGAAATACCTCGCCACCATGTTCTTGGCAGTTGCGGCACTTGCCGTTCCCGCCAGCGCCGAAGGGCTGAAGGTGAAGCCCGTGACGCACGAGGCGACATTGAAAGAATGTTCGGCTTGCCACATGGCTTATCAGCCACAGTTCCTGCCCACCCGCTCCTGGGAGGCCCTGATGAAGGATCTCGGCAATCACTTCGGTGAATCAGCCGCCCTCGATCCTGCAGTGACCTCCGACATCACTGCCTATCTCACCGCCAATGCCGCCGATGCAGGCGGCAAGAAGAACCGGCTGCTGCGCGGCCTTGACGACAGCGTGACGCCACTGCGCATTTCCGAGATGCCGTGGTGGACAAGAGCCCACAACGAACTGTCGCCCAAGGCGTTCAAGCGCGCCGGAGTGAATTCTCCCGCCAATTGCATCGCCTGCCACAAGACTGCCGACACGGGCTATTACAGCGAAGAAGAGGAAGACTGAAAAAGCTTGAAACCAGGGACCAGCCCCGCCACCTCTCAGCATCGTTGCGGCGATCGTGCCGGACTTGGGCTTTGTGGCGGGGTTGTCCTATGGTTCTCACCAGTAACGAACAATCGGTGAAGGAGAAATTCTTCCCCAAGCTGGCTCGCGTTCTGGCCAATGTCCCCTATGCCGAGGACCTGGTCGCCGCCTATTATTGCGCCTTCGACAAGACAACGCCGCTGCGCGCCAAGGGCATACTGATCGGCGCTCTCGCCTATTTCATCCTGCCTGTCGACGTGGTGCCGGATTTCATTTTGGGCTTGGGCTTTACCGATGACATGGCTGTGCTGCTCGCCGCCTTCAACGTGGTGCGCACCCACGTGACGCAGTCGCACCGTGACAAGGCGCGCGACACGCTGGAACGCCTCAGGCGGGGCGAGCCGGTCTCCGCGTAACGATCAGCACGGCACCGGCGCAGACGGCCATGCCAATGATCTGGACAGCACTCAGCGTTTCGCCGAACAGGCCATAGGCCATCAGCGCCGAGACGCCGGGTACAAGGAAGATCAGGCTCGACACCCGCGCCACGCCGCCGTGGCGGATCAGCAGCATCAGCAGCGTGATGGCACCCAGAGACAGCACCACGACCGACCAGCCGAGCGCGAACCAGGCATTGAAACTGCCATCGAAGTGGAAGTCTTCCATCGCCAGCGCGAAGCCCAGCACTACGGCCGTGGCACCCACATATTGCCACGCCCCGCCCGACGCGAGGTTGAGGGCCGTGGCAAACCGCTTCTGGTAAACGGTGCCGAAGGCGATCGACAGGGCACCAAAGACATTGACGGCTGTCGTCAGCGGCGTGATGCCGCCGGTCATGCCCATCTGCAGTTTCGGCCACACCACAAGCGCCACGCCGAGGATGCCGACGGCAAGGCCAATCCAGTGGCGGAGCGAGATCGCTTCCTTGACGATCCAGGCGGCGAGAATGGCTGTCATCAGCGGCTGCAGCCCGACGATGAGCGCCGAGACACCGGCCGGCATGCCATGAGCCACCGCCCAATAGACCGGCCCGAGATAGCCGCCATGCAGGAATGCTCCGGCCATGGCCGCATGAAACGCGGCTTTGCGGCCAGGCCAGGGGGCACCGAGTGCTGCCGCAATTCCGGCAAACAGCAGGCCGGCGATCGGGAAGCGGATCGCCAGGAAGCTCAGGGGATCGGCATGCGGCGCCGAGAGCCTTGCAACGACGAAGCCCGTCGCCCACATTACGACGAAGAGCAAGGGAGCGGCGGCGATCAGCCATTTGGAGGATGCGGTATTCATGCAGCCTTCATTTGCGATGGTTTAGATTGCAACGCGACATACAAAACCGAGGAGCAGGCATGTTCGATCCGAAGGCACTACTGGAACAATTTCTCGGCGGTGGCACCAATCCCGATGGATCGAAGAAACCGGTATCACCCGATCTCATGAAGGGTCTGGCGGGGGGTGCCATTGCCGGCGGGCTTGCCGGACTGCTGCTCGGCGGAAAATCCAAGAAGCTCGCCTCCGGCGCCCTGAAACTGGGCAGCACCGCGGCGCTGGCCGGCCTCGCCTACAAGGTTTACACCGAATGGCAGGCCTCGAAGCAGGAACCCGCCGCCGATGCATCCGTGCAGCCCATGAAGGACGTGACTCCGTCCCCGGTGTTTCTGCCACAAGGCGGCAAGGCCCGCGACGACATGAGCCTCGCGGTACTCCGCGCCATGATCGCCGCCGCCAAGGCCGATGGCCATATCGATGCCGCCGAACAGCAAAAGATCTTCGGCAAGCTCGACGAAATGGAGCTTGGCGTCGAGGACAAGGCCTTCGTCATGGATGAACTGAAAAAGCCGCTCGACATCGACGCGGTCGTCGCCGCTGCCACGTCGCCGGAACTGGCGGTCGAGATCTATGCCGCCTCGGTTCTGGCCATCGATCCCGATGATCCCGCCGAACAGGCCTATCTCGCCATGCTGGCCTCGCGTCTCAAGCTCGATCCCGGCTTGCGCGCCAGCATCGAGGCCGAGGCTGCCAAGGCCATGGCCTGAACCGTGCCTGCGAAGGCTGAGCGCCGATGACGGACAATGAGCTCAACGGCGGTCCGACACTCGGCGCGCTGGCACGCGAGAGTTTCTACAGGCTGTTTGCCGACGAGGCGATTCCGCTCGCCGGCAACATTGCCTTTCGCACCCTGTTCTCGATCTTTCCGTTCCTGATCTTTCTGACGGCGCTGGCGGGCTTCTTTGGCAATGACGATTTGGCCGCCAGTGTCGTGTCCTATTTGCTCAGCGTGGCGCCGCATCAGCTGGTGCAGGCGGTGGAACCTGAAATCCGCTCCATCCTCACCGTGCCGCGCACCGGCTTGCTCAGCCTCTCGGCACTGATCACCATCTGGAGTGCCATGGGCGGCGTCGACAGCGTCCGGGTGGGACTGAACCGCGCCTATGACCTGCGCGACACAAGGCCGTTCTGGTGGACCTATCTGCAGAACGTGCTCTTCGTCATCGGCGCCGCCGTCTTCCTGCTGGCCTTCGCGCTGCTCATCGTGCTGGCGCCGGTGCTGATTGCCGCCATCGAGGCCAAGGCGCCGGGATTCCGCAACAGCTTCACCACGCTTGACCAGCTGCGCTATCCCATTGCCATCATATTGCTGACGGGCGGCTTGCTGCTCTGCCACCGGATCTTGCCGGCCAAGCACCTCAATGTGCTCGAGGTGCTGCCCGGCGTCGTGTTGACCGTGGTGGTGTGGATCCTGCTGTCCTCGGCCTTCTCGATCTATCTCGTCAACTTCAACACCTTCGCCTCGACATACGCCTCGCTGTCAGGCCTCTTCGCGGCGATGTTCTTCGTCTATCTCGCAGCGCTCGTGCTGATCCTCGGCGGCGAGGTCAACCGCGTTCTCGAAGTCCGCCGCATCATGCGCTCGCACCGCGACAGGGAGGATGAGGTCTAGCGGCGCAGGCTGTTGACCTCGCTCACCAGCGCCGCCTTCTCGTCCTTCGTCAATTCCCGCCAGTCGCGGTCTTCAAGTCCAGCGGCCAGCGCCCACAGCAGATTGAGCGATGCGAATGTGGGCCTCTGCGCCTTGACCCGCGCATAGGCTTTCACAGCGCCGAGCTCTTGAAGCTCGTCGAGCGTGGTGATGCCGGCCTCGGCCAGCATCATTGCCGACTTCGGGCCGAGATTGCGGAGCGCGCTGACAGGCCTGCTACTTCGACGCCTCAATCGCATCGTCCAGTGTCTTGAGGCCGGTGGTGGGGGCCGAGACCAGGACGGCCATGTTGCCGGGCCGGTGCTCGTTCTTCCACATCTTCATGTGCGCCTTCGGAATATCCGGCCACGCATAGACATCCGACATGCAGGGATCGATACGCCGCGCCTGCACCAGCTTGTTGGCGGCCGAGGCCTGCATGAGATTGGCAAAGTGCGAACCCTGCACGCGCTTCTGGTGCATCCACAGATAACGCGCATCGAGCGTGAGATTGAAGCCTGTGGTGCCCGCGCAGATCACCACCATGCCGCCGCGCTTGACCATCAGCACCGAGACCGGGAAGGTCGACTCACCGGGATGCTCGAACACCATGTCGACGTTGTTGCCCTTGCCGGTAAAATTCCAGATCGCCTTGCCGAAATCGCGCGCCGACTTCATCCAGTCATTGTACTCCGGCGTTCCGACCTGCGGCATCTGCCCCCAGCACTTGAAGTTCTTGCGGTTGATGACGCCCTTGGCGCCAAGCTGCATGACGAAGTCCGCCTTGTCATCATCCGAAATGACGCCGATGGCGTTGGCGCCCGTCGTGGCGATGAGCTGGATGGCCATCGATCCGAGGCCGCCGGACGCGCCCCACACCAGCACATTCTGGCCGGCACCCAGCACCTGCGGGCGATGGCCGAACAGCATGCGATAGGCGGTGGCCAGCGTCAGCGTGTAGCAGGAGGCCTCTTCCCAAGAGAGATGCGCGGGCTTCGGCAGTAACTGCCGGGCCTGCACGCGGCTGAACTGCGCGAAGGACCCGTCCGGCGTCTCGTAGCCCCAGATGCGCTGCGAGTTCGAGAACATCGGGTCGCCGCCGTTGCACTCCTCGTCGTCGCCGTCATCCTGGTTGCAGTGGACCACGACCTCGTCGCCGACCTTCCAGCGCTTGACCTTGGAGCCGACCGCCCAGACGATGCCGGAGGCGTCCGAGCCGGCGATGTGATAAGGCTGCTTGTGGCCGTCGAACGGCGAAATCGGCTTGCCGAGCGCCGCCCACACGCCGTTGTAGTTGACGCCGGCGGCCATCACCAGAACCAGCACGTCGTGGCTGTCGAGGTCCCAGGTCGGCACCACCTCGACCTGCATCGCGGTGTCGGGGTTGCCATGCCGCTCCTTGCGGATCGCCCAGGCGTACATGTTCTTCGGCACGTGGCCGAGCGGCGGAATCTCACCGACCTCGTAGAGATCCTTTACCGGCGCGGAATAGCTGGCGGCAGGTGCGTCCTTGGTAGCGGCAACTGAAGTCGACACGTTCGCACCTCCCTTCGAGCCGCGCGGTCGGGCATCATGGCGCCGACCATCGCGACGATTGTTGCGATGCAGCATGATC
>CAUJIO010000028.1 GCA_963205315.1 Pseudomonadota bacterium | reverse complement strand
AGGGATGCGGACCCGCCAAGCCTGCAGATTGCAGCCGCGATATTTGCCGCCGAGCCTCCAAGTGCCGAGGTAAAGAGTTCAGAAAGTTCAAGCCGGGTTCCCGGCGGATCGGCATAAAGGTCTATTCCGGCGCGCCCAAGCACCAGGAACGCGTTCTGCCGCAGTCGCGCAAGCTCCAAACTCATATCCCCGGTCTCTGGTTTTTCCGGCCACGCTCCACAGCCTCATGCGACTGCCTGACTTCGGCGCGCCCCGAAACTTCCGGTGTGCCGACCTCCCACCAGGTATGTCCCTCCGTCGTCCAGCCATCCAAGGCATCGACCTGCAAGGAAATCACATAGGTCCGGCGGGCGTTCTTGGCGCGGAGGAATGCCTGCTTCAATGCGGCGATGGACGTCACTGTCTCGGCCTGCGCTCCCATCGATCGGGCATGAGCCTCGAAATCTATGGCAAACGGTTCCACGGCAATGTTGCAGTCCTTGATCAGATTGTTGAACGAGACGTTGCCCGTGTTGTTCTGCAACTTGTTGATGACGGCAAAGCCGCCATTGTCGCAAATGATGACGATGAGCTTCTTGCCGGTGAGTACCGACGAATAAATGTCCGAGTTCATGAGTAGGTATGAGCCATCGCCAGTGAACACGATGGTATCCTTGCCGGGCTCGCTCTCCATTTGCGCAATGCGCGCGCCCCAGCCACCGGCGATCTCGTAGCCCATGCAGGAGAAGCCGAATTCGACATCGACGGTGCCTGCCGATTTGGTGCGCCAATTTGCTGTCACTTCAGCCGGAAGCCCGCCGGCGGCTGCGACGATGCGATCGCGCGGGTCGCAGAGTTCGTTCACCGCGCCGATGACCTGCGCATATGACATCGGGCGGTTGCCGCCCGCGGTGGTTTGCGGGCTGACGTTCTCGTCGACATAGGTGTTCCAGGCCGAGCGCTGAGCGGAGGCAAATTCAGTCCAGATTTTAGGTGCGGCATAGTCACCGAGTTCAGCAGTCAACTGTTCGAGACACAGCCTGGCGTCTCCGACAACAGGCAGCGCCAGATGCTTGCCGGCATCGAAGCGCGCGGCATTGACGGCAATCAGCCGCGCGTCTCGGGAAAATGCCGTCCATGATCCGGTCGTGAAGTCCTGCAGCCTTGTGCCGACGGCCAGAATGACATCGGCCTTCGCGGCAATGGCATTGGCGGAGTTCGAGCCCGTGACACCGATCGGTCCGCAGTTCAGCGGATGCTCGAAATTCATGTTGGCGCGGCCGGCAATCGTCTCGACCACCGGAATGTTGTGCGTTTCTGCAAATCGCGCAAGCTCCGCGGTAGCTTCCGAATACTGAACACCGCCGCCAGCAATGATGACAGGCTGGCTGGCTGATCTGAGCAGCGCGGCGGCATCGCCGACATCGCGCCGGTCGGGCGGCTGACGGCGAATGCGGTGCGTACGTTCGGCGAAGAATTCCACCGGATAGTCATAGGCCCAGCCCTGAACATCCTGCGGAAGGCCGAGGAATGCCGGCCCGCAATCGGCGGGGTCGAGGAGCGTTGCAATCGCTGGGGGAAGCGACTGGAGAAGTTGTGCCGGATGGGTGAGTCGGTCCCAGTGGCGTGACACGGAGCGGAAGGCATCGGTCACGGACACGGCCGGATTGCCGAAATGCTCGACCTGCTGAAGAACCGGATCTGGCAAACGCGTGGCATAACCGTCGCCGCACAGCAGCAGGACCGGCAACCTGTTGGTATGGGCAATAGCGGCGGACGTGAGCATGTTGGTGGTGCCCGGTCCCGCCGAAGCGGTCGCGAACATAAAACGCCGGCGGAGCTTTTGCTTGGCATAGGCGATGGCAGCCATCGCCATGGACTGTTCGTTCTGGCCGCGCCAGACGGGAAGCTCGTTTCGGAACTCATAGAGCGCTTCGCCGAGGCAGGTCACGTTGCCGTGGCCGAAAATCGCGAAGCCGCCGCCACACAAGCGCTCCCGCCCGTCAGCCGTTTCAATGAACTGCGCCGCAAGATGGCGAACCAGCGCCTGCGCCATGGTCAGCCGGATGGTTTGTGTGCCCGATGACATTTTACTCTCCGCATCGATCTTGACGGACGAGCTTAAATGCGGTTTGAGTATTTTGCAACCGGTTGCAAAATGGATGGCGGAAATGACCAGAATCGGTATCGGCATTGTAGGTGGTGGCTACATGGGCAAGGCCCATGCCGTCGCCATGTCGGCAGTCGGCGCCGTGTTCGACACGGCCCTTCGGCCCACGCTTGAAGTGATCTGCACGACCACGGCCGAGGGCGCGGCGCAAAAGGGCCGCCAGTTCGGTTTCGCCCGCTCCACCGCTGACTGGCGTGTTCTCGTGGATGATCCCGCGGTCGAAGCCGTCGTGATAGCCAGCCCCCAGGAAACTCACCGCGACATCGCCCTCGCGGCCCTGGCGCGCGGCAAGCATGTGTTCTGCGAGAAGCCGCTGGGCATGGGACTGGGCGAGAGCCGCGAGATGGTGGCTGCGGCCGCGAAGAGCGGCTGCGTCAATATGACGGGGTTCAATTACATCCGCACGCCGGCCTCGCAGTTGGCGCGCGAAATCGTGGCGGCCGGCGAACTCGGCGACATCACCTATTTCCGCGGCGAGCACACCGAAGACTTCCTCGCCGACCCGGAACTTCCGGCGTCATGGCGGACCGAGGGGCGCGCCAACGGGAACATGGGCGATCTGTCGCCACACATCATCAATGCTACATTGGCGCTGCTAGGCCCCGTCAAATCCCTGATTGCCGATATCGAGACCGTGCATTCGACCCGGTCCTCGCCACAAGGCCCCGTGGCCGTCACCAATGACGATCAGGCGCAGATCATGTGCCGCTTTGCCAACGGCGCCATGGGCTCCCTCTTCATCAGCCGCGTCGCCACGGGCCGGAAGATGGGCTACATCTATGAAATCTTCGGCACCAGAGGGGCGCTCCGTTTCGACCAGGAAGACCAGAATGCGCTGTGGCTCTACAAGGGCGATGCAAAGCCCGATCGTCAGGGTTTCACCAAGATCCTGACGGGTCCGCTTCATCCGGACTACCAGCCGTTCTGCCTCGGCCCAGGCCATGGCACTGGCTATCAGGACCAGATCATCATCGAAGCGAAGGATTTCCTGCAAGCCATCGCCACCGGCAAGCCGGCATGGCCGACGTTCGAAGACGGAATGCTCGTCAATCAGATCATCGAAGCGGCATGGAAATCCCATGAAGAACGGCGATGGATTGACGTCGCCAGTGTCTGACCAATTGTACCGGAGGTTCATCGCATGACGATCAGGATTGGTAACGCGCCCTGTTCCTGGGGCATCGAATTTGCCAGCGATCCGCGCTACCCGCCCTGGCAGCGCGTGCTCGATGAATGCCGGGCGGCAGGCTATACCGGCATCGAACTCGGTCCCATCGGCTACATGCCGGAGGATCCGGAGGTACTGGGCGAGGCGCTGCAGAGCCGCGGGCTGGACCTCATCGGAGGCGTGGTGTTCAGGCCATTCCATGACCCATCCAAATGGAGCGAGGTCAAGGATGCCGCAGTCCGGACCGCGATCGCACTGAAGACGCATGGAGCAAGGCATCTGGTGCTGATCGATTCGATTTCACCCCGCCGGGCCCCTACCGCCGGCCGGCCGGACGAAGCCGAGCGGATGGATGATGCCGAATGGACGTCCTTTGCAGGACGCATCCGCGATATCGCCCGTATGGGAGTCGAGGAGTACGGACTCACCGTATCGATTCATCCGCATGCGGCGGGCTTCATCGATTTCGAAGCGGAGGTCGAACGGCTGCTGGCTGATATCGATCCCGCTCTTCTCAAGATCTGCCTGGATACCGGACACTCGCACTATGCAGGATTTGATCCCGTCGCTTTCATGAAACGCCACATGGCGCGGATCGCCTATGTCCACTTCAAGGACATCGATCCCGCAGTAAGGGCCGATGCGGTGGCAAAGCGCACCGGGTTCTATGACGCCTGCGGACAAGGCATCTTCTGCAATCTCGGCAAGGGCATGACTGACTTCAAGGCGGTGCGCAAATTGTTGCTCGATGCTGGCTATCAAGGCTGGTGCACCGTGGAGCAGGACTGTGATCCGGCGGGCTCCACCTCGCCCGTC
>CAUJIO010000027.1 GCA_963205315.1 Pseudomonadota bacterium | reverse complement strand
TTGATGAAGTCCTTGATGGCATCGGTGACGTGCGGGATGACCTGCACTGTGCCACCGAGGAAATCGCCGCGCCGCTCCTTGGCGATGATGTCCTGATAGATGCGGCCAGTCGTGATATTGTCCTGGCGGTTGGCGTGGCGCCCGGTGAAGCGCTCGTAATGCCCAAGATCGAGGTCAGTCTCGGCGCCATCGTCGGTGACAAAGACTTCGCCATGCTGATACGGGCTCATAGTCCCGGGATCGACGTTCAGGTAGGGATCGAGCTTGCGCAGCCGGACGGTAAATCCACGCGCCTGAAGCAGCGCACCCAGTGCCGCCGATGCCAGGCCCTTGCCAAGTGAGGAGACCACGCCGCCAGTGATGAAAATATATCGCGCCATGGAATTTCACCCTACCCGGATCGGAACATGATTCGTAGACCGGAAACGCGGTTCCCGGGCTACTGTGGACAAGTCAGTGCGGCCTTACGGGCTGACAGGAACCTGCGGTTGTGCCGGCGCTGCGGGAGCAAGCTGCGGCAACACGTCTGCGCCTGATGCGGGTGCTGCACCGTCTGCAGCAGGGGCCGCAGGCGCACCTGTCGAAGCGGGCGGCGTGACACTGTCGATGATTGAGCCACCGGTGCGATGGGTTGCCAGGACGGTGAGCGCAATTGAGGTGGCAAAGAAGGCCACGGCCAGATAGGCGGTCGTTCGGGTCAGCGCATTGCCGACACCACGGGCCGAGAACAGGCTCCCTGCCCCGCCTCCGCCACCGCCGATACCCAGTGCCCCGCCTTCGGATCGCTGCAGCAGCACCACGCCAATCAGGCCGAGAGCGACGAGGAGATGAACGACGAGCAGGACTTCTTGCATGGCTTTTTCCGGGCTTTCGATCGACTTGCGGCTGGCTTTAGCCATTTCATATGGGGAAAGCAACCGGCTGTGCCAAGACATGCCCTGCATTTCCCGTCGTTGCCGCTTGCCCGTTTTGCAGTGCGGATTGCTCGCGTGTCAGTCAACCGGCGGCTCTGGCCAAGAAAGTTGCGCCCCAAACGATCAGCGCCGGCCCGGTGACAACGGCCAGTTTCGAACCGTAAGGTAGGACCTTCTCCATTAGAACCAGAAGCGCCAGGCCGCCAATCCAATAGAGGTTCATGATCCCTCCAAAGAACAGAATTGCCATCAGGCCCAGGCAGCAGCCAAGGCAATAGATGCCGTGTTGCAGCCCCATGCGCAGTGCCCCATCCGCTCCGGACCGCCAGTGATGAGAGATGAAAGCGAGTGGCCCCTGGCAATGCTTCAGGCAGGCGCGTTTGAGCGGCGAGACTTGATAGACGCCTGCGTAGATCAGCACGATCCCCGCAAAGACGGCGCTGGAGGTGCTCATCATCGCTGGTGAGAGGAAGCCGAAGGATTCAAACAACCATTGCAGGACCGTGGCACATCCGCTGAACACGCCCCAAATCAGCAGATAGCCGGTGACAAAGGCGGCGACCGGGAGATCGCTGTATGTGGTGCCGCTCGCCTTGAGCGTCCCAGCGTTGACTTTGGCATAGAGGAGAATGACGGGTGCTGCGCTCGGCAGCATCATGGCAATCATCATCACCCACCACATGCCGAACATCGTCAGCGCATAGCTGAACGTCCAAGACACCGGAGTGGCAATGGCCATCGACAAGGCCTGTGGCGAACCGATTGCCATCGACCACGACGTCATCGCCCAGGTGCTCATGCCGGTGCCCGAACCGGCCAGAAGATAGAGCCAGCTACCCAGGATAACGGCACACAATGCCGTCAGCACAAGAAGCCTTTCGTGCTCTGCGAGACTTTCAATCCAGCGCCCGGGCGGCATCTGCAGGACTCTTCAGCGGCTTGCCCTATTGTAGTGGAAACCGCCGCCGGGATTCCGCAAGATCATATTTCAGGCCATTCGGCCCCCACGCGACATAGGCAAGTGAACTGTGGGTGTGGCTGAGGTCGAATTTCAGATCGCCCATGCTCTTGGCATGGCCCGCAGCGCTTTCAGCCTCGTGGAATACCCAGCCGTCCGGAAGAACGGTGATCATGCGGTGTTCGGTGTCGGTGACGGGGTTCCTGATCGCCTCGCTCCGTGTGCGGAGGACCTGCGGCACCTCAATCCTGGCTGCGCGCTTCTTGATGTCCCACTCGAACTTGATGTCGGCAAAGACCGGTTCGTGAATCGTCTTTACGATGATGCTGAAGATCTGGAACATGGTTCCAGGGGGCTGGTCGGTACCCCCCAGAATATAGAAAATTGCATCCTTCTGCGGGTCGGTTATCGACGCATCGAGGATGGGCTGCATATGACCTTCGCCATGGTGGATGGCGCGGGGGAAATAGAAGGTTGCGACGACGTTCAGGCCATCAAGGGAGACTCCGTCGCAATGGCCCTTGTCGATCTTGAAGCCGACCGCGCCCGTGCAATAGCCTCTGGTTGGAGGCGCCATGGATTCACAAGGGCACCCCAGGTCGCAGCTGCAATATTCGATGTAGCGTCCTTCGATCGACCAGTCACGTCCAGGCATGGAAACCTCCTCGTGGACTTATCAAGCACCAAAGAATGATAACAGGTTTCTGGGGCCTTCACCAAAGGCCAGCAGTTGCAGCCGCTGCCCGGCCGACAACTTCCTCGAATGTCAGTTTGGCGTGACAGGCGCACAGTCAGAGAGAATCGGGATGAGACGCTACAGGCTCTGGACCCAAATCGTCCGGCATGATCAGCCGACTTGTTCATTTTCTATCTTCATAATGACTTCTAACTTATTGAATATGAACAGGCAAATGGATGGGTCGTCTAGTCAGAATATTTCGGCTTGAATCTATAGTGATTCTGTGGAGTATGTATGTTTAATAGCTTACAGGAGACTGACATGACCAATTCCACCATCCGCCGCGGTCTGATTGCGGGAGTTGCATCGCTTGCCCTGCTTACCGGCCTTGCTGGCGCTGCATTTGCCGACAAGGTGCTGTTGAACGTATCCTACGACCCCACGCGGGAGTTCTACAA
>CAUJIO010000026.1 GCA_963205315.1 Pseudomonadota bacterium | reverse complement strand
CAACCGCTGCGTCTCGAAGGCCAGCGCCTCGACATGCCGCGACATCGGGTCATCGGTTTCATCGCAATGAATGTCGACGAGCAGTCCGCGCGCCGCGGCGATCTCGCACAGTTCCTTCAGGCTGGCAGCACCGTCCGCCATGGTGCGCTCGCCATGCGGAATGCCGCCCACCACATCGACGCCCATGTCCAGTGCCCGCAACAAATTCTGCCGCGCGGTTTTGGTCCGGTAGAACCCATCCTGCGGAAAAGCCACGATCTGCAGATCGAGATAGGGCGCAATCCGTTTGCGCACTTCCAGCAGGGCTTCGGCGCACACCAGCCGGTCATCGCAGACATCGACATGGGTGCGGATGGCCAGCAGCCCCTGCGACACGGCGAGGTCGCAATAGCGCATGGCCCGCTCGGCCACCGCCTCGGGTGTCAGATGTGGTTTCAGCTCACCCCAGACGGCGATGCCCTCGAGCAGCGTCCCCGACATGTTGTAGCGCGGCATCCCCAGCGACAATGTCGCGTCCATGTGGAAATGCGCATCAATGAATGGCGGCGACAGCAGGTAGCCCTGGCAATTGATCGTTGCAATCGATTGAGCCTCGATATTCCGGCCGATCGCGGCGATCCGGCCATCTTTTACCGCAACATCGAGGCCGCTGCGGCCATTGGGAAAGGTTGCGTTCCGAACCAGCAAGTCGATCATCGTAAATATCCTGTAAATGCCCGCAAAGCCTAGATGACGGCCGCCCGGTTTTCAATCTCCGTCGCCCCTGCTGTCTGTTTCCACAGTCCCTTCACGCACTTGCGAAATGCCCTGCGGACGGTTATGACGGCCTTCAAGGGTCGGGGCGTGCCGCAAGGCAATCGCGGATTTTACGATGAATTCAGAGGCACTTCTTTCCGTCGCTCCGGCTGAAAATCAGCGCAGGCATTTTCTGCTCTTGCAGATGCCGTGTGGCCGCTTCGGCCGTGATCTCTATCGCGCCATCATTGCGGCCGGCCATCGCTGCACCCGCGTCGCCATCAATGGCGGCGATATGGTCAATGGCCTGCGCGGCAACACCATGTCCTATTTCAGGTCCTTCGCTGACTGGCCGTCATGGATTGCAAGTTATGCCGGCGCTGAAGGCGTGACCGATCTGGTTTGCTACGGCGACTGCCGGCCCTATCACCGCGCCGCCATCCAGGCGCTGAAGCCTCGCGGCATCACCATCCATGTCCTGGAAGAGGGTTATCTTCGCCCCAACTGGATCACCTGCGAGCGCGACGGCGTCAATGGCCACTCGGCCCTGACCGGGATCGATCTTGATCGCATCCCGCCGCAGCCCACGCTGCCCGCCGAACATATCGTCCAGGGCTCCAACTGGAATTACTGCTGGGCGGGAATCGTCTATTATTTCTGGACATTCCTGCTTACCCCCGTGTTTCCGCGCTACCAGACCCATCGCGACCTCGACATTGTTGGCGAGGCAACGCTGTGGCTGAAACGCCTACTCGCCTGGCCCATGCGCCGCCGCCGCACGGCGCGTGCATTGAAGACCATTGAGAGTCTTGGGAAGCCCGTGCATCTGGCACTGCTGCAGCTGAACGGCGACTCCCAGCTGAAGGTGCATTCGAACTTCAGATCGACCCGGCACTTCGTCGAACATTGCATCTCCGAATTTGCCGCCAGCGGCGCACAGGACTCGTTGCTGGTGTTCAAGAACCATCCGCTTGATACCGGTGTCATTGATCTTGACAGCCTTATCGCCGAGGAAGCTGAGCGTCATGGCCTCGCCGGCCGCGTCTTCTTCGTCGAAACCGGCAAGCTGGTTCCGCTGCTCGAGCATTCGGTATCCGCCGTTGCCATCAATTCCACCGCCTGCCATCAGTCGCTGCTGCGCGGCATACCCACCCTCGTGCTGGGCCGTGCGGTGTTCAATCATCCGCAGGTCGTGTCGCGCATGCGCCTTGCCGATTTCTATCGCCTCAGGCCCTGCGTGAATCCTGAAGCTTACGAGACCCTGATCAGCGTCATGCGCCAGTCCAGCCAGTTCAATGGCGGGTTCTACAGCGATGACGGCCGCAAGGTCCTGCTCCCCAGCCTCGTTCGTGGCCTGATCGAGGGAAAGCCGCATCCGAAGTCTTTCGAGACGGGCGCTGCGGCCGGGCAGGGTGTGAAACAGGCATCGTGACAGCCCGCATGATGCGCCCCGCCCGGATGTCAGGATGACAGGGCGCATTGCGGTCTTTTCAACTGGCCTGATGAAACTGGGCCACGAAATCGAGTGTTTGACCGGTCAGACTCCGCGCTTCGCGATCTTCGGCGCCAGCGATTGCGCTGCGGTCGCCGGCTGGGGCCACAAGCCCACGGCCGCCCGCGCCAGAGCCGCGGCGAAACGCAGCCACCTGCCCTATGTCGCCTTCGAGGATGGCTTTCTCCGCTCGCTGAAACCCGGTCCGCAACAACGCCCCTCGGCCATGGTGATGGACAGGAGCGGCATCTACTATGACGCCCGCCAGCCCTCCGATCTCGAAACCCTGCTGGAGACGGCAACCTTCAGCGACAGCGAGCTCGATGAGGCCGCGAATGTCGTTTCCCTCATCGCCCGCCATCGCCTGTCGAAATACAATCATGGTGCGGACAGGTTGGTAGCGGGGGATATTCCCGCCGGCCGGCCGGTCGTCGCCGTCATCGACCAGACGGCGGGTGACGAATCGGTGGCGGGCGCCCTGGCCGATGCCGCAGCCTTCGTCCGCATGGCCGAGGCCGCCGCCGCCGAAAATCCCGGGGCGCACATCATTGCAAAGCTGCATCCGGAAACCCTCAATGGCACGAAACGGGGTTATCTTCTGGAGGCCGCCCGGCGCCTGAACCTGCATGTCTCGACCGACCACGTCTCGCCCTGGGCGCTGTTCGATCTGATGCCGCACGTCTATACCGTATCGAGCCAGTTCGGCTTCGAGGCCTTGTTGGCAGGCTGCAAGGTCACCTGCTTCGGCATGCCTTTCTATGCTGGCTGGGGCCTCACCGATGACCGTGTCGCAAAGCCCGCCCGCCGCTCGCGCACCCGCACCGCCACCGAACTCGCCGCCGCCGTCTACCTGCGCTATTGCCGCTATTTCGATGCCTGGTTCCGGGAGCCTGTCGACGCCGCAACCGCAATTGATCAGCTGGCCTTCCTTCGCCGCAGCTATCTGTCCAATGCCACTCCGGTTGCAGGCTATCGTATCGCCCGCTGGAAACAGCGCGCCGTCAGCGCCATGCTTGATGGCCCGGCCGGACCGCCGATCTTCCATCGCAGCCTTGATGCAACGCTCACCGATGCCAGAACGCGCCGTGCCGCCGTGGCCGCATGGGGTATGGATGCCGTCAAACTCCGGCCACGGATCGAAGCCGAAGGCATCTCCTGCATGGCCATCGAGGACGGCTTCCTGCGCTCCGTCGGACTGGGCGCCGCATTTGTCCAGCCGGCCTCGCTCGTCTTCGATCGGCAGGGTCTGTATTTCGATCCCACCCGTCCGTCGGATGTCGAGACGATCCTGGCCGAGGACAGTTTCACGGCCGATGAGCTGCAACGCGCCGCCAGCCTGCGCCACCGCATCGTCGAGGCGCGCGTGACCAAGTACAACATAACCGGGAACGCCGTGCCCCTTGGCCTGCCCGCTGGCCGCGCCTCTGTTCTGGTGCCGGGCCAGGTTGCCGATGACTGGGCGGTTCTGGTCGGACGGCCCCGATCATTCCCGGCCGGAGAGAACGTCAACGCCATTCTCCTGCAGCGCGCAAAGGCGCGGCACCCTGCTGAAACAGTCATATTTAAGCCACACCCCGATGTTGAACAGCTTGGACGGGCGGGTGCGCTGGATGAGGCCTGGTTGCAACGCCATGCGGATGTTGTCGCCCGGAACACGCCCATTGACCACCTGTTGCACATCGTTGGCCATGTCGAGACCTATTCTTCGCTCGCCGGTTTCGAAGCCCTGTTGCGCGGCATCCCGGTTTCGGTGCATGGACTGCCCTTCTATGCCGGTTGGGGCCTCACGGAAGACGCGGCGGACACTCCGCGCCGGGGACGGAAACGAACACTCGATGAACTTGTTGCCGCTGCTCTCATCCGCTATCCCCGCTACTGGGACAGTATCAGCGGGCTGGCCTGTCCGCCTGAGGTGGCTCTGCGCCGCATCGCCGAAGCCCGTGGCGGGCCCAGACGCAAATCGGGGATCGTGGGTGTCATCATGGGCAGAGGAGTGATCATGGCAAGACGCTTGCTGCGCAGCGCGAAAGGTATTCGGCGGTGACCCAGGTCGACCGTCTTCCCACAAGCGGCCTTGGCCGTTTCTTTTTTGAATTGCGCGAAGGTGCAAGGCGGCAAGGCAATGTCATCTTTGCACTCATCTTCCGCGAACTGAAGACCAAGTCCGGTCAGGATAACTACGGAATACTGTCGCTTGTCGGTATCGTCCTTGAACCTGCCATCGGTGTGATCACGCTCACGCTCTTCTGGTACTTGCTCAAGCGCCAGGAAGTCCTGGGCGTGCACGTGGCCCTGTTCCTCGCCGTCAGCGCCACCGGCTTCGCCATCGCTCGCCGGTCATTCTCGTCCATCCCGCGGACGGTGAAGTCCAGCCGGTCATTCTACACCTATCCGAGCGTAAAACCGTTCGACGCCGTCGCCGCTCGCTTCATCATCGAGCTTGTGTTGACCTTCATGGGTGGCCTCCTCGTTCTGTTCCTTGTCTGGTGGTTCCTCGACCTGACGATCTCGATGCAGCACTTCGTCCAGGGAATGCGGATCTATGCCGAGCTGATCTTCTTTGCTTTCGGCATGAGCCTGATCCTTGGCATCTATGGCACGCGGTTTCCGATCGTCATGTCGATCTTCTCGAATGTGAGCCGCGTGATGTTCTTCGTATCGGCGGTCATTCACCCCGCCAGCGAATTGCCAGCCGCTGCACAGGTGTTGATCCAGTGGAACCCGTTCGCGCACGCCATGGAACTGGGACGGCTTTATCTTCTCGACATCAAGCCTTTCGACGGCGCCTCGGAAGCCTACCTCGCCGGCTGGGCGCTGGCTTTCATGGCCTTCGGTTTTGTCGCCTACTACGCCAACCGCAACAAAGTCCTCGAGCGATGATCGAGCTTATCAACGTCAGCAAATACTACATGACCGATTTTGGAAGGCACTACGTCTTCCGCAATGTCTCGCTGCGGCTGCCGTTGGACAAGAGTGTGGCGGTGATCGGCCCCAATGGCGCTGGCAAGTCAACCTTCCTGCGCCTGCTCGGGGGTGCGGACATCCCAAGCGAGGGCCGCATCCTGAAGACCGGACGCATTTCTCCGCCCATGGGCCTGACGCCTGGCCTGCAGTCGACATTGACCGCGGCGGAAAACGCCCGCTTCGCCGGCCGCATCTACGGCATGAGTCGCGACGAGATCGCCAAGCTCATCGATTTCGTGCGTGAACTTTCCAAGATCGGAAAATTCTTCGACATGCCCGTCGGCACCTATTCGGCCGGCATGAAGCAACGCGTCGCCTTTGCCATCAACATGTCGATGACCTTCGACTATTATCTTTTCGACGAAGTCGGCGCCGGTGGCGACCGCGAATTCCGCAAGTCGGCGAAAGTTCTGATTGAGGATCGCCTGAAGACGTCGAAATTCATCATCGCATCGCATCGCCGGGATGAACTGCTCGATATCTGCGATTCCGGCATCGTCATCCGCGACGGCACGCTGACGTTCTTTGACGACATCAAGGACGCCCTCGCCTCATACAACACCGAGGATGATGATGCTGAGGAGGACGAACGCCAACAGCAGCGCCGCGTCAAGAAGGGCAAGCCGGAGCTGACGCCAGAAGAGCTGGCGGCGAAAAAGCAGAGCAAGGCGAAGCGCCGCGGCAAGTCGGCCGCCATCGATGCGACGCCCGAGGAGCAGGCTGCTCTGGATGCGCGCAAGGCCAAGCGCCGCAGCAAGTCGGCCGCCAGCGAGGCGACGCCCGAGGAGCAGGCTGCTCTGGAAGAGCGCAAGGCCAAGCGCCGCAGCGTGAAACCCAAGCCCGAAGTGGCGCCTGAAGTACAGGACGTTCTCGAAAAGCGCAAAGCCAAGCGCCAAAGCGTGAAGACCGCCCCTGAAGTTTCACCGGAAGAACTCGCACTGCTGGAAAAGCGCAAGGCCAAGCGCCGCGGCACGGAAGCGGCAGCGCCGGAACTGGCGGTCCCGGACGGCGGCGATGTGGCGGCCCGCAAGGCCAGGCGCAAGTCTCGCACGCACGAAGCACCCACGCCCGAGGTTGATGCGATATCGCAGCTGCCTCCTGACGCCGCCAGCGTCCCCGCCAGTCTGCCGGTTGCGATATCCGCAGTGCCCGATCCGATTCTCGATGGAGAAGGGGTGCAGTCTCTGAAGCAGGTTGATGACCGCAAGTCGCGCCGCGAAGAGAGGCGGGCAAGGCTATTGGCCAAGGCCACGCCGGAAGGCCAGCCCGCGGCATCGCTGGAGGGCGATGAGCCGGCTCCGCAAGGCAATCAGGCGGTGGCAGCGGACGGTGGCAGGCGCGAGGCCCTCCGCGCCAGACGGCTGGCCCTCAAGTCCGCCGAAGCGTCCGCGGAAACGCCAGTTGCAACCGAAGCCTCCGCGTCTGCCGCAATTTCCGCCGAACCGGTCCTCTCGGGGGCCGCGTTGAAGGCCGAGCGGGCAAGGCGGCGTGAAGAGCGGCGCCTCGCCGTATCCGCAAAAATGAAAGTGCCGGAGAAACAGGCCGTCGCACCAGACACCGGCTTACCGCACGAGACGAGCCACACCGGCGAAGACGGCCCGGAACACAGCGTCGTTTCCGGCGGCAATCAACACGTCGATTCTCGCCTGCCTCACCGCGACACATGAATGGGACCTAACCTCAGATGAAACTCAGTTACAGGTCAGTGATGTTCTTGCTGATCTTCATCCTGCCGCTCGCTGCATTCTCATTCTACGAGTTGCGCATCGCCTCCGACCGCTATCACAGCGACTCGTCCATCTCGATTGCCCAGGATGCGCCGGCCGTACCGACGCTCGACCTTTCGATGATCGGCCTGCCAGCAGCGCCGAGTGACAAGGATGCGTCCACCCTCGTCACCTTCATCAACTCCTATGACATGCTGCAATACCTCGAGGCGAAGCTGCAGCTCAGGGCGCACTATTCCGATCCTTCGATTGACCGCTTCTCGCGCCTGCCCGCGGGCGCCTCGCTCGAGGAGTTCCACGCCTACATGTCGAACTACATCGTCGTGGAATATGACATCACCACGCATCTGGTGAACATCCACATTCAGGCCTTCACGCGCGAGTACGCCAACAAGATGCTGACGACGATTCTCGATCGCAGCCAGACCTTCGTCGATCACCTGAATTCCCGCGTCACCATCGAGCAGACGAAATTCTTCGAGACCCAGCTGAAGCATTCCGAGGCCCGCGTCCGCGACGCCAAGCGCGCCCTGCTCGACTTCCAGCGCCAGAATGGCCTGCTGACCACCGACGCCGAAGCCCTGATGATCAACAACACGATCGCGCAATTGACCACCTTGCTCGTCACCAAGCAGGGAGAGCTCGATGTCAAGCGGCGCGACCTCGATGAGAATGCGCCGGGCGTGCAGATTCTGAAGTCCGAAATCGAAACCATCACCAAGCAAATCGCCCAGGAAAAGGACAAGCTCTCGGTGCGCAGCGACGGGTCGGCCGTCTCCGAGCTTGCGGCGAAATTTGCCGAGATCCAGTTCAATCTCGAATTCGTCACCACCATCTACAAGTCGAACCTGGCGCAGCTCGAGAGCGCCCGCGTCGAGGCCATCCAGCGCCTCAAGTACCTGGTTGTGGTGACCACGCCCACCATCGCCGATGCCTCCCAGTACCCGAACCGGCCCTACAACATCGGCACGGCGGCCCTGATCCTGATCGCGCTGTATTTCATCTTCTCGCTTCTCGTGGCGATCATCCGCGAACACGCATGACATTGGCAATTACAGGAGAGCCTTCATGAGTACGCTCAGGTTTGTTGCCGGCCTGGTTGTTGCCGGAATGCTCGCCACTGCGGCTGCGGCCCAGGACAGCACACCACCGGCGGCTGGCACGGCAGCGGAACAGTCGCAGGAAGACATTGTGGCGCAGGCCGACCGCCTCATTGCGGAAGGCAGCAGTGCGGAGGGGCTGAACAAGAAGGAGCTGCGCAAGCGGGCTAGGGCCGTCGGCGCTCTGCTGAAGCTGAAGAAGCTCGACCGGGACCGCACCCGCCAGCTGCGCGCCATCCTCAAGGAGACGCGCCAGCAGGTGAAGGCGGCCGTCGACAAGGAATATGTGCAGAAGCCCGCCGGTGCGGACGGCGAAACGGATTCCGCCGACGACGGTGGCGGCAACGGTGGTCCGCAGGTTCCGGACGTCGCACTGCAGGATCCGGGTGACCTTCCAAATCCGCCCTGCGCTCCAAACGCCGGCGTCGTCAATGTCAGGGATTTCGGCGCGGCCGGATCGGGAGCCGTGAACGACACGCGGGCGCTGTCCAATGCCATGGCTTGCCTTGGTACCCTGCTCGACAATGCGGGCGAGGCCCAGCTCTATATTCCTGCCGGCGTCTACGCCATCACCGGTCCGCTCGAACTGAAGCAGTCCGGCAAGCGGCCGTGGAAGCGCCTCGTCATCCGCGGCGACAGCACTTTTGCCAGTGCCATCCAGTCACGCAGCACCGAAGGCCTGTTCCGTCTGTCCTTCACCCAGCAGGTTCAGGTGACGGTCAGGGACATCAAGCTGGTCGCCAACGTGCCGGCGGCCGGAACGGCCCTGGCCGTATCCATGCCTGCGAAGCAGCTGGAATTTTCATCGCTGACCGTGAACAATGTCATCGCCACCGGCCGCGAGACCGGGAACCGCGACTACTTCTCCAACGGCGTCGTCGGTGAAGGGCTGAACAAGCCCGTGTTCCGGGACTATTTTTTCCGCCGGGTCGGAACCAAGCCGGCAGGCGACAGCATCAATGCTCCGCCGAAGGGAACGTCCTGCATCACGCTTCGCGGCGGTTATGGGGCTGAGATCGTCGGGCAGTCACGCTGCCACTACACCAACATCGGGGTTGATGTCGCTCAGGCCGGCGGCGAGGTTCATATCAATGCCCGGTCGTTCGGCGTCTACGTGATGACGGGCGTGAAGATCGACGGCGGTGCCTTGCGCATTGAAGCCACGCATTTCAAGCCCATCGCCTGGGCCATCGACGCGCGGCATGTCTCGTCGCTGAAATTGACGGAAGCACTCCTGCTGAACGAAGACAAGGCGACCGACGAGCTCCGCGGCGCGGTGCGCGTCAGCGACTCCACCAACATCTCGATCAGGAACAACCTGTTCTGGCGCACCACCCGCAACCAGCAGCGGACCACCATCGCCATCGGCAAGGGCGTCAAGGATGCGGTGATTGCCAACAACGCCTTCAATGAGGGCGGAACCGCCGTTGATGTTGCTGAAGGAAGTTCCGGCATCAAGGTCACCAACAACCGGTTCCTCGACGTGGCGCGCAAGGTTGGCGGTGCCGAAAGCGCCGTGACGTTCCGCGACATCGCTGCAAATGCGCAGTAGTCCAGCAGAGATGGAGGCTTCGGCTATGCAGAAATCAGCAAACACCGCATCATGGACGGCGCTCGCCATCGCCCTCGCGATGACGGCAGCATCCTCCGCCACGCCCGCCGCGGCGGCCACTGCGGCCTGCAAGGCATCGAACCGGCCAGTCGACGTCACCGATTTCGGCGCCACCGGCGATGGCAAGACCGATGACAGCAAGGCCATGCAGGCCGCCTTCGATTGTCTGACCTCGCTTGCTGCGCGGCAGAGTTCGGCCGCATTGCACATTCCGGCCGGGACCTATGTCGTGACGGCGCCGATCAACGTCACGATTTCCTCCGATGCAGCCAGCGGCGGCATCGCCATCTCGGGCGAGGGCAGCGGATCGTCGATCATTCTGTCCCGCGCTGAGGGCGAGGCCAATACCCTGACGATTGTGCCGAAGATCAAGGGCCGCAATCGCATTGGCATCGATATCCAGAACCTGGGGCTGCAACGCGACGGCAAGGGAGGAACGGCGATCGCCGTCAAGCCCGTGGTCACTGGCGACCGCGAGATGCGAACTCTCCTGCATCTCGAGGCCGTCAAGATCGGGGCTGCCTCGTCCGGCTCCTATTATGATATCGGGCTCGATTCCACCGGCCTGTTCCTGCCCAGCATCAACGGCGTGGCAATGTCGAATGTGCGGGAGGCGTGCTTCGCCATGGGAGCCAGCTACGGCCCCGGCATCTATTCCAGCAGCTGCTCGGGCGCCGCCGTAGGCGTCGACATCCCCTTTGCGGGTGAAGGCGAAGAAGTCGAACAGAGCACATTCCAGGACGTTGGCATTGGAGTCCGCATCGCCTTAGTTCAGGGCAAGGCCTCGGGCCCGGGCCCAACCAGCGGCACCATTGCTGGAAACACCATCAAGGCGCGCAAGGTCGGCATCCTGATCAGCGGCAAGCGTTCGATGGCGCTGAGCCGCAACACCATCACCGCCGCCAAGGGCAGCACATGGGACGGCGGCATCCGCCTGACCGATGCCGGGCAATTCATCGTTTCGGACAACACCATCTCCGGCAATGCCGGCGGCAGCGGCATCACGCTGGCGGTCGGTGGGTCCGGCGGCAAGCGCTCGGGCTTGCAGAACTTGATCGCCGGCAACACGCTTGAAAATCTGGCCACCGGCATCGCCGTGCAAGCGGGCCTGCAGGAGACCCACGTCCTCGACAACCGCTTTGATGGCGTCAAGCAGCCGGTAACCGATGACGGCAGCGGTACGATCGTCCGCAACTAGACCAGGATCAGCGTCAGCTGTTTCACGCGGAGGGCTTTGTCACTCCGCCGCCTGCAATCCGTCGAAATGCCTGTAGCTCTTCCACAGGCGCTTGACGCGGTCGGCCCCGAAGCGGCCGCCGATGAAGTCGTAGGTGTCACGGTAGAAGTCGAAGATTTCCCGGCGGATTTCCTCGCCCAGCTCATGCTCGGTGCGTGACACGTTCACCTGTTTCTTGAAATCGGGCGCGCGGTATTCGACGCCGAGGAAACCGGTGAGGTCGCGGATGGTTTTTTCCTCGAACAGTTCCTCGTAGAATCCGTAGAAGATCTCTTCCGGTTTGAACACCTGTTCAAGACTGATCATCGTCTGGTCATACTGGGTTCGCCGGACGCATGTGTCCTTCGTGTAGGAGGCCCGGACGGCTTCCTTTTCTTCCTCTTCGTTCCAGTCGATGGCGCCACGGGTGATCCGCATGCGCATGCGGAACATTGAAATGCAGCGCTCGACCGGATCACGCATGAGGAAGACAACCCGTGGTACGAGGTCGCGTTCGACGAGCTTGGCCCTGATCATGGCGAAGGTTTCGGTCGACAGGCCGGCATAGGCGGGCGTGATGTCACCGGTCAGATGAACATCCGGATTGCGGTTCGCCAGTGTCCAGAAATAGTCGAAATAGCTGTCGATGTTGGAGTAGAAATCGAACAGCTTGAACACCTTGAAGCCGTTTGGCGAATTGATCAGGCTGTCCCTGTTCTGCAGCTCTTCAAGCGCCCGCGTCCGCCGCCGCTCGAGCACGGAGTCGCCGGAGTCGGTGAACAGCACGTCGAAGATATGATATTCCTTCTGGAAACCAAAATCTCCGTTCGGATGCTGCGAGATATAATCATGCAGCCACGTGGTGCCGCCTTTCTGGCAACCCACCCCCAACAGAAACCGCTTTTCCATCGTGTTCACTTTCTCTTGGGCTGGTCCGGCCGTGTTCAATTCGAGTCGTCGGCCTCGTCCCGCGCGACATTCTGGCCGATCTCCTCGTTGACCGGCTTGTAGCTCTCGGGCTTCATGAATTCGATCAGCTCATCGAGATCCTCTGGCACCTGGCCGCCCGTGAAACGGGCCACGGCCTCCGCACACTTGACGGGATGGGCGATGGCGCGTTCGTAGGAAACGAACAGGAACGGTGCGCGCGCGCTCTTGGCGAACTGCAGGTTCTGCAGTTGCAGGCGGTGCTTGTTCATCAGCGCCTGCAGCAGCGACTTGTCGCCGCCGCGCAGTTCGCGAAGGCCCGAAGCCAGCGGGTCGCGCAGCACGATGATGTAGTGCGGATTGCGCAATTCGTCGTGCAGCTCCGGTAGGTAGCGCACGGCGGCCGGATACTTCCAGCCCCACACCTTGCGCTCGGCGTTGCGCTGCTTGACCGCCTCGAGCATGTGATCCATTGGCTTCTTGACGAAATCCGGATCCTCCAGGTTCCCGGGCAGTCCCGACCCCAGCCAGATACCGCAGCGCTGCGTGACGCCGGCCATCATCGTCGTGCCGCCGCGGGGCACACCCAGCACCACGATGGTGCGTTCCGGCTGGTTGCGCAACTCCTCGACCTTGAAATCGGGAAGCGGCGAATAGGGAACGCCCGGGGCGCGAATGTCGATCTTCATGGCTGTCTCTCCAGATTGGTCTGAATCATGTCTCGGACGGGATATCGTCGGCGCCGTCGCGCGCGGGATTTTCGCCGAAATAGGCGCTCAGCTCCCGCTGATAGAAATTGTTGATCACTTCCTTCTCAAGCTCGAGATCACACGTCCCGAAGTCGAACTTCCGTCCCGACTGCATGTTCCATGGCCGCTCCTGCTCAACCGTCTCGGGAAGCTGCAGCATGTCCATGGCCTTCGAAATCTCGGACAGCGGGAAGATATGCTTGATCCGCGAGGCCTGCTGCCCGGCGTAGCCGACAATCGAATCCGTGTGATGGCGGAAGTCCAGGAACACCGACCGGTAGCGCGCGAAATTGGCCAGGATCTCATTGTAGCTCGGCCGTGGATTGAGGCCATAGAACGTCTGGCGTCCGCCGGCTTCCTTGGTGAGCGATTCCTTCTCCGCCAGGTTCTTGGTCCAGTAGGACCGCAGCCTGTCGCGCGGATGCCGGACCACCATGATCGTCTGGTAGTCCGCATACTGAGTTTCGAGATCCTTGAACGAAATGATCTTCTCATAAACCGAGGCTCGGAAATGCGACATCTCTCCATGCCGGCCCGCACCTTCCGCCAGCAGGATCGTGTCTTTCAGCGTCGACGATCCGCATTTCGGAATATTGAAATAGATGAGCTTGCGGTCTTCCAGGATCAGCGGCTTGCAATAGGGCACGCGCGCTGCGATGAGATAGAGGACATGCGGCTTGTTGATCTTGAAGATCACGTTGCGCAGAATGGCCCGGGCCACCACTTCCTCGCCCAGGATCATGTAGGCGCGGGCAAGCTTCAGCCAGGCATGCGGATTGTCCTTCTCCTCGAGAAAGGTCGACAGCAGCGTCACCGCATCCGAGGCGGACTCGCTGCGGAACAACTGGTCGGAAAGCTTGAGGATGGTTTCGATGTTGAAGTTTTGTTCTTCCATGATTCGCTAGGATCTGGCTGTTTCGGTGATGCGGTCCGGTACAGCCTTTGCCGGCGCACTCAGATTGTGCAGCAGGCGCGACAGTTCGGAGGCCTGCTCATCGCTCGTCACGATGGCGGACCGGTGCGGGTTCTCATAGTCGGAAGGCAGCCCCTTCTCGAGCAGGGCGGTAATGGCGGCCTTCAGGCGCTTGTGGTCCGTGGACATCGGAATGACGGTGGAGTTGACACCGTCCTCACAGTCCTCCGCCGTGCCGCCGGCGTCGCTGGCAATCACCCAGACATTGCGCAGCAGCGCCTCGCGAACGGTCAGGCCGAAGCTTTCCTTCCACAGGGAAGGGAACAGCAGCACGTCGATCGACCCGAAGAATCCGTCGATGGTCGCCTGCTGATAGGCCGGGTGGAACACGAGTTTTCCCGGCACCGACCAGTCGATCTCGTTGCGCCATGACCGGCCGAGATTTTGGGCAGCGTCGACGATGACAAGTTCATAATCGGTGCGTTTGATTTCGCGGAAGGCGCGGAGAATCTGCATCACGCCCTTGTTGGGGCCGGGACCGCCAACATAGCCAAAGCGCAGCACCGGACTGCGCGATCGCTGAAAACCGGGTTTCGGCGGCAGCACGCCATTCTTGTTGGTCTGGCAGCGTTCGGCCAGAAGGCCATTGGCGACGCCAAGGCCTCGGAAATAGTCACTCGGGAACAGCACCTTGTCCACGCTGCCCAGGATCGACATCAGTTCCGACTTCCGTTCCAGCGTCACATTGACGTCGGTGATGCAGTAACGGCAGATGCGATGATCGACCTTCGTCTGGTGGCAGAACACGCCCTGGTCGGTGATCAGGAATTGCCGTTCGCACCACCACCACGCATCATGCACCGTGACCGCTGTCGGCACACCGCTGTCGACCAGATGCTTGATGCAGCCCGCTCCCATGTTCTGCACGCAATGAACATGCGCCACGTCCGGCGCAAAGGCATCGATCACCCGCTTGGCGATGAGGTCGTAGTTGCGGTTGAGATATTTATCGCGATAGGGAAGATTGGATGGGACGCAGATCGCCGCGATGTCCACGCCGTTCACCGTGTAGCGGCGGAGCGTGTAGGACGCGATCGACGGATCGAAGAACGTCGTCAGCACCAGAACTTGCCAGCCGTGATCCCTGACGAGGCGTTCGCACATGGCTTCCACCACGACCGTCGCGCCGCCATAGGACCATGGCGCGTAATGGACATTGGCGACCAGAAGCCTCTTGGCGCCGCTCATGACGCAGCCCCCGAGAACATGCCGCGCAACTTGTCAGGCAATCCGGCGCCGATCGCCTGCGTCGATTGTTCCTCATGAGAGGATCGCAGCGCGCGCGCCGCCATGGCGGTCCGCGCCGCATCGTCAGAAAGCATCAGGTCGATCTTTTCCAGCCATTCGCTCTCGGAGCCGGCAAGCAAGCCGTTGTCGCCGTCGCGCACCACATCCACATAGTCACCAACGCGCGAGGCGATGGTTGCCACCTCCACGGCTGCGGCATCCAGATAGCGGATGGCGCTCTTGCAGGCATTGAAGCCGTCGTCGACCAGCGGCACCAGATTGAGGTCAACGCCGGCCAGCGCATAAAGATAGCCAGCGTAGGAACCATAGGGCAGCATCGATAGGCGCGCCCCGAATTTCTTCAGCGACTCCGGCATGTTCAAGTAGCCGATCACCAGGAAGTGCACGTCGGCGTGCTTGTCCAGCACCTTCTCGATGACGTTCTCGATGACCCTGAAATCGGCCTCATGCGCGCGCGAGCCTGAACAGTAGCAGATCGTCAGATGCCCCGGCCTCCAGGGCGTTCGGTCACGCCGGGCGATGGACGCGAAATGCTGCGCCTCCGCATCCAGCGCATTTCGCCACAGGTAGACGTCAGGCACGTGGCGGCGCAACAAGTCCGCCAGCACCGGCGTGCTGGCGATGGCGAAGTCGCAGGCGGCCACCGCCGCGGTATAATCGCGTGTATTGAACAGCAGCCCCTTGCGTTCGCGGCGGGCGAGAAATTTCATGTTCGGGTTGTCGGAATAGATCTCCTGATCGAAGATCGGGTCGTCGATGTCGTAACCGATCGGCACGCCAAGGCGCCGCGCCTCGCGCAAATACAGATTGAACTCGGTTCCCGCCTTCATGCGGTAGATGATCACGATCGACGCGACCTGCAGCAGGTTTAGGCTGCGCGACATGTCATTGTAATAGGAATAGTCGGCCTTCAGGCCGAGCTGCTCGAACACCTCGAGCTTCTGCATCACCCGGTATTTCTTGCATTGCGCCAGATTGAGATCGCCGATCACGGCAACAACCCCACGCGTCATCCGCGGCTCGACGTCGGTGATGCCGGGAGCGTGCGGGGAGACCGCCTTGATTTTCTTGGCGCCCGGGTTGGCAACCATCTGCCGGGCTCGCGTCTCGATGGTCTCGAATTCGCGGGCAAAGATAATCGCGCGTGGAATGGCGTTGCCGCGCACCTTGCGGCCCAGCATCTTCATCGACCGGGTCCAGCCATTCCTGCGATAATAAGTATAGGCTCGGGAAACGATACTCATACGGTCAAACCGCCTTCACTTTCCAACCTGAGGCAATCGGCACCCGCCCGAGCGCCGGTGAATTGTCCGGCCACTTTGAATCTGGCGCATCGTCCACACCGCGCGTGAGTCAACTTGCTCGCCCACCGCGCTAGATGTCGGAATCTTCTCCGTCGTCTTCCAGCATCTTCTTGCGAATGTTGCTGCCGCCTGGCGCGCCCTTGCTCTTTCCGATGGAAATCAGCAGCTCTTCGCGCTCGAACTTCAGCTTGCTCATTTCGTCTTTCATTTCTGCAAGCCGCATCTTGAGATAATTGAGGCGGCGCTTGGCAGCTTTTTCGTCCGTGATCTTCTGGTCAGAGCCGGGCGACTCGGCGTTTGCCATGGCGCAATTCCTTCAACTTGTCTTGAGACGGGCCACTGGCTACCACTTCCCCATAGCTTTTGCAATTCCCGGTAGCCCGTCCGACTTTGGTGTTATTTGTCAGAAGGTTAGATTATCTTCAGGCGAGCGCCTGCAGCTCCTTCAGGATGGCGGCACCCATCTCCGTCGTCGAGGCATTGGCGGGCTTGTCGCCGGCGATATCCTTGGTCCGGATGCCCTTGGCCAGAACCCCTGAAATCGCCTGGTCGAGCTTGTCGGCCCACTCGCCCAATCCCAGCGAATAGCGCAGCGCCATGCCGAAGGAGGCGATCATGGCGATGGGGTTGGCAGCGCCTGTTCCGGCAATGTCGGGCGCCGATCCGTGCACCGGTTCATACAGCGACTTGCGGCGCTTGGTCTTCTCGTCGGGGCTCCCGAGCGAGGCCGAGGGCAGCATGCCGAGCGAGCCGGTCAGCATCGCCGCCACATCCGAGAGCACATCGCCGAACAGGTTGTCGGTGACGATCACGTCATACTGCTTCGGCCAGCGCACCAGCTGCATCGCGCAATTGTCGGCCAGCACGTGTTCCAGCTGGATGTCGGGATATTCGGCGGCGTGAACGCGCGTCACCACTTCGTTCCACAGCACGCCGGTCTTCATCACGTTGCGCTTTTCGGCCGACGACACCTTCTTCTTGCGGGTACGAGCCAGCTCGAAGGCAACGCGGGAGATGCGCTCGATTTCGTAAGTGTCGTAAACCTGCGTGTCGATGCCGCGCTTCTGGCCATTGCCGAGATCGGTGATGGTCTTGGGTTCGCCGAAATAGACGCCGCCCGTCAGCTCACGGACGATGAGGATATCGAGGCCTTCGACGACTTCGCGCTTCAGCGACGAGGCATCGGCCAGTGCCGGATAGCAGATCGCCGGACGCAGGTTGGCAAACAGCCCCAGGTCCTTGCGCAGCCGCAACAGGCCTGCCTCAGGCCGCACGTCATAAGGCACCTTGTCCCACTTCGGCCCGCCGACGGCACCGAACAGAACGGCATCCGACGCCATGGCCTTGGCCATGTGTTCTTCCGAGATCGCCTTGCCATGCGTGTCATAGGCGCAACCACCGACGAGGCCGCGATCGGTCTCGAATTTGGCGATGCCTTGGGCGTTGAACCAGGCGATGATCGCTTCGACTTCTTTCATCACCTCCGGGCCGATGCCGTCGCCCGGAAGCAGGAACAGATTGTAGGAGGCCATGTCTCAACCCATCTTGCTGAATGATTGCGTGGTAAAAATCCGGCGCGATGGGTAGCGGCTGCAAGGCCGCGAGGCAAGTGCGAACTATACCGGCTGCACCCGCACCACGCGGAAGGTGCGGAGCCCTTCTTCCTCGCGGATCGACACATATTCCCCGAGTGTGAAGGCATGATCGCCAAAGCGGTAGCCACTTTCGTCATCTTCCTCGTCCGAATGGATGTCGTAGTGGAAGGCCCACGATCCGCCTGGTTTGCGGATCAGGTGGCCGAGATCATCCGCTTCACCCGGGCGGAACCGGCGTACCCGGCAATTGTCGCGCCGCTTGTGCCACTCTTCCGGATTGATCTTGAAATCGGCATTCAATGGCGCCGCGAATTCATAACCGATGGCCTTGGAGCCTTCGGGATGGTCATGGTCACGCGCCAGCTCAAGCCGGATCTTGGTCAGCATGATTGTAAACTCCTCAGTGCGACATCAGCACGGGGCGGGTCATGCGCGTCAGCACGAAGCGTGTTGCCCCGCCGAAAATGAATTCGGCCAGCCGGGAATGTCCATAGGCACCCATGACGATCAGGCCGGCACCGGAATCATCGGCACAGCGCATCAGCGCCTGGCCTTCATCCATGCCTTCGGTCGGATAAGATTGCACGGCCGCCTTGACGCCATGCCGCGCCAGCGCCTCGGCCAGATCGGCCCCGGCCACACTGCCGCGCAACGACGGATCCTTCTGCGGATCGACCCGCACGATCCGCACCTTGCCTGCCAGCTTCAGCATCGGCAGCGCATCGAAGGCCGCCCGCGAGGCTTCTCGCCCGCCGTCCCAGCCCAGCACGATGTCATCCAGCGAGAGGACACCAGGTCCCTTCGCCGGCAGAACGATGATCGGCCGTCCGGCGGACATCACCACCTGTTCGACGAAATCGCGTTCGACACCCGTGACCTCGTCGGGATTGGTGGCCGAGACGATGACGATGTCGGCACTACGCCCCGCCGCGATCACCTCATCGGCAATCACCGGCGTATGCGCGTCGATCTGGTGGAAATCATGCGCCAGGCCTTCCCGGGTCATGGTTTCCTCGAAGCTCTGCTTCACCTTTGCGGCATGATCCTTGAAAAACGTCCGGTTGCCTTCGAACACTTGCGGTGCCGCTTCGAAACCGACCGACGGGTAGACTTGCACCGCCGGAATGACATAAAGGCCCGAAACGTGGGCACCCGTTGCCCGGGCCAGCACGGTCGCCGCCGCAATCGCCTCGGCCACCCGGCCCACTTCATTCAGGGACACCAGAACTGTCTTATAGGTCATCGCTTCATCCTCTTGTTTTGATTGACTATGGGCGAGCCCGAGGAGGGAGTCCTTGACCCCGATCAATCAATGCCGCTGGTCATCCTGTCCAGCCGCATGCGCAAGCCGGTTGACGTCGGGCACCATGATCAGGCGGTTGGTGCTGAGGCGGATGACATTGGAGGTCTTCAGCCGTGTCAGCTGGCGGCTCACCGTTTCGATGGTGAGGCCGAGATAATCTGCCATGTCGGAGCGCGTCAGCGGCAGTTCGAAGGCGGCAACGCCGGGCGTATTCTTGTGCTGGCAACCGGTCATCATGCTGCGCCGTGCAAGCATGAACAGGAAGCTTGCAACCTTCTCTTCCGCGGTCTTGCGGCCAAGCAGCAGCATCCAGTCGCGCGCCGCATCAAGCTCATCCAGCGTGTGCTGGAACAGCCGCTGCTGCAATCCGGGATATTCGCCCACTAGCCGTTCGAAGGCGGCATTGGGGAAGGTGCAGATCTCGACGTCGGTCGCGGCTTCCGCGGTATAGGGATTGTTCTTGGAATAGGCGCGGCCCAGGAAGTCGGGTGCGAACAGCAGTCCGACGATCTGCTGGCGGCCGTCGGGCAGCGTCTTCGTCAGCTTCACCGCGCCGGAGATAACGTTTGCAAAGAAGTCGACAGGTTCCTCATCCGAGATGATGGTCTGTCCGGCTGGAATCTTCTTGCGGTGCGCGATCTGCGCCAGCTTCTTGACCTGTGTGTCATCCATCGCGCCGCAGACAGCCTGATGCCGCACCGCGCAATGATCACAGCGTTGCAGAACGTCCGGCAGGACAGTTGGAAGCGAGCCATGCATGTGAGGGATCATCGCCTAATTATCAGTCGGGCGCAACATCTAGTCCGGCATGCCATGAATGCCCCTGCGTCGGATCGTCCCAGAACGGAGCAGACACACCATCGCATGCCGGAAACGGCCATCAGAACGAAAACAGCGAGATAGCAAGTTCGGCTATTCCGCCGCCTTCAGCGCCATCGGATTGTTGGGATGCGTCGTCCAGTTGGCAGGCTTCGGATCGATGGCCTTGCCGGTGCGCGGATCGACTCCCTTGGTTTGCCGCACCATGGTGATGCAGTTGTCGACCGGGCAGACTTCAACGCAGAGGTTGCAGGCGACGCATTCGTCATCCATCACCTCAAAGTGCCGCTTGCCGTCCTTCTCCTGCATGATCGCCTGATGCGAGGTGTCCTCGCAGGCGGCATAGCAACGCCCGCACTTGATGCACAGGTCCTGGTCGATCTTCGCCTTGGTCACATAGTTGAGGTTGAGATATTGCCAGTCGGTGACGTTCGGCACCGCACGGCCGCGGAAATCCTCGATCGTCTTGTAGCCCTTCTCGTCCATCCAGCGCGAAAGCCCGGTCTTCATCTCCTCGACGATGCGGAAGCCATAGGTCATGGCCGCCGTGCACACCTGAACCGTGCCGGCCGACATGGCGATAAACTCCGCCGCATCGCGCCAGGTGGTGACGCCGCCGATGGCCGAGATCGGAAGCCCGTGTGTTTCGCGGTCGCGCGCGATTTCCGCCACCATGTTGAGGGCGATGGGCTTCACGGCCGGGCCGCAATAGCCGCCATGGCTGCCCTTGCCGTCAATCGTCGGCATCGGTGCGAAATTGTCGAGATCGACCGAGACGATGGAGCTGATGGTGTTGATCAGCGACACCGCGTCCGCCCCGCCCTTCAACGCCGCACGCGCCGGATAGCGGATGTCGGTGATGTTGGGGGTGAGCTTCACGATCACCGGCATGCGCGTATATTGCTTGCACCAGCGCGCCACCATTTCGATGTACTCGGGCACCTGCCCCACGGCAGCGCCCATGCCGCGCTCGCTCATGCCATGCGGGCAGCCGAAATTCAGCTCGATACCATCGCAGCCGGTCTCCTCGACTTTCGGCAGGATGGCCTTCCATGAATCCTCCGTACACGGAACCATGATCGACACGATCATCGCCCGGTCCGGCCACTCGCGCTTCACCTTCTTGATCTCCTGGAGGTTGACCTCCAGCGGCCGGTCGGTGATGAGCTCGATGTTGTTGAGGCCCAGAAGCCGGCGGTCAGCACCGTGGATGGCGCCATAGCGCGGGCCGTTGACGTTGACGATCGGCGGGCCCTCTTCGCCCAGCGTCTTCCACACCACGCCGCCCCACCCTGCCTTGAAGGCGCGCACCACATTGTATTCCTTGTCGGTCGGGGGCGCCGAGGCCAGCCAGAACGGATTGGGAGATTTGATGCCGATGAAATTCGAGCGCAGGTCAGCCATTGTGTCCTCTCAAGCCCTGAGGAATGCGTTGATCGACTCCGCCGCGCGGCGTCCGTCGTCGACGGCGGCCACCGTCAGGTCCTTGCCGCCGGCCACGCAGTCGCCACCGGCCCAGATGCCGGCCACCGATGTGCGGCCCTCGGCATCGGCCTTGATGCGCCCGCCCTCCAGCGCCAGCGCACCGCCCAGCACGTCGACATAGGTCTGGCCGATGGCTTTGAAGATCATGTCGGCGGCGATGTCGAACGTCTCGCCGGTCGCCACCAGCTTGCCCTTCACGTCCATCACATAGTCGCAGCGCAAGCCCACTGCGGTGCCATTCTTCACCAGCACCTTCTTCGGCGCCACCCAGTGCTTGATCTTGACGCCCTTGGTCTGCGCCAGATCCTGCTCGTAGGGACTGGCCTTCATCTGCGCCGCACCGCGCCTGTAGAGAATGGTCACATCCTCGGCACCCAGCAATTTCGATTGCACGGCGACATCGATCGCCGTCATGCCGCCGCCGATCACCACGATGCGCCGCCCGACCGGCAGCTTCGACAGATCCTTGGCCTGCCGCAGTTCGGCGATGTAGTCGACCGCATCCTCGATGCCGGCCGTATCATCGTCCTTGGCGCCCAGTGCGTTTACGCCCTGCAGGCCCAATCCCAGGAACACCGCATCGAAATTCTTCTGCAACTCGGCGAGCTTCAGCTTCTTGCCCAGCGCCTTGCCATGCTCGATGGCAATTCCACCGATCGACAGCACGAACTCCACTTCCTTCTGCGCAAAGCCGTCGACCGCCTTGTAGCTGGCGATGCCGAATTCATTGAGCCCGCCGGTCTTCTTGCGCGCCTCGAACACCGTCACGTGGTGGCCATGCATCGCCAGCCGGTGTGCACAGGCAAGTCCCGCAGGACCGGAGCCGACAACCGCAACCGACTTGCCGGTCGCTTTGGCGCGCGTGTAGGGATGCTTGTCATCCATCATCGCCCGGTCAGTCGCATAGCGCTGCAGCATGCCGATCTTGACGGGCTTGCCCTCAGCCACCTGCCTGACACAGACTTCCTCGCACAGCGTTTCCGTCGGGCAGACCCGGGCACACATGCCGCCCAGGATATTCTGGTCGAAAATCGTCTTGGCTGCGCTTTTTGGATGCCCGGTCTGGATCTGCCGGATGAACATCGGAATATCGATGGAGGTGGGGCACGCCGTCATGCAGGGAGCATCGTGGCAGAAATAGCAGCGGTCGCTTTCGACCAGCGCCTCGTGATCATCGAGCGGCGGATGCAGGTCGGTAAAATTCACCGCATACTCGGCCTTGGTAAGACGCTTGCCCGAAATATCAGGCTTCCTGTCTGCCATCGGGGCTTCCTCCAGAAGCATTATCTTGTTGTTGGGATGGAGGATGGCAGGATTTGTTCAAATGGTCAAATTTTTTGAGCTGCCGTGCAGCGCTCACAAACTTCAGGCTCCCGCAAGCATAAAGTGCAGCAGCCACGATGACGAATCACAAACAACTCGTTTAAACCCTGCGTCAAACGGGGGCGTGCATCACTTGAACACAGCAATTGCGAAGAAACCGACTGAAACTGCCGCAGCGGATCGGCCCCCGCAGGTTCCCGCCCCAATTGTCACTCAGCCGCGCTCAGTCTTCATCGGGCTCAATCGCCAGACCGGGGGCCTGATGGCCTTCGCACCGGATGGCGACTTCGAACTTTTCGTCGATGACACGTTGGTCAACATCGGATTCAACACGCTCAAGACCATCCAGACGGATCGCATCAACCGGATCTGTGATTCAACACTCGCCGAAACGCCTCTGCATTGGCGCGTGAGCATGGCGGAAGACGCCCCGGCGATCGGCAAGAACGTCTCGGCCGACTGGCGTCTCAACGATGGCAACACCGCCTATCTGCGCTCGCTGGCCGGGCCCGAGGAACGGCCCGTCTCGGCTTTCTTCCGCTGCCCGATCGAGGGCGCCGACCTGTCGGTATTCCCCGGCGATGTCTATACCTTCCAGGCGAGCTTTGCGGTTCACCGGGCTGCGGGCAAGATCCGCTTCCACTTCAAGTCTGCCTCGGGCGAGGTCATCCACGCCCTTGAGGCCGACATTGACACGGTCGCCCAAGGCGGCACAAATCTCGCCAATTACGTTTCCCGGCATCTGAGCGCCAAGGCGCCCGAGGGAGCAGCCGCTCTCAGTATCGAAATCATCAAGTCGGTCACCAACAAGGACGAGAAGGACAGCTATCTGTTCTTCACCCGCCCGGCCTTGACGAAATCGGCGTTTGTCGGGTTCGAACACCTTCGCCACGATCTGCCGGAAAGCTGGACTGTGAACGCGTTCAGGACGCGCAAATCCGTTCTGTGCAGCTGCGACATCCCGATTCCGGATATCGCCATGGACGGCAGCAAGCATCGCATTACGATTCGCCACCGGCCCAGCGGCGATTCGGCATCCGTTCCGGTGTTCCTGCCGTCCTCGGTCAATATTCCGGGCCAGATCTTCGGCCTCGAAGGTTCTTCGATGGTGGCCCACGTCGGCACCCCCAATCCCGTCTGCGTCGCGCTCTGGTGTGACGGCCAGCCAACGGGCACGACGGCGGACTCGGAAGCCGGCACCGGCCGCCTGCGCATCCCGCTTCCCCTGTCGGTTTGCGATGGCAGCCCTCATCTGTTTGAATTGCGCCGCACCGTCACCGGCCAGTTGCTGGGGCAGTTTGCCTGCATCGGCCCGATGTCGATCACGCCCTGGCAATCGCTGCAGAAATATGCCGGCTCGCCGCTGCCGGCGCACCTGTCGCCGCTCTCCGCCTATCGCCAGCTCTCCCTGGCGTCGGATGTGGCACCGAGCAGCACCGTGCCCATGCACGAATTGCACAGCATTCTGCTGGAAGGTTTCGAAAAGCCGAGGCGGCAATTCCGCATCCTTCCCTTCCCGGTCGTGGACAAGCCCGACGTTTCGATCGTCATTCCGGTCCACAACAAGTTCGATGTGACCTACCTTTGTCTTGCAGCCATTCTCTTCGCCGCCTCGCGGGCGACGTTCGAAGTCATCGTCGTTGATGACGGATCGAGCGACACGACAACCAAACTGCCGGAGATCGCGCCCGGAACGGTGTATGTTCGCAATGAAACGGCTTTGGGTTTCGTCGGTGCCTGCAATGCCGGCGCCGAAAAAGCCCGGGGTCACTACATCTGCTTTCTCAACAACGACACCGAGCCCACCGCGCACTATCTCGACGAGCTGATCTTTGCCTTCGAGAACTTTGAGGATGTCGGCCTCGCCGGATCGAAGCTGATCTATCCGGACGGCCAGCTTCAGGAGGCAGGCGGCATCGTTTGGGGGTCAGGCGATCCGTGGAACTATGGCCGCCGCGCCAATCCCTTCGATCCGCGCTATAACTATGCCCGCGTCTGCGATTACGTGTCGGGTGCGGCCATCATGTTGCCGCGCACCCTGTGGGAAGAAATCGGCGGCTTCAGCCGTGAGTTCATGCCGGCCTACTTCGAGGATACAGATCTCGCCTTCAAGGTGAAGAACGCCGGCAAGAAGGTGGTCTACGTGCCGCAGTCCGTTGTCGTCCATTATGAGGGCATGTCGAACGGCACCGACCAGACGGCATCTTCCGGGCTCAAGCGCTATCAGGAAATCAACCGCCCGAAATTCAAGAAGAAGTGGGCTTCGCTGTTCGGCGGCAATGGCAAGACCGGCGAGAATGTCGACCTCGCCAAGGACCGCGGTATTTCAAAGCGTGTGCTGTTCCTCGATTACGAGGTGCCGCAACTCGACCGTGATGCCGGCAGTTATGCCGCTATCCAGGAAATCCGCATGTTCCAGGCCTTGGGCTGCAAGATCACCTTCGTTCCCCTCAACATGGCCTATATGGGCCGCCACACCGAATTCCTGCAGCGCATGGGAGTGGAGACGGTCTACATGCCGTTCTCCGCCGGCATCGCCAGTTTCCTGCAGGCGCGCGGCAAGGAATTCGACCTTGTCTACATCACGCGCTATGGCGTGGCCGAGCAGACCATGAATCTGGTGCGCGAACACGCCCCCCAGGCCCGGCGCGTCATCAACGTCGCCGACCTGCACTTCCTCCGTCAGATCCGCGACGCGATTGCCGGCGGCGATCAGGAGAAGATGTCGGCAGCCCTCCTCACCCGCGATGCCGAGATTGCCGCCCTGAGCAGCGCCGAACTCATCCTCAGCTATAGCGCTGTCGAACAGACGGTCATCACCAGCCACATCACCCACGGCCCCAAGGCGGGAATTGTGCCATGGGTCATCGATACCGTCTCGCTGCGCAAGACGTTCTCCGAACGGCGCGACATCGCCTTCATGGGCGGCTTCGGCCACTATCCCAATATCGCGGCTGTGAAATACTTCGTGTCGGATGTCATGCCCTTGCTGCGCGTGGCACTGCCGGGCGTGCGCTTCCTCGTCTACGGCAGCAACGTTCCGCCGGACATCGAAGCCCTCGCCTGCAACGATGTGGTGATCAAGGGCTATGTCGCCGATGTCGCCGAACTGTTCGACAGTTGCCGCGTCTTCGTTGCACCCCTGCTCACCGGTGCCGGCATGAAAGGCAAGGTGCTGGATTGCATTGCCGCCGGGATTCCATCCGTGTTGTCGCCGATTGCCGCCGAAGGCATCGGCCTGCGCGATGGGATGGACAGCATCATCGCCCGCAAGCCGGGCGAGTGGGTCGAAGGGATTGCCAGGCTCTACAAGAATGAGGAGGCCTGGTACGCCATGTCGGCCAGCGTGCATGAGTTCGCCCACCGCTACTATTCATTCGAGGGCGGCGTGGCGGTGCTGAACGATATGCTCGCCTCGATCGAGTTCTTCAGCCACACCCATTCGGCCGTCTGCGCCACCAGCGCCAGGCCGGTTTCACCGCGGCATCTGCCAGCCGTCAGCGCGGCCCGGCACGTCGCGGCTGTTGCGGTCCGAAAGCCATAGAGCAACCGGCGCCCGTTCACTTTGAAGCTGGCGCCGGTCAGGCCCTGTCGAAAACTTCGGCTGTGATGTAGCTGATATCGATGGCGGGGGCATCGGCGCCGCCCGGAAGGATGCCGATGAAATCACCGTTGCCGTTCTGCAGCGGATTGACATCGTAGTCGAAACTGAAGGTCTGCCAGCGGCGGCCGGCTTCAAAACGATGCCAACCGCTGTTGCCCACCTCGTTGGTCGAATAGGCGGCCCGGAACTCGGCCGCGTTCAATCCGCTGGCCGACCGCACGCACAATGAAATCCGCACCATTCTGCCGCTGGCCATGTGCTCGAACGCCGTCGGCAGGCAGATCGAATAGCCCTGTGTCCTGCCACGCGAGTCAGCATCCGGCCTGCCTCCCGACAGGCGCGCCGCAAGGCGTCCGCCGGCACGCGGCACCATCTGGACGTTGATGTCCGGCGGCACCTGAATGCATGTGAGGTCGTCACGCCCGAAGACCAGCGTGAATTGCGCCAGGGGTGCCACAGCCGGTTCGATCTGAAAACCAAGCTGTGCCTCCGCAGACGGCGCGCCAGCCGGTGTTTCGACAGTATCGATGATTGGCCTCGCCTGCGCCGTCATCCCCCACCCATGTTCGAGGCGTGTGTAGTGATTCTTTGGGGATCTTGAGTCCAGCCTCTTAAAAGTCAAGGGCAACCACCCTCCGCCCGTCTCCGATGCCCCATCCAGACCGTTCTCCGCCGCCGCGACGTCCGAAACCGGACTGCGGCCCAGAATGCGCTGCACCTCTGGCAGCAACGCCCGCGCGGCATCTTCGTGCATCTCTGGTGACGGGTAGTAATTGTTGCAGCCCGGATTGTTCGGCGAGATTCCCAAATCGACTGTTTCGCCCGTAATTCGGTGCCGGAGTCGCTGCGGCAGGCCGCGAGACGTCACGCATTCCACGAAGTGGCTGACCTTTCCCTTCAACACATTCAGCTGTGCAGTTTTGATCAGCTGTGGAAATGGCCCGAGAAATGCGCCAGCCGGATTGGCCGTACCCGTGGGATAAGTTTCGATGTACTCGGACCCCCGTGTCGAGAACCAGAACAGCAGGACGGGAACCTTGATCCGGCTGAGCAGCAGGTCGTAGTCGGCAAGATAGTTCTGCCTTGTCTCCTCCAGGAGCTTCCGTGTGAATTCCTTGCCTTCACGCAGGTAAAGTTCGGAATACTCCAGCTCGGCATGGCGCGCTTCAGTCCCCGGAGGCGCAAACCAGCGAATCAATGAGCCCGCATGGCTGTTCTTGAAATACGAGTTGCTGACTGACCTGCCACTCATCACCTGCAGGATCACTAGCGAGGCGCGATTGGCTGCCGCCAGCATGCCGGACCGGCGGGCAAACTGCCGGGGGCCACCCCCTGCCATGCCGAGATTGAGCGTCTCCATTCCCAATGCCTCCCCTAGGAGCGAGAGGAATGGACGTTCCGCAAATCGGCCGAATGTTTGAGCTGCACCAATGCCACAGATATAACCGCCTTGCTCGAAGTTGGCAGGCAACGGTCCGCGAATGACATCCCTGCCGCCGGGCAAGGTGATGACTCCATAATCAATAATATCGCTGTCAGCGGCTTGGTAGGTCAACTGGCGTGCGCCCTGCGAATGAGTCCAGAATCACTTGTTAGGCATAAGTCAATGGCGACCAAGTTCCAAGCAAAGCACGTTAAAACTTACAACGTTGCGAATCTAGAAATCGATTTCAGGCCTTGCCACGTATCGGCCTTGCAAGATGTCACTGGCTTCAGGCGGCCAGACTTAGCATCTCCCTGACCTTGGGAATCAGGACTGCGGCGGCGTCCTCGTGCATTTCCGGCGAAGGATAATAGTTGTTGTGGCCCGGATAGCGTGGCGCGATGCCGAGGTCGACCGGCTCTCCCGTCACCTTGTGCCGCAGGGGCTGTGGCAGCCCGCGCCCGCTGATGCACGACGCGTGATTCTGCACCTTGCCGGACAATGCGCTGAATGTCGCCGCGTTGACCAGCTGCGGAAACGCGCCGAGAAATCCTCCCGCCGGACGATCGACACCTTGCGCGTACACTTCGTTGTACTCAGGTCCGCGCGTCGAAAACCAGAAAAGCAGCACCGGCACCTTGATCCGACTCAGCAACAGGTCATACTCGGCTAGATAGTTGGCGCGGGTTTCTTCGAGAACCATCTGGATGAAGTCCTTGCCTTCGCGCTGATAGAGCTCGGAATATTCGATCTCGGCGTGGCGAGCCTTTCGCTCCGGCGGTGAGCCCCACGGGCGCAGCGATCCCGCACCGGGATTTTCGAACACCGAGTTACTGACCGAGCGTCCGCTCATCACCTGCAAGATGACTATCGAGGCACGATTGGCGGCGGCGATCATGCCGGGCCGGCTGGCAAAGTGCTTTGGCCCGCCGCCAGCGAGTCCAAGGTTGAGTGTTTCACGCCCGAGCGCGGCACCGACGCGCGTCAGGAACGGCTGTTCCGCAAAGCGCCCAAACGTCTGCGCCGCGCCGATGGCACAGATATATCCGCCCTCTCCAAAATTCTTTGGAAGTGGCCCGCGAATCAGCGCCTGTGTTCCCGGCAAGGTCACGATGCCATAGTCTATGATCTCGCTGTCACTTGTCTGATAGGTCATCGCCGGTAAAGCTCCCGAGACGTGCTCAATGCTTGCGCTTCGGCGCTGTAGTTAAAGCGATTCTGCCGAAACATCCAACTCCACTTGGCCTCACGGGAGTCCGGCCGTCTGGACAAGTTTGATTCAAACGCGGATAAGGTCAACGGCGGTAGACCATGGCAGAAATCAGGCAGCAACTTCGTTCGCTCAGTGATTGGCAGGATTTGCGCGCCGACAGCGGACTCACGGAGTCGGTGCGGTCGGCCGTTCTCGCTGCGGTGCGTGAACGTGGCTACGTCGAGCCCATAACCGGCGTGCGCCGCCATCCCTATCAGATCGCCATCCGCGAGCGCGACCTGCATGAGACGATATCCTGTTGCGGATTGAATGGGCGCAAGCGCGCGCTGCTTGCCCAAATCGAGATGGAGTTGCACAGCCGTCAGATGTTTTCGCCCGGCACCTTGCGCCTGCTCGGCACTGATGCGATGGCGCGGCTCGGCCTCGTGCTGCGTGGCATCTTCCCGCTTCACGTCGCGGCGGAACTCGCAGCCGCGGACGGCCGGAATGGCGTTCGTATCTCCATGCCCTCCCTGCCATCTCTTGAGCTATCATTCGCCGATGCGGCCTTTGATGTCTTCGTCAGCGGCGAAAGCTTCAACACCGCTGCCGAATTCAAAACCGCACTGCCGGACATCCTGCGCCTGCTCGCCCCCGGCGGCCTGATCATCGCGTACTTGCCGTTCGTAACGGCAGCCGACAATCCGGGTTCGGCCGCTTGGGAGATATTGGACTCGCTGCGCCTGTCCGGCTGCTCGGACGCCTATTTCACCACCATCGCATCGTCTTTTTTCGGTATCACTTCGGAAGGCAGGCCCGGTCCCTTCATTCTGACGGCGCAAAAGGCCGGTGCGGCAGGTCCTCAAGCGATGCCACCGCCCGCTGTCATGGAATTGGGAGATCTGCCGGAAAAGCTCTGCGTCTTGCTGGCATTGCCGCGCTCGGGAACAACCTTGGTCACATCGATGTTTGCCGTCCATTCGCAGTTCGTGGCGAGCTATGAGCCATGGAACTCGAAAGTGCTCGACACTGCGCCTGACGCCGATCCGCGTATCTCGACATTGATCGCCAGGGACCGAATCGGCAGCGTTGCCGGCAAGACTCTCTTCGTCAAGGAAACAGCCGTCGACTCCGATTATATCCGCGCCGTCCGCAGGCTCTACGAGCATGCGCCATATCCCGTAGAGCGTCACAGCATCTTTCTGCTTCGGGATCTCGATCACACGCTGCTCTCGGAGGTCGACCGGCGCAATGAATGGTGGAACGACAACGTCACACTGAACCGGGATTTCATCGGGACATGGGCCCGCAACCGCGGCACGACGTTGTGGCAGATCGTCGAATTCGCCCTCAGCGCCAACAGTCTCGTCGTCGCCTTCGAGGAGGTGGCCGCGCGGCCCGAACAGGTGATGCGCGAATTGGCCGATCGCATCGGCTTTCATTTCGAGCGCGAACAGCTCGAATATGAGAAGCACATGGGCGCCCAGAGGCCGCGTGGCGATCTCAACGTCAGCCGCAGCCCGGAAAAGATCGACCTCGGCCGGGCCACCGCGCGCCATGACAAGATCGGAGCGCTCAAGGCGATGATCGCCGGAACAGCGGCGGCATCCTGGTTCGAGGCGTGCCGCGCGCTTCACGCTCATGTCATCGGCCGTGGCGGCATCGTCCCCGCGGCAGACATCCCGAAGGATATCCTCGAGGCTCTGCGGCCGTCACGGCCAGCCGCCGCCAGCGGCTGATCGCTTCTGCTCCCTATCGCTGGCGCGAACTGAGATCCTGTAGAAGATCCGCCAGCGTGCTCGTGGTCTTCCTGGGCTGCGGGATGATGGCTGGCAGGGCCGATGCGGGCTTCGCGCGCGTCTTGGTGATTGCGCTGGGTGTCATGCCGAACTGGGCACGAAAGGCGCGGGCAAAGGACGCCGCGTCGGGATATCCCATCTTGCGCC
>CAUJIO010000025.1 GCA_963205315.1 Pseudomonadota bacterium | reverse complement strand
CGCCGCCAGAGCGTCGCCGATATCGTGACGGCGCATTGGCGCGAGTATGGCCGCAACTATTATTCGCGGCACGATTACGAGGAAGTCGATTCGGAAGCCGCCAGTGGCCTGATGAAGGCACTTCGCGATCAGCTCGCTTCGCTTCCCGGACAGCATGGCATCACACGCGCCGACGATTTTGCCTATGACGATCCCGTGGACGGTTCCCGCACCACGGGCCAGGGCATTCGATTGTTGTTCGAGGATGGCGCGCGCATCGTCTATCGGCTCTCGGGCACCGGCACGGCGGGCGCCACATTGCGCGTCTATATCGAGCGCTACGAACCCGATGCCAGTCGCCACGCGATCGAGACGCAAGCTGCGCTGGCCGATCTCATCGCGCTGTCGCGGGCGATTCCAGACATCGAGCGCCGCACCGGCCGCAGCGCACCGACGGTGATCACCTGAACCTCCGTCTATCCAGCAGCGGCGGAGCAGCTCATCCCCTTGGTGTCAGCCTCGCGGGGGGCGGCGCCAACGTGGCCGTTGTCTCGCGGCATGCGGCGCGGATGTTTTTCTGCGTCTTCGAACATGATGTCGAAGTCGCGCGCATCGAGCTGCCACAGCGGCTGGGCGATGTTCACTATGGCTTCATCGACGGGGTCAAGGCCGGCATGCGCTATGGCCTCCGCGCCGAGGGTCCCTGGCAGCCTGAGCAAGGCCATCGTTTTGACATCGCAAAACTTCTGCTTGATCCCTATGCCCTGCAGATTGACCGGGCCTTTGCGCATCATGCCGATCTGGCGATAAACGGGACCGAGACGGCGGCGCTGGTGCCAAAGGCGATCGTTACAGAGGTTGCCGGCGATGCAGAACCGCTACCGCCTCAGCGGCCGCAATTCATCTACGAGATACCTGTCCGGGCCTTCACGCGGCTGCATCCGCAGGTTCCGATCGGGAAACGCGGCACCGTGGCGGCGCTGGCCGAACCGGTGATCATCGCCCATCTCAAGGAACTTGGAGTCGATACCGTGGAACTCATGCCGGTCGCGGCATGGATCGATGAGCGGCATCTCGCGCAATCCGGCCTAGCCAATGCCTGGGGCTACAACCCGGTCAGCTTTCTGGCACCCGATCCTCGGCTGGCGCCGGGCGGCCTGCCTGAGATTCGCGCAACTGTCGATGCACTGCATGCGGCGGGCATCCGCGTCATCCTTGATGTCGTATTCAACCATTCGGGCGAGAGCGATCTCGGCGGCGCCACGGTGTCGTTCCGCGGTCTCGACAACGCGCTCTACTATCGCCACGCCGACGGCCAGCTGGTCAATGACACAGGTTGCGGCAACACGTTGGCCCTGGACCAGCGCCCCGTGACGCAACTCGCCATGGATGCGATGCGAAGCTGGGTGACGCGCACCGGCGTCGATGGGTTCCGCTTCGATCTGGCGCCAGTCATGGGCCGCACGGCCCAGGGCTTCGACGCCAACGCGCCGCTGCTGGCCGCCATCGAGCAGGATCCGCTGCTGTCGCGCCTCATCATGATTGCAGAGCCCTGGGATGTGGGTCCAGGCGGTTATCAACTCGGCGCCTTTCCAGCTCGGTGGATGGAGTGGAACGACCGCTACCGCGATGACGTGCGCCGCTTCTGGCGCGGAGACGCGCATGCCGCCGGCGATCTCGCCACCCGCATTACCGGGTCATCGGATATCTTCTCATCGCATCGCCGGCCCTCGTCGAGCATCAACTACGTGGCGGCGCACGATGGTTTCACGCTGCGCGACGCCGTGACCTATACGATCAAGAACAATCATGCCAATGGCGAAGGCAACCGCGACGGAAATGCGCATGAGCCGACCTGGCCCAAGGGCAATGTGAGAGCGCTGCTGGCGACGTTGTTCCTCTCACGCGGCACCCCGATGCTGACCGCCGGCGACGAATTCGGACGCACGCAGCGTGGCAACAACAATGCCTACGCGCAGGACAACGAGACAACATGGCTCGACTGGTCGGCCGCGGACAGGGACCTCATCGGCTTTACTGCGGCGCTGATGAGGCTGCGCCAATCACAGGGTGCGCTTTTGCAGGACAGGTTTCTGACGGGCGCGTCCAACGACGGCCAGCATGCCGATGCCGAATGGTTGGAGGCCGATGGCCAGCCGATGAACTGGCACAAGGCGGATGCGAGTGTCATCGGACTCATTCTGCGGGAGAGCACCGCGCGCATCGCGCTGTGGTTCAATCGTGGCCCGATCACGATCGTCCCGGAGTTGCCGCATCGCGACGGGCATCGCTGGGTACGCATGTTCTGTTCGGCCGAGGAAGGTCATCTGCCATCCGGAGCCGTGGCGCTCTACGCCGAACAGCTCATCAAAGATGTCGGGCCGTCGGATAGCGCTCTGCTGCAACTCGCTGCCGACGCCGGAATCGAGCGCGACTGGTGGGAAGTTGACGGCACGCATCACGATGTGCCGATTGATACGATCCGGGCGGTGCTCGGCGCCATGCGCCTGCCGCATCACAGTGCCGTCGACGTCGACGAGTCCCGTCTGTCCTTGCGGCGCAAGGCTGGGCCATTGATTGCGAACGCACATGCGCCGGTCACACTTGCGCCCCCGTCCGACCACCGGCAGCGCTTGACCATCGCGTCGGAAGACGGCGGCCTGCAGTTTATTGATGTTGTACCCGGCACTGCCGCACAGAAGATGCTGCAGCCTGGATACTATGATGTGTGGACAGGCGACGACAGGCGCCACGCGCGGCGTATCATCGTCAGTCCCGGCCAATGTTACTCGCCGGATGTGATCGCAGCAGGTGGGCGCGTGTGGGGCCTTGCCTCGCATCTCTATGCGCTCCGCCACAAGGGGAGCGAGGGGATCGGCGATCTCGAGACGCTGAGCCTGTTTGCCGAAGTTGTGCAGTCCGCCGGTGGCCGCTTTGCCGGGCTCAATCCGCTGCATCACATGTTTCCGGCTGACCGCAGCCGGGTCAGTCCCTATCAGCCATCCGACCGGCGCTTTGTCGATCCGATCTACATCAGCATCAGCGCGATGTTGGCGAAATTGCCGTCTCCAGGAGCCAGTGCGCTCGCGAACAGCACCCGCGCGGCCTTCGCGGCGCTCGACGCCCTGCCGCTTGTCGACTACGCCGCCGTGTGGGCCGCAAAGAGCGCTGTCCTCGAAGCGGCTTTCGCGGAGTTTCGAGGCAATGCGGCGTTCGACGCCTTCGTCAAGTCCGGTGGTGATGATCTCCATCGCCATGGCCGGTTCGAGGCACGAGTTGCCGGTGAAGATCCCACGCCCAAGCGCATTGCCTACCGGTCCTTCCTGCAATGGATCGCCGAGACCCAGCTTGAAAGTGCCGCGAAGAGCCGCAACCTCTATCGCGATCTCGCGCTTGGCTGTGCGTTCGACGGCGGCGAGATTTCCGAGGCTCCAGATAATTTCGCCGGCGGTGTGTCCATTGGCGCACCACCCGATCCATTCTCGCGCGACGGCCAGGTGTGGAACCTGCCGCCGCTCTCACCGCTCGCACTCGCTGCACAGAACTACGATCCGATGCGCGCCATTCTCGTGGCCAACATGGAGCACGCGGCGGCATTGCGCATCGATCACATTCTCGGTTTCGCCCGGCAGTTCTGGGTGCCTCGCGGCGCTGAGGGCCGCGTCGGCGCCTATGTAAGATTCCCGCTTGATGCGCTCATCGCGGTGACGGCGATCGAGAGCCAGCGCAAGCGGTGTCTCGTCGTTGGAGAAGACCTTGGCACCATTCCCGATGGACTGCGCGACGCACTGGCGGCAGCAAACATCTTCTCTTATCGCGTGCTGTGGTTCGAGCGCGAAGGCAAGGGCTTCAAGCCGCCGCATGCCTATCCGGCCAATGCGCTCACCTGCCTTGCCTCGCATGACCTGCCCACCTTCAGCGGCTGGCGCGCGGCGCGCGATGTCGACATCGATCTTGAACTCGGCCGCATCCCGGAAGCAGACGCGGCGGTGCGGCGGTCCGAAAGGCAAGACGAGATCACCTTGCTCGCAGCGGCCGCAAATGGCGATAGTGCGGCAGACATCCATGGCCTGATGGCGAAGACGGCGTCCAAGATGATGATGATCCAGGCTGATGACCTGACGGGCGAGACCGAGCCGCTGAATGTGCCCGGTACCGATACCGAGCGGCCGAACTGGCGGCGGCGGCTGCAGGCACCGGTCGAGAGCATGATGGATACGCCGCTCGCCGGATCGATCATCGCGGCGGTAAAACGACAGAGGCCGGCATGACTGACCGGGTAAAGATCGAGAAGATCGAACCGCTGTCGCGGCATTGGGCGAAGCTTGACCGGTACATCATATCGTACACGCGCAGGGACGGCAGCGTCGACCGCCTGGTGCGCGAAGTGCATGATCATGGTCATGGCGCGTGCGTGCTTCCCTATGACCGGCGGCGCGGCACGGTGCTGTTGGTGAGGCAGTTCCGGTTGCCGGCCTATCTCAATGATACCGACGGGTTCATCATCGAGGTCTGTGCGGGACTGCTCGATGGCGATGATCCCGCTGTCTGCGCAAAGCGGGAGGCAGAGGAAGAACTCGGTTTCCGTCTTTCACACTTGCGGCAGATGGCCAGCACCTTCATGACGCCCGGCGCAGTGACCGAACGTCTGACGATGTTCCTTGCCGACTATGACCATGCCGCGCGCATCGGGGCCGGCGGCGGTCACGCGCATGAGGGCGAGGATATCGAGATTCTGGAACTGCCGTTTGCCGAAGTCCGGAAGATGATGAAGGACGGCCTCATCATCGATGCAAAGACCGTGATGCTGATCATGTTCCTGGAGCGTGAACTTGGCCTTCCGCCGTTGTGACGCCATCGTGACGGATGACGCGGACAGATGACGTCGCCTCATCGAAATTCACGCCGAAGGCCGGACCGGCAATGAGCGGGGCCACGCAGCGATAATCGAACCGGCGCGGCACATGACCGAGTTTCACCGAGGCCAGATTGAGCATCATCGCTGCCTGCATCGGCCCGTGCACGACGAGGCCGGGATAGCCCTCTTCTTCGGCATAGGGTGCATCGTAGTGAATGCGATGGCCGTTGAAGGTGAAAGCCGAGAAGCGAAACAGCAGCAGCGGTGAGGCTTGCACTGTCCAGTCGCCTTTTGTTAAGGCACCCTGTTCCGCCGGCAGAACCAGTCTTGAACCCGCATCGCGAAACACAAGGTCCTGGCGCTCACGAACGAGAAGGCTGCTGTCGGCGATGAAATCATGGCGCACCGAGAGCAGGAAGAGCGGACCGGTCTTGCCGTCGCGCGACTTGATGTCGGTGATGGTAGAGACGCGCTGCACGGCTTGTCCGGCGCGGATCGGCTGCAGCGTTTCAATGCTGCCGCCGGCCCACATGCGGCGCGGCAGCGGGATGGGAGGAAGGAATGTCCCGCGTGCTTCCGATCCGTCGGGGGCGCAGCCGTCATAGCCCGGCGTCGCCGGTGCAAGTCCCCAATGCAGGCCCGGCGCACAATGCGACGGGTCGGAGGGCTCAAAGATGAACGGCGCCATCGTTGCCCGGTATTCGGCGATCAATCGCGGCGTGGCAATGTCATCGCGGGTGATGCTGCGCCCGATCCAGCCGGAAAAATCATGCGTCATGTGAATTCAATCCTGTGGGTTCTGTGTAAGGCTAGCGCCGCTTCCAATGCCGGTCCAGTCTCTGCTTTCGCATGTGGCTTTGCGGTGGAACAGCCGACGGGTTTCGCTATATTCACCGGCGCAAAACATCCGGGATTCGTGTCCGATGGCCGTCAAGAGTTATGCCAATCTGCTCGCCGGCGATACAGCGCCCTGGTTCAGCCAGCGTTCCGCCAACAATCCGCGCTATGTGTTCGACACGGCCGCCGGGCGCTATATCGTCTTGTGTTTCCTGATGTCCGCTGGCGATGAACGTGGCAAGGCTGCACTTGCGGCTGTTCGCAGCCGTCCACAGATCTTCAATGATGCGAACGCATCGTTCTTCGCCATCAGCAACGATCCGGCTGACGAGGAAGAAGGGCGCCTGACCGAGTCCATTCCCGGCTATCGCCTGTTCTGGGATCACGACGGCCATGTCGCATCGCTCTATGGCGCCTTGCCGCGCGGCACGAAAGCCGGCGGCAACATTCTCGATGCGCGACGCCAGTGGGTGGTGCTCGATCCCACACTGCGGGTGCTCAAGGTCATTGCCTTCCAAAAGGACGGGAGCGATATCCAGTCACTGCTGGACTATGTCGAGGCTCTGCCGCCGCCATCGCGCTTTGCCGGCTTCGAACTGCAGGCACCCATTCTGGTTCTGCCGGATATTTTTGAACCCGAACTTTGCACGCGTCTGATCGGGCTTTACGAAAAACATGGCGGCACCGAGTCGGGCTTCATGCGCGAGGTGAACGGAAAGACGACATTGATTCAGGATACCGCACACAAGCGGCGGAAGGACTATACGATTGATGACAATGACCTGATCCGCGAGCTTCAGGGGCGTTTCACCCGCCGCGTGGTGCCGCAGATCCTCAAGGCGCACCAGCTCAAGGTGACGCGCATGGAGCGCTACATCGTCTCCTGCTACGCCGCCGAGGACGAGGCGCATTTCCGCGCCCATCGCGACAACACGACCAAGGGTACCGCACACCGCCGTTTTGCGGTGTCAATCAATCTCAACAGCGAGTTCGATGGCGGCGAAGTGAGCTTTCCCGAATATGGCCCGCGCGGCTTCAAGCCGCCGCCGGGCGGCGCCGTGGTCTTTTCATGCTCGTTGCTGCATGCCGTTTCGAAGGTGACGCGCGGAAGACGGTATGCCTTTCTCCCCTTCCTCTATGATGACGAAGCCGCCAAGATCCGCGAGGCCAACAACGCCTTTCTGGGCGATGGGGTGAATGCCTACAACTCTCCAACGACGAACAAGCAGGACAGCCGATGAAGACGCCCAAGAAAATTCTCAATGAGCCGCGCCAGGCCACAGCCGAAATGATGGAAGGGCTGATTCTGGCCAATGACGGCCGGGTTGGCCGCGTCGAAGGCACGGGCGCGCTGTTCCGCACTGCCATCCCAGATGGCAAGGTGGCGCTGCTGATCGGCGGCGGCAGTGGCCATGAGCCGATCTTCGGCGGGTTCGTCGGACACAATCTTGCCGATGGAGCTGCCTGCGGCGAGGTGTTCGCCGCACCGGGCCCCGACACGATCTGCGAAGCGGCGCGTGCCGTGCATCGCGGCAAGGGCATCATCTTCCTCTATTGCAACTATGCCGGCGACAACATGAACTTCGACATCGCCGCCGAGCTTCTGGGGGACGAGGGAATCGAAACCCGCACCATTCGCGTGCGCGACGATGTGGCGGCGGCACCGCCCGAACGCATGGACGACCGGCGCGGCATTGCCGGCGCCGTTCTTGTGGTGAAGGTGGCCGGCGGCGCAGCGACGGAACTCAAGGACATCGCCGAGATCGAACGCATCATCCGCAAGGCCGAGGCCAATGTCCGCTCGATGGGCGTTGCCGTCTCGGCCGGCTCGCTGCCTGAAACCGGCAAGCCGACATTTGAACTTGGTGACGATGAGATCGAAGTCGGCATGGGCGCGCATGGCGAGGCCGGCGTCAAGCGTCAGAAGATGGTGTCTGCCGACGACATCACCAACCAGATGATGGAGCCGATCCTCGGTGACATGGCGCTCGCCAAGGGAGACGAGGTGGTGCTGCTCATCAACAATCTCGGCGCTTCGACGATGATGGAATTGCTGATCGTCAACCGCCGGGTCCGGCAGATCCTGACGCGCGACGGCATCGCGGTGCATCGCACGTTCATTGGCCCGTGGTTCACCTCGCAAGAGATGGCGGGATTCTCGATCAGCCTGATGAAGCTTGATGCCGAACTGAAGCGTTACATCGATCTGCCAAGTTCATCCTTCGGATTTTCGAGCCTGTGATGACCGGCGATGATGTGAAGGCGATGATGCTGGCGGTCGCTCAGGCGATTATCGACAACGTCGATGTGCTGAGCGAGGCGGACCGGGCGACCGGCGACGGCGATCATGGTGTGGGCATGCGGCGCGGCTTCGAAGCGGCGCAGGATGCGATCATGGCGTTGCAGTCGCCGACTCCCGAACAGGTCATGAAAGCCGCAGGCACGGCGATCATGGCCAAGGGCGGCGGTGCGTCGGGAGCAATCTTCGGCACGCTGTTCCGCGCCGGTTCGAAAGTGCTGGAGGGCAAGGACCGCCTCGACGCCGCAGGTTTCGCGCAGTTTCTGGCAGTAGCCTCAGAGGCGGTGCAAAAGCGTGGCGGCGTGATCACCGGGCAGAAGACGATGGTCGATGCGCTGGCGCCGGCCGCTGTTGCCAGTGCCGATGGATCGTCATTGGCAGAATCGATGTCGCGCGCCGCGCAAGCGGCAGAAGCCGGCGTCGAGGCAACGCGCCACATGCTGGCCACCACCGGCAAGGCGCGCTCGCTGGGCGAGCGCAGCCTCGGTCACATCGATCCGGGTGCCCTTTCGGTGTCGATCATCCTCAGGACGATGCGCGACAGGGCTTAGGCCTTGGCGCCATCAAGGCGATTGACTGCCTCGACATTGGCGGCCGAGGCGCCCTTGGGATCGAACTCGCACGCGAGCCAGGTATCAACAATGGCCTTGGCCAGCTCGGGTCCGATGACGCGCGCGCCCATGGTAATGATCTGGGCGTTGTTGGAGGTCGCGGCCTTGCCTGCCGAGTAGGTATCGTGGGTCAGCGCGGCGCGGATGCCCGGCACCTTGTTGGCCGAGATGCAGACGCCGATGCCGGTACCGCAGCACAGGATGGCGCGATCATAGGTTCCGGCCTTTACGGCCTTTGCGACGTCCGCCGAAAGATCGGCGTAGAAGCCGGATTGGCTCAGGTTGCTGACGCCGTGTTCAGCCTTGCCTTTGAGGTGGGCCTCGATGGCATCGACCAGCGGTTTGCCGGCGCTGTCGCCGGCGATTGCGATTTTCATGTTCAACCTCCCAGTTTCTTGGTGACGGCATCGACGATGCCGATGAAGCCCGCCGGATCCCAGGCGGATCGTCCGATGAAGAGGCCGTCAATATCCGACTTCGACGCCAGCTCGCAACA
>CAUJIO010000024.1 GCA_963205315.1 Pseudomonadota bacterium | reverse complement strand
AATGCATTGTCCCCCGGGAGCGGCCCGTTGGCATCCATCTCAAGTGACATCTGCTACTCCGTGAGAACGATCGAGTCTTCGGCGGCCCAGTGCACCCACACCTTCTGCCCGCGCTCGACACCGGCACCGCCCAGGCGCGTGTCGTTCTGCACGTTGACAGAGAGATCGAGGCCGTCCTTGCCTTCAATAAGGATGTGGCTGGTATCACCATAATAGGCGACGTCACGCACCTTGCCCTGGAGCCGGATGGCCGACGACATCGGCTCAGCAGTGGTGATCTTCAGCTTCTCGGGCCTGACCGCGATGGCCACGCCGGAGCCAACCTGCTTGTCGCTCGATACTTCAATCTTGCCGAGGCCCTTGGCTTCGCAATTGAGGACCTTGCCCTTCTGGCCCAATACCTTGGCATCGATCAGATTGACCTTGCCGATGAAGTCGGCGACGAAGCGGCTCTTCGGGTGCTCATAGAGTTCGGCGGGCGTGGCAATCTGCTGCACGGCACCTTTGTCCATCACGGCGATGCGGCTGGCCATCGAAAGGGCCTCGTCCTGATCATGGGTGACGATGATGAAGGTGATGCCCACCGTCTCCTGCAATCTGGTCAGTTCCAGCCGCATGCCATCGCGCAGTTTGGCGTCAAGTGCGGATAGCGGTTCGTCGAGCAAAAGGACCTTCGGGCGTTTCACTAGGGCGCGGGCAAGCGCCACGCGCTGTCGCTGTCCACCTGACATCTGGTCGGGTTTGCGGTCCGCCAGATGCGAGAGTTTGACCATCTCGAGGCCTTCGGCGACGCGCCGGGTGATTTCGCTTGCTTCCACCCCGGTTACCTTCAGACCATAGCCGACATTCTGCGCCACAGTCATATGCGGAAATACGGCATATGACTGGAACACCATGTTGGTCGGGCGCTTGTTCGGCGGCGTGTAGGCCATGTTTTCGCCGCCGATCATGATCTCGCCGGACGTTGGCGTTTCAAGGCCGGAGATCATGCGCAGCAATGTCGTCTTGCCGCATCCCGAAGGGCCAAGGAGCGCAAAGAATTCGTTCTGGGCGATGTCGATCGAGACATTGTCGACGGCAATCACACCACCGGGAAATTTCTTCGACACATTGCGTATGGAGACGATAGGTTCGGTCATGTTTCAGCCCTTGCCCGCTTTTTCGGGAGCCTGGAGTTTCATTGCAAGAACGGTGGCGACAACGGTGATAACAATCAGCACGGTCGATGCCGCATTGATTTCCGGCGAGACACCGCGTCGCACCAGCGAATAGACCTTCACCGGGAAGGTGACAGTCTCAGGACCGCTGGTAAAGAAAGTGATGACGAAGTCATCAAGCGACAGCGTGAAGGCCAGCAGCGCGCCCGCGATGAGGCCGGGTTTCATGTAAGGCACAATGATCTGCCAGAACGTTTGCCATTCGCTGGCACCCAGATCTTTCGAAGCCTCCTCGAGTTGCCGGTTGAAGCCGACGAGGCGAGAACGCACCACGACAGCGACGAAAGGGAAGCAGAAGGAGACGTGTGCAATGACGATGTTGCCGAGATTGAGCGGCCACGGCAAGTGGACCGACAACTCCATCATCCCGGAGTTTATGAAGAACAGCAGCAGCGCCACGCCCATGCAGATTTCGGGAATGACGATGGGCAGAGCCATGAAGCCCTCGTAGCCAGCCTTGAACGGGAAGCGGAAGCGCCAAAGCATCAGTGCAACCAATGCCCCGAGTATGGTGGCGATGATGGTCGCCAGGAAGGCGATCATCAGTGAATTGGTCATCGCCTCAATCAGCGCCTCATTGTCCCAGGCCTTGGCGTAGTTGTTGAGTGTGAAGCCACGCCAGACGATGCCGCGCTTGTCGGTGTTGAAGGAAAAGGCGATGAGCGTGATGATCGGCGCGTAGAGCAGGAAGAAAATCACGCCGAAAAGGATCTTGAGCCACAGGCGCGAACCATAGTCGAGCGCACCCTGCCCCGGTTTCATCTGGGCGGCCATCAGATGTCCACTCCCTTGCTGCGGCGGGCAATCAGCGAGCGGATCGCCAGCGCACCGAATGTGGCATACATCAGCAGGAACGAAAGCGCCGCGCCGAAGGGCCAGTCATTCGCCGACTTGAATTGCCGCTCGATCACGTTGCCGATCATGATGGCATTGGCACCTCCGAGAAGGTCCGGCGTGAGGAAGGAGCCGAGGCACGGAATGAAGACAAGGATCACACCGGAGATGATGCCCGGCATGGTGAGAGGGACCGTCACACTCAGGAAGGTGCGGAACTGCGAGGCGCCAAGGTCGAGGCTGGCTTCAAGGAACGACTTGTCCAGCCGCTCGATGGTTGCATAGAGCGGCAGCACCATGAAGGGCATGTAAACGTAGACGAGCCCGAATATCACGGCGAAATTGTTATAGAGCATTTCATAGGGGCCGAGGCCCACCGTGCCCAAAACGAGGTTCACATAGCCTTGCGTGCGGAACACCGCGATCAATGCATAAGTGCGGATCAAAAGGTTGATCCAGAAGGGCAAGATGACGAAGAGCAACAGCAGCGGCTTCCACTTGTTTGGCGCGAAGCAGATGCCGAAGGCGATCGGATAGGCCGTGAGAAGGCACAGTGCCGTCGCCAGGGCGCTGACCCAGATCGACTTCCAGATGATCGTCAGATAGAGCGAGTCGAAGGCGCGGATATAATTGGAGATTCCCGTGAGGTAACTGTATTCGGTAATCGACACCTGACCGTCGATGACCGCTTTGTCGCTGAACGACATGACGAAGAGAAATCCCAGCGGGATAATGAAAAAGGCCGACAACCAGAATGTCGGAGGCAATCCCAGTACCCAAAAGACTTTCGGGTTTTCTTTCCAGTTCTCCAAGATACCGTAACCCCCCGTCGCAGTTTCTTAAATGTCAGCCTAGCTCAGTACGCCCTGTCACGGCAACCCCGCCTAGAGTTTGGCAAGGGCACGATCCATGGCGGCGACGGCCATATCCGCATGCGCCTTTTCGAAGATCAGCGGTGGGCGGATTTTCAGCACATTGCCGTGCTTTCCCTCGCCCCCGACGAGAACGCCTTCGTCACGCAGCAGATTGAGCAATCGCGGAACGCAACTGCCTGCCGGCTCCCTGGACGCACGCTCCTTTACCAGTTCGACACCGGCCGCCAGACCCACGCCGCGGACGTCGCCGATCACCTCGTGCCGTGCCGTCAGAGCACGCAATTGGTCACGGAAATAGGCACCGGTCACCCGCGCATTGGCCACGAGATCCTCGTCGCGAATGACATCGAGGACGGCAAGCCCCGCCGCACACGCAACGTTGTTTCCGCCGAACGTCGAGAAGAATGGTCCGGCTTTGAGGAAATGTGAAAGTATTTCCGGCCGTGTGACGACAGCCCCAAGCGGATGGCCGTTGCCGGCGGGCTTGCCGATGGTAATGATGTCCGGCGTCACACCATGGTGGCGATGCCCCCAGAACGCCGTGCCCATGCGGCCGAATCCAGATTGCACCTCATCGGCGATAAACAGGCCGCCGGCTTGGCGCACGCGCCTGACGATACCCTGCAAATATCCGGCCGGAGCATCGAGAATGCCGTTGGTCATGAAGGCGGAATCGATCATGGCCGCGGCCAGACCAAATCCTTCGGCATCAAGTTCGGCTATCAGCGGTTCGGCCAGTTCGGCATAGCGTTCGCCCACGTCCGGTTCGTCAACACCGAAACGGCCACGATAGGTATCGGGTGCAGGCAGCAGGCGGATGTGCGGCGCGTACCAATTGTCCGGCGCATTGGAGGGTGAAAACGCATCGATCGCCTCGCTGACGCCATGATAGGCGAATTCCATCGCAAGGCCGCCCTGGCGGCCGGTCCAGGCCTTGGCCATGCGCCAGGCGAGGTCGTTCGCCTCGCTTCCCGAATTGACGAAGACGGCGGCGGAAAGTCCATCACCAGAGAGTGCGGTGAGGCGCTCCGCATATTCGATTGACTGGTCGGTCAGATAGCGGGTGTTGGTATTGAGGATCCGCGCCTGCCGGACAATGGCCTCCGTCACGTAAGGATGGCAATGCCCGACATGCGGCACGTTGTTGTAGCAGTCGAGGTAGCGGCGTCCATCGGCCGCGGAAAGCCAGACGCCATCGCCCTTCACGATATGGAGCGGCGGGTCGTAGAACACATACAGCTTGTCACCCATCGCGCGCTGGCGCCGCGATATCATGTCGGCCACGGGCTGACGTGGCATGGCGTGCGCTGGCGGAAACGCCGCGGCCCGGCGGATCAGGTTGATCAGCCGGTCGCGGCCCATTGTCCGAAGGGCCCGGATCATTGGCATGCTGCGGGCATTGAAGGCCTGGAAATACCCCTGCGAGGCGATGCCGTTTGCTGCTTTCAGCGAATCAACCAGCGGCGTCAGCAGGAGCCGCACCTCGACAAGATCGAGCAACGCGCCCGCTTCCGCTTCCTCCAGCGGCGTCACGCGGCAGTATCCCCGCACCACATTGTAGATGGTACCGGCAAGGTCATGACCGGGACTGAGAAAGTCCGCGATGGCATTGGCAAGATCGAGAACCAGCGCGCCATGCACCAGATCACCAAAATCGATAATGCCGGTGATGCGGCCGCTGCCATCCATGACACTGTTAAAGGGATGGACATCGCCATGAATGATCTGGCTGCGCATGTGCCGCATGGCCGGCACCGTCACTTCGAGATGGCGGCTCAGAATCTCCTCCGCCAACGGACGATCTTCATCGGACAGATGAGCGATTTGCGGCGCAAGCTCCCCGGCCTTGCCGGTGTCCCAGACAAGATTACGGGCGGCAGGCGCAGGGTGTACGAAGCCCCGCAGGGCCAGCCCCAGCCGCGCCAGAAGACTGCCGAGTTCAAACTGATGGGCGGAACTGAGTTCCACGTCTCCCGGCATTTCACCATCGAGCCAGGACAGAACCATGACACGGTATTGCGTATCATGGTGAAGGACTGTGGAAAGTTTCGCGCCGTCGCCTGAACGCCTGAGGCGCGGCACGGGCAGCAACGGATCGGTCAGGGCAATATGTTCGAGCGCCTCCGCCTGCGAGGACATGATGGCCTCGCCCTCGTCCGGATGACAGACCTTGAACACCCAGGAGCGCCCCTCGGCATCGGTGACCTTGAAATTCTGGTCGCGCTCACCTTCGAGCCGCGACCACTCGCCAACGAGCCCATAGGTTGAACGCGCGAACTCCCTGAGGACGCCAACCGGCACGGCAGGCGGAATGAGCGTGCTCAGCATGATCTGATTACGGTCCTTGAAATGCGAAGACGGCGCCTGCTGGCGCCGTCTTGCGGGAGGGTTCGTCAGGCCGCCTTGATGCGAGTCCAGACTTCATCGCGCACCTTGGTTGCTTCTTCACCGAGATAGAGCCCCGGCTCGCATTTGGCGATCACGTCGTCGGGCGGGAAGATTGCGGTGTTCGTCTTGTAGGCGTCATCCATCAAAGCACGGGCCGCGGCATTCGGCGTCGCGAACTGAATGGTCGTGGCAAGGCCCTTGCCGACTTCCGCGTCGAGCAGGAAATTGAGGAAGGCATGGGCATTTTCAGGATGCGGCGCGCCAGTCGGAATGGCCAGCGTATCCTGCCAAAGGAGAGAGCCCTCGTTTGGCACGACATAGGCAAGGTCCTCATCCTCGGCCATGACCTGGGCAATATCCCCATTGTACTCCTGACAGAGATCGACTTCACCGGAGGCCAGCAGATCCTGTCCGTTATCGGGCGCGAAGACCTTGATGTTCTTCTTGTGGGCGATGAGGAGTTCCTCGGCCTTCTTCAACTCGTCCGGATTGGTAGAGTTGAAAGAATAGCCAAGATACTTCAACGTCACACCAAGCACGTTGCTGGCGTCGCCAAGGAGCGAGATCTTGCCGGCATAGGTGTCACTGTCGAGCAGCACCTTCCAGCTGGTCACCGGTTCAGAGACCTTCGATTTGCGATAACCGATGCCGAGAGTGCCCCACATATATGGCAGTGAGTATTTCCGGCCCGGATCGAAAGCTGCATCCTGGAACGTCTTGTCGATGTTCGACATGTTGGGAATCTTGGAATGATCCAGCGGCACGACCATGTTGGCCTTGATCATGCGTTCCAGCATGTCATTGGTGGGAACGATGACATCATAGCCGGGATTGCCGCCCTTGAGCTTGGCGAAAAGTTCATCGTTGTCGGCGAAGAGATCCATCTTCACCTCAATGCCTGTGGACTTGTTGAAGTCGTCGAGCGTTGTCTCGCCGATGTAGGTGTCCCAGTTGTAGAAATTCAGCTTCTTCTCTTCCTCTGCCAGCGAGAAGCGCGGCAGGAAAGTCAGACCGGCGGCAAATGCGCCAGTGCCCTTGAGCACCGAGCGACGGTTAGGCCGGAAACGCGGACGGAACGTGGTCATGTAAGAGGCCCTCTCTTGGTTTCAGGTGACGCCACATGCATTCTGTCTATCTGGCGCCGGTCATCGGTTGAATACCGGTTGGGCAAATCTATCGCTCCCAGTCCGGCATTCAACGCAATTTTCGTCGAATTGCTTAATCTTCACACGACCTCTGACTTCACCGCATTGTAGGTCGCGTCGAGCGCCACACGTGCAAGTCGCACAAGCTCGTCGATTTCCTTCTTGGTGATGATCAATGGCGGCGCCAGAACCATGGTGTCCCAGCAGGCGCGCATGATGAGGCCGTTGGCAAAGCAGTGGTCGCGGCAGATGGTGCCGACACGGCCAGGGCTGCGGAAGCGTCCGCGCTTGGCCTTGTCGTTGGAGAGTTCGATCGCGCCGATCAGGCCCATTGAGCGCGTTTCACCGACAATGGGGTGATCGCGCAGCGATGAAAGGGCCTCGGCGAAATATGGGCCGAGTTCGCGGGCGCGCTCGACCAGCTTATCGTCTTCGATGATCTCGATGTTTTTCAGTGCTACAGCGGCGGCAACCGGATGGCCGGCGTAGGTCATGCCATGATCGAAGTCGCCGCACAGTTCGAAAAAGTCCTTGATCAGATGGTCGGCGAACGCCACGGCGCCAATCGGCTGGTAGCCGGATGACAAGCCCTTGGCCATCGGCACAATGTCAGGCTCGAAGCCCATGGACTGGAAGCCCCACCAATTACCGGTGCGGCCGAAGCCGCAGATCACTTCATCCGAAATGATCAGAACGCCATACTTGCGGCAGATGCGCTGCACTTCGGGCCAATAGGTCGAGGGTGGAATGAGAACGCCGCCAGCGCCCTGGATCGGTTCGCCGATGAAGGCGGCGACATTGTCGGGCCCAACTTCGAGAATCTTCTTTTCGACTTCCGCAGCGGCGATCAGCCCGAATTCCTCCGGCGTCTTGTCGCCGCCGAAATCGAACCAGTGCGGTTGCTGTACATGGTGGAAGCCGGGGAACTCGGTGCCAACCTGCTCGTGCATGCCCTGCATGCCACCGAGGTTGGCCGCCACCATGGTCGATCCATGATAGCCGCGATTGCGGGCGATGAAATGCTGGCGATAGGGCTTGCCCTTCAACTTCCAATAGTGGCGCACGAAGCGAACGATGGTGTCATTGGCTTCCGAACCGGAGTTGGTGAAGAAAATGGTGTTGAAGCGCTCCGGCATGACCGAGGCTATCTTGGCGGCAAGCTCGGTGGCTGGAACGGTCGTCGTTTTGAAGAACGTGTTGTAATAGGGCAAGTCGAGCATCTGGCGGTAGGCAACCTCCGCCAGTTCCTTGCGGCCATAACCGACGTTGACGCACCACAGGCCGGACATGCCGTCCAGGAGCTTGTTGCCCTTGGCATCCCAGATCCAGATGCCGTCGGCCTGGGTCATGACGCGGGGGCCGCCGGCCGCGCGAAAGGCCTTGTGATCCGTAAACGGATGAAAATGATGGGCGATGTCGTGCTTCACGACTTCGGCGATGTCGATATTCTTGGAATGTACGGTCATGTCGGTCTCCAGGCTGAATGCGTCGAAACGGCCCCTGAATGCCAGTGGCCAAATATCGTCAGATCAACGGAGAGGCGCTTACGGCTTGAAGCCGATCCTTGCGCAATGGAGCAGCACCTCGTCGCGTCCGGTCTTGGACCAGACTGGCAGGATCGTGCCGGAAATGGAGGCGTGGAAGCACATGGCGCTCCTTATGCCAGTTCCGGCGGCATTTCGCAAGAAACCCCCAAAACCGGCAAAGGCCGGGGTTGCATGAAGTTTGGGCAGGTCACCCGGTCAAGCCATGTTTCGCTTGCCAGCCTCGAAAAACTGTCATCAAACTGCAAGGCAAGAGACGGGTGTATATGTCGACGGTGTTCAACGAGATGCAGGGCAAGGGCGGCGCAGTCCGCGAGCCCTATGCCCTAATCGAACAGTGGCTCAAGACGCTGAGCCCTAAGGATGTGGAACGGGCGCTGAAGGAAGCCGAGGCGATCTTCCGCCGCCAGGGCATCACCTTCGCTGTCTATGGCGATAACCAGGCCTCCGAGCGGCTCATCCCCTTTGACATCATTCCGCGCATCTTCGCGGCTGCCGAATGGCGCCGCCTGTCAGCCGGGATCGAACAGCGCGTGCGGGCGCTCAACGCCTTCATCCATGATCTCTATCACCGGCAGGAAATCCTCCGCGCGGGCCGCGTGCCGCAGGATATCATCATCCAGAACGAAGCGTTCGTGCCCGAGATGGTGGGCGTGATGCCGTCCCGCGGCATCTATGCGCACATCATCGGCATCGATATCGTGCGTGTCGCCGAGAACGAGTTCTATGTGCTCGAAGACAATTGCCGCACCCCATCGGGCGTGTCCTACATGCTCGAGGACAGGGAGGCGATGATGTATCTCTTCCCTGAACTGTTCTCGCAGCAGCGTATCGCACCAGTCGAGAACTATCCTGCGATGCTGCGACAGACCCTGGAAAGCGTTGCACCGGCGGCCTGCAAAGGCGAGCCGACGGTCGTCATTCTCACGCCGGGCATTCACAACTCCGCCTTCTTCGAGCACGCGTTCCTGGCGGACGAAATGGGCGTGGAGCTGTGTGAAGGCAACGATCTCTTCGTTTCCGATGGCTATCTCTACATGCGCACGACGCAGGAGCCAAAGCGGGTGGACGTTGTCTACCGCCGCATTGATGACGCCTATCTCGACCCCCTCACCTTCCGGCCCGATTCTGCCATCGGCGTTCCCGGCATCTTCGATCTCTATCGCGCCGGACGCGTGACCCTGGTCAACGCGCCTGGCACCGGCATCGCCGATGACAAGTCGATCTATACGTACATTCCCGATGTGATCGAGTTCTACACCGGCGAGAAGCCGCTGCTGAAAAACGTGCCCACCTGGCGATGCGGCGAGAAGCAGGATCTCGCCTATGTCCTCGATCACCTGCCCGAACTCGTGGTGAAGGAAGTTCATGGCTCGGGAGGCTATGGCATGCTGGTTGGACCAACGTCATCACGACGGGAAATCGAGGAGTTTCGGCATCGGCTGAAAGCCCGCCCGAAAAACTATATTGCGCAGCCAACCTTGGCACTTTCGGCAGTGCCGACCTTCACGAAGTCCGGCGTGGCGCCACGGCATGTCGACCTCAGGCCCTTTGTGCTCTCCGGGGACAGGGTGCGCGTAACTCCCGGAGGGTTGACGCGCGTGGCGCTGAAGAAGAATTCCCTGGTCGTCAATTCCAGCCAGGGTGGTGGAACCAAGGACACCTGGGTGCTGGAGGACTGATGCTCGGACGCACCGCTTCCTCGCTCTACTGGATGTCGCGCTACATGGAGCGCGCCGAGAACATGGCCCGCCTGCTGGAAGTGGGCTACCGCATCTCACTGATGCCCGGCGCCGTCGAAGGACACCGCGACGAGTGGCGATCGACGTTACAGAGTTCCGCCTGCGATCTTGCCTACGCGGAAAAACACGACGACATCACCGCCGCCAAGGTCATCCAGTTTCTGATTTTCGACGAGGACAATCCCTCATCGATCCGCGCCTCGATCAAGACGGCGCGCAACAATGGCCGGGCGGTGCGCACAGCACTCACGCGCGACGTCTGGGAAAGCATCAATTCCACCTGGAACGAGTTGGCGCAAGTGAAGCCGTCGAGCATGACGGCGGACCGGTTGCCGGTGTTTCTCGACTGGATCAAACAGCGCGTCATGTCGTTCCGCGGTGCCCTGCTCGGCACCATGCTGCGCAATGACACCTATTATTTCAGCCAGCTTGGAAATTTCATGGAGCGCGCCGACAACACGGCGCGCATTCTTGACGTCAAATATTTCATCCTGCTGCCGAAGGCCACCGATGTCGGCAGCGATCTCGACATGCAGCAATGGGCGCAAATCCTGCGGTCAGTCTCGGCGCACCGTTCCTATCGCTGGTTCTACCGCGACAGCAAATACCGGCCCTGGATGATTGCGGAATTTCTCATCCTCAAGGAAGAGATGCCGCGTTCGCTGGTCTTCACGTACTACTGGACAAACATGGCGCTCGATGGTCTTGGACAGCTCTATGGCAAGCGCTACGATTGCCACGACCTTGCGCAACAGACGTATCAACGGCTGAAATCCGGCAACATGGAGCAGATCTTCCAGTCTGGCCTGCATGAGTTCCTGCAGGATTTCATCACGGCAAATGCGGCGCTGTCGCAGTCCATCGCCACGAATTATAATTTCCCGTAGATCCATGCGCCTCTTCATCCGCCACGAAACGCAATATGACTACGACATGCCAATCGCCTATTCGGCGCAGCGCCTTTATTTGTGGCCGGTGGATTTTGCCACGCAGAAGACGGTGAGCTGGGCGATCGAGGCACCGGGCATCGAGAAAGCCCTGAACTATTTCGACGGCTTCGGAAACCGCGTCCACATGTTGACTTTCCAGGCGATAAGAGGGCCGGTCAGCATCGTCGCAGAAGGCATTGTCGATTGCACCGATGCGGCTGGCGTTGTGCGCGGCCTCCACTCGCCTGCACCCGATGCAATCTTCCTGCGATTGACCAAGTCGACAACGCCCAATGCGGCGATCCGCGCGCTCACCGACAAGCATCTTTCCGCAAAAGATATTCTGCCCGGACTGCATGGATTGATGAACGATATTCATATCAAGGTTGCATATGAGCTGGGCGCCACGCATGCCCACACCACGGCAGCGGAAGCCTTCGCCGACGGCCGTGGCGTGTGTCAGGACCATGCCCACATCTTTATCGCCGCAGCGCGGGCCGCGGGCATTCCGGCTCGCTATGTGACTGGCTATCTGGTCACCGGCATGGGCGCCTCCTCGACCGCCGCCCATGCCTGGGCCGAGGCGCTGGTGCCGGATCTCGGCTGGGTCGGCTTCGATCCCGCCAACAACACTTGCCCGACTGACAATTATGTGCGCGTGGCCGCCGGTATCGATGCGGCGGGCGTGACGCCGATCCGGGGTTCGCGGCGCGGCGGCGCCATGGAACGGATGAGGGTTGAAGTCCGCGTCGAGATCGCCCAACAGTAGTGGAACGATACGAATCCGCCGGAGCTTTTCTGGAATGACTTACTGCGTTGGAATGCTGCTTGACGAAGGCCTGGTCATGGCCGCCGATACCCGTACCAACGCCGGCGTCGACAATGTCGGCAAGTTCAAGAAGCTGCACACATGGTCCAAGCCAGGAGACCGGGTCTTCGTTCTGCTCACAGCCGGCAATCTCGCCGTCACCCAGGCCGTCGTTTCCATGCTGAGCGAAGGCACGCAGGAGAAGAAGGGCAAGGGTGCCGCGCCCAACCTGTTCAACTCAAAAACCATGTTTCAGGCAGCACGCCTGGTTGGCCAGGCGATCCGCGAGGTCAAGCGCCTCGATGGCGAGTCGCTCTCCGCCGGCAGTGACGCCTTTGCGGCGAGTTTCATTTTCGCCGGACAGATCGGCAAAGAGAAGCCGCGGCTATTCCAGATCTATTCAGCCGGCAATTTCATCGAGGCGACGCCTGACACGCCCTTCTTCCAGATTGGCGAGCACAAATACGGCAAGCCCATTCTCGATCGCGTGGCGCGCAACGACATGAAGCTCGGCGACGCGGCCAAGATGGTGCTGCTGTCGTTCGATTCAACGTTGCGCTCGAACCTGAGTGTGGGTTTGCCAATCGACATGCTGACCTATGAAACCGGTACGCTGAAGATCGAGCATACCAAGCGCATCGGTCTCGATGATCCCTACTTCAAAATGCTGTCGGGCGAATGGTCCAAGGCGCTGCGAACGGCTTTCGCCAACATCGAGGCCTTCGACATCTGAGCGGAATTGCGCCACCCTGCCTCGCCTTCATTCCGCAAATGCCGCCTTCATGAGCTTCCGGGTATAGTCCTCGCGCGGATTGTCGAGCACTTCGTCAGGTGATCCCTGTTCCACCATGCGGCCGTCCTTCATGACGATGATGTGGTCGGCCATGGCGCGCACCACGGCGAGATCGTGGCTGATGAAGAGATAAGACAGGTCGTTGGCGGTTTGCAGATCACGCAACAGATCGACGATCTGCTTCTGTACCTGGCGGTCCAGCGCTGAGGTCGGCTCGTCCAGCACCACGACCTTTGGCTTCAGTATGATTGCGCGGGCAATGGCAATGCGCTGGCGCTGGCCGCCGGAGAATTCATGCGGGTAGCGATTGCGGAGATTTGGATCAAGTTGCACTTCTTCCAAAGCCTGTGCTGCGCGGCGGTCACGCTGTTGGCGTGAGATCGAAGGTTCATGCACCAGCAGGCCCTCGGTCACGATATGGCCCGCCGTCATGCGCGGACTGAGACTTCCAAAGGGATCCTGCAGCACGATCTGCAACTGCCGCCGCAAAGGCCGCATCTGGTGGCGGTCAAGTCCGGCGATGCTGCGGCCCTCAAATGAAATCGCCCCCTCGCTAGGGATCAGGCGCAGCAGGGCGCGTGCAATCGTCGATTTGCCCGACCCCGATTCGCCGACGATGCCGACGGTCTGGCCGCGGCGCAAGGTCAGCGACACACGGTCGACGGCGCGCAGAACGATTGGCTCGCCACTGAGGAAACCGCCTCCGATCTTGAAATTCACACGCAGATCGGTGCCGTCGAGGATCTTGGGCGCATTTGGCGACACCGGCGCCTTTCGGCCGGTCGGCTCAGAAGCCAGCAAGGCGCGCGTGTACTCGTGCTTGGGATTGGCGAAGAGTGCCTTGGTCTCGCCCTCCTCCACCACCTCGCCCTGGCGCATGACATAAACACGATGAGCGATGCGCCGGACGATGTTGAGATCGTGGGTGATGAAGATCATCCCCATCCCGAGGCGCTTTTGCAGCGACGCCATCAACTCGAGGATTTCCGCCTGGATGGTGACATCGAGGGCGGTTGTCGGCTCGTCGGCGATCAGCAGGTCTGGATCGTTGGCAAGCGCCATGGCGATCATGACGCGCTGGCGCTGGCCGCCCGACATTTCATGAGGATAGGAGCCCATGCGGCGTTCGGGTTCAGGGATACTGACCAGCTTGAGCATCGCCACGGCGCGGACATGGGCTTCCGCCGCTCCGATCTTCTGATGGTGCATGATCGGCTCTATCAGTTGTGCACCGATGGTGAAGAGCGGATCAAGAGAGGTCATCGGCTCCTGGAAGATCATGGTGATCTTCCGGCCCCGGATGGTGTTGAGTTCGCCTTTCGAAATGTTCAGGAGATTGGTGCCGCGGTAGTCGGCTGTTCCGGATGCGTGGCCGTTTGAAGCAAGAAGACCCATGGTGGCCATCATCAGCTGGCTTTTGCCGGATCCCGACTCGCCAACGATCGCCACGGTCTCACCAGCGGCAACATGCAGGCCGACGCCATTCACGGCATTGACCGTGCCGTCGATCGTATCGAACCTTACCCGCACATCCTTCAGTTCAAGAAGCATATCGGCCATCACTAGCGATCCTTCGGATCGAGCGCATCTCGCAGGCCGTCACCGATGAAATTCAGCGCGAACAGCGTGGTGGTCAGGAAGAAGGACGGAAAAAACAGCAGCCAGTTGGCTCCGGGTATGTTCTTGGCTCCCTGGCTGATCAACACGCCCCAGCTCGACATCGGCTCCTGAACGCCCAGGCCCAGATAGGACAGGAAACTCTCGAGGATGATCACCTGTGGAACCAGCAAGGTCATGTAGATCACGACCGGTCCAAGGAGATTGGGCACGACGTGGCGCAGCAAGATGCCGCCACGGCTCACGCCCAGCGCCTCCGCAGCCTGAACATATTCCTGACGCCGGATGGACAGCGCCTGCCCGCGGACGATGCGGGCCATGTCAAGCCACAACACCGCCCCAACGGCCAGAAACATCAACACGAAGTTTCGCCCGAAGAACACCACCAGCATGATGACAAAGAAGATGAACGGCAGAGAATACAGGATATCGACGATGCGCATCATCACTTCATCGGTCTTGCCACCGACGAATCCTGCCGTGGCACCATAAAGTACACCGATGGCCACGGCGACAAGACCGGCCAACAGGCCGATGGCGAGCGACACGCGGCCGGCAATGAGCGTGCGGGTCAGAAGATCGCGGCCGATCGTGTCCGTCCCGAAATAGAAGTGCTCGCGCTCGACATCCGCCGAGATCGTCAGCTTCAGGCCATCCGCAGAGGTCTCCGTCACTTCGGCATTTTCGAAGACACTGGAGCGGTCGATATAGCGCGTCATGCGTGGATCGATGGGCTTGGCCGACGTCACGACAATCGAAACCTTGTCGCCACGGTCTTCCCAGGATGCCAGTTCGACGCGCGAGCGCTTCACCGCATCCTTCACGGCCTGATCAATCATCTCGGGCCTGGGATAGGCTTCGAGACTTGGTGGCACGCGGGTGTAGTCCTGATAGATGGTGGTGAAGTCATGCGGCGTGAACCATGGCCCGGCGATGCAGGCCACGGCCATGATGACGATATAAATGGCACTCCAATAGGCGGCGCGATTGGCCTTGAGGCGCGACCAGGCGTCAGCCCACAGGGAGCGGCCGACTGTAGATCCGGCATTGGTGGCGAGATCAGTCATAGCTCACCCGGGGATCGACAACGGCGTAGAGCAGGTCAACGATCAGGTTGAAGAGAATGGTGAAGATCGCGATGACGACGACAGTGCCCATCACCAGCGTATAATCGCGATTCAACGCGGCCTCGACGAAATAGCGGCCAACGCCTGGAATGGCGAAAATGGTTTCGACAATGATCGAACCGGTGATCAGTGCAGCAGCCGCAGGCCCTGCATAGGAAATGATGGGCAGCAGCGCGCCGCGCAGGGCGTGCCGGATGATGACTGCATAATCAGAAAGCCCCAGGGCGCGCACCGTGCGAATGTGATGTGATCGCAAGGACTCGATCATGGAGCCGCGCATCAGGCGGGCGACGATTGCCAGTTGCGGCAACATCAGCGTCAGCACGGGACCGACCTTGTTGATGAAGGCGCCATCACCCCAGCCACCGACGGGAAGCCATTTCAAGCCCAGACCGAAGGCCAGCTGAATCAGCGGAGCGATGACGAAGGATGGAATGGTGCTCCCCGCCGTCGCGGTGGCGATCACCGCATAATCTGCTGACTTGTTCTGCCGCAGGGCAGCCGCGATGCCCATGAGGGAACCGAAGACAAGAGCCAGGAAGAGCGCCGTCGCCCCGAGTTGAATCGAGATCGGCAGGCCTTTGGCGAAGAGTTCGTTGACGGTGAATTCGGGGAGATTGTAACTCGGCCCAAGATTGCCGTGCAGAAGATCGTTCAGGTAATAGAGATACTGCATGACCAGCGGTTCATCGAGATGGAACTGCCGCTCGAGATTGGCCTTGATGACCGGATTGAGCCCCTTCTCCTGATTGAAGGGCCCGCCCGGCGCCACGCGCATCAGAAAGAATGAAATGGTGACAATCAGGAACAGCGTCGGAATCGCTGTCAGAAATCGCTTGAGAACATAACGCAACATCAGCTTACCCCCGGCACGTGCGGCCTCTCCCGCCCGGAGGCGGAAGAAGCCGACACTGCTGACGTTCTATTCCTTGCGGATGAAGCGCGTCGGGTGGACGTTCATCACGTTGTCCTCGAAGCCCTTGATCTTCGCGGACACAAGGTTGTGGTAGCTGTAATAGAGCAGCGGAATCTGGCCATGATCGCGCATCAGCACCGCCTCAGCCTGGGACAGAAGCTTCATGCGTTCGCCGGAATTTCCGCCGGCCGCAGCCGCCTTGTCCATCAAGCCTTCAAATTCGGCGCTCACATATTGCGCGTAGTTGTTGGCGCTGGCCTTGCGTGAAATACCGAGGAAGGTTTCAGGGTCCTTGTAGTCGGCGATCCAGCCGGCCCGGGCGATATCGAAATCGCCCTTCTGTTCGAGATGGCCATAGTGGGTCTTGGTGTCGGTGTTGAGAAGCGTTACCTCGACACCGAGCGGCTTCAACTGTTCCTGGATGGCGACGGCAGTATTCTTGTGGTTCTCCGAGGTGTTGTAACGGATTTCCATTTTCAGCGGCTTGTCGGGACCATAGCCAGCCTCGGTCAGCAGTTTCTTGGCTGCATCCTCGCGGTCGATCTGTGACATCTCCGCGTAATCAAAGGTCGATGTCTCGTAACCGGTGATACCGGGGGGCACCATCGAGTAGGAGGGGATCATGCTGTTCCCCCAGACCTTCTCGGCGATGAATTCGCGGTCGATCGCCATCGATACCGCGCGGCGGATGTTGACGTTGTCCCATGGCGACTTGTCGGTTTTGAAGGTGTAGTAGTAGGTGCCCAGGTACGGTCCGATATGGACCTGATCGCCAAATTTCGCCTTGATGTCGGCAAGCTGTTCGGTCGGCATGTCATCATGCGTATCGAGTTCGCCTGCTTCATAGCGCTTGATGGCCGCGGAGCGGTCTTCGTTGGGAATGAAGTTGACGGTATCGATCTGCACATTGGCTGCATCGTAGAACTTCGGATTCTTGACGAGCTTGATGTGATCGTTGGGCACGAACTCGGCGAGCGTATACGCGCCGTTCGACACGATATTACCGGGCTTGGTCCACTCGTTGCCAAATTTCTCCACCGTCGCGCGGTGTACCGGATAGGTCGCCTGATGCGTCAGCATCTCAAGAAAGTATGGTGTCGGCGCATTCAGCGTCACTTCAAGAGTCATGTCGTCGATGGCCTTGGCGCCGATCTCCTCGGGCTTGGCCTTGCCCTGGTTGATGGCCTCGGCATTCTTCACAGGATAGAGCATCGACGCATATTCGGCGGCGGTCGCCGGGTCCTGCAGGCGCTGGAAGGCAAAGACGAAATCTCCGGCCGTGACAGGGTCGCCATTTGACCAGGTGGCACCGGCACGGAGCTTGAAGGTATAAACCGTGCCGTCAGCCGAAACCGTCCAGCTTTCGGCAGCGCCAGGAATGAGTTCTGCCTTGGCGTCCTGCACCACAAGACCCATGAAAATATCACGCAGCAGATCGGCCTCGTAGGTGGTCGAGGTCTTGTGCGGATCAAGCGATTCCGGATCGGCGGAACTGCCGCGATTGTAAACCACTTCCGCGAATGCGCCGCTGGCGGTCATCACCAGCATCGTGCAGCCCACAAGCCATGATTTCAGTCCGGTCTGTATTTTCATGAGATGCTCCCTGTTCAAAACTCATGCAGTCTCTTCGGTGCGCCGAAGCGGTTCACCTTGTGCGAAAGACTAGCATCCCGATCCGTATTTGTCGCTGCGAACGTCAGCGTTCACGCGCAGGCGGTGGATTGGGTGTCAGAACCCTCAGCCAGCGCGCCAGAGCCGGCACCAGAAGGAGGCACAACACGGCTGCCATCATGAGCATGACGGCGAGAATTCCACCGAGTTCCGCCACCGAGGAGCGCGACGAAATGGCCAGAGGCACCACGGCTCCTGCCAGCACCACGAGAGGCAGCAGGGCCGTGCGCATGGCAGTGCCCTGCGGCAATCCGCCGGCGGGCCGTGTCACCAGTTGCTCTGCAGCAATCATGCCTGAACAGGCGAGCACAGCCGCGACGGCACTGGCCGCGGCCAGCATGGCCGTGTTCATCGTCATATCCAGCATGGTGGTCACTGCCGCTGTCAGTGTGACGAAGGCGGCGACAGGCACCAGGGATACCACCCAGCCGGCAAGGCTGCGCAAGGCCGCCAGCGCCAAAATTGCTGCGGCAACGGCCGCCGCCGCCAGCGCCAGCAAGGTTTCATGATGAATGATCTCATTGCGAGCCAATGCCAGGAGCGGCTCGCCTGCGGCAGCAGGAAAGGCCCGACGCATGGCCGCTCCGAACGACAGTATTCCGGTTCCAGGCTTTGGCATCACTTCGATCCGCTGCTTACCGTCTGGCGACACGAAGCGGCGCAACAATGCAGGGTCGAGATCCCGGAGTTGAGGTGATGGTGTGGCAGCGAGACTGGACGCCACACGCGACAGCGTGCCCAGACCTCCGAACAAGGACTGTTCCAGATTGAGCACGCGCGCAGCGGTCAGAGCCTCGGCGTCGGCGTAGAGACTCACGGCGCGGCGCAGGCGCAACACGGCGTCACGCAACTCTGGCGAGGTGGCGGGGCCGGTGGCAATAGCCGTGAGCTGGCGCTCAAGTTCCGCAAAGCTGTGGGCGAGAGCCTCCGGTTCCGGCGGGTCGCGCTGCAATGGCTCGACCGCGACAAAGGCCTCGAGGCGGCGTAACTGTTCCAGCTTGGGGGGAACGTCAGACGGCATGAACTGGTCGATGGTCCGCACGGCGCCGACGTCGGGTTGACGCGCCAGCTGCTCGATCGTCGATCTCACATCGGACTCCGGCACGATAAGATGGATGGCGCCGCGCGCATCGGGCGTGCCAAGCAGCGGCCCGGGACTGGATGGCAGCTGGCGTTCGCCAAAGCGCACGCCGGGCAGAAACACCGCGCTGAACACCGCAGCCGCAAGCACGATCATTGCTAGGATGTCAAAGAGATTGCGCGCGTGGTGCGAACCTTCGCCACTCAATGCCTCGTCCAGCCAATGCGGCTCGCCCACGGGACTAGCCCGTTCGAGTAGCGCCAGCATCGCGGGTAGAAGAGTGACGGATGTCAACCATGCCGCCGCCGCGCCGACAATGGCAATCATGCCGAACTGGCTGAGCGACGGCAATTGCCGCACCATCCACGAGACCCAGAAAGCCGCGAACAGGAACATGAAGGCCGAGACCAGCCCGCCCCGGCGCTGGGCGGCGAGCATGATCGCGTGAAGCCCGGAATTGCCCCTTGCGTGGGCCTGCACATAGGACACGACAATGCTGGCACCTGACACCAGAACCGGCGCGATCACCGCTGCAGCAAAAGACCATGTCGCACCATCGAGCGGATGGCCGATCAGGGCCGCGGCTCCCGCGGCAACAGCCAGGGTCACGCCACCGCATAGCGCGATGGCGATGTTGAGCCTGAAGGATCCAAGCCCTGCCCCCAGCAATGTGAGAGTCACGAAGATCGACAGGCCCGCCGGCACAACAAAGTCGCGGAGCGGGTTTGGCGTGTCGCCCAGCGCGCGCCGCGGCCACAGCCAGTTGACTCCCTGCATGCCCTCAGTCGAACGGGCAGCAAATTCTGCAGCCGTCCGTTCCATGCCCGGCTTGGGATTGGCGAGCACGAACCAACGCTGACTGCGGCTTTCGCCACCGAGGCCAGCAAGGGCCGGCCAGTTGATCGGGCGTGGGCTGCCACGCACTTCGCCCTCGATGGCGGCAGCGGCGGCAAACAGAACGGCCTCGAGGCCCGGCGGCGAGCGCCCCTGCTCGACGGCCCGGCCGATTTCGGCCACCAGCGCGGCCAGTCCCACGATGTCGGGTGCGGCCGCCAGGGCCTGGTAAAGAGGCTGCATCTGCAACACGGCGTCGATACGGTTCTGCACATCCTCGGGACTGCGAAACAGCAAGGCATTGGCTTCGTAAAAGCTGCCTGTGCCCGGCACGAAGGCACTTTCGAAGAGATCGTCTCTCTGTTGCAGCGAGGCCGCGACTGCGAGGGCCTGATTTCGTGCAGTTTCGGCGTCCCTGCTTTCGACGATGGCGAGGAAGGTATTTTCGATGCCGGGAAAGCGCCGGTCGAGTTCTGCCTGAACCGCCAGCGTCTGGTCATCGAGTGTCACGCGCGGGCCCGCATCGGGATCGAACTTCAGCATCGCGGCTGCGGCCCCGCCGCAGATCACCGCCAACAAGAGATAGAGACCGACGACGACGTAACGGTTCTCGACCGAGAACCTCGCCATCTTGGCAAAGCCATTTGGCCGCAGCCGTTGCCGCGCCGGGCCGCTTTTCTGCGGCTTGCCGCTCCAATGGGGCTGCTCCCACTCCATACTGCTTCCGACGCCCTCCCTCGCCGATCCTGCGGGTGTTGCAGATTCGGCGTTGCAATCGCATCATAGGCAAGAATTCACTTTAGGAAAGCAAAGCGCATCATGGCGAGGACGAAGGGACGAAACGCTGGCTGGGGGGAAGAGACACTGGCCGTTCATGCCGGGGAATTTGTCGATCCAGTGACCCGGGCATCTTCGCCAAATCTGGTCATGTCGTCGACATTCGCACCAGAGAAGCTCACCGGATTTTCGGCCCGCGACGAACAGGGCTACGAGGGTTTCATCTATGGCCGGGTCTCAAGCCCCACGGTGAAGCAGCTCGAGGACAAGCTCGCAGCGCTCGAAGGAGCGGAATCTGCACTGGCTTTTGCATCGGGTGTTGCCGCAGCGCATGCCCTGATTTGCGGCCGCCTGAGCAAGGGCGACCATATCATTGTGCCGGATGCAAATTACGTGGGCATAGCAGAGCTGACGCGCGACACCCTGCCCCGGTTCGGCATCGACGCGTCATTCGTCGATTTGTCGGATCTCGGGGCCGTTGCCGCGGCGATCCGTCCGAACACCCGGATGCTGTGGCTCGAAACGCCGGCCAATCCGACCATGAAGCTTTGCGATATTGCGGCGCTGGCCAAGCTCGCACATGACAGGGGCGTGCGTGACGTCGCGGTCGATTCCACCTATGCGACGCCGATTGCGACACAGCCACTGTCTTTGGGCGCCGACTTCGTCGTGCATTCCCTGACCAAGTATTTCTGCGGACATGGCGATGCCATGGGCGGCGCGGTCATCGGCCGCAAGACGGAGCTGGCATCACTCAATCTCGAGGCTTCGGTGCATTTCGGCGGCATCCTTTCGCCATTCAATGCCTGGCTGATCATGCGCGGCGCGGCAACATTGCCAATCCGCATGCGGGCACACGAAAGCGCAGCGATGAAGGTCGCTGCCTTTCTAGACCAGCATCCCGCCGTGTCGCGGGTCTTCTATCCTGGACTGGCGTCCCACCCGCAGCATGAGCTGGCGCGGCGGCAGATGAAGAATTTTTCCGGCATGATGACCTTTCAGACCAAGCGGCCCGGACCCGAAATTGCAGCGCGGATGGTGGATGAACTTGAGATCATCCATTATGCCGTGTCGCTGGGACATCACCGCAGCCTGATCTACTGGATTGGCACGGACGACATTCAGGGCTCAACGTTCCGGCATGATGCGGCACAGCTAAAGCGCTACCGCGACTACGCGGGAGATGGAGTGTTCCGCCTGTCGGTCGGAATCGAGAGCCCGGACGACCTCATCGCCGATCTGGCGCGCGTGCTGACCTTAAGCTGATCTTGCGGCATCGGCGGCTTTATGCCGCCGGTACGACCGCATGCTCACGGGAATCAGCGCCAGGTAGGCAACGGCGATGACCGTCAGGAATTCCCACGGATAGGCAATCAGCATGATGGCCGCGAATGACCCCAGACCCAGAACTGGCAGCACGATGTCGCGTGGGATACTGCTGCCCATATGCTTGCCGGAGAACGTCGGAATGCGGCTGACCATCAGAAGGGCGACCAGCACCACGTAAGGGCCGATCAGGAGTGCAAATCCGTGACCGTCGTCGACGAGGCCAAGGAAACTCAAGTAAAATGGAAGAAGCACCAGTCCGGCACCGGCCGGCGCGGGCGCTCCGGTAAAGAAGCGGTTTGCCCATTGCGGCTTGTGCGGATCATCGAGAGCCACATTGAACCGTGCCAGGCGGAGCGCGCAGCAGATTGCGTAGATCAAAGCGATCACCCAGCCCGCCGTGCGTAGTGAATTCAGGGACCAGATGTAGAGCAGGAGTGCCGGAGCCACGCCAAAATTTACGAAGTCGGTCAGCGAGTCGAGTTCAGCGCCGAATCGCGACGTGCCCTTGAGCAGGCGTGCAAGGCGTCCATCAAGAGCGTCAAGCACGACGGCAACCATCACACTGGCGATCGCCAGCTCATAGCGGCCCTCGATCCCCAGCCGGATGGCGGTGATCCCGCTGCACAGGGCCAGCAAGGTGATGAGATTGGGAAGCAGATAGCGAACCGGCACCATGGCGAACCGGCGCTGCCGGGCAGGGTCAAGCGCTTCTTCCTGTGTGTCGGGCGCTTCTTCGCGGTCGGGATCCGTCATCAACTGCTGCGCCCGCTGCGCTCAGGTTCGATGGAATCGAGATCGGCCAGAACGGTTTCACCCGCGACGGCGCGCTGGCCGATGCAAGCCATGGCCTTTGCGCCCTTCGGCAGATAGACGTCAACGCGGCTGCCGAAGCGGATGAGTCCGAAGCGTTGGCCGGCGGCAAGGTGATCGCCGTCGCCGACGAATTTCACGATGCGGCGGGCAACCAGGCCGGCGATCTGCACCACACCAATGCGCTGGCCGTTCGCGCGCTCGAGTGTCAGTGCCTGCCGTTCATTGTCGAGGGACGCCTTGTCGAGATCGGCGTTGACGAACAGGCCGGGGACATAGGCGATGCGGGTAATTGCGGCATCGAGCGGCGAGCGGTTCACATGCACATCGAAAACATTCATGAACACCGAGATGCGGGTCACAGGCTCGCGCGGCAGATCAAGTTCAGGCGGCGGTATCACGTCTTCGATCGCGCTGACGCGTCCATCGGCGGGCGAAATCACCAAACCGTCGCGGAGTGGCGTCACGCGTTCCGGGTCACGGAAGAAATAGGCACACCAGAGCGTCAGGATGACGCCGATCCAGGCCAGCGGTCCGATGTGCAACCAGAACAGGACCAGAGTCACGGCCGCGAAGATGGCGATGAAGCGATAGCCTTCGCGGTGGATGGGAACGAGAACGGAAGAGACGCTGCTGATAACGGACATTTTCGTCATGTAGCGTCTCGGATGGCATTTGAAAAGCATTTCGGGCCTGTGGGGGCGTTCCACCTCCCCCACAGGCCCGAATGTCAGGTGCTGCAAGCACGTTGGCCGGCCCCGGCAGCGTCTTTCGGCGCCGCCGGACCGAACCCGGTCAATGGCGGAGCGAGGAACCCTCGAAAGCCGGACGCGCGGCAAGGAAGGCCAGATCAAAATCCATTTCCATCGGCGGCGTGACGTCGATGGACGGGATGGTGGCCGGCAGCGCGATCGTCTTCACCGCTGTACCGGTGCAGTTGACGCAGAACACGCCATTGCTCATCTCGATGACGTCGATGCGTACGCCGACGATCGAGTCGGCGCCCATTTTGGCAGCCTGTTCGGCCATTGCTTTCTGGGCCTGCTCCTTGGCTTCGTTAAGGCCGGCGTCGAGATCCTTCAAGCCGGTCACTTCGAAGTTGCGAATGCCGCCGAAGCTGCTCTTGATCACGCGCCTAGTCCAAAGCTGCGTGCCGCGAACGACGCCCATGGTCTCTTGCGTAATGCGGCCGGCAATGCCGTCCATTGTCGTCACAATCATTTGACTCTCCCCAATCCCTTGGTTGTGCGTACCGGCTTTCCACCTCCGGTGCGCGGGTTGTCCCTGTCCGGCTTATCCCACTAGCGGGGCGTCACCAGTTCCACGGCTATTACCCCGTGGCATGGTTCCAACATGGGCGAGAGTTCTAAACGAAATACAATCAGCCTCGTATTTGCGTCGAATTTTCAACGATTAAGACTTGAATTCGAGGCTTAGGCTTAACGCGGGGATTCCGATCAAGGTGTGTAACTGGTTACCCGCTTGACAAGTTCCCGGCCGATCATTTCGTCTTCGGCAAGGTCTTCGGCTTCTTCAACCTGCTTGAGCTTGTTGCGCACTTCGTCGACTTGACGCTGACGGTTCCACATGGCGGCGTAGAGACCCTTGCGCTTCTTGAGAAGGACCTCGTGCGTGCCGCGTTCGGCAACCTGTCCCTTGTCGAGCACGATAATCTCGTCGGCATCGACTACGGTTGAAAGCCGGTGGGCAATGACCAGCGTCGTCCGGTTCTCGGACACCTTCTTCAAAGCCGCCTGGATCTGATGCTCGGTGAAGCTATCGAGGGCCGAGGTCGCCTCGTCCAGAATGAGGATCGGTGGTCCTTTGAGAATCGTGCGAGCGATCGACACGCGCTGCTTTTCGCCGCCCGACAGTTTCAGGCCGCGTTCGCCGACCAGGGCATCATACCCCTTGGGCAAACTCATCACGAAATCATGGATCTGCGCCATCTTCGCTGCAGCTTCGACTTCCTCATCCGTGGCGTCCGGCCGCCCATAACGGATATTGTACCGGATCGTGTCGTTGAACAGCACGGTATCCTGCGGCACCATGCCGATGGCGGCGCGCAAGGAGACTTGAGTCACCTGCGAAATATCCTGGCCATCGATCAGGATGCGGCCGCCGTTCACGTCATAGAAGCGGTACAAGAGACGCGAGATGGTGGACTTGCCAGCGCCCGAGGGCCCGACGATGGCCACCGTCTTGCCAGGCGGCACGCGCAGCGACAGGTCTTTCAGGATTGGCCGCTCGGCGTCATAGGCAAAGTTGACATTCTCGAAGACGACTTCCGCATCCTGCACCTGCAACGCCCTGGCGCCGGGCTTGTCAGCAATCTCGGCGTTGACCTTCAGCAGCGTGAACATCTGCTCCACGTCGATGAGGCCTTGCTTGATTTCGCGATAAGACGAACCGATGAAGTTCAGCGGCATATAGAGTTGAATCATAAGTGCATTGACCATGACGAAATCGCCCACCGTGCCATTGCCGGCGCGAACCGCGAGGGCCGACATGATCATAACGATGGTGAGGCCGATGCTGAAGATGACCGCCTGCCCGGCGTTGAGAAAGGCGAGCGAGACCCAGGTCTTGACGGCTGCCTTCTCATAGCTGTCCATCGAGCGTGCGTAACGCTTGGCCTCGTGTTCCTCGTTGCCAAAATATTTGACGGTCTCGAAGTTCAGCAGGCTGTCGACCGCCTTGGTGTTGGCCTCGGTGTCGGCGGCATTCATGTCACGGCGGATATTGATGCGCCATTCGGTGGCGGCATAGGTGAACCAGATATAGGCGACCACCGTCGCGATGATGACACCGGCATAGGACCAGCCGAAAGACCAGGCCAGGATGGCCGCGACCAGAACGATTTCGAGGATCGTCGGAATGGTATTGAACAGCGAGAAGCGCAGCACCGTATCGATGCCCAGAGTGCCGCGCGAAACAATGCGGGACAGTCCCCCCGTCCGGCGCTCGAGATGAAACTTGAGCGACAACGCATGCAAATGACGGAACGTTTTCACCGCCAGTTCGCGCACGGCCCGTTGGCTGACGCGGGCAAAGACAGCGTCACGCAACTGCGCCAGCACCACCATCATGATGCGGCCCATGCCGTAGGCCAGGACCATGAATAGCATGACCGAGACGGCAACGGCGATGGCGGAACCACCAGACGTCAAGGCGTCGGTGGCATATTTGAAGCTATAGGGGGTCGCAACTGTAACGACCTTCGACAGCACCAGCGCCACCATGGCGAAGACCACGCGCGCCTTGAGGCCCGGGTGTCCCTCTGGCCACAGGTATGGCAGCATGTCGCGCAGAATGGCCCACTGATTGCCATCACCGCTCAAGGCAGGAGAAGTCGACGGCGGCGTGTGGCGGCTCAAGCTGCCACTCTCGTGAAACTAGGGCGCACTTGCGGCGTTCTCCTCAGGCTTGAGCGGATCACGCCGCTTCGGATCAATTGTCTCAATCTTGGGTGCCACATCGGGTGTGGTGAAGATCTGACCAGGGAAGATCATGTCGGGGTCGCGGATCTGATCCTTGTTGGCCTGATACAGCATTGTGTACTTTTCTCCCGAGCCATACAGCACGCGCGAGATGCGCCACAGGTTGTTGCCGGGCTGGATGACCACACGTCCCTGCTTCGGGCTCTGGGATACGACGTCGGTAATCTGCGCATTCACGCCCGTCGCCTGCGACCCGGACTGGGCATCTCCGGCTAATTCGGAGTCGGTCTTTGCGGCGTCGTTCGCCGCGGGAGGGTTGGCTGGCGTGCTTGCGGCGACCTTGCCTGTGTCTTCGCGGAAGAATGGGACCTCGACGCGATTGGCCACCTTGCCGCCGGCATCAATGCCATCGACCCGCAGGGAATGCTGACCGGCCGCAATGTCGGCCGTGCCGGAGAAGCTCCAGCGGCCATCGGCAGCAATCGCAGCGTCGCCGGTGTGGGAATTGTCGACATAGACGCGAGCGGTATTGCCAGGCTGGCCCTGCCCTGAAAACACGATATTGCCAGAGGTGTCGTAGTCGACGGCATCGATGCTCACCGGCTTCGCTGCCGTGGCGGCGGCTGGCTTGGTCTGCGGCACAACGGCCGGCGTTTCTGGCTGAGCCTCGGGCTGAACGGCAGCGACTTCGGTCTCGGGCTGCGGCACCGGCTTCTGCAAGACCTTGGTTGGAGCATCCGGGCTGACAATGGCAACCAGCGCTTCCTGCTTCTGCTCGGCGGGAATGATCACTGCGACGCTCTGTTCGGACTGGACGGCCTGCAAGTCATCCTTGCTCTTGGATTCGATGGTGAGCGCTCCGCTGCCGGAGGGAAGCGGCGCATCGGGAACGACGACAAACGCGCCCTCGCCGTTGGCGGTAGTGGTGCCAATGGTCTGGCCATCCAGCTTGACCACCACTTCCGACCCAGCCTCGGCGGTGCCGGCAATGACCGCTTCGCCGGTCTTCTCAACACGGACGGTGTCGAAGGCGGGAACCGTCTCTTCGGCTGCCGGGGTTGCGGGCTTGGCAGCCGGGGTTGTTTCGGCAGGCGCTGCAGCTTCCGGGGCCGGAGCGGACTGCTCGGGCTGCGCCACCGCGACTTGTGATGCTGGAGCGGCTTCCGGGGCGGGAGCGGCTTCCGGGGCGGGTGCTGAAACCGCCGCAGGCTGTTCAGCGGCAGGCTGAGCCGCGGGTGGAGCCGTTTCGGCGGATTTTTCGGCGGGGGGCTCGGCGGCAGGAGCATCGGCCGCCGCAGGCTTCTCAACGGCAAGCGGGGCGGGAGGCGGTTCCGTCTGGGCCGCATCCGAGACCGGCGCCTCGGCGGCGGGAGTTACTCCTTCGGCGGACGTGGAGGTGGTGGTGCTGGCCACCTGCGGGGGCGCCTCGCCCATCCACTTGTCCCTGGTCAATCCGGCGATCCCCGCGACCGCCGCGACGGCCAGGCCCGTGACGACCAGAATCGGATTCTTGTTCATTTTTGCGCCAATCCCTAATACTGTTCCGCCCAAGGCGAATGGCCTCTCGCTATGAGCGCCTGTGGGCCTTATTAAGGCCCCCGTCACAATTCTGCAAAGATTCGCGAAGCATTTCAGGCCCTATATGCAGGTTTATTCGTCGCGCGGATCGATTTCTCGGAGATAGAAGCATGAGTCCTCAACGCAAGCTTTGCGTTTATTGCGGGTCCGGCACTGGCCGCAACCCGGCTTATATGGGTGCAGCCCAGGTTCTTGGGAAGGCCATGGCCGATGCCGGAATTGGTTTGGTTTATGGGGGCGGCTCGCTCGGGCTGATGGGCGAGGTGGCGCGTTCGGTACTGGACAATGGCGGCCACGTGACGGGCATCATTCCGGAATTCCTTGCCAGCCGGGAGCGCATGCTGACCGACGTCAACGAACTCATCGTCACCACGGACATGCATGAGCGCAAGATGACGATGTTCGCCAGAGCCAGTGGTTTCGTCGCACTTCCCGGCGGACTTGGCACGCTCGAAGAACTCGCCGAAATCTCCACCTGGGCCCAGCTTGGCCAGCACAAGAAACCGATCATCCTGTGCAATACCGGGGGCTATTGGGATCCGCTGGTGACGCTGCTCGACCACATGCGGGCGGAAACGTTCATCCGTCCCGGGCTGGAATTCATGATGGATGTCGTCAAGGGCGCCGACGAGGTCGTTCCTGCCTTCGAATACCGCATGAAGGCCACGCCCGACCGCGTGCCGGACCAGCCCCTCCTCAACAAGATGTAGGCGCGGCTAAACGGCCTCGGCTGCCTGGCGGCGATTGCGCTCGTCGCGGATCGTTGCCAGCGAGAAGATGGCGAGCCCAATCCAGATGATGACGAAGGACACAAGCTTGAGCGTGTTCAGCGGCTCGCCGAACACGAAAACTGCGGTGAGGAAAACCAGCGACGGCGAGATATATTGCAGCAGCCCGGCAGTCGAATAGCGGATGCGGCGGATGGAGGATGCGTAAAGCATCAAGGATGCAGCCGTCATCACGCCGCAACCGATCAGCATGGACGTGTCGAACACGGTGCTGCCGAAATGTGTCTCACCCTTTGAGAACAGCCAGAACTGGGCGCCCGCAAGCGGCAGGGCGGCAATGGCCACTTCAATGAAGAAACCCTGGGTAGGCCCGACGGGAACCGTCTTGCGCAGGAATCCATAGAGGCAGAAGGTCACGGCCAGCATCAGGCCGAGCCAGGGGAAATGCCCGAGGGCCGCGGTCTGGATCAGCACGGCAACCGAAGCAAAGCCGAGTGCCACCTTCTGGGCCAGGGTGAAACGTTCGCCGAGGAAGAGATAGCCCATCACCACGTTGAGCAACGGATTGATGAAATAGCCAAGGCTGGATTCCAGCGTGCGGCCCTGCTCGATCGACCAAACGTAGAACCCCCAGTTGAAAACCACCAGCGCCGAGGTCAGCGCCAGGATCGCCAGGTTGCGCCGATTGGCGACTGCGCGCCAGACATCGCCCCACTGGCCGAGAACCCAGACCACCACCGCTGCGATGGGAAGTGACCACAGGCCACGGTTGACGGCGATCTCGACCGGCGAAATATGGCGGATGAGGCCAAAGTATACCGCCATGCCGCCCCACACGAGGTGGGCCATCACGGCGAGGATCACACCCTTCTCGGCATTCGTCAGTGTACGGGGCAAAACAGGCTCGTGGGCAATCGTCATCGCAGCCCTTTAAACCCTTGCGCCCCCCTCCACAAACACGCATCGGGCATGGTTTCATGCCCGATGCGCATGCCGAGGAGCCTAGATGCGGAAGTCGGTTACATCCAGCATGCCGAGCGTCACGTTCTCGAGGATGATGACGGCGCCGCTGTCCATGGTAAAGACAACATTGTTGCCGTCCTGCTCGGCGTGGGTCAGCAGGCTGTCGACACTGGCAAAATCGAAGTTGGTGAAATCAAGCCGGTCTTCGCCATTGGTGAAGTCCTTCACGGTGTCGGTGCCGCCGCGCAGGTCAAAGGTGAAGCGATCGTTGCCGGCACCGCCAGTCAGCGTATCGTCGCCGTTGCCGCCCTTCAGCCGGTCGTTGCCGTCACCCGCGTCCAGAATGTCATTGCCGCTCTCGCCGCGCAGCCGGTCGTCGCCGCCGAGACCGGTGATCGTATCGTTGCCCTTGTCGCCGCGAATTTCCTCGCCGTTGGCGGTTCCCTTTAGAATGTCGTCGCCGTCGGTGCCGCGAATACGTGGACGTCCCATGATGTTCTCCCTTGAAAGTTTGCGTCGCTCGCAAGGAGACTATGGCAGCGGTCGGCCTACACGTGCCTGACGGCGGCTATCAGCAACCTGTCAGGTTACGCAACACCTTCGCGCACCAGCTTGTAGGTGATGGCATCCGACAAGGCCTGGAACGAGGCGTCGACGATGTTGGGTGAAACCCCAACCGTGAACCAGCTGTTGCCGTTGCCGTCGCGGCTTTCGATCAGCACGCGCGTTGTCGCCCCGGTTCCGCCGTTGAGGATGCGGACCTTGAAGTCGACCAGTTCCATGTCATCGATGAAACTCTGGTACTTGCCGAGATCCTTGCGCAGGGCCACGTCGAGGGCATTCACCGGGCCGTTGCCCTCGCCGGCGTTCAGGTAGACCTGATCATCGACCTTCACCTTGACCACAGCCTCGGAGACCATCTCCTTGTCGCGCTCCTCGACGATGACCCGGAACGAAAGCACATCGAAATATTTCGGCACGGTTCCCAGCGCCCGGCGGGCCAACAGTTCGAACGAGGCATCGGCGCCGTCATAGGCATAACCGTGCGACTCGCGCTCCTTCACATCGCGCAGCAGCGCATCAAGGCGGGTATCGTCCTTGGCCACGGTGAGGCCAATGCGCTGCAGTTCAGCCAGCAGGTTCGACTTTCCGGCCTGATCCGACACCAGCATCTGCCGGCGGTTGCCGACCTTGTCCGGCGGCACATGTTCGTAGGTTTCCGGCTCCTTCATGATGGCCGAGGCATGGATGCCGGCCTTGGTGGCAAAGGCGCTCTTGCCGACATAGGGCGCCTGCTTGTTGGGCGAGCGGTTCAGCAACTCGTCGAAGCCGCGCGACACAGCGGTCAGGCCACGCAAGCGCGTCTCGTCGATACCGGTCACGAAGCGTTCGGCATAATGCTTCTTCAGAACCAGCGTCGGGATGATCGAGGCAAGATTGGCATTGCCGCATCGTTCGCCGATGCCATTCAGCGTGCCCTGGATCTGGCGCACGCCGGCATCGACGGCGGCAAGCGAATTGGCCACCGCATGTTCAGTGTCATTGTGGGCGTGAATGCCCAGGTGATCGCCAGGCACTTGTTTCGTCACGGTACGGACGATCTCAGAGATCTCGGCTGGCAGCGTGCCGCCGTTGGTGTCGCAGAGCACCACCCAGCGGGCGCCGGCTTTGTAGGCCTCAGCCGCACAGGCCAATGCGTAGTCCAGGTTGGCCTTGAAGCCATCGAAGAAATGCTCGCAATCGATCAGCACTTCCTTGCCCGCGGCTCTGGCGGCCTGAACCGTCTGGCGAATGGAGTCGAGGTTTTCCTCATTGGTGCAACCCAGCGCGACGCGAACGTGATAATCCCATGACTTGGCCACGAAACAGGCGGCAGGCGCATGTGCCGACAGCAATTGCTGCAGGCCGGAATCGTTGGAGACGGAGCGCCCTGCCCGCTTGGTCATGCCGAAGGCGGTGAAGATGGCCTTGGACTTGCGCGGTTCGGCGAACAATGCCGTGTCGGTCGGATTGCCGCCGGGATAGCCGCCCTCGATGTAGTCGACGCCCAGTTGATCCAGCAGCCGCATGACGACGAGCTTGTCCTCGAGCGAGAAATCCACGCCGGGAGTCTGCTGTCCGTCACGCAAGGTGGTGTCGAAAAGATAAAGACGTTCACGAGTCATGATCTGCTTTCTTGCTTCTCCCCTTGCGGGAGAAGGTGGCGCGGAGCGCCGGATGAGGGATCTTGTTGCAGCGCTTCCAGAATCGCAATGAGCGATCCGTCGAGCGCCTGATGGATGTCGACGTTCCAGAACCGAAGAACGCGAAAATCCTGAGATGCTAGCCAAGCATCGCGCATCGCGTCGCGATCCGACTCTGAATGCTGGCCACCATCAACTTCAATGATGAGGCGATGTTCGAAACAAATGAAATCCACGATGTAGCGGCCGAGCGGGACCTGGCGGCGGAACTTGTACCCCTCGAAACGCCGGTCCCGCAGTGCGCTCCACAAAATGCGTTCGGTGTCCGTCATGTTCTTGCGCAAATGCCGAATGAACGCCTTCGGCGGCCCCTCACCCGTCCGCTGCGCGGACACCCTCTCCCGCAAGGGGAGAGGGGAAACGCCATCACCCTTCCTTCTCCCCTTGCGGGAGAAGGTGGCGCGAAGCGCCGGATGAGGGGCGTCTTCGGTCACAACAAGCCGTTCCAGCGGAGGACAAGATAGATTGCGAGCACCAGCACGATGAGTTTCAGCGCGATGTAGCCGAGCCAGTGTTTGGGGAAAGGCAGATTGTCGTGCCAGGACTTGCCCTTGTTGTCATTGGCGGGCCTGTTCATCGCTTTACCTCCCAGGACGTGGTGCCGTCCTTGTTGTCCTTGATGGCAATGCCCATCGCCGCCAGTTCATCGCGGATGCGGTCGCTCTCCGCCCAGTTCTTCGCCTTGCGGGCCTCGAGGCGGGCGGTGACCAAGCGGCATACTTGATCTACCACATCTTTACTAAGCTGATTTCGTACTTCTTCACTTGCGCTAACAGCAAGCATGCTAATGCCAAGCAAATTCAAAAGTTCTTCGAGCTTTCCAGCTTTCAGATCCGTTGCTCCCTCAAGCAATAGACCGATCGCGCGAGCTGTATTGAGGTCGTCAGCCAGAGCCTTCAGAAACTCGCTTTCAAGCTCATTACTCGCTGATAACTCTATTTCCGTGCTGGGATACTTCCATGCTGCGAACAATGACCGCAAGTTAGCTTGCGACTCTTCCAACGCCCTGACGGTCCAGTCAATTGGCTGGCGATAATGAGTCTTCAACATTGCTAAGCGTAGGACCTCGCCTGGCCATGCCTTATCACCAAACCTCTCCGACTCCAGTAACTCGTTGATCGTGAAGAAGTTTCCGAGGCTCTTGGACATCTTCTGGCCTTCGACCTGCAGGAAGCCGTTATGCATCCAGATGTTGGCCATAACGGCTGAGTCATGGGCGCAGCGCGACTGGGCGATTTCGTTCTCGTGATGCGGGAAGATCAGGTCCAGCCCGCCGCCATGAATGTCGAAGATTTCGCCGAGATAGCGCTTGCTCATGGCCGAGCATTCGATGTGCCAGCCGGGGCGCCCCCGGCCCCACGGGCTGTCCCAGCCCGGCTCTTCGGGCGATGAGAGCTTCCACAGCACGAAGTCAGCCGGGTTGCGCTTGTGAGCCTCGACGGCGACGCGGGCGCCGGCCTGCTGGTCGTCGAGATTGCGCTGGCTCAAGCGCCCATAGTCCGGCATCGATGGCACGCTGAACAGTACCTCGCCTTCTGCCACATAAGCATGGCCGCGACTGATCAGTGTACCGATCATCTCGATCATCTGCGAAATATTGTCGGTGGCGCGCGGCTGCACGGTCGGCTCAAGGCAGCCCAGGGCCTTCACGTCGGCGAAGAACTGGTTCGCCGTCTTCTCCGTCACGTTGCGGATCGCCTCATTCAGCGGCAGGTTCGGGAAATCACGCAAGGCGCGGGCGTTGATCTTGTCGTCGACGTCGGTGATGTTGCGGACATAGGTCACATGCTCCGCACCATAGAGATGGCGGAGCAGGCGGAACAGCACGTCGAAGACAATGACCGGACGGGCATTGCCGATATGGGCGAAATCGTAAACCGTCGGCCCGCAGACATACATGCGCACATTCTCAGGGTTCAGCGGCTTGAACTCTTCCTTGGTGCGGGTCAGCGTGTTGTAGAGGCGCAGAGACATGGGTTTCCTCAGGCTTGCCGGCCCGGGATCGCTTTAGCTCTGATTTAAGTCAAGCGGCGCCCTGCCAGCGGTTTTCAGCTAGCTGCAAATCATGCCGCAAATGGCGGCTGTGGTGCGGGCGGCGGTCATTTCGGGGCGCACCATGCGTCAGGCCAGCCGACAGGTCAAGTCCGCGATAAGCTCGAAGGTTTACGGCAACAGAATTTCTGCCGCGAGGCCCGGCACACGGTCCAGCGAGGCCCGCAGTTCCGCCGTCAGCCAGTCGCAGAAAACCTTCACCTTGTGCGGTGTCTTGCGGGTGGCCGAGGTCACGAACCAGTAGAATTGCCCCGTCGCCGCCTTTTCGGCGAAAGGCATCACCAGCCGCCCGTCAGACAGCGGGTCGGCGGCGAGGATCGGCCAGCCCATCATGACGCCCTGCCCGGCAATCGCCGCATCGAGACACAGCGATGAATCGGAGAATGTCGGACCCGCGCCAAGCTCCAGCCCTTTATTGCCAGTGGCCTTCAGCCAAAGGTCCCACGGGATGACAGAGTTCGCGTCGCGTATGATGGGAACCCGGCCGAGATCGCGCGCAGTCTTCAAGTCGGCGGCGAGGCCCGGATGACAGACCGGAAATATGGTCTGCCCGACAAAGGCCGTCGCCTTCACGCCCGGCCAACCGCCCTGCCCCACCCGGATTGCGACATCGACATCGCTTGCGTCAATGTCGACAAGGGCCACGGTTGCCTCGATCCGCACCTGCAGGCCGGGGTGCAACTGGTTGAACAATTGCAGCCTCGGCACCAGCCATTTCGAGGCGAAGACAGGAGCCACGGAGACGGTGAGGCGGTTCGCATCCCGTTCACCGGCCAGATCGACCGCCGCCGCCAATTGCCGGAAGCCGTCGCGCAGCCTGCTCGTGAAGGCCAGGCCGAACTCTGTCGGCCGCAAGCCAGCCGCGGTGCGCGTGAAGACCGGCCGGCCAATCGCTTCCTCGGTGCGGATGACCTGCTGGCTGACAGCACCTGCTGTGACACCCAGTTCATCGGCTGCCGCAGACAGGCTCCCAAGCCGGGCCACCGCCTCGACCGCGCGCAGACCATTCAGATGAAAACGCCGCAAGCTATCCATATAGTTTTTCTATATCAGAACACAGACAAAATCCATTGCTTGGAGCCCAACACTCCGTAAATTTTCAAGGTAATCTTGTTAATTCCGGAGGTTCCCATGTCACTGATGCTGACGACCATCGTCAAGTTTTTCATGACTGCGCGCTCCCGCAGCACTGGTCTGCCTACATGGTGTGCCGATCCCCTGTCGCATCCTGATCTGGCGCGCATGTCGCTGGCCGAGCTGGCCGACCTGCCGATTGACGCTGTGGAGACGCCGCAATTGCCTGCCGCCGCTTCGCGGCACAGGGCCGATATGCCGTTTCGCGCATAGTCCTGCCCTCGCCCGCGCTCTATGAGAGTACGGGCAAGGGGAACGGCGTGCCGCAGCAGAAGATCGGACAGGCGGGACTGTGGATGGCGGGCTGGCTTTCAGCCACGCTTGCCATGACGATTGCGGGCCGCGAGCTCGCCCACTCCGTCTCGGTGTTCGAGATGATGATGTTCCGCAGCCTGATCGCCACGTTGATCCTGACACCGATCATCTTTCTGAACGGCGGACTCACAGGCCGGCTTTCGCAACTGCGGCTGCATGCTGCCCGGAACGTCCTGCATTATGCCGGGCAGTATGCGTGGTTCTCGGCCCTGCTGCTGATCCCGCTGGTCGAGGTCATCGCCATCGAATTCACCATGCCATTATGGATCGCCATTCTTGCGTCGGCGTTCCTGGCCGAGCGGATGTATGGTGCAAAGATCGCCGCGCTGGTGATCGGCTTTGGCGGCGTGCTGATGATTGCCAAGCCGGGGATGACGTTCAATCCCGGCCATGTCGTGGCGCTCACCTCTGCCTTGCTGTTTGCCTGCACCGTGACGATGACGAAATATATCACACGGCGTGACACGGCGCTCACAGTGATCTTCCTGATGTTTTCGATGCAGATCGTCATCGGCGCCATTCCGGCCTACCTCACCTGGGTGTGGCCGCCGGTGGAGAGCTACAAGTGGATCGCCATTGTGGCGCTGACGGGGACCGGCTCGCACTATTGCCTGTCGAGGGCCATCTCGCTGGCCGATGCCACGCTCGTCATGCCGATGGATTTTCTGCGCCTGCCGCTTACTGCCCTGGCGGGCTATCTGATCTATGCCGAAGGCATAGATGGCTGGTCAATCCTCGGTGCTCTGCTCATTCTCGCCGCCAACACGATCAACCTGATGAAAGCCCGCACAACATGACATCGCCCGAACAGCGCCATCACCGCATCGGATTGCTTCTGGTGGCTGTCGCTGCGCTGGCGTGGTCCTCGGCCGGAATCTTCGTGCGTCTGATTGGCGCCGACCTGTTCACGATGCTGTTCTGGCGGGGGCTGTTTTCAGGAAGCTCGGTTTTCCTGCTGTTCATATGGCTGGAGCGCGGCCAGACGCTTGCCATTCTCCGCAGCCTGCGCTGGCCAACGGTTGCGGTTGCCCTGCTGTCGGCGCTCAGCATGATCTCAGGCATCGGCGCGCTCCGTTATGCAGCAGTGGCCGATGCAATGGTGATCTATGCGACGGTGCCGTTCGTCACGGCGGCGCTGGCCTTTGCCTTCATCGGCGAGAGACCCAGCCGCTCGACACTTGTGGCGAGTGTCGTGGCGCTGGCAGGTGTCGGCATCATGCTGTGGGGCACAGAGTTGGGCGGCAGCCTTCTCGGACAGTCGCTGGCGGTGCTGATGACGCTGGGCATGGCAGGCTTCACCACCATCATGCGCCGGCACCGCGAGGTGCCAATGCTACCCGCCATGGCAGCCTCCGCATGGATCTGTTCGTTCGTGTGCCTGTGGTGGGCCGATCCGCTCGGCATTTCGGCGGCCGATCTTGCCCTCTGCGCCATGTTCGGCGTGTTCCAGAACGGCCTTGGCCTCGCACTCTACACGTTCGGTTCAAAGCGCATCCCGGCAGCCGAAGCGACATTGCTGGCGGCCCTCGAGGTTCCATTCACGCCGCTGTGGGTTTTTCTGTTCCTGGATGAGACGCCGGCTGTTCCGACGCTGCTTGGCGGCGGCGTTGTACTCGTCGCCCTGTTTGCACATATATTTTGGGAGTTGCGCAGCAAGAGCCGTGCTTCGGAAGGCGAATTCCTCCCGGCTCCGTGACCCCGCCTACGCACCGGCTTGAGTTACATCCTCAACGCGCCGTCTGACCAAAGAGGACCTTGCGCTCCTCGTCGGACATTGGCTTGCTGTAGGATGCCGGCACCGCCGCATAGACCTTCGCCACCGCAGGCCTTGCCTTGATCGCCTCGAACCAGCGCTTGAGATGCGGGAAGTTATTCAAGTCCTGGCCGTGGCGCTCATGCGGAACGATCCACGGATAGCTGGCAATGTCGGCAATCGAATAGTCACCCGCGAGATAGGCGCGATCGGCGAGGCGCTTGTTCATGACGCCATAGAGACGGTTGGTCTCCTTGGTGTAGCGGTCCATGGCATAGGGAATTTTTTCGGGCGCGTAGATATTGAAGTGGCCGTTCTGACCGGCCATTGGTCCGAGCCCTCCCACCTGCCAGAACAGCCATTGCAGCGTCTCGGCGCGGCCACGCAGCTCCGTCGACAGGAACTTGCCGGTCTTCTCGGCCAGATAGAGCAGAATGGCGCCCGACTCGAACAACGAAAGTGGCGCGCCGCCATCGGCGGGGGTGTTGTCGATGATCGCGGGAATGCGGTTGTTAGGCGAAATCGCCAGAAATTCCGGCTTGAACTGCTCGCCCTTGCCGATGTCGACGGAATGAATCCGATACGGCAACCCCGCTTCCTCAAGGAAAATCGTGACCTTGTGACCATTGGGCGTCGGCCAGTGATAGACGTCGATCATCGCGCACCTGCAATATGAAACGGGCGGACTTTATTGTAAGTCCGCCCGTTACATAAGAAACACTTGTGTCCGATTCAACCGGTCCGTGAATTACTCGGCCGCTTCAACGACGTCATCGTCGTCCACCTTCGGACGCGACGCCATTTCCTTCTTGATCTCCTCGGCAACGAGGAAGGACAGCTCCAGCGCCTGGGCCGCATTGAGGCGCGGATCGCAGAACGTGTGGTAGCGGTCGTTCAGGTCCTCGTCGCGCAGCGCACGGAGGCCGCCAGTGCATTCGGTGACGTCCTTGCCAGTCATCTCGACATGGATGCCGCCGGCATGCGTGCCCTCGGCCTGGTGCACGCTCATGAAGCGGCGCACTTCGCTCAGCACCGCTTCGAACGGCCGCGTCTTGTAGCCGCTCGTCGACTTGACGGTGTTGCCATGCATCGGGTCGCAGGACCAGACGACGACACGGCCCTCGCGCTTCACGGCGCGGATCAGGTCGGGCAGATGCTTTTCGACCTTGTCAGCGCCGAAACGGGCGATCAGCGTCAGACGGCCGGGTTCGTTCTCCGGGTTCAGGAGATCGATCAGCTTGATCAGCTCGTCGGCTTTGAGCGACGGGCCGCACTTCAGGCCGATCGGGTTCTTGATGCCGCGCATGAACTCGACGTGCGCATGGTCCGGCTGGCGGGTGCGGTCGCCGATCCACAGCATGTGGCCCGAGGTTGCGTACCAATCGCCGCTGGTCGAGTCGACGCGGGTCAGCGCCTGCTCGTAGCCCAACAACAGTGCCTCGTGGCTGGTGAAGAAATCCGTGGTGCGCAGTTGTGGCGCCGTATCAGAGTTGATGCCACAGGCCCGCATGAAGCCAACGGCTTCGGTGATGCGGTCCGAGACTTCCTGATAGCGCTCGTAGGCCGGTGAATCCTTGAGGAAGCCCAGCGTCCACTTGTGAACGTGCTCGAGGTTGGCATAGCCGCCCTGGGCAAAGGCCCGCAGAAGATTGAGGGTAGCCGCCGACTGCCGGTAGGCCATGATCTGGCGCTCCGGATCGGGCCTGCGGGCTTCGAGTGTTGCTTCGGCACCGTTGACGATGTCGCCACGGTAAATCGGCAACTCCACGCCATCGACCACTTCGGTCGGCGAAGAGCGCGGCTTTGCAAACTGACCGGCGATGCGGCCAACCTTCACCACCGGCTGGCCGCCGGCAAATGTGAGGACGACCGACATCTGCAGGAAAACGCGGAAGAAATCGCGGATGTTGTCAGCGGAATGCTCGGCGAAGCTTTCAGCGCAATCGCCACCCTGCAGCAGGAATCCCTTGCCTTCGGCCACACGGGCAAGCTTGCGCTTCAGCTTGCGCGCCTCACCTGCAAAAACCAGCGGAGGAAATCCGGCCAGTTGTTTCTCGGTCAAGTCCAGCTTGGCCTTGTCGTCGTAGTCCGGCACCTGCACGACCGGGAAGTGCCGCCAGCTGTCAGGTGTCCAGTTCGTCGCCATCGTCATTACTCCAAACTCGAGGGGCCGCAGCCCCTCACCTTTCATTCACATGGATGGCGGTCCTATACACGCCCCATACATTTGATTCCAGTAGGCTGGCTGGAATCAACGCCGGATTAACCCATTCCTGCGATTCTGAAGACTTATGGAACACAACTGGCGCCGGAATCATGTTGGAACTGTTTGAAAGAGCCCGGTGGGATCAGGCCTACGACTATCTGGCGTCGGGCGATCCGCCAATGATTGCAAGGCTCCTCGCCATCAACACGATCTTCCTGATCCTGTATGTTGTGCGCAAGGTGCGCGTCACCCACAGCATGCGCGAATCGACCATGTATCAGGTGCAGGGCCTGCTGCTACTGGCCAATTTCCTCATACTGTTTCAGAGCGACGTCCAGAACATTATCGACAGGCTCATCCGCGCGATTTGAGCAATTCCCGGAAGGCAACATCCGCCGAACGGTAAGGCACCTGCCTGTCGACGTTCCAATAGCGCAGGTTGTCGACCGAAATCGGATCACCGGTGGCGCCGCAGCGGACAAATTCACCCTCGCGCAACACCTGGAAGTCCGCGTCAAGATAGCGAAGCTTGGCTTCGCGGCGCTCGGGAATGGCCTGATCTAGAAAGTTCATTTTAGCTAGATAGCGCGTCTTGCCGCAATTTTGAAGATGCCACAGCTTTGACGGCAGCGCCTGAACACCTATAGACTGTTTGCATGACACATGATTTGCTTCTCGACGCTTACGCAGGACTAACCGTCCGTTCCGGCCTCAATATCAGTCCTGGCCAGCAACTGCTGATCACAGCACCGCTGGACGCGGTGCCACTGGTACGGCGCATTACCGAGCATGCCTACCGAGCCGGAGCGTCACTGGTTACCACGATTTACTCGGATGACGTCACGACATTGGCCCGTTACCAGCATGCCGCCGACGATACCTTCGACACGGCACAAGCCTGGCTCTTCAACGGCATGGCGGAGGCCTTCAAGGGGGGCGCCGCCCGTCTGGCAATCGCCGGCGAAGACCCTGCCCTGTTGTCGGGGCAAGATCCCAGGAAGCTGACGCGCGCCAACAAAGCCCGCTCGCTTGCCTATCGCCCGGCGCTGGAACTGATCACCGGCTTCGCCATCAACTGGTGCGTGATCGCGGCCGCCACTCCGGCCTGGGCCAAATCCGTCTTCCCGGAATTGCCTGAGGCTGACGCGCTCGAAAGGCTCTGGCGCGCGATATTCTCCTGCACGCGGGCCGATTTGCCAGATCCCGTGAAGGCATGGGAGGAGCACTCCGCGGCACTTGCGCGGCGCACGGCCTTCCTCAACGAACGGCGTTATGCAGCGCTCAAATATTCCGGCCCCGGCACTGACCTGACGCTCGGGCTCGCCGACGACCACGTTTGGAAGGGCGGCGCCGGCAGGGCCCGCAACGGGGTTATCTGCAACGCCAACATCCCGACCGAGGAAGTCTTCACCTGTCCGCACAAGGACCGGGTGGACGGCACCGTCTGCTCGACCAAGCCGCTGTCCTATCAGGGCTCGCTGATCGATGGCATCAAGGTCCGCTTCGAGAAGGGCCGCATCGTCGAGATGACGGCGGCCAAGGGCGAGGAGGCGTTCCGGAGCCTGATTTCCACGGATGAAGGTGCGGCGCGGCTGGGCGAAGTGGCGCTGGTGCCGCATTCCTCGCCCATCTCCGCCAGTGGCATCATCTTCAACAACACGCTGTTCGACGAGAACGCCGCCAGCCATATCGCGGTCGGCCAATCCTATACCGAGAATATCCGTGATGGCGGCAATCGCACCCAGGACGAGATGGCGGCGCTTGGCGCCAACACCAGCCTCGTGCATGTCGACTGGATGATCGGCTCGGGAGCGCTCGACATCGATGGCGTCAAGGCGGACGGAACGTCCGAGCCGCTGATGCGCAAGGGTGAATGGGCGATCTGAACCTGACGGCCTGGATGTTTGATCCCAGGGATTGATGCTGCAATATCCTCCATGGGGCGGAAGGCAGCAGACTGAACTGCAGGGCTCGCTGCGGCCACTGAGGAACGCAAAGCTTTGTTGACGGCCGCACGCCTGGTGACGCCGTCATTCTGGACAACCTTTCCAGCCACAAAAGCAAAGCAGACGAGCAAAGAGAGTTATCCGCGTGCTCGGCGGCTGGCTTCTGTTGCTGCCGCCCTACAGCCCTGCTCTGAACTCCATCGAGATGGCCATCTCCAAATTCAAGGCTCGCCTCCGAGTCGCCGCAACAAGAACCATCGATGAAGTCCGGAGAGCCATCGGCAGCTCGTGTAGACGCACCTCACCCGAAGAATGCTTGAACTCCTTCATTGCCGCCGGATACGGAGTCAACCGCAGGCACGCCGCTCTGGAAAATCTACTCGACCGCTCGCTCCTTCAGATTTGCGTGCTGCAATCGATCGGAAAACCCCCGACCCATTGCGATCATTGGAATCTCGACAAAGCGATAGAGCAAGATGACAATCAGCGGCAACAACAGCAATTGCCAATCGCCGGTAAAGATCAACTGCTTGCCCGCCGGTGCCGTGAACAACTGCTGCCACAGGTAGAGGCCATATGATGCACGGCCAATCGCCACCAGGGGAGGAAAGGCGAGCACTTTGGACATACCGCGGCTCTCGAAGGAGGCAAAAAACAAGCCGGCCAGCACGAACGGTTTGGCCGCCGCAATCACGGGGCTCAGGCCTGCAATTGCCTGGATAAATGACCCAGCGAGAATCAACACAGCACATCCCCAGGCGACGGCAGGCGAGAGTTTCAGCATGCGTTCACCGTCGCGATCGACGGCGAAGAGCACACCCAGCGAAATATAAAGGAAGGACCTATAGATCTCGAACACGAAGGCCAGGAGAAAGAAGGTAGCGACCAGAGCCACGATAAGCTGCATTCGGCCCCGCTTCACAAAGACAAAGAGGAGTGGCCAGGCTAAGTAGAATTGCTCTTCGACCGCTAGACTCCAAAGATGTGCGTGCCACCAGTCGCACTGGTAAATATTGCAGGCGAACAGTGCCGATGCTGCATAGGACCCACGGTCTGCCTCCAACACCCCCAAGCCATCGAGCAGCAGCACACTCAGTAGAAAGATGACCAGAGCGGGTACAATACGGAATATTCGTCTTACATAGAAAGCCGAAATACTGATGCTGCCGCGCCGCGTCTCCTCCCGCAGCAGCAATGTTGTGATGATGTAGCCACTGATGAGAAAGAAGACAGGAACAGCGAGTGCTCCGGCTTCCTGCAAGGGGCGCAACGATACCTGATACAGCATACGCGCCCATCGGCCTTCAAATGCCAGTTCATGCAGAGACTCGAATTTTTGCGGCCAATGATAGAAGAAGAGATGAAGGTTGATGACTGAAAGAACGCTCAGACCCCGCCATCCATCAAGTTGCGAATTTCTGTCGTTCATCAACATCCAAGTTCTGCCTGTACGATCATTCGCGGAAACATTACCGGCTCCAGGAGGAAATATACCGTAGCCAGACTAGACTAGGACTTTCTCATCAATAATAAATCGGCCCCAAGATAAGGATTCACCAGGAGTCTTTGCCCAAACAGGCGGCCGTTGCAAGAGCGTGCCCTGGCAAATGCAGCCGGCGATCGCTCTACAACAGGCGCCCCTGCCTGGCGCTGTCTTCTCGCACGTTCACTTTGCCGTCGGCAAATTCCAGCGTGAGCGGCTGCCAGGACTTCACGCTCGCAGCGGCAAAGACCGGATGGCCCTTGTCGTCACGCACCAGCACGAAGCCGCGCCTGAGGGCCGACTTGTAGGAAAGCGAATCCACCAGCTTGGCCGCCGTCTCGAAGCGCTGACGGCGGAACTGCATTAGGCGGGCAAGTGCTGTTGCGGCACGCTGGCCCGACACATCAAGAGCCCGGCGCTCATTGGCGATCACGGCGCGCAACGGCGCCAGCGACAAGCGCGGCGCCACGCGGTTCAGCCTGGCGCCGTGCTCGCGGGTATTGGATTTCAGGGCCTGTGCCAGCCGGCCCGCGGCAGAATCAAAGCGCTGGCGGGCCAGCGCCAGCAGTTCATCTGGCCGTGGCAGGGCGCGGGCAGCGGATTTCACGCGGGTGCGGCGGTCATCCATTGTCCGGCGCATGCCGCCAGACAGCCTGGCACCCAGAGAGGACACTTCCGCCAGAAGATCGTCGCGCACCGGAACGGCCTTTTCAGCCGCAGCGGTCGGTGTCGGCGCCCGCAAATCAGAAGCGAAGTCGATCAGCGTCGTATCGGTTTCATGGCCAACGGCGGAGATGACCGGTATGGCGCTGGCCGCCGTCGCACGGACGACGATCTCCTCGTTGAATCCCCACAGGTCTTCCAGCGAGCCGCCGCCTCGCGCCACGATGATGACGTCGGGCTTGAGCGTCATGCGGTTGAAGCCTTCAATGGCGGCTGCGACTTCCGCCGCACTGGTCTCACCCTGCACGCGGACCGGCCAGACCAGCACATGTCGGGGAAAACGGTCATTCAGCCGATGGAGAATGTCGCGGATGACGGCTCCCGTGGGTGATGTGATGACCCCGATGACGCGTGGCAGATAGGGAATTGGCCGCTTTCGCGCTGAATCAAACAGGCCTTCGGCCGTCAGTTTGCGCTTGCGCTCTTCGAGCAGCGCCATCAATGCGCCCACGCCGGCGGGCTCGATATTCTCGATAACGATCTGGTAGGCGGATTTCTGCGGATAGGAGGTGATCTTGCCGGTGGCGATGACCTCCAGTCCTTCCTGCAGCTTGGAACGCAACCGCCCGAAGCTGCCGCGCCAGATCACGGCGTCGATCTTGGCCCCCTCGTCCTTGATGGAGAAGTAGCAGTGCCCCGAGGAGTGCGGTCCACGGAAGCCCGAGATTTCGCCCCTCACCCGCACATGGCCAAACGTGTCTTCCAATGTCCGCTTCAGGGCATGGGCGATCTCGCTGACCGAATATTCGCCGGCGTTGGATTTCGGCTGTTCGATGATTTCGCCGGTTTCGGGATCATGATCCCAGATGGTGGACATTGCAAAATCCGCGCTTTGATTCTGCCGCATCAAATGCGACAAGGCGGCGAAAAGCAAGGATCGCTCACGCATGAACATCCTCCTCATTGGCTCAGGCGGCCGTGAACATGCCCTGGCCTGGGCCATCGGCAACAGTCCGCTGTGCGACAAGCTGTTTGTGGCGCCAGGCAATCCCGGCATCGGCCAGATTGCGCGGCTGGCGGATGTCAAGGTAACCGACCATGCCGCCGTCATCGCATTCTGCAAGGCGGAGGCTATCGGCCTGGTAGTCGTGGGGCCTGAGGCGCCGCTGGTGGCTGGGCTGGCGGATGATCTCCAAGCGGCCGGCATCAAGGTGTTCGGGCCATCAAAATTCGCTGCCCAGCTGGAAGGGTCCAAGGGTTTCACCAAGGATATCTGCGCCAAGTACGGCATTCCAACCGCCGCCTATGGCCGCTTCACCGACAAGCCCTCGGCGCTGGCTTATCTCGACGCGCATGGTGTGCCCATCGTCATCAAGGCGGACGGTTTGGCGGCCGGCAAGGGCGTCACGGTGGCCATGGACATCACAGAAGCGCGCGCGGCACTTGACGATATCTTTTCGGGACGTTTCGGTGGCGCCGAATGCGTGATCGAGGAATTCCTGGAAGGTGAAGAAGCGAGTTTCTTCGTCCTGACCGATGGCAGGAACGCCCTGCCGCTGGCGACGGCACAGGATCACAAACGGGTGGGTGATGGGGACACCGGACCGAATACCGGCGGCATGGGCGCTTATTCGCCTGCCCCCTGCATGACGCAGGCACTGTGCGACGAGGCACTCGAGAAGATCGTCAAACCGACGATCCGTGCACTGAGCGATATGGGGCATCCCTATGTGGGGGTCCTCTATGCCGGACTGATCCTGACGAAGGACGGTCCGAAGCTGATCGAGTACAATTGCCGCTTCGGCGATCCCGAATGCCAGGTTCTGATGATGCGGCTGAAGGACGACCTCGTCACCCTGTTGCTCGCCTGCTGCGACGGCACACTCGACAAGATGTCGGCCCGCTGGTTCGACGATGTGGCGCTGACGGTCGTCATGTGCGCGCGCGGCTATCCGGGTGACGTTCTGAAGGGTACTGAAATCCGTGGTCTGGAAGGTGCCGCGGCAATGGAAGGGGTTGAGATTTTCCATGCCGGCACGGCCGAAAAAAATGGCATGATCGTCGCCAGCGGTGGCCGCGTGCTGAACGTCACGGCGCGTGGAGCAACGGAGAGAGAGGCGCAAGCTCGCGCCTATGCCGCGGTTGACCGCATCGACTGGCCGGAAGGATTCTGCCGCCGCGATATCGGCTGGCGCGCAATAGAAAAGGAGACGTCCAAATGATCCGCCATACCGTTCTCTGCCGCTTCCGCAAAGATGCCGACATCGCCGCCATTTCTGCGGCGCTGAAAGGTCTGCAAAAATCTATCTCGGGAATCACGGCGATCACCTTCGGCGCCGACAAGAGCATCGAGGGCCTGCAAAAAGGCTTCACCCACGGGTTCACGGTGGATTTCACCGACGTGGCGGCGCGCGACGCCTATCTGCCCCATCCCGAGCACCAGAAGGTTGGCGCCCTGATCGTCGCTTCCCTCGACGGCGGACTTGAGGGCTTGGCTGTGGTCGACTGGGAGGTGTAACCTCTTGCCATGAGCACGCTGTTTCCGGGGACGCATGAGATTCGCTATCAATCGGGCGATGCCGTAATCTTCGCCCGTGTCGGCGGCTCGGGTCCGCCGCTGCTGCTGATCCACGGCTTTCCGCAAACCCATGCCATGTGGCACCATGTGGCGCCGGTGCTGATGCGGCAGTTCACCTGCGTCATGCCGGACTTGCGCGGTTATGGCTTCTCTTCCTGCCCGCCCAACGACGCAGCCAATGAAGCCTATTCCAAGCGCGCAATGGCCGGCGATCTCTTGGCACTCATGGCTTCGCTCGGCCACAGCCGGTTTGCCGTCGTGGGTCATGACCGGGGTGGCCGCGTTGCCTATCGCATGGCGCTCGACCATCCCGCCGCCGTCACCTGCCTCACGGTGCTCGACATCGTCCCGACGCATGCGATGTGGCACAAATTCACTGTGCGTCTGGCAATGAAGACCTATCACTGGCTGTTTCTCGCTCAGCCCAATCCACTTCCCGAAATGCTGATCGAGCGGGCGCCGGTCAATTACCTCGACTACACCATCGCCAGCTGGACCAAGTCAAAAGACCTTTCTTCCTTCAGTGAAAGCGCATTGGCCGAGTACCGGATGCATTACGCCACGCCGGAACATATCCACGCTACCTGCAACGACTACCGCGCCGGTGCGACCTTCGATCTCGCTGCCGATGAGGCGGACGCCGCCGCGGGGCGAAAGATCGCCTGCCCGACTTTGGCACTGTGGGGCACGGCTGGAATTCCGTCGGAGACCGATGGTCCGCTCGAAACCTGGCGGGACTGGTGCCACAAGGTCGAAGGCCACGGTGTCGATTCCGGTCATTTCGTTCCGGAGGAGAACCCACAGGCGCTGCTCGCGTCGCTTCTGCCGTTCCTCAACAATCATGCGCATTGACCGGCAGCAGGCGTTTTCCGGCACACTGGCGGCCGATATTCCGTTCGACGCGCTTGACACATATCTTTCGACGCACATCGACGGCTTCGCGGGACCGCTCCACGCCGAACGCTTCAAGGGCGGCCAGTCGAACCCCACGTACAAGCTGACGACACCGCAACGGTCATACGTGCTGCGCCGCAAACCATTCGGCAAACTGCTTCCGTCGGCGCATGCCATCCATCGAGAATTCCAGGTGACCGAAGCCCTGGCGGGGACAGGTTTCCCGGTGGCCAAGCCACTTCATCTGTGTACGGATAACAGTATCATCGGCGCAGATTTCTATGTGATGGACTTCGCCGAAGGCCGCGTCTTCTGGGAGCCCCATGCTCCGGGCCTCGACGGGATGGAACGCGCGGCCCTGTTCTCGTCACTCAACACCACCATCGCGCAACTTCACGGCTTCAATCCGGCTGATCTCGGGCTTGCCGATTTCGGCAGGCCACAAGGCTATGTGGCGCGGCAAATCAAGCGGTGGAGCGAGCAATATCGCGCCTCGGAAACCGAGACGATCGCCGAGATGGACCGGCTTATCGAATGGCTTCCCGGCGCCTGCCCGCCAGATTCGACGGGTGCCATCGTGCATGGCGACTTCCGCCTCGACAATTGCATCGTTCACCCGGTTGAACCGCGCATCATTGCGGTGCTTGACTGGGAGTTATCGACCATCGGCGATCCGCTGGCGGATTTCACCTATCACCTGATGCAATGGTTCATGCCCATCTCTGAAACGGGAGCCGGCGTCGGCTCACTGCTCGCTCACCTGAACGATCCGGGCGTTCCGGCCATTGCAGATTATGTCGCCCGCTATTGCCAGCGCACGGGGCGCGACGGCATCGCCGAGCTTGATACCTACCTGGCCTATAATTTCTTCCGCCTGGCGGCCATCCTGCAAGGAATTCTCGGGCGGGTGCGTGATGGAACCGCAGCCAACGCGGAGGCCGCCACGATGGCGCGGCAGGTGAGGCCGCTGGCCGAAACGGCATGGAATTTCGCGCAAAGGGCCGGCGCATGAGCGATCCAAAAATCGGTCTGGCACTTGGTGGCGGCAGCGCGCGTGGCCTTGCCCATATTCCCATGCTGGAAGTGTTCGACGAGCTGGGCCTCAAGCCTACGGTCATCGCCGGCTGTTCCATCGGTTCGCTCATCGGGGCGGGCTATGCAGGAGGACTGAGTGCGAAGGAGATTCGCGAGCGCGCCGAAACGCTGCTCGCCAATCGCATCGATGCGATGCGCTATGTGCTGGGCCGAGCCAAGCTCACCGATCTGCTCGCGATGAACAGCTTCACGTCGCTGCATGTTCAGGGCGAAACGCTGGTGGGGCTGGTGCTGCCCGACACCTTGCCAAAAACCATCGAAGAACTGCCGATCCCGTTCAAGGTCATCGCGACGGACTATGACGCGATGGAGGAGCGCGTCCTCACCACCGGCTCGCTGGTCAAGGCCGTGGCAGCCTCGATTGCCATTCCGGGGGTCATTCTCGGTCCGCAATATGAAGGGCATACCTATGTTGACGGAGGTGTCACCAATCCGGTGCCTTTCGATCACGTCCGCGACGGCATGGACATCGTGGTGGCGGTCGATGTCACCGGAACGCCGAAGCCCGTGGAAGGCCGCAGCCGCTCCAACACCGAACTGGCGATTGGTTCGCTGATGATCATGTTCCATCAGGTGGCCAGCCTGCGACGCGCTGCATCACCGCCCGACATCTACCTCAGCCCGGCGCTTCAGGCGTTCTCCGGCGGCGATTTCTTCCGCGCCAAGGAACTGTTCGAGTCGGCGCAGGTGACCAAGGACCAGTTGAAGCGTGAACTGGAAAAGCGAATCAATCTGATCACTTAGCGGCGGCTTTGAAAGAATTCTCTCAACAGGATTTTCGCCCGCTCCTCGCCGATACCGCTATAGACATCGGGCCGGTGATGGCATGTGGCTTGCGCGAAGAAACGGCTGCCGTGCTCGACGGCGCCCATCTTTTCATCGGCCGCTCCAAAATAGAGCCTGCGGATGCGGGCGAAGGAAATAGCCCCTGCACACATGGCGCAGGGTTCCAGCGTCACATAGAGATCGCAGCCGATCAGGCGCTCCGAGTTCAGCGCCCTGGCGGCGGCACGGATCGCCAGCATCTCCGCATGAGCGGTGGGATCTTTCAATTCCAGCGTACGGTTGCCGGCGCTAGCGAGGATCGTTCCGGCCTTGTCAGTCACCACCGCGCCCACCGGCACTTCGCCGCGGGCGGCGGCGGCTTCGGCTTCGTGGAAGGCAAGCAGCATTGGCTCTGGCAGTTTCAGTCGCATCGTGTCAGATGGAGCAATCATGCATGAGACGTCAAGATGAGCGGCTTCGAGGGTGAACGGATCGCCAAGGTGATCGCACGGGCGGGCATCTGCTCAAGGCGTGACGCCGAGCGGCTGATCGGGGAAGGCCGGGTGAAACTCAACGGCGCGGTGATGGCCTCTGCAGCGGTGAACGTCACGGCCAGGGACAAGATCCTGGTCGATGGCAAGCCCTTGCCGCAGAAAGAAAGCACCAAGCTGTGGCGCTATCACAAGCCCGCCGGACTCGTCGTCTCGAACCACGATCCGGAAGGCCGCCCGACTGTATTCGAGAAGCTGCGGGAGCAATTGCCACGCGTTCTCTCCATCGGCCGCCTCGACATCAATACCGAGGGGCTGTTGCTGCTCACGAATGACGGCGAACTGGCGCGGTTCCTGGAATTGCCGGCCACCGGATGGATCAGGCGGTACCGCGTCCGCGCCTATGGCCACATCGAAGATGCCGCACTCGAAAAGATTGCCAATGGCGTCGAAATCGAAGGGGTCAAATATGGCCCGATCGAAGCCAGGGTCGAGAGCGGACAAGGCGACAACAGATGGCTCACCATTGCTATCCGGGAGGGCAAGAACCGCGAAGTCAAACGCATCTGCGAATATCTCGGACTGCAGGTCAACCGGTTGATCCGCACATCCTTCGGTCCTTTCTCGCTGGGTGACCTGGCGCGCGGCGGCATTGAGGAGGTGCCGATCAAGGTCCTGAAGGCCGCTGTAGGCGAAAAATTCTTCAAGGGGAACGATGCGGATCGTCGGCGGAAAATTCAAAGGACATAGTATCGCGCCGCCGTCGGGGTCGAAGACGCGTCCGACAAGCGACCGGGTACGGGAATCGATCTTCAACATCCTCGCACATGGCATCGAAGGGTTGGACATCAAGGGAGCGCGGGTGCTCGACGTGTTTGCCGGCACCGGCGCCATGGGCCTCGAAGCGATTTCGCGCGGCGCTCGCTTTTGCCAGTTCGTGGACGACGCGGCGGAAGCGCGCGGGCTGATCCGCACCAATGCGGATGCACTCGGCGTCATTGGCCTGGTCAAGATCTGGCGGCGCGATGCCACCGATCTCGGCCCTTGCGCGCCGCAGCCCGCCTTCGATCTCGTCTTCGCGGATCCGCCCTATGGCAAGGGGCTTGGCGAAAAGGCTCTGGCATCGCTGATGAAGGGGCAATGGCTGAACCCAGGCGCAATCGTGGTGCTGGAGGAGCAACTGAAGGCAGAGGTGCCCGAGGTCACAGGCCTCACCTTGCTCGACAAGCGGGACTATGGCGACACGCAAGTCCGCTTTTACCGCCATGGAATGTGACAAGCGGCTGGTCTAGGCTGGCACGCATAAACCCTCGCGAGTCCCTCCCAATGAAAATCCGCAAACTTGAGACCTTCTGCAATGAATTCGTCGGCTTTGTCCGCGTCACCAGCGACTCCGGCGAACAGGGGTGGGGCCAGGTCTCGACCTACAACGCCGATATCACCTGCGAAATCTTCCACCGGCAGGTGGCACGCCACGCGCTTGGCACCGATGCGATCGATTTCGCCGACACGCTGGAGCTGATCAACGAGCGTGAGCACAAGTATCCGGGCTCCTATCTGCGCCGCGCCACGACGGGACTCGATACGGCCTTACTCGATCTTCGCGGCAAGATCGAAGGCAAGCCGGTGACCTCGCTCCTCGGCGGCACGCCCGGCAAGCTCCGTGCGTATGCCTCATCGATGAAGCGCGACATTACACCTGAGGATGAGGCCAAGCGCTTTCTCAAGCTGCGCGATACTTATGGCTTTGATGCTTTCAAGTGGCGCGTCGGGGCGGAGTGCGGGCGCGACAGGGATGAGTGGCCGGGCAGAACCGAAGCTGTGGTACCCATCGTCTCGCGTGCCTTGGGCGATGGCGTCGCCAAGCTTGTCGACGGCAACTCGTGTTATTCGCCCAAGCGCGCGATCGAAGTCGGCAAACTGCTGGAGGCCGAGGGCATCGGCCATTTCGAAGAGCCCTGTCCTTATTGGGAGTTCGCGCAGACCAAGGAAGTGACCGACGCTCTGTCCATCGACGTCACCGGCGGAGAGCAGGACTGCGAATTTACCGCCTGGCAGACGATGATCGACAAGCGCGTGGTCGACGTGGTGCAGCCGGATGTCATGTATCTCGGCGGCATGCTCCGCACCCTGAGGGTCTGCCAGATGGCTGAGGCCGCTGGCCTGCCGGTGACCCCGCATGCCGCCAACCTGTCGCTGGTCACCATGTGCACCATGCACCTGCTGCGAGCCATTCCGAACGCCGGCAAGTATCTGGAATTTTCAATCGAGGAAGCCGACTACTACCCTTGGCAATACGATATCTTCCTGGGCGAGCCCTACAAGATCGAGGATGGCAAGGCGACCGTGACCGATGCGCCGGGCTGGGGGATCGAGATCAATCCAGAGTGGTTGTACAAGGCACAATACAAGGCCAGCGCAATCTAGCGCCGGCCAAACAGCTTCTCGATATCCTCAAGCTTCAATTCGATATAGGTCGGGCGGCCATGGTTGCACTGGCCCGAATTGGGCGTCGCCTCCATTTCGCGCAGCAGCGCATCCATTTCCTCGGACCTCAGCTTGCGGCCGGATCGCACCGAATGATGACAGGCCATGGTCGCAAGCAGATGATTGATACGCTGCTCGATCGTCGTCGCCACACCAAGCTCTGAGATCTCGTCAGCGAGATCGCGGATCATGCCGGCGATGTTTCCGCCAGCCAGCATACCCGGCACCTCGCGCACGATGACAGCACCATCACCAAAGGCTTCGAGAACCAACCCGCTCTGCGCAAGAATCTCCGTCGCGCCGCTCAAGCGTTCGACCTGCACAGGATCGAGATCGATCACCTCCGGAACCAGCAGCGGCTGCGTCGCTATTCCCCGTTCGGCACGCTCGCGTTTCATCCGCTCGTAGACAAGGCGTTCATGCGCGGCATGCTGGTCCACCAGCACGAAGCCGTTGCGGGTTTGCGCCACGATGTAAGCGTCATGCAGCTGCGCCCGCGCCTGTCCCAGCGGATAGTGTGCCGCTTGCGCCTGCTCCACAACCGCTGGCGAGACCGGCGGAAGATTCATGTCGAATGCCGCCTGGGTCTCGGCCAGTCCCGGTGCGAAACTCTGCGGCTGCATCACCGGCCGGAAACTCGAGGCGGTTTGCCGGGCGAGGCCGGTATCCGATGCGGCAGGTCTTGTTGCCATGGCGGCTCGCACCGCGCTGACAATCAGCCCACGGACCAATCCGCCGTCGCGGAAACGCACCTCGGCCTTGGCAGGATGAACGTTAACATCTACCCGGTCTGGCGGGCAGGCAAGGAAGAGCACGATGGCGGGATAGCGCCCTGCCGCCATCAGGTCGGCATAGGCGCCGCGAATGGCGCCGGAGAGCAGTTTGTCGCGCACGCTGCGGCCATTGACGAACATGTACTGCATGCCACCCTGCCCGCGCGACCAGGTCGGCAATCCGGCGAAGCCCCGTACCTGAACACCCTCCCTCTCGAGTGCGAAGGGAACGGCGTTTTCCATAAATTCTGTCCCGAGAACCCGGCGGATGCGCTCCACCTCTTCCTCGCCCGGCGGCACGTCGACGAGCCGGCGCTCTTCCGTGGCGAAGGAAAATCCGGCGTGCGGATTGACCAGCGCCATGCGGCGGACGACGTCGGCTGCTTCTGCCGTCTCGCTGCGATCGGCCTTGAGAAACTTCAGGCGGGCGGGCGTGGCGAAGAACAGGTCTGCGACATCGATCTCGGTCCCCCGCGACAAGGCGGCGGGGCGTGGCGGCGTGATGCGGCCGCCCTCGACGGCGATGACATGCGCCTCACAACCGCCACGCGGGCGCGACGTAACGGACAGCCTGCTGACCGCGCCGATCGACGGAAGTGCTTCGCCGCGGAATCCCAGAAAGCGGATGTCGACGAGATCATCGTCGGAGAGTTTCGATGTTGCATGGCGCTCAATGGCGAGTTCGAGGTCTTCCGGCCCCATGCCAATGCCATCGTCACTCACCCGGATGAGGCTCTTGCCACCGCCACGGAAAGCCACATCGATCTGGCTCGCGCCGGCATCGATGGCGTTTTCGACGAGCTCTTTCACCACGCTCGCCGGGCGCTCGATGACCTCGCCAGCCGCGATGCGATTTACAGTGCCTTCAGACAGTCGCCGGATTCTCATGGTGCGATCATAGGGGCCGCAATCACCCGGCGCTAGTTCAGCCCTTGCGGTTTACCCACAACACTGACGATCAGGCGGTCCGGGTGCAAAAGGCGGGCGGCCTGCGTCTTGACCTGCTCCAGCGTTACGGCATCGACGAGGCTGTTGCGCCGCGTGACATAGTCAATTCCGAGATTCTGCTGTTGCAGGCCCAGGAGCTGGCCGGCAATTGCGCCGTTGCTGGTGAAGCGAAGAGCGTAATTGCCCGTCAGATAGGTTTTCGCCTCATCAAGCTCGGCCTGTGTAGGACCATCCTTGGCCATGGCGGTCATGACATCGCGTACGAGCTTCACCGCTTCGCCCGCCGATTCATTCTTCGTCTGCAAGAAGCCCGTGTAAAGACCGGTTCGATCCATGGGCGACAGCCCCATGCCGACCCCATAGGTCAACCCGCGCCTCTCTCGGATCTCTTCGGCGAGGCGAGCCTTGAAGCCACCGCCTCCGAGAATCTCTGACATGATATAGGCCGGAATGAAATCCGGATCGTCTCGCTTGATCCCCTCATGCCCGAAGACGATGACACTCTGCGGCATGTTGCGCTCGGTGATCTTGAGCGCCGGCCCGTGTTGCGGCGTGACTGGCGGCAGGGCGGGACGCACGGACGTGGCGGGAAGTCCGCCGAAAATCCTGTCCAGCAGCGGGCCAAGCTCCGCCGCATCGATGTCGCCGACCACAGCCACCTGCAGCGTGTCACGCGCAAAAATGCGCTTGTGGACGGCGCGGAGGTCGTCGGCCGTTACCGCCGCAATCGAGGCCTCTGTTCCATCGTCCTTGCGGGCGTAGGGGTCGCCCGGCAGCACCATGTTCATGAATTGCGAGGAAGCCATGGATTGCGGGTCTTCGGCCTTGTCGCGCACGTTGAGCAGAAACTGCTGGCGCACACGCTCCAGCGGCTCGGGGTCGAACCGGGGCGAGGTAATGGCCTGGCGGAGCAACTCGAACGATTCGGCGCGGTTCTTCGACAGGGTCTGGAAGCCACCCTCGAAATAGTCCTTGCCCGCATCAAAGCTCATGCGGAAGGCGAGAGCGTCGCGCTTTTGCTGAAACTCCTTCGAGAGCATGTCTCCCGATCCCTCGTCCATCGTGCCGGTGAGGAATGTGGAGAGCCCGTCCTTGCCGGCTGGGTCATTGGCGGACCCATCCTTGAAGGAGAAGTTCATGGCGATCAGCGGAATGGCCTTCTCGCTCACGAGCCACGCGGTGATGCCGCCAGGGCTTTTCACCTCCTGGATGGTGAAGGCCTGTGCCAAGGACGCAGAAAGCACGAGAACGGCGGCGGCCGTGACCGCACGGATCGATTGCAGCAGCGACATTCTTGTTCCTCTCAGCCCCCGGCTTCCGGCAGCAAAACGCCTGTGACCGAGGCACGCAGATCAAGCACACGCTTGGCAGCTCTCGACACATCGTCCACCGTGACGGCGGCGATGTCGCGTTCCCAATTCAACACGTCATCAATCTTCTGCCCGGTGGTCAGCGCCACGCCAAACATGCGCGCCAGAGTTTCCTGCGAGTCGAGCATGTAGGTCGACTCGGCGATCATGCGGTTGCGGATGGTGTCGAGGTCGTCCTGCGTAATGCCCTTGTCACGAAGGTCGGCCAGAATCACGTCGACCTCCTTCTCCAGCGTTGCGGGCTCCACTCCCGGATTGGGGGCGGCATAGACGCCAAAGTCGCCGGAATCGAGCTGGTCGTCGGAGAACCATGCACCGGCATAGGCGGCAAGCCTCTTGTCGATCGTCAGTGTACGGTAAAGCCGGCTCTGGGCTCCGCCACCAAGTGCTTCAGCGAGAATCGACATCGCCAGTTCATCACGCTGCGGCAGTGCGCGCGCGGCCGGCGTCAGATATTTGCGCTGCCAGATCGGCGTACTGACGCGGGCATCACGCATCGTTACCCGGCGTTCGGCCACGGCATCGGGTTCGACCGTGCGGATCCGCTCGGCCAGCGGCCGTTTGTTCTTGAGTACACCGTAATAACGATCGGCAAGTAGTCTGACCTCATCGGGCGTCACATCGCCGGCGACGACGAGAATGGCGTTGCCGGGCTCATAATGAGCGGCGTAAAAATCCAGCGCATCCTGACGCGTCAACTGCTGCACCTCCGTCATCCAGCCAATGACCGGCTTGCCATAGGGATGCGCCGTATAGAGTGCCGCATCGAGTTGCTCCGCGAGCAATCCCGAGGGATCGTTCTCGATGCGCTCGCGCCGTTCTTCCTGGACCACCTTCAATTCCGGCAGAACATTCTCGTCGGTCAACACAAGGTTCTGCATGCGGTCGGCCTCAAGCTCCATCACCAGCGCCAGGCGCTCCTTGGCAATGCGCTGAAAATAGGCAGTGTAATCCTGCGTGGTGAAGGCATTCTCATCGCCGCCATTGGCGCGCACCAGTTGGCTGAACTCACCTACCGGATGATTTGAGGTTCCCTTGAACATCAGGTGTTCGAGAAAGTGCGCGATGCCGGCCTTGCCCTTCGGCTCGTCGGCAGCGCCAACCTTGTACCACACCATGTGGGTGACGACGGGGGCCCTGTGGTCCGGGATGACCACCACCTGCATGCCGTTTCCGAGCGTGAAGCTGGAGAGAGCGATATCAAGTGCGGCTGCGGGCCTGACGGCCGCGATCATCAGGACAAGGACAGACAGGACGCGAAGTCGGAAAGCCATGTGGCTCCTTGCTGTGGTGTGGGGAGATGTCTCAGGCAACACGAATGAAGGCTATTCATCCTTGAAGATGTTGCCGATGTTCATGACGGTGCCGTAGTTGGGATTCTGTGCCCGCTTTTTGGCAAGGTAGGCCTGACGCAGTTCGGCATCAAGCTCGGCTTCAGTCTTCTTCGTGCCGTCCGGCTTGGTGGTTGAAATACCGGCCTTGGCATATTTGTCTTGCGGCGTGGCGCCGCCCTGCGTGACAGGGGAAACCGGCGCGGCGGGAGCCGGTGCAGCGAGACTGTTGTCATAGGAACTTGCCGGAGCCGGTTCGGGTGCGGCGGGTGCCGATCCCGGTGGCGCAAGGCGGAGGTCCGGCGGCATGGTCAGATCCTGGCGGACGGCTGCCGTCTCGGTTGGCGTGTCCCGCTCAAGGTATCCGCGCATGGCATTGCCGCACCCGGCAAGCTGCAGCGCGACCAGACCCAGAACGGCAACAGAACCGATCGACTTCATTCAGGCACCCTTTTCCACTTCCAGATTACAGCTCCTCGCGCTGAATTCCGGCTTTTCCGCGGCGGTCCCCGGCGCCACTCTCGAACACCGAATCATACAGCAGCAAGCCCACACCGGCAACGATGGCCACATCGGCCAGGTTGAACACGTACCAGCTGAAATTGCCGTAGTGAAAATGGAAGAAATCGGCAACGGCGCCGCGCACAGCCCGGTCCAGCGCATTGGCCAGCGCGCCGCCGATCACCAGCGCCAATGCCATGGCGCCCAGTCCATGGCGCATCTGGCAGGCCCAGATCCAGAGACAGAGCGTGATGCCAAGGCTGAGGAGGATGAGCAGGAGCTGGGTGTGCGTCGTCAGGAGCCCGTAGGATACCCCACGGTTCCACACCATCACCAGATCAAAGAAGGACGTCAGCCGGACAGGCGATTGTGCTTCAATGTCAAAGACATTGATCATCCACCACTTGTGCGTCTGGTCGAGCCCGAAGACGAGAGCCGCGACGCCCAGCACGAGCGGCGCCAGCGGGCTCCAGACCTTCAGTTTCATCACACCGCCTTGCCGAAACGGTGCTGCCATTCGCGCACGGCATCAGCGTCACGCGGCGTGATGTCGGGGAATTCGGCATCGCTGCCGACGAGCGGGCTGATCTTCCACGAACGGGCGCATTTCCGCCCCTCTGCCGGCTTGAAGACCACCGCCACGCCCTTGACGGTATCCAGCCGGAACGCGTCAGCCGGGCCCTCGCCTTCGATCAGCGTGGCCCCCGAGGTGATGGAAATTTCCGCCAGATCGACACCGTCGAGGGCGGCGAGCAGATCGGGCTTCGACACATGGATCTCGGGTGCTGCCTCTAGTGCCGATCCAATCGTCTTCTTCACCTGCCGCTCGATCTCGAGGGCGCCGGTGACGACGGAGCGCACATCGCGCACCTTATCCCACTTGGCCGCCAGTTCCGGTGCCGCCCATTCGTCAGGGCAGCGAGCAAACTGCATGAGGTGAACGGAGGATCCCTCGCCGGGGAAGCGCGACAGCCACACTTCTTCCATGGTGAAAGTCAGTACCGGCGCCCACCACGTCGTCAGGCAATGGAAAAGCTGGTCGAGAACGGTGCGGCACGATCTGCGGCGCAGCGACGACCACGCATCACAATACAGCGAGTCCTTGCGGATATCGAAATAGAAGGCCGAGAGATCGACCGTCATGAAATTCGACAACAGCGCAAACAGTTTCTTGTAGTCGAAAACCTCGTATGCGGCGCGCACCTGGCCTTCGAGTTCATGCAGGCGGTGCAGGATATAGCGGTCGAGTTCCGGCATGTCCTTGGCTTGCACGAATTCCCAGTCGTGCAAGCCGTCCACGGCACCCAGGATATAGCGCATGGTGTTGCGCAGCTTGCGGTAGGACTCGATGTTGGTCTTGAGGATCTCCGGCCCAAGCCGCAGGTCTTCCGCATAGTCGGCGGAGGCCACCCAGAGTCTCAGGATGTCGGCGCCGGATTGCTTGATGACGTCTTGCGGGGTGACGATGTTGCCCAGCGACTTCGACATCTTGCGGCCGTCTTCGGCGACGACGAAGCCGTGGGTCAGCACGGCGTCATAGGGCGCACGGCCTCTGGTGCCGCAGGCCTCGAGCAACGAAGAATGGAACCAGCCGCGATGCTGGTCCGAGCCCTCGAGATAAAGATCGGCTGGCCACTTCAAGTCGGGGCGCTGTTCAAGACAGAACGCATGCGTGGAGCCTGAGTCAAACCAGACATCGAGAATATCGCGCACCTGTTCCCAGTTTTGCGAATTGTAGTCGGAACCGAGGAAGCGGCTGGCGGCACCTTCGGCGAACCAGGCGTCGGCGCCCTCTTGAGAAAATGAATCGACAATGCGTTGGTTCACATTGTTATCATTGAGGATTTCACCTGTCTCCTTGTTGACGAAGACGGCGATCGGCACGCCCCAGGCGCGCTGGCGGGAGATCACCCAGTCGGGGCGGTCGGCGATCATGGCGCGCAGGCGGTTCTGGCCGGCGGCGGGGAAGAATTTCGTGTCGTCGATGGCCTTCAATGCAATGTCGCGCAGGCCATGGCTCGACATCGAGATGAACCATTGCGGCGTGTTGCGGAAGATGATCGGCTTCTTGGAGCGCCATGAATGCGGATACTGGTGCTTGAGGCGGCCACGGGCAATCAGCGCATTGGCTTCCGTCAGTGCACGGATGACCGCGTCATTGGCATCGCCCTTCTCGCCCTTGTCGGTGATGACCCGCCTGCCCTCGAAGCCCGGCGCTTCCTTGGTGAGATAACCATCGGCATTGACGGTGAAGGGGATTTTGACATCCACGCCCTTAAACTGTGCTTGTTCCGTCCAGATATTGTAGTCATCAGCACCATGTCCGGGTGCGGTATGGACAAATCCGGTGCCTGTGTCGTCGGAGACATGGTCACCATCTAGGAGTGGGACCGCAAAATTATAGCCACCAGCGAAACCAGCCAATGGATGTCGGCAAACAATGCCGCGAACTTCCGTCCCGGAAACATCACGCATGCGTTCGAAGCTATCGACCTTCGCTGTCTTCAATACCTCCTCGGCAAGATTGTCGGCCAAGAGATATTGATCATCCTTGCGCGCCCAGTTTCCTTCTGGAGCGGCAGTAACCCGATACAGGCCATAGCTGATCTTAGACGAGAATGAGATTGCCCGATTTCCTGGGATTGTCCAAGGCGTCGTTGTCCAAATGATGACTGAGACGCCTGGCAAATCAGACATTGCTCGACCGTCCCGACCAGCACTTTGGACCGGAAACTTCACGTAGATCGTATCGCTGGTGTAATCCTGATATTCGATCTCGGCCTCGGCCAGCGCGGTCTTTTCGACCACCGACCACATCACCGGCTTCGAGCCGCGGTAGAGCTGGCTCTTGCCGCTTTCGTCGCGCGTGGCGAATTTCAGCAGTTCCTTGGCGATCAGCGCTTCGGCGTGGAAGTTCATCGTGAGGTAGGGATTGTCCCAGTCGCCGGTCACGCCCAGCCGCTTGAACTCCTCGCGCTGCACGTCGATCCAGTGGGCGGCGAAATTCCGGCATTCTTTCCGGAAGTCGTTGATCGGCACTTCGTCCTTGTTCTTGCCCTTCTCGCGGTATTGCTCCTCGATCTTCCATTCGATCGGCAGGCCGTGGCAGTCCCAGCCCGGCACGTAGTTGGCGTCGAAGCCCTGCATCTGGCGCGAGCGGGTGACCATGTCCTTGAGGATCTTGTTCAGCGCGTGGCCGATGTGCAGGTGACCGTTGGCGTAGGGCGGACCATCGTGCAGCACGTACTTCGGCTTGCCCTGGCTTTTTTCGCGCAGCTGCCGGTACAGGCCCATGTCCGCCCAACGCTTCAACAGTTCCGGTTCCTTCTGCGGCAAGCCGGCCTTCATGCCGAAGGAGGTCTTGGGCAGGAACACGGTGTCGCGGTAGCGGTCGGTCTTTTGCGGCTTGTCGTCCATGGGAAACAGTCCAATCTCTTGATCGGACGCGCTTCTAGCAGCCTTGGCCGCGTCGATAAAGTCATGGTTTCCGGCCTCGACAATGCCACATGACTAACCGTAATCTTTGGCCGGAGAGCTTTTCAGGAGAAGACCATGGCAGATATCGGCGGCCCCCTCACCGGCACGGAAAACGACGATTTCCTCATCGGGGATGCCCGTGACCTGGGCGACCGGGGCTGTGATAACTATGGGAACTCCGGACTATTCGCCCTCAAGGGCTTCGGCGGCAACGACATCATCGTCGGCGACATTTACCTCGAAATCGGCTCCGATGCGGAGGGAGATGAGATCTTTGGCGGCGACGGCAATGACATCATCTACGGTGATACCGCGCCTGACCTCACGCTGCTCGGGGTGTCGACACCCTATGACGGCAATCCAGACTGGGCGGTTATCGGATCGAGCGACAAGATCTACGGCGATGCCGGCGACGACACCGTCTATGGCGGCGGCGGGTTCGATGAAATCTATGGCGGATCCGGAGTCGACACGCTCTATGGCCAGGCCGGCACGGACTATATCTACGGCGATCAGGGGGCTGACCAGATTTGGGGTGGCGGCGGCGGCGATCAGGTCTATGGCGGTGCGGGCGGTGACACCATCGAGGGCGGAGAAGGCGCCGACAGCCTCTATGGTGAAGCTTTCAGTTCATCGACCGGCGATGGCGGCGACACGATCAACGGCGGAAGCGGAAATGACGACATCAGGGGCGGAGCCGGCGCGGATACGCTGTCAGGCGGCGCCGACGATGACCGCATCAGCGGCGGCGGCCTGTCTTCCGATGCCAGCAACGACAAGGGAGATACCTGTTCTGGCGGGGCCGGCGACGACGTCATCGACGGCAATTTCGGCAATGACAAGATCAATGGTGGAACCGGACTCGACACTCTGACCGGCGGCGACGGCAACGATCAATTCATCTATCTCTCAGTGTCCGATTCGCGCGGCGCCAACATCGACATCATCACGGATTTCAACGCCAGCGCTTCCGACCGCATCGATCTGTCGGCCATTGATGCCGTGCCGGGCGGCGCAGACAATGAATTCACGTTCCGCGGCAGCAGCGGATTCAATGGCGTGGGTCAAGTCCGGGTCGTGCAGGACAAGGCGAACTTCTACACCTTTATCAAGGTCAGCACCGATGCCGATACCGGGGCAGAGATGACCATCCGCCTGAATGGCCTTCATACACTGGATCAGGGCGATTTCATTCTGTAGGCCGCGGCAGTTCCTTTATCTAACAGCGCGTAGCCTTTGAATCGGCCAGCACGCAGAGCATTTCCCACATCAGATTGGCCGCCGTTATGGCTGTGATGCCTGTGGGATCGAAGCACGGCGCCACCTCGCAGATGTCACCGCCCACCAGATGCAGGCCCCGGAGGGCGCGGATCATCACCTGCACGTCGCGCGGCGTGAGGCCGCCGATTTCGGGAACACCCGTGCCCGGCGCCCAGGCGGGATCAATGCCGTCGATGTCGATGGTCATGTAGGTGGGGCCGGTCCCCAGCACGGCGCGAATCCTTGCGACGACTTCATCGCGTCCCATGCGCTCGTAGTCGTCGATGGTGATGCAGGTGAAGCCGTGGTCCTGACCCCATTTGATATCGTCAGGAGAGAAGCGCGACCCACGCAGGCCGATCTGGATGACGCGCGTCGGGTCGATCAGTCCCTCCTCCACGCCACGGCGGAACGTCGTTGCATGGTTGATCGTTGTCCCCGCCAGCGTATCCAGCGTGTCGGCGTGACTATCGATGTGGAAAATGCCGACCGGCTGTTTCCGGGCAATGCCGCGAAGGACCGGCAGCGGTACGGTATGGTCGCCGCCAATCGACAAGGGCAGAACGCCATCGGCATGAAGTCTGGCGAAGAACTCCTCGATGAGGCTGATCGAGCGCGCAAGATCGATCGGATTGACAGGTGCATCGCCCACGTCGGCGACGTTGCAGAGTTCGTATGGCGCTATGCCGGAAACGGGATGCACGCAACGGATCAGCCGCGACGCCTCGCGCACGGCAGCCGGCCCCTGCCGTGATCCCGTGCGGTAATTCACTCCAATATCAAAGGGCACGCCGACCAGCGCGATATCGAGTTCGGGTGAAATCTCGTGGCGCTGTGTGCGCATGAAGGTGGCAATGCCGGAAAAGCGCGGCGTCACGGATGCATCGACGGGCTGGAAGCGCGGGTCTTTCTTCACTATGCATAACCTCAACACACGTTGCAGGAGGATTCCATGAGCACACTACAGACCATTCCGGCTCGCCGTGGCAAGGCCGTTCGCATTGCCAAGGGCCAATCGGTCAAGATCATCAATACCCACGGCAATCAGGTGGTGGATTTCTGGGCCTTCAACGCCGGTGATCTGCGTGAGTACATGGGCATGGAACATTGCCGCGCCTTCTGGACGAGGCTGTTCCCGGTGGAAGGTGACAAGATGATCACCAACCGCCGCCGTCCGATCCTGACCCTGACCAAGGAAGGATCCCCCGGCCGCCACGACACGCTGATTGCCCCTTGCGACAATGAGCGCTACGGGCTTCTCGGCTGCACGCACTATCACGACAATTGCCGGGACAACCTGCATGCGGGACTGATGGAACTCGGCCTGTTCATTCCTTACACACCGGATTCACTCAACCTGTTCATGAACATTCCCTGGCATCCGGACGGCAGCCTCGAATGGGGAAACTGCCTTTGCAAGCCCGGTGACTACGTTGTGTTCCGCGCCGAGATGGATGCGATCATCGCGTTCTCGGCCTGCCCGCAGGACATGCTGCCCATCAACAACGGCATCACCACGGAAGCGCATTTCGAGATCTTGGACCAATAGCGGCGGGGCGGAGTGTCTGCGTCAGACGACCAGAAAATCCAGGTTGCTGATGTCGGGTGTACCGGACAATACGGCGAAAGCAACAGCCTCGCCCGACCGGTTGCCATCCGCGTCGTAACTGAGCACTCCGCTTTCAGTGTTGTAGACGATACGGTCATTGCGGTCATGTGCCAGCCCGTCCACCGAGGCGAAGAAGGCCGTGGCGCCCAGTGTGCCGGGAGCCTGTCCCAGTGAGCTGAAGACGGAGCTGTAGATCAGGATCGTGTCGTCGGCCGCAGAAAAATCGCGGATCACATCGCGATTGAGCGCTGAATCAAGTGCCGCGTCAAAGTGGAACGCATCGCTTCCGGTTCCACCGGTCAACCGGTCATTTCCCAATCCGCCGATGATGCGGTCATTGCCGCTGCCGCCGAACAGCCTGTCGTCGCCACCCACCACTTTGGCTCCGGCAGTCAGATTGGCAATGTCGCCGATGACGCTGTCGTCACCGTCACCGCCAAAAATCGTGTCATCGCCGCATATCGTAGGCCCGGTTCCGCCATTGTGAACGTCACCAATGACGGTGTCGCTGCCGTCGTTGCCGCGGATCGTGTCGTTGCCGCACACCATCTTATCGGCACCGCCGTTGTGAATGTCGCCGACAATGTTGTCCCGCCCGGATCCCCCGTCCATCGTGTCGTCTCCACCTCTGACCGTGGCGAATGACAGCATCGTTCCAACGTCGCCTTCGAGCGAGATGAAGTCCGCCGTGCAGCCGCTTGCATCGATGACATCATCGCCACCAATCAGTACGGCCTTGCGGTCCGCCGTACCGCCGACGGTGAAGGCATCGCCATACACTCCGCTGCCCACGGCGGAAGCAAGCAGCACGATGGTGTCGTCGCCACCGGTCAACGCCCCCGAAGCATGAACCGCCCGGGCATCGCCGAAGATGGTCTGCCGCAGTGCCGTGACAGCGCCGTTGACCGTGTCGTCGCCTCCGCGGTAATCGATATCCGGCATCCCTGCGGCGTCGCTGCCGACCTCGACAACATCACCAATCACCGTGGCGCGGGCAGTGCCGGTGGCGATGGTATCGTCACCACCTTTTGCAACCCCTTGCCGGGCGATCAGATTGTCGCCGAAGAACTTGACCTCATCGGCCAATCCCGGCGTGGCGTTCGCGGTCGGGCCGATGATGGTGTCGTCGCCTTCCAGCATGCGCCAAAAACGGCCGGCGCTGTTGTCGAGACTGGCAGCGCCCAGTGACAGGCCAGTGATCTGGATTTCGGTGAGTGACGGGCCATCATTGCCAACATTGAACCCGATGGCGGTGACGGTGCCGCCTGTCGCGTGACCGGCGCTGAAGGTCATTCCACTTCCGACAACGTCAATGAGATTGCCATTCGGAGTCGTCCATCGCCAGAGATTGGACGCGCTGGCCACAAAGGCGTCGAATGAAACCGAGTCTGCACTGGTCAAGTCGGCAGTTTGAAGAAGAAGTGACAAATCGAGTGTAGCCATGTGCGGGACCTCTAAAATCCAATACGAAGAATGGCTGCACCGCCACTTCGTTCATCGCCCACTCGAACGTTATACTAAACATTCCGGTCTGAGGCAGCAAGGCCTGATCGGATCCTGGCACATCACGCCGATTGAGTGTTTCGATTCCGGAATTTCACAGCCCGCGTCAGTTCCCTTGGGCATGCGGCAACACGATCCTGATGCAAGCAGGCACTCTCATTCGCATCAAATTAAAACCGGTCAGGCGGTCAGCCTTCTACGCGCTCGTAAATGGCCGCGGCCAGCTTCATCATCGGGTCGCGGGCCATTTGACCGGCGACAGCGAAGGCCAGCTTGCCATCGCGCCAATAGCAGGCGATCAGGCCACCGCGCTGTTCAACATGCAGCGCGGTCTCGCTATCGTCATCGCGCGAGGTGAGCAGGATGGAAATGCGGTTGGCCTTGGCATCCTCATACATGAGCAGCGCTGCCGGCCTTTCGCCTGACGCCACCAGCCTTCCTCCGAGCAAGGTGTACCCCTCGGACGTGAGGTCCGGGACGATGAAAGGCGTCCCCACACGTTTCGACAGCCATGCCTGAAGATGCGCCTTTTCATCGGCTTTCACTTCGACGGGATGCCGCACTTCGGCGGCGTAAACCTCGTGTGCAGACAATGCGTCCCGGGCGATGTCAGCGACCTCCCGCGCCCCGGTTTGCAGAGCGAAAGACCAGCCTCCAAAGCCACCGATCAGCAGAAGCGCAATGGCAGCTGCCATCGCCAGATAAGGCCTCGCCGCCAAACCACCCCCGGTGCGAAGAGTTGCGGCGAGGCTGGACGGCAGCGCTTCGGCCAGCACGCCATCGTAAGCCTGTTTCATGAGATCCCGCTGGCGGCGCCAGGCTTCAACTTTCTGCGCCATTTCAGGATCGGCGCGCAATTGCTGCTCGATCTCGGCACGCTGTTCGTCAGACACTTCATTGTCGACATAGGCATGAAGCGCCCAGTCATCGATCTTGTTCACAGTCATTTCACCCGCCTCAGAACCGTATGGCCGCGGTCTTCCAGGATTGATCTCAAATGTTCCCGCGCCCGCGACAGGCGCGACATGACAGTGCCCAGAGGCACGCCGAGAATTTCGGCCACGTCGCGGTAGCTCATTTCCTCAAGCGAGACGAGAACGATGACTTCACGATGCTGCGGCGCCAGCCGGTCCAACGCAGCTGTCACAGAACCGACCGCCAGCCTCTCCTCCTGCTGTGGCGGCACCGCGCCTTCGCCTTCCATCAGGTCATCAACCGTCTTGACGACTGTCGATCGGCCACTGCGGCGCAGGCCGCTGATATAGAGGTTGCGCAACACGGCATAGAGCCACGCACGCAAAGGCCGCGCCGGGTCGTAAAGATGACTCTTGGTCAAAGCCCGCTCGACACAGTCCTGAACAAGATCGTCTGCAAGGGCGGCGTCGCCACACAACGCGCGCGCGAAGCGCCTGAGCGGCGGCAGTTCACTGGCGAGTTGCGTCTTGAAATCCACGGGAACATCCTTCTGGGGTGATTACGCCCCAGAAGGCAGGATATTCCACAACCGGTAAACGGGCTTACTTCCCCGGCACCCATTTCTCGCGGAGGGTGACAAGTTCTTCGGCGGCGGTCGGATGGACCGCCATGGTGGCGTCGAAGTCGGATTTCTTGGCTCCCAGCCTAATCGATATCCCCAGGAGTTGCGCCATTTCTCCCGCATCGGGACCGGCGATGTGGCAGCCGAGCACGCGGTCTGTATCGCCATCGACCACCAGCTTCATCAGCGTGCGTTCGTCGCGGCCAGAGAGCGTGTGCTTCATCGGACGGAACGAGGTCTTGTAGATGTCGACGGACTTGAAGCCCTGCCGGGCCTGCTGCTCGGTCAGCCCCACCGTGCCGATCTCAGGCTGCGAGAAGACGGCGGTGGGGATCAGGCTGTGGTCCACCTCGACCGGCTTGCCGCCGAACACCGTGTCGGCGAAGGCATGCCCCTCACGGATCGCAACGGGCGTCAGGTTGACGCGATTGGTGACGTCGCCCACGGCATAGATCGAATCCACGTTCGTCTTTGAGCGGGCATCGACCTTCACTGCCATGTGCGGCGTCAGTTCGACGCCCGCGGCATCCAGCCCCAGTCCGGTGACATTGGGAATGCGGCCTGTGGCAAACATGATCTGGCCGGCGCCGAAGCCCGCGCCATCGTTCAGCGTCACGCGAACGCCATCGCCGGAACGGTCGATCCTGGCGATATCGGACTGCATGCGAAGCTCGATGCCCTTCTTCTTCATCTCGGTGGCAAGATGATTGCGGATGTCGTCGTCGAATCCGCGCAGGATCTGCTCGCCGCGATAAACAAGAATGGTCTCGACACCGAGGCCCGAAAAAATGCCGGCGAACTCCACCGCGATATATCCGCCCCCGACGATGACAATCCGCGACGGCAGGCGCTCGAGATGGAAGGCTTCATTGGAGGTGATGGCAAGCTCGTGGCCAGGCAAGTGGCGCGGCACGAAAGGCGTGGCCCCGGTCGCGACCAGAATATATCGCGCCGTCACCTTGCGGCCCGACGCAAGCATGACGGTATGAGCATCGACGGCCGTGGCACGTTCCAGGATCAGTTCGGCGCCCGCGCCTTCCAGGTTGCGGATATAGGCCTTGTTGAGCCGGTCGATCTCCTTGTCCTTGTTTTCGATCAGCGTGGACCAGTCGAATGACACCTTGTCGGTTGTCCAGCCGAAGCCCACCGCATCCTCGAACTCTTCTGCGAATTTCGAGGCATAGACGAAGAGTTTCTTCGGCACGCAGCCGCGGATGACGCAGGTGCCGCCGACGCGGTATTCTTCCGCGACAGCAACCCTGGCGCCATAACGCGCGGCAATGCGCCCGGCGCGCACACCGCCGGACCCTGCACCAATGACAAAGAGATCGAAATCGAAGCTGCTCATGCTTTCTTGAAGGTCTTCACGCCGTCATCCGTACCCATCAGAATGATGCCGCAAATGCCAATGAACAATCCGTGATCGACAACCCCCGGCGTGACGCTCAGCAGATTTCCCAGCCGGTCGGCATCGTTGATGGCGCCCAGTGAGATGTCGATGATTGCGTTGCCGCCATCGGTGACGAAGGGCCTGCCATCCTTCAGCCGCATCACCAGCCTGCCCTTCAGACCGCAAATCCGCAGCGCACGCTCGAGCTTCCAGGCCGTGGCATTCACGCCGAAAGGCACGACCTCGACGGGCAACGGGAACTTGCCCAGCGTCGCAACCTTCTTGGACTGATCGGCAATGACGATCATGTATTTCGATGACGTTGCCACGATCTTCTCGAACAGAAGCGCGCCGCCGCCGCCCTTGATCAGCTGGAACTTGTCGTCGAACTCGTCCGCGCCATCGACCGTGATGTCGAGATAGGGCTGCTGTTCAAGGGTCACCATCTTCAGCCCCAGGCTCTGGCCCAGTTCGAACGTTGCCCGGGAGGTCGCAACGCATTGCACGTCGAGACCGGCCTTCACCTTCTCGGCCAGCGCCGTGATGAAGTGATTGGCGGTGGAGCCAGTTCCGAGCCCCAGCTTCATGCCCGGCTTTACGTAGTCGAGTGCAGCCAGAGCCGCGGCCTTCTTCTGTTCGTCAGCTGTCACTTTCCAAGCCCGCCCATCAACATGTATTTCATTTCCAGATATTCCTCGACGCCGTGATGCGATCCCTCGCGGCCGAGGCCCGATTCCTTGACACCGCCGAACGGCGCTTCGGCCGTCGAGATGATGCCCTCGTTGATGCCCACCATGCCGTATTCGAGGCCCTCGGCGACGCGCCAGACGCGGCCGATGTCACGCGAATAAAAATAGCAGGCGAGGCCGAACTCGGTGTCGTTGGCCATGGCGATCGCCTCTTCCTCGGTCTTGAAGCGGAACAGGGGTGCGACAGGGCCAAAGGTTTCCTCGCGCGCCACTGCCATGTCGGAGGTCACGTCGCGGATCAGCGTCGGCTCGAAGAAGTTGCCGCCCAGCGACTTTCCGCCGACGACGACCTTGCCGCCCTTCTTCACCGCGTCGTCAATGTGCTCCTGCACCTTGGCGATCGCCGCCTTGTTGATCAGCGGACCGGTGGTGACGCCGGCTTCCGTGCCATCCCCGACCTTCAACTTCCTCACCGCCTCGGCCAGCTTTTCGGCAAAGGCGTCATAGACGCCGTCCTGAACCAGCAGGCGGTTGGCGCAGACGCAAGTCTGGCCGGCGTTGCGGTACTTCGACATCATGGCGCCCTGCACGGCCGCGTCGAGGTCGGCATCATCGAAAACGATGAATGGTGCATTGCCGCCGAGTTCGAGACCGACCTTCTTGATCGTTGGCGCACATTGCGCCATGAGGACGCGGCCGACTTCGGTCGAGCCGGTGAAAGTCAGTGCACGGACGATGGGGCTCGACGTCATCTCGGCGCCGATCTCGCGGCTGACACCGGTCAGGACCGAGAAGACACCGGCGGGAAGGCCGGCGCGCTCGCCCAGTTCGGCGATGGCCAGCGCCGAGAGCGGCGTCTCATTGGCTGGCTTGCAAACGAAGGCGCAGCCGGCGGCGAGCGCCGGGCCGGCCTTGCGGGTGATCATGGCATTGGGGAAATTCCACGGCGTAATTGCCGCCACCACACCGACCGGCTGCTTGATTACCACCATGCGGCCGTTGGGCCAGGGCGAGGGAATCGTCTCGCCATAGATGCGCTTTCCCTCTTCGGCAAAGAACTCGATGAAGGAGGCGCCGTAGGCGATTTCACCGCGCGATTCGGCCAATGGCTTGCCCTGTTCAGCGGTCATGATCTGGGCCAGGTCCTCCTGGTTCTCGAGCATCAGGTTGAACCACTTGCGCAGGATGGCAGCGCGTTCCTTGGCGGTCTTCTTTGCCCATTCCTTCTGGGCACGCTGGGCGGCCTCGATGGCGGTGCGGGTCTCGGCGGCGCCAAGCTTCGGCACGGTGCCGATGACGCTTTCATTCACCGGATTGGTGACATTGATGGTGGCGGAACCGCCGACCCACTTGCCGTCGATGTAGCATTTGTCCTTGAGCAGCGACTGGTCCTTCAGTATGTCGCGCAGGACTTGGGTTTTCCGGATATCCATCTGAAATTCCTCCTTTGGGTGGCGGCCTCTTAGCATGGGGTCCGCGCCTTCACCAACAGACCAGATTTGCGGGGCTTGCATGACAGACCGGGCGGTGATTTTCGACCTCGACGGAACCCTGGTCGACACCGCGCCAGACCTGATGCGGGCCACCAACCACGTTCTGAACCTGCGCGGACGCCGGGCGATCGGCATGGAGGAGGTGCGAGTCTTCGTCGGCCACGGTGCCAGGGCCCTGCTCACGCGGGGACTGGCCGCGACCGGAGGCCTGCCGGAGGGATACGACGTCGAACCCGACTACAAAACCTTCGTCGACTTCTACGCCGAGAATATCGCCGGTGACAGCACCCCCTTCCCCGGCCTCACCGTGCTCCTCGACCGGCTGAAGGCGGACGGCATCGCGCTTGGCGTGTGCACCAACAAGCTGGCGACCCTGTCGGTGCTGCTGCTCGACGCGCTCGGCCTGTCGAAATATTTCGGTGCCGTTGTGGGCCCGGATACGCTTGGCATCGCCAAACCCGATCCACGGCCTTTCCACGAAACCGTTCGGCGTCTCGATCTTTCTGCGCCACGCAGCCTGATGATTGGCGACAGCGAGACGGACATTCTCACGGCGCGCAATGCCGGTGTGCCGGTGATCGGGGTTCCCTTCGGCTATACGCCGAAGCCGGTGGCCGAGTATGGCCCCGACCGCATGATCGGGCACTACGACGAGGCCTACGATGTCATCGTCGAACTGCTCGACGCGCCCTGAGGCGTGCCGCAGCCGTCAGCAATTGCCGGCGGTATAGGTCACGCCACCATAAAACACGTTGCCGGGAATATCACAGATCAGCGGCACGAATGACGCGCCCCTAACGTAACCACCGCTATCCAGGGCGGTGGCCGGATCGTCGGGCACTGCGACTTCGAAATGCAGGTGCGAGCCATTGGCCTGACCGACATCTCCCTGGATGCCGAGTGTCGTCCCGGCAAAGACCAGTTGCCCCACTGTCCGTCCCAGTGCCGTCACCGTGCCGGTCTTGAAGTGCGTGTACTTGGTCCATTCGCCGTTACCGTGAGCAATCCACACATAATTGTTGCTGCTGGTGGGTTCGGCGTTCGAATCCTCGATGGCCATGATCGTCCCCGCAGCGGCGGCGACGATGACATAGCCACCCGCACCGGCGCCGGCCGTGCCAACGAGGTCAAGTTCGTTGAAATCCGGCGTGTGCGAATAATGGTCCCGTGATACCCGCATTTTTGTGCCGTTGGCATAGGGAATGCGATAGATACCAAAGGAGGTTGGCGGCTGATCGCCCAACCGGTCATAGGCTTCGGCCACGCCTGCTACTCCCGGGCTGTCCTGATGCCAGATCTGATCCTTCGTGCCAGACGGGCCCGATGCGCTGCCGTAGAGAACATTGACGGCGCCGGCACTCGAAGTCGCGCCGACCGACTCTCCCGGCACACCAATGGCGAGGTCGGCGCGATTGCCGCTGTCGAACCGTCCCACGGCCAGCGACGATCCAAAAGCCTCGCCGGGCTCGGCTACCCCTTCGATCGAAGCCGTATTCTGGCTGAAGATCTTGCTGCCGCCGCCAATCAACCGTGCCGCGCTTCCGAAGAGCACGTTGACGGCTCCTGTATCCAGGATCCCGGCGTCATCTTCGCCCGGCACGCCCACCGCCAGGTCATCGAATCCGTCGCCATTGAAATCGCCCGTTGCAACGGAAGCGCCAAAGGCGTCGGCCGACTCGGATACGCCGGCGACAAAGGCAATGTCCTGGTCCCAGATCTGGTTACCGGCTGACGTCAACAAGATCGCGCTGCCATAGACGACATTGACGGCTCCAGCGCTCGCGTTCTGGCCGACATCCTCACCGGGCACGCCGACCGCCAAGTCGTCGAAATCGTCATTGTTGAAATCGCCGCTCGCCAGTGAAAATCCAAAATGATCGCCGTCCTCGTGGGCACCCGCCAAAGCGTCCTGCGACAAGAACTGATCGCGGCTGGCGGCGAGACCCGCCGACGACCCATTCAGCACATTGACGGCGCCGCCATCGGATGCGCTCTCGCCGGCCGGCTGTGCCAGGTCCTCGCCCGGAACACCAATGGCCAGATCGTCGAAGCCATCGTGGTCGAAATCGCCCGCCGCCAATGCGGCGCCAAACAGGTCATCGCCGTTTGCCTCATCCCGGACGGACGCCGAATCCTGGTTCCACACCTGGGACCTTTCCGCCCTCAGTCCGCTGCTGCCACCGCCATACAGCACCGTCACCTCGCCGCCGTCCCTTGGTCCGCCTGAATCGATATTTTCGCCGGGTGCGCCAATGGCCAGGTCATAGGCGACATCATCATCGAAATCGCCGGCCGCCAGCGCAGCACCGAATTGATCGCCGGATTCTGCCGTCCCGGCCAGCGACAGGCTGTCCTGGTGCCACAGTTGATTGCCGGAGGCGGTCAGACCGGTTCTGCTGCCGAGCAAGACGTGGACGGCGCCGGCATCCACGGCATTGCCGACATCTTCACCGGGTGCGCCGATGGCAAGGTCGTCGATGCCATCGAGATTGAAATCGGCACAGGCCAGACTTGCGCCGAAGCGGTCACCGGATTCGGCGATCCCGAGGACACCCATAATATTCTCATGCCAAAGCTGGTTGCCGGTGCTGTTGAGCCCCACCGCTGTGCCGTAAATGACATTGACGGAACCCGCCGCCTTGGCACTTCCGACCGACTCGCCAGGCGATCCGACGGCCAGATCATCGAATCCATCGTTGTTGAAATCACAGCGCGACGCTGCGGGTGGATTGGCAAGCGCCCCGCTCCCCAGTACTGCGGATGCCAGTAAGGCCGCAGCAAGCGCGTGGAATGGCCTGAACCTGCACCGCAGCGGTTTTGGCCACCAGACTCGGAGCGGCGGCAGCGGGGTTGCAGCGGTGAGGTGATATGTTCCGGGATAGAGCTTGGGCATGCGAGTCACTCCCTGTGAAATCACGATGCAAGCCCCGCCTGCTCCGGTGCATTCTCAGCAAACCGGACGCGTTGCCTGAATGATAATCCTGGCCCCTCGCAATTCGTCCATCATTGGACACGGAAGGGCGAAACGTCAAGCGGCAGTCCTTGACTTGCCCTTCAGCTTCCGCCTATAGAGCCGCTTCCCTTGGTCAGGGCGATTAGCTCAGTTGGTAGAGCACTGTGTTCACATCGCAGGGGTCACTGGTTCGAGTCCAGTATCGCCCACCATTTTAAGTCAGACAGAACAAAGACTTAAGTGGCCAACCCTCCTCCTGAAAAATCGAGTCATCTCAATGGTCACACTGTGGTCACAACGAGAGGACTTTCATGGCTTCGATTCGCAAGCGCAATGGCAAGTGGCAGGTTCAAATCCGCCGCCTAGGCTCCCCTAACCTCGCCAAGAGTTTCGTTATGAGGAAGGACGCCGAAGCCTGGGCACGTCAAGTGGAGGTCCAGGCTGACCGGAAGGAACTCCCAAAGGATCCGCGCCAGCTTGAACGGCACACCCTTGGTGATCTAATCATTCGTTACCGGGACGAAGTCACACCGAGGAAGCGTGGAGCAGACGTCGAAACTATCGTATTTAACGCTTTCCTCCGACACACCTTGTGCAGCAAGCGCGTCTCGGACCTGTCACCAGCAGATTTTGCAGCCTATAGGGACGAACGGCTCCAGAAGGTAACACCTAACACGTTAAAGCGAGAGTTCTCACCACTGCACAACATGTTTGAGACAGCAAGATCCGAATGGGGATTGCCTATTGGAGAGAACCCTCTCGACAACGTCAGGCTCGACTGTCCGAACAACAGACGAGAGAGGCGGCTAAGGGATGGAGAGCTTGAACGGATCAAACTCGCAGCAGACAAGACGAAAAATAGGTTCATCTTCCCTATCATCCTGTTTGCGCTTCAGACGGGTCTAAGGCGGTCAGAAATTCTCTTAAGCACTTGGAGCAATATTGACTTCGAGCGCCGCCTTATGATCGTCCCCAGAGCTAAGAATGGGCATTCTAGGACTATCCCTCTTTCTAAGGCCTCTTGTGCACTCTTGCACAAGCTTGGTGGCGATCTACAAGTTGGGGAAATGAACAGAGAAAGGAGGATTTTTCCGACAACAGCCAATGCCCTCAGACTATCTTGGGAGCGAATAACAAAAAGGGCCGGGATAAGCGATTTGCATTTTCATGATCTCAGGCACGAAGCCATTAGTCGGTTCTTTGAGCTGGGACTTACCACTCCTGAAGTGGCCCTCATCAGTGGCCACCGTGATCCCCGCATGCTGTTTCGATATTCTCATCCGCAGCAAACTCGGATCCTTGAACAATTGGACCGCAATCGCCACATCCAAAAAGATTCTGCTTCCTAGGTATTGAAACCTAGGATAGGTGTACCTATATGTTTTATGAGGGGCAGTTTTCCCTCGAACAAACGAAATAATTACAGAGACTTATTTTAGAAGGAGGATCTTATTATAGATCAGTCTATTGAAGAAGCTTGTCTCGAACTGAGTCAATGCAAAAGGATATTGTTCGAACTAGAAAAGGACTTGCGAAAGCTAAATTTTGCAGGGTCTACGGATATTCCCAAAGTGTTATTCCTGGCGCTTTACACGCGAAGATTTGAACGGCCAGTGTCATGCGTCGTGAAGGGGCCATCAGGCAGCGGAAAATCCTTTGCGCTCGAAAGTGCTCTGAAGTTTGTCCCAGCGGATACCTATCAGTACTTTGCGGGAATGTCTGAGAAAGCCATTGTTTATAGCGGAATGGACCTCCGTCACAAACATCTGGTCATAGGCGAAGCGGCTGGCTTGGCATCTGGCGATGGCCGCGCGTTTCTGCGACAACTTCTGAGTGAAGGGACCGTAAGATACATGACGGTTCAAAAAACAGACAAGGGCCTAACCGGAAAGGAATTGCCAACTGTACAAGGTCCATGCGGCCTTATCATGACCACAACTGCCAATAGCCTACATCCAGAAGACGAAAGTCGAATGCTGTCATTGAACATAAGGGAGTCAACAGATCAAATTAGGGCTGCTCTCCTGGCTCAGGCGTTGGGCTCAAGACCTAATCAGGGTCCAGACTTCACGCGATGGCATGAATTCGACAGGCTAATTGGATCAGGATCGGTAAGCGTTGCCATCCCATTTGCAGCGTCAATTGCTAGGGCACTGCCGCTTACTCATCATAGAGTACAGCGGGATTTCCCGCAGGTCCTCTCACTTATCTCCTCCCATGCTTTAATGCATAAGTGCATAAGACAAAGGAACGAGAGTGGTGAAATTGTTGCAACGTTGGAAGACTATGAGGAAGTATACGACCTCGTCAATGGTCCGCTATCTGAGGGTCTGGAATTAGCAGTTCCGGTTCACATCAGGGAGCTTGTCGAAGCTGTCTCCACGATGGTCAATTCAACTGGAGATTATGATCCCTTCACTAACGGTGTAACCCAGTCGACTCTGGCGGAGGTTTTGAAAAAGGACCAGAGTTCTGTCAGCAGAAGTGTCCAAAAGAGTATAGAGCTCGGGTACCTCAAGAATCAGAACCCCGGGCAAGGCAGGGATGCCTCCATTATCCTAGGGGAGCGGCGACTGCCTCACGGATATGCACTTCCGTGCCCCAAGGACCTAAATCAGTTGGTACCTTGAGAAAAATAGCGACAATGACTTGGAGGCTTCGGCCTCCAGGTTTTCTGCTGCTGGCAGAGCCTGTCTGATCAAACAACTCAGTTGCGGACAATAGTCTAAATATTTGTTATCACGCGTTATATCGCCGTTCTATCGTTGTGTGGCTGTTGTCTATCATACCTGCTATCTTACCCACTATTTTATCATGTTAGTATCCCGACCAATAGGAGCTACAAGATGTTGAGAGCGCCAATGGATTTGGCTAGCAAGCATGAGAGAGAGCCAGGGAAATTTGATCAAACTCGCATCGTTCGCAGATATACGCGGTTATTCACTCTCAATTCCGAAACTGGCTGATCGCCGAGGACTATCGAGAGCCTATGGATAGCGAAGAATGACTCTGAATTTATCCGTTGATTATTATAGTCAGATATCTGCCCTTCCTAGCTCAGATATAGAAGTGATTAGAGCCCTATACCAGGCGTGCGAAGCAAAACTTCGTAATAGCAATGGTTCTGGTCCTGCATTTGACTCTCGACTGCGGCAAATGACCGAAGCATTTGAAGTATTGTCGAACTCAAAAGCCCGTCAGGAATATGATTCAATGAGAACGGGCACTAATGCCAATCGAGGGCACTTTGAAGAACTCGAAACACTTAACTACGATGACGTTTTCAATGCACAAGTTGACTCGTCATGGGATGCAATACTTAGATACTATCCGGAAGTCTCACGCATTGTAGAGAGACTAAGGTGGTATTCCGACATTCCGGCAATGATATTCCGCCTCACACTGATCAACACTAAACAATACACTGATGCAAAGCCAATTGCTGACACCATATTGGATGAGTTTTTGTCGTACTATTTTGGCCCCTCTCCAGACGTGAAGACGTTTGCTCTTTGGTGTTTAGGTACTAAGCGATTGGGACTTGCACGAGAACTAAATCATTCGCTGCTTACGCTCGACAGTGGTGTGGAGTACACGCGATTCTTAGCTAGGTTCAAGTCAGAGCGTAATCTGGACAGGACTTATTGGAACTCATCGACCGGATTTGATCTTTTAAAGATTCTAGCTGCGTTTCTTGGGCTGAAGATTTGGCTTCGTCTCGTTTGGCGTCCTAATCCGACTGTATCTGAAATTGACGCAATACTTTATACTGCAGCTGACATTGTGTCAGTGACTCTAATTCTACTATTTTTATATAAATTAGTTCTCTTCTTTCTTGGCAAATGACTGGCAACGAGTGGTCAGTATGTTTATGGATATAAGCGCTCTTTTCACAGGTGAGTGCCTTGGGAGCCACTACCCATAGGCTTTATACATCTTTCAACGGTTGTAGAAACTCTTTGCACGCTTCAAGGATGAGCGATACCTTTGTTGAGCTGGTTGTCAGCATTTGAGTTTGTGCTCTCAAGACAGCGCCATGCTTTTGGTTGACATGCAAAACCTACGCTAGAGCAAGAGATTCGATCATCATCCGAACGAATGCAGAGTTCGCAGTCATGCGTGACGAATGTGCAGCTTTTCTGTCTGCTGACTTCAACTCTTAGATTTGTGCTAGCGTTATGAGTTGGCGGTATGACTTCTGCACTGGCTGAAACAGCACCAAAAAGGACGCCAGACAGTGCCAGAGTTAGAAAGCAGGTGAATGTTTTCATGATGCTGGTCCGATTAGAAAGTAAACTTCAGGAGCGATACTACCTTAACAGTATGATGTATCCCCTCTTTGTGTGGCATATTTGGGAACGCTGAATTTCTTCGAGAAATTGTCAAGGTGTCGTTCATTAATTTTTGAGGCCACCCAGCCCCCCCCCTGCCTACCCCCTCCGAGGGCCTCACGCTGCCTTGGAGCTACAATAGCTCTCCGAGACTCCTGGAATCGTTGTGGTGGCACTTGTGGGATCATCTGGTAGGTGGGTAAGTGAGATTAGCAAGGCCAGTGTGCGACTCCCTGAGAGTCATGAAGGGCCAAACGTCTTTGATTGTGTGCTTGATGGTGCACTCAGTCGCGTTGATTGCTGGTCACAATCTGGTCACAGAGGACCTCATTTTCCGGGCGGTCTTGATTAGCTGCCGAAAAACCACTATCTTCGAAAGTCATTGAGAAGATTGGTTTTTTGGACAGGAGCGAAGCGACGCAGTTGGTAGAGCACTGTGTTCACATCGCAGGGGTCACTGGTTCGAGTCCAGTATCGCCCACCATCCAGTCCA
>CAUJIO010000023.1 GCA_963205315.1 Pseudomonadota bacterium | reverse complement strand
GACCTTGGGCGGGCTCCTCCCTAAACAGGCCCGTCCCATTTCATCCGGAAGCCCGCACATGACCGCCGATCACGCCCTTCGCGAAGCCGCACAGACCAGCAAGGCCTGGCCTTTCGAGGAGGCGCGCAAGCTCGTCGCCCGTGTCAAGCGCACCGGCAAACAGGAAGTGCTGTTCGAGACCGGCTATGGGCCTTCGGGCCTGCCGCATATCGGCACGTTCGGCGAAGTGGCGCGCACCACCATGGTGCGCCGCGCCTTCGAGCTGCTGTGCGATATCCCGACGCGGCTCTTGTGCTTCTCGGATGACATGGACGGCATGCGCAAGATTCCGGAGAATGTGCCGGACCGGTCGTTTCTCCTGCCGCATCTACACAAGCCGCTAACCGTGGTGCCCGACCCTTATGGCGGCTTCGAGAGCTACGGCCATCACAACAACGCGATGCTCAGGCGCTTTCTCGACACCTTTGGTTTTGAGTACGAGTTCGCCAGCGCCACCGACTATTACAAGTCTGGCAAGTTCGACGACATGCTGATCCGGGCGCTGGAAAAGTTCGACGACATCATGGCGGTGATGCTGCCGACGCTGGGCGAGGAACGTCAGGCGACCTACAGCCCGTTCCTGCCGATCTCACCGACCTCGGGCCGCGTGCTCTATGTGCCGATGAAGGATGTGAACGCCAGCCAAGGCACCATTACGTTTGCGGACGAAGACGGTACCGATGTGACGCTCGATGTGCGCGGCGGCCGCACCAAGCTGCAGTGGAAGCCGGACTTCGGCATGCGCTGGGCCGCACTCGGCGTCGACTTCGAGATGTTCGGCAAGGATCATCAAACCAATGCGCCGATCTATGACCGGATCAGCGAGATCCTCGGCGCCGTGGCACCTGAGCATTACGTCTACGAGCTGTTCCTCGACGACAAGGGCCAGAAGATTTCCAAGTCGAAGGGCAACGGGCTGACCATCGACGAGTGGCTGACCTATGCCGACCCGGACTCGCTGTCGCTGTTCATGTACAACAAGCCGCGCGAGGCCAAGCGGCTATATTTCGACGTGATCCCGCGCGCCGTCGATGACTACGCAGCCTATCTCTCGGCATATCAACGGCAGCTCGACAAGCCGGTGGACCAGCTGATGAATCCGGTGTGGCACATCCATCAGGGGCATCCGCCGCTGCCGGAAGAGGGCGGCATCACCTTCTCGCTGCTGCTGAATCTTGCAGCGGTTGCCAATGCGCATGAGAAGTCGGCGCTGTGGGGCTTCATCCAGCGCTATGCGCCGCATCTGACGCCGGAAACGCATCCGCGGCTCGATGCTCTCACCGGCTATGCGCTGCGCTACTTCGACGATTTCGTGAAGCCGAAGAAGCAATATCGTCTGCCCACGGATGAAGAGGCCGCAGCCCTCAACGATCTCGCGGCGGCTCTCGGCACATTGCCGGAAGGGTCTTCACCCGAAGACATCCAGCTCAAGGTCTATGACATCGGCCGCCGCGATCCCTACAAGACGACGCAGAAGGACGGCTCGGTGGGCGTGGCGCAGAGCTGGTTCAACATGCTGTATCAGGTGCTGCTCGGGGAAGAGAAGGGGCCGCGCTTCGGCAGCTTCGTGGCGCTTTACGGCATTGCCAATACACGGGCGCTGATCGCAAAGGCGGTTGGCGGAGGTCTCGTCAAGCCTCACTGATTGGGGTATATGAGGCTCGTTGGGTGTGTCGCAGCTGAGGAGACCTGCCATGCGATTCACGAAGCCTGCCGCAGTCCTTTTACTTCTCGCCCTGCCGCTTGCCGGCACGGCTCAAGCCGCGCCGATTGCCACGCAATGCGGCCCCCTGATCAAAAGCATCGTCAAGTCCGACATCGACTTCTTCACGACGAATTCGGAAATTCCGGTGAACTTCAAGGGAGCCGCAGCCAACTTCACGGTGCCGGCGGGGACAACCAATTGCGTGAGGGTGCGCTTCAGTGCGATCGCCAATTGTCCCTTGTCATGTTTCATGAGGGCCGTTGTTGACACAACCGAGATGAAGCCTGCGTGGTTCTCCAACGCCCTGAGATTCAGCAATGACAAAACCAACAGCGGCACGGCTCATTCTTTCGAATGGGTGACGAGGGTCAGCGCTGGCCAGCACACCGTGCGGATCACGATGCAAACCGGCAACACGATCGAGAATGCCCATATCGGGCCGTGGACCTTCGCCGTCGATATCCAGGAATAAGGCCGGAGGGACGGCTATTGGCTCGCCCGTAAAATGTGGGCGATCCTGCCGACAACCTTCATGCCCAAGACCTTGCTGGCATGAAGGCGGATGGACGGGCAGTGCGTGGTGAAGTGATAACCCAGGGTTGCCGTAGCCGCTCGATTTACGGAACGCCTGCTTGTCAGTAGCAGGTCCATCCGATCGAAACTGTGAGAGTGGCATCATTCCTGCTCTGTGGACAGTTGTCCAATTGCGTGACAGATTTGAAGCAACGACAGCACAAGGAATTGCTCACATGCGTACTGCTTGCAAACTTATCATTGCCGCACTGGCGGCGATTGCTTCCTCGACACTATCAGCCAATGCACAGGCGACACGGACATGGGTGTCTGGAGTTGGCGACGATGCCAATCCTTGCAGCAGAACCGCACCGTGCAAGACATTTGCCGGCGCCATCTCCAAAACGGCAAACAACGGCGAGATCAGCGTTCTGGACCCGGGCGGATTTGGGGCGGTGACGATCACCAAGCCGATCAGCATCGTCTCGGACGGCAGCCTCGGCAGCATTCTGTCCGCGAGCGTCTCTGGCATCGTCATCAACATCAACTCCGCGACGTTTCCGCCTCCCTCCCGCCGCGTCATCATCGACGGCCTGAAGATCAACGGTGCAGGCACGGGCCTCAACGGCATCCGCGTTCTGGGGGCTGACAGCGTCCAGATCCGCGACACGACGATCATGAACCATCGGGGAGGGGCGGGCTTTGGCATTGATGTCCAGAGCTCGCTGGCTGTCGATGTCATGCTGGATAACGTGACAATTTTCGGAAATCTCGGTGGCGTCAATGTCAGCAGCACGGGCTCCGTGAATCGGGTGTTCGTCGAGGATAGCGTGATTTCGAAAAATCAGACCTTCTCCGTCAAGGCGGCTGGCGCTGGCGCGCGCATCACGCTCAACCGGTCGACCGCCCGCGGGGCAGCGCTTGATATTGACGTCAGCAACTCGGCGGTGGTCGGGTCTTATGGAAACAATGTCATTGGTTCGGGAGCGCCCAACGATACCAACGGCCTTCAGTAAGGCGCAGGTGTCTGCTCCACATATGAGGAAGCCCGGCGGGTTCGGCCGGGCTTCTGTCTTTTTGAAGGGCGAACCGGCGAACGCCTATTGGCTCGCCCACAAAATGCGGGCGATCCAGTCGACGTCCTTCATGTCCAAAACCTTGGTGGCATGAGACGGGTTGAAGGAGGCGAGTTCGAGTGTCTTGGAGGTCTGGCGCTGCATGAGCTTGGCCATGACCTGGCCATCGACGGTGCGGACGACGACACGGTCGCCCTTCCGGATGGTGGCGGCGGGCGAGACGATGATGGTGTCGCCCTCGCGGTAGACCGGCAGCATCGAGTCGCCGGTGATTTCCAGCGCATAGGCGTTCTGGTCGGTGACGCCCGGAACGTCGATCTCATCCCAGCCATTGCCGGCGGGAAAGCCTGAATCATCGAAGAAGCCGCCCTTGCCGGCCTTGGCGAAGCCCATCAGCGGAATCTGCTTGCGCTTCGGCGGCTGGCCCTTGCGGCCGGTCAGCAGATCGGAGAATTCCTCGACGCTCGCGCCAGACGCCTGCAGCAGGCGGGAGATCGATTCCATCGTCGGCCAGCGCGGGCGGCCATCCGGCCCGTTGCGCTTCGAGGGATTGAAGGAGGTGGGATCCAGTCCGGATTTCTTGGCAAGCCCCGAGGCCGAATAGCCATAACGTTCGGCGATCACGTCGATCGCGTTCCAGACCTGCTTGTGACTGAGCATGTTTCCGCCTCTGAAATCGTAAAGGGTGCCGCAAAAATTTCTTATTGATAGGAACCTATACCTTGGAATGGCGGCATTGTCCATATGCGGCCTTGCGCCTATGGTCCGGCCCCATGCGATTCCTGTTCAAGATCCTGGCGGCCGAAGACTGGGCCCGGGCCAATGCCGCCGGCCGTTTCGAGGGCGCCGCCGTGGACCTCAAGGATGGTTTCATCCATCTTTCCGCCGCGCATCAAGTGCGCGAAACGGCGGCCCGGCATTTCGCAGGCCAGAACGGGCTGGTGCTGGTGGCCTTCGCCGAAGACCAGATCGACACACTCAAGTGGGAGCCGTCACGCGGCGGTGATCTGTTTCCCCATGTCTATGGAGCGATCGACCCGGCCCGCGCGGCATGGGTGAAGCCATTGCCGCTGGTGGGCGGCGTGCACGTGTTTCCGCCGGAGACCGGCACGTGATGCTGGCGCGATTGGGGTTTCCCCTGGCGAAGCCGCTGCTGCACGCGCTCGACGCCGAGACGGCGCATCAGTTGACCATCAGGGCGTTGCGCCTGATGCCAGCCCCGGCGCCACCACCTTGCGACGGGCGGCTGGCGGTGCGGGCCTTCGGTCTCGATTTTCCCAATCCGCTGGGACTGGCGGCAGGGTTCGACAAGAATGCGCTGGTGCCGGACCAGATGCTGTCGCTGGGTTTCGGCTTTACCGAGATCGGCACGGTGACGCCGAAGCCGCAGGACGGCAATCCCCGGCCGCGGCTGTTCCGGCTGGCGGAGGACTTGGCCGTCATAAACCGGATGGGTTTCAACAACGAGGGCCATGACGCGGCGCTGAAACGGCTGGCGGTGCGACGGGCAAGACCCGGTATCGTCGGCGTCAACATCGGCGCCAACAAGGATTCAGGCGACCGGATCGGCGACTATGTGAAGGGCATTCATGCCTTCTCGCATCTGGCGTCGTATTTCACCGTCAACATCTCGTCGCCCAACACGCCGGGCCTGCGCGCGCTGCAGTCGCGGGCCGAGCTCGAATCCTTGCTGACGCGGCTCAATGTGGCGCGCGACATGCAAGACCTCAGGCCGCCGATGCTGCTGAAGATCGCGCCGGACCTGCGCGACGACGAGATGGAGGATATCGCGATCGCCTGCGGAAATGGCGCTGTCGATGGCATTATCGTGTCGAATACGACGCTCGGCCGCGATGGCCTACGTTCGGCGTTGAAGGCGGAGCCGGGCGGGCTTTCGGGACTGCCATTGCTGCAGCTGTCGACGGTGCAGCTGGCCAAACTCCGTATGCTGACGAAAGGTGCCATTCCCCTGGTGGGCGCCGGCGGCGTTCATGATGCGGCATCGGCGCTGCTGAAAATCAGGGCCGGAGCAAGCCTGGTGCAGCTTTATTCGGCGCTGGTCTACAAGGGGCCCAGGCTGGTGAGCGAGATCCTCGGCGGCATTTCGGATGAGCTCTCACGCCAGGGCACGACGCTTGCCCACCTCTGTGGCTGCGATGCAGAGGCGATCGCTCACCACGGACTCAAAGGGAAGTAGGCCTTGAGGATGCGTGCCGTGGCGCCGTTCTTCTGCGCCATGTCGAGGCCATAGTCGAAGGCGGCACGCAGTTCGGGTTTCTGCTTCTGCACCATGAAGACGAAATTGCGGCTGAAGTGGCCGGCGTCGGAATAGGCGCCGCCGAGCAGGCGGCAGCAGCCGCCGGAGGCCTGGCCAGACGTCCAGTAAATCAGCTGGACGTTGTCGCCAAAGAGGATGTCGGCCTTGCCGGTGCGCAGGGCATCGGCGGCGGTCGCCGCATCCTCGAAGGGGACGATCTCGGAACCTGTGTAATAGGTTTCAAGCCAGCGGGCGTGCAGGGTCTTGGCGGTGACGGCTATGCGCTTGCCGGCCAAAGCCGCTACGCCAGCATCGGTCACAGGGTTTGCTGTCTGCACGGCAAAGCGGCCCATCGTGCGGAAATAGGGGCGGGTCGCCAGCGCCTCGCGGACGGAGGCCTCATCCAGCCGCGGGCCGGAAATGGCCACGTCTCCCTCGCCCCGCGCGAGGGCCGGGAGGATCTCGGCAAAGGGCAGGGCGGAGACGGTGCAGCGGATGCCAAGCTCGGCACAGGCGGCCATGGCCAGTTCCACCGACAAGCCACCCGGCGCTCCAGACGAAGACAGGAAACTGTAGGGGGCAAAGTCATCGTCGGCCAGCAGCCGCACTTCCGTCGTGGCCGGCAGTTGGGGCGGCGGCAAGTCCAGGACATTGCGATACAGTGGCGGCTCATAGCCCTTGTCGGGAGCTGTTTGCGCCAGTGCACTTTCAAAGTGAAAAAATGACAGAAAATACACGCATAAGGTGCTTGCTAAATTTACGTAGGGTCGCATCATTGGTTTACGCTATGTCAGTTGCCGTGGGTGCGTATTTTGTCTCTGCCGGATGTCGGTGAACCCTATGGGTTCAATGAAGGCTTCAGTTTCCGGACGTTACTGCCACAACGTGGCAATGTCTTGCCGAGACTGGATATCGAGACACTTTGTGACGCCCTGCGGCGGCTACCGCCCGAAGACCTCCGCCTTGCCTGCAGCCGAAAACTCGTTCCTCTCGTATCACTGCCCGGACTTCACCTTTATGCCGCCTGCGGGCAACTGGCGCTTGAGGAGGCGGCGGAGCAGCGGTCGACTGTGATTGCCTATGCGGAAGCTGGCGAACTTGTTGCGGCCGCCCGCGCCGTGCATGGCGCAAAGCTGTTGCAGGAAGCAACGTCCGGCCTTGCCCGCCGCATGCCGGAGTTTTCGGCCAGCCGGCGCCTGTCGGATGCACAGGCCATGATTGGCACGGTGCTGGCGGTCCTGCTGCTGTTTGGGGCGCTGCTGCTGCCGCTCAATGTGACGTGGGTTGCCGCCAGCGCGGTGAGCGGGCTGTTCTTCCTGTCGGTAATCGCCCTCCGCATTCTTTGCCTGTTCCCGCCACTGCGGCTCAAACGTCAACGGATGGTCCGTCAGGCTGACAGCATGTTGCCGGTCTATTCGGTTCTGGTGCCGCTGTTCCGGGAAACGGCGGTGTTGAAGCAGCTGCTCGGCGCGATGACGAACCTGGATTACCCGGCTGACAAGCTGGACATCAAACTGATCATCGAGGAAACCGACACCGTGATGCAACGGGCGCTGGCGGCCATCTGCCTCCCGGTGCAATTCGAGATCATCGTGGTGCCGGCAGGGCACCCACAGACCAAGCCGCGGGCGTTGAATTACGCGCTGCAGTTCTGCCGCGGCCAACTGCTGACCATCTATGATGCCGAAGATATCCCGGAGTTGGACCAACTGCGCAAGGCGGCGGACCGGTTTCATGCCGCGCCGCCAGACCTCGCCTGCCTGCAGGCGCAACTGACCTTCTTCAATCCCAACGAGAATTGGCTGACCCGGCAATTCACCATCGAATACGCGGTCCTCTTTGGCGTGCTGCTGCCCGTGCTGGCCAATCACCGTCTGCCGCTGCCTTTGGGCGGCACCTCAAATCACTTTCGCGTCCGCGCGTTGAAGGAGGTTGGGGCTTGGGATCCCTACAATGTGACGGAAGATGCCGATCTCGGTCTCCGGCTGGCGCGGTTCGGCTATGGGACGGATACGCTCGATAGTCTCACTTATGAAGAAGCCAATACGAGGCCGCTGAACTGGATGCGGCAACGGGCGCGGTGGCAGAAGGGTTTTCTCGCGACCTGGCTGGTGCACATGCGGCATCCCAAGGTTTTTGCCAAAGACGTTGGCCTCGCAGGTTTCTGGGCCGCACAGGCCTTGACACTGGGCGTATTCGCATCCGCCTTGCTGCATCCGTTCTGCCTTGCAGCCTCGATCGCACTTTATCTCAGCACGCCGATGACAGAGGATGGGGCCCATCCGCTGATGCTGTTGTTGGCTGGTATCAACCTGCTTGTTTTCGCCGGCGGTTACGGCGTGACCTTCCTGGTATCGTCGCGGGCCTTGAAGCGGCGCGGATTGTTTGGATGGTACGTACCGCTCATCACCATGCCGGTGTATTGGCTGATGATGTCAGCTGCCGCATGGTTCGGGCTCTGGCAATTCATCACTGCGCCATTTCACTGGAACAAGACAGAACATGGATTGTCCTCATTCCAGCGCAAGCCGAAGCCGCAGACCTAAATGCGCCGCGGAATTAATTACTCCGTACGCTGACTAATCTTCAAATTTACCATATTATTTGCGGATTGAATCAGGCGTGAAGCAATTGATTCACCATGCCGGATTTGTGTGCCGATTCGAATCACACCCGTGACTCAAGTTTTACTTCGTTTTTCTACCTCAACTTAACGGGGAGAACGGTAGTACTGACGCGGGGACAGATCATGACGACAGAAAAAGTGCGTCAGACAATCCCCCAGTGTGAACGTTAAACAAACAGGATCCGTGATGCGCAAATATATCCTTCCGCTCTCATTCGCTGCACTCGCTGCAGCTTCTTCTTCAGCTCTCGCCGTGACCACGAGCGACAACTTCCAGACCCGTATCAACATTCTGACCAGCTGCGCGGTGACCGCCAACGACGTCGATTTCGGCAACGTCGGTGTGATCGCCGGTGGTGAATCGGCTTCGGGTTCCGTTTCGGTCAACTGCTCGGCCGGCACGGCCTACACGCTGTCGTTCGATGCCGCCGGCACGATCTTCAACTACGCCGGCAACATGACGGACGGCACATCCAACGTGGCCTATAGCGCCGCGCTCTCTGGCGCCGGCGGCGTTGGCCCGGGCAACTTCACCGTGAACGCAGTTCTGCCCGCCCAGGTCACCCCGGCCCCCGGCATCTATACCGACAACCGCACCGTCTACGTGAACTACTAATCGGAACTGACTGAACATGCGCTCCTGGATTGCCGCACTTCTCCTTGCTTCGACCGCAGCCGTATTCTCCGGCGAAGCTCTGGCGTCATCTCTACAGATCTCGCCCGTCAACATCGAAGTGCCGGCTCCAGGAGCCGCATCTAAAGTCACCATCACGAACTCCGGGGATGAGAGCGTCAACGCTCAGGTCCGGCTGTTCAAGTGGGTGCAGAAGAACGGCAAGGACGAACTCGTGGAAACACGCGACGTCATTGCCAGCCCGCCCGCCATCAAGATGGGCGCAGGCAAGAAGAGTGTGATCCGCGTTGTGCGAGTCAGCAAGACACCGGCGACGACGGAAGAATCATACCGGCTCATCGTCGATGAAGTGCCGAAGCCGCCAAAGCCCGGCCAGGCCGGCGTCGGGTTCGCGATCAGATATTCGATCCCCGTGTTTTTCTCCAAACCCGGTGAGGACACCGACCTCAACTGGAAGGCCTCCGTCAGCAACGGCAAGATCGTCGTGACGGCAGCAAATACCGGTGGCCGCCGTGTGCGGCTTGCCAATCTCAAGGTCGTGGGTGGAAGCGGCAAAGACGTGAGCTTTGGAAGTGGGCTATCGGGATATGTGCTTGGCCAATCGTCTCGCATGTGGATCGCAAAATCTAAGTCCATCAAGCCCGGCAGCTCCATCAAGATCGTTGCGCAGAGCGACAATGGCTCGATCGAAGCAACAGCCCAGGTGCAGGCAGCGAATTGATTTCATCAGAACCGCCTTCTTCGCGTTCCTGCTGTGCTGGTTGCCAGCCGCAGCGGGAGCGGAAGAAGCGGGGACTGGCAAGTCCGATCTCCAGGCGACGGTCGTCAAGCAATTATCTGCTCCTGCGAGGAAAACTGACTCGATCAATGCAACCGATATCGTCAAGCAATCGGATGACGAAAACGCAGCGCTGACAGCGGACGAGATTTTGCCGGAAGAGGCCGAGGCATTTGACTCGCAGCCGTCGAATAATCATGCGAATGCGCAACCTGCTGCTGACGAACCGCAGGACGTGGCTGTTGCAACGGATGCCACTGCCGATACCGTAGCGAGCAATAGCACCGAAGCAAACGTGCCAACGGACATCGTTCCCGATACTGCGGCTGCGGCGGATGCCTCTTTGGCGCCGGCAGATCCCGCATTGATCGCCGCAGGCGCCGAACTGCAGCTCGAAGTGACGATGAACAAGGTGCCGCTCAACGTCATCGGCGCCTTCGCCTTGCTGCCAGATGGAAAACTCGGCGCGGCCCGCTCCGAACTCAATGAACTTGGAATTGCTGTGCCCGGTGACGGCAAGCCGGAGGATATCATCCCGCTCAGCTCTGTTCCCGGATTATCCTATGTCTATGACGATCAGGCACAGACGATCGAGATGGAGGCGGCCGAAGGATCGCGTCAGGCCAAGAAACTGAATGCATCCGAAGACAAGGACATGCTGGAGGCCATCAGTTCCACCGGGGCCGTGATCAACTACACGGCCTATGGCGCCGGCAGCTACAATATCGATCAGGCGGATGGCGGTTTCAACGGCGGCTCTGTATCTTTCGACATGCGTGCCTTCTCTCGTCTTGGCACAATCCAGCAAACCGGCATGGTGGGAACGACGACCTTCTCCGACATGACGACGGTACGCTATGACACGACCTGGTCATACTCCGATCAGAAGCGCGCCCTCAGCTACCGGCTTGGCGACATCATCAGCGGAGGCCTGAGCTGGACGCGGCCGATCCGCATGGGCGGCGGCCAGGTGCATCGCAATTTCGACCTGCGACCCGATCTTATCACCATGCCGGTGCCGAATGTCGCCGGAAGCGCCAAGGTGCCTTCGACGCTCGATGTCTATGTCGACGGGTTCAAGGCTTACTCGGGAAAGATCCAGGAAGGTCCGTTCGAACTCGACAGCCTGCCCGTCTACACAACGAATGGCACGGTGAAAGTGGTTCTCACCGACACGACGGGCCGTGAGGTCACATCGGAATCCGATTTCTCAACGTCACCCGATTTGCTGAAACGCGATCTCTATGATTTTTCCGTCGACACCGGGGTGATGCGACGAGACTTCGGGGTCGACTCGTTCGGCTATGGCGATGAGCCGGTGGCCCTGGGCAGTGTGCGATATGGCGTCACGGACTGGCTAACCGGCGAGGCGCATGCGGAAACCGGACTGGACCTGATCTCCGGCGGTGCCGGTTTTCTCGTTTCTGCGGGCAAGTTCGGCCTGTTCAGCGGCGCGGGTGCAATGAGCACCTTCAAGGGCGATACGGGGGCCTTCCTGCAGGCCGGCTGGGAAGGGCGGATCGGCAGTGTCGGCCTGTCGGCCAGCAGCAGCCGGACCTTCGGGAACTATCATGATCTGGCGGCGATCTCGACGCTTGATGCGTTTGGGAAGATCGACCCCACGGCCGACGTGCCGAAGGCCCTTGACCGGCTATCGGTGACCTATGCGCTGCCGAAGCTGAAGGCGGGCGTTGGCACCACCTTCATTCATCAGGAGGCGGCCGACGGCAAGCGCTCCCTGCTGCTGAGCGGCAGCTATTCCCAGACGATCGGCCAGGACATCATGCTGTCGGCAACGGCCTTTGCGGATTTTGGCGACGAGCACGAGTATGGCGCGTTCCTCAGCGTGTCGATGCCGCTGGGCGAGACGATGACCTCCACTGCCGGTGCGGCGATGGCCGGCAAGACGGTCTCGGCCATGGCGGAAGTCTCCAAACCCTACAATGATGATGAAAGCCTGCCGACGGCGTGGCGAATCAACCACTCCGAGGGCGACGGCCGCGTTACAATGGCCAATGGTGCAGTCCGCACAAATCTGGCCGAGTTCCAGGGTTCGGTGACGAAGGAAGACGACTCGTTGCGCGGCAATGCCACCATTGAAGGCTCGCTGGTGATGGCCGATGGCAGCGTTTTGGCGGGGCGCAAGATCGGGGACTCCTTCGCCATCGTTAACGTCGGCGCAAAGGATGTGCCGGTAGAATTCGAGAACCGGCCGGCCGGAACGACCGGGAGCAGCGGAAAGCTTCTCGTGCCTTATCTGAATTCGTTCCAGAAGAACAAGATCTCGATCGATGTGACTGGATTGCCGATCAATGCCGATATTGCCGAGACAGAGATGATCGTGGTGCCGCGCGACAAGTCCGGTGTGGTCGTGAACTTCGGCGTCAAGGCCGAAACGGCCTCGGCGCTGGTTGTGCTCACGGATAGCGCGGGACAATTCCTGCCGGAGAGCTCCGAGGTCTTCATGGCCGGAGAGCCCGATCCCTTCATCGTTGGCTATGATGGCCAGGTCTATCTGACGGGGCTTTCGGCTTCGAACAGCATCACCGTGAAATCAACCAAGGGCGTGTGCAGCGCCAGCTTCGACTTCAAGCCGGGCGGTGATGCGCAGACGATGATCGGTCCGGTGCCATGCAGCTGAGATTTCCGCTTTTCCTGATGTTCCTGTTATGCTGGTGCGCTCCGGCGCAGGCCTTCTCATGCTCGTTCAGCAACACCGGCATCGATTTCGGCAACGTCAACCTGAATTCGGGCGGCTTCCAGACGGCCACAGGAACCTTCACGGCGGATTGCGCGGGTACAGCGGGACAAACGATCCGCATCTGTGCCAATTTCAATGCCGGCTCCGGCGGCGCATCGACCTCCGGCAGCCCGCGCTATCTCACGCAGGGCGCAACGCGAATGAGCTACGATCTGTTTCGCAGCAATGGCGTGGGACAGAGCTGGGGCTCCTATACCTGGGCCTATTCTGCCCGGCCGCCGGCGATCAGCGTTACCATCGGCAACAATGGCTTTGGCTCGACGACCCAGACCATATTCGGCCGTCTCTACAATCAGCAAGGTGCGTTGCCGACCGGCACTTATTCGTCGGTATTCTCGGGATCGCAGACGCAGATCGACTATGGTCTTGCTCCGTCGTTCAGCTGCAGCGCGACATTGTCGGCGCGAGCGCAGAATGTTCCATTCACGGTCAGGACCTCGAACAACAGCACGTGTACGGTCGTTTCGAGCACCATGGACTTCGGATCCCGGCTGCAGCTCGATACGGCCATTCAGGCGACAAACAGCATCACTGCCACATGCACCGTCGGCACCACTTATGAAATCGGGCTCAACAACGGTTCGTCAGGGGCCACCGTTCCCGCCAATCGCAAGATGCGCGGCAGCGTGACGCCGTCACAGACGGTGAAATATCAGATCTATCGCGACTCCGGGCGCACGCAAATCTGGGGCAATACCATCGGAACGGATACGATGAGCGCCACGTCGACCGGAACGGCGCAGACCTTCACCGGCTATGGCCTTGTGCCGCCGCAGCCAACCCCGTGGTCGCAGCTCTATACCGACAACGTGATCGTGACGATCACGTATTGAGTCTGGACTTCTCCCGGGCCGCATTCAACGCGTCATCGAGTGACGCTGCATATTCGACGTGCGGTGGACGTACGCCGTGCGTGAGGAGTGCACGACGGATGCCGGAATTGGCAGCGGCCACATAAAGGTGAACGCCGCGCCGCGCGGCCTTGCGGGCGAGGCCTTCGATGACGTTGGCACCAGTCGAGTCGAGGAAGGGTACGGCAGCGAAGTCGATGATCAGCGCCTTGTGCGTGTCCTGAATGTTGTCGAGAACCGAGCCAATCGTGGCAGCGGCGCCAAAGAAGAATGCGCCCGTGATGCGATAGACCACGATCTCCGGATCGGCGGCCGCTTCTTCGTGATAGGCGCCCCGCGGCGCATCGGCATCGGACTGATCCTCACCGACGAACGGCGTGTGGGTTTCAACCGCGGTGGCTTGCGACATGCGGTGGATGAAGAGAACCGAACCCAAGGCGAAGCCCACGACGATCGCTTCGGTCAGATCGCGGAAAACAGTCAGGAAGAAAGTGACGGCGAGCACCGCGGCGTCTCCCCAGCCGGAGCGGACCAGCACCGCAATCGCGGTCTTCTCCACCATGTTCCAGGACACGACGGCGAGGACTCCGGCCAGTGCGGCGAGCGGAATGTAGGAGGCGAGCGGAGCGGCCAGCACCATGAACAGCAGCAGGAAGAGCGCGTGGAACATGCCGGACACCGGGCCGTGCGCGCCAGCGCGGACATTGGTGGCGGTGCGCGCGATGGTGCCGGTGACGCAGAAGCCGCCGAACAGGGCAGAGGCCATGTTGCCGATACCCTGGGCCACGAGTTCGCAATTGGACCGATGCCGCCGGCCGGTCATGCCATCGGCGACGACGGCGGAGAGAAGCGACTCGATGGCGCCCAGCAACGTGAAGGAAATCGCGGCGGGGAGGACCGCAAGAATTTTCGCCGGGTCGAATGCGGGCAGGGAGGGCAGTGGAATTGCACTGGGAATACCGCCGAACCGCGTCCCGATGGTGGCGACGGGCAGCTGCAGGATGGCTGTGAGGGCTGCAGCAGCGGCAACCGCAATCAGCATGCCGGGCCAATGGGGGCGGATTTTCTTGAGGCCCATGATGATGGCAGCGGTGCCGGCAGAGAGCGCAACGGCTGCCGGGGTGATGCTGCCAAGGGCCGCCCAAAGGACCGGAAGCTTCTCGAGCAACGGACCCGGCTCGCCGCCGCTCAACGTCAGCCCCAGGAGTTCCTTGATCTGGCTGGCGAAGATGATGACGGCAATGCCCGAGGTGAAGCCCACGGTGACCGGAAAAGGGATGAACTTGATGTAGGTGCCGAGGCGCAGGAAGCCAATGGCGGCGAGCATCAGGCCGGAGAGGAAGGTGGCAAGGATCAGCCCATCCATGCCGTGCACGGCGACGGTTGAGGCGACCAGCACGATAAAGGCGCCAGCGGGGCCGCCGATCTGGAACCGTGAACCGCCGAGGGCGGAAATGATGAAGCCGCCGACGATCGCTGTGTACAGGCCCTGAGCCGGAGACGCGCCCGACGCGATGGCAATGGCCATGGACAGCGGCAAGGCGACGATGGCCACCGTCAATCCGGCGATCGCGTCAGTCCGCAGATTGGCGAAGCTGTAACCCTCGCGCAGAACGGTCACCAGTTTCGGTGTGAAGAGTTCGATGAAGCTGGCGCTGTGGGGTGCGCGGCGGGAGGAGGCGGTTTCAACGGACATTGGAAAACTCGGACGGGGGATGTGGGTGCACGGTTCACGTCTGCGGCGGGGAAGACTTGCTTCGCAGCCGCACGCCGCGCCCGCCACCGGCACTTGTTGCACCTTCGCCAATCAGCTCGATTCCCGACCCCTCGAGCGCCTGGACAACTTTCACAAGGCTATCGACCACGCCGCGGACCTGACCGTCGCTTGCTTCCATGCGCTGGATGGTCGGAAGGGAGAGTCCTGCCAGATCCGCCAATGCTTTCTGGTCGATACCGAGCATGGCGCGAGCGGCGCGAATCTGGGTCGAGGTGATCATGGGGGATGATCTCCACTCAATAGGATTTAGTGTAGGCGAAACCTAATAATGCAAGTTCTGTATGTCAATACTGATGTATAATACATCATGTCGCAGCCGCAGAAATTGCAGCCTTGTGATGCTTTCATCCCAGCTTGCGGGGTCGGCCCGGTCTACCGCCGGAACGGACTTGAAAGCTTCATGTGGCGGTTCACATCCTTGTAAAGCAGATAGCGGAAGCGGCCGGGACCGCCGGCGTAACAGGCCTGCGGGCAGAAGGCGCGGAGCCACATGAAGTCTCCGGCCTCGACTTCCACCCAGTCGCTGTTGAGGCGATAGACTGCCTTGCCTTCAAGCACATAGAGGCCGTGTTCCATCACATGGGTTTCAGCGAAGGGGATGATGGCGCCGGGCTCGAAGGTGACGATGTTGACATGCATGTCGTGGCGGATGTCATTGGGATCGGCAAAGCGTGTGGTGGCCCATTTGCCATCGGTGCCGGGCATGGGGTGAGGCTTCACGGCGTCATCGCTGGTGACGAAGGCCTCGGGTATGCCGATGCCCTCGACCTTCTCATAGGCCTTGCGCACCCAGTGAAAGCGCACCGGCGCGGTGGTGACGTTCTTCACGCTCCACCTCGAGGATGGAGGAATGAAGGCATAGCCGCCCGTTTTCAGCTCGTGGGTCTTGCCGTCAAGCGTCAGCAAGAGTTCGCCTGAAACGACGAAGAGAACGCCTTCGGCTTCGGGGTCGAGTTCCGGCTTGTCGCTGCCGCCGCCGGGAGAAACTTCCATGATGTACTGCGAGAAGGTTTCGGCAAAGCCCGAGAGCGGGCGGGCGATGACCCAGGCTCTGGTCTTGTCCCAGAACGGCAGCAGGCTCGTCACGATGTCACGCATCGTGCCCTTCGGGATGACTGCATAGGCCTCGGTGAAAACCGCGCGGCCGGTGAGGAGATCGGTCTGTGGCGGGTGGCCGCCGAGGGCGGAAAAATAGCTGCGGTCGGTCATGTGGGAATCCGGTTCGTTGCCATGATTTCAGGCATAGAACCGGACGCCGCGCGCCGCAAGCGCATGAGCCCTGTCACGTGATAACTCAAAGCTGAGACGGGATGGCCGCCTTGTCGATGAGTGACCACACGCGTGTGATCCTCGAGTCCCGGAACTCATAGAACACGTTCTCGGTGAACACGACCCGCTTGCCGTTCACGTCGAGGCCGAGGAATTTTCCGATTGGCCGGCAATCAAAACCAAGCCGGCTTGCGACATAGGGCGCATCGGATACCAGCAGCTTGATGTTGAACCGAAGATCGGGAATCTGCTCGTAGTCGCGTTCCAGCATCTGGCGATAGCCGGACAATCCGAATTGCTGATCGTTATGGACGACATCTTCGGCGACGAAGTCTTTCAACTTCGGCCAATCCTGCCGGTTCAGGCAGGCAATGTAATCGCGATAGATATCAGCGAGGTTCATCCGGTTCACGCATTCAAGTCAGTCCGCCGCAACGTACTGGCCGTTGTGCCAGGCCTAATAGGTCTTTGGCTGCGGCTGACCGAAGATGAACCCGGTGCCATCGAGGCCGTAAACGTCATTGCGGAAATTGACGCGGCCGTCTTCGGTCGCCCAGGCGGTCAGGTACATCCAGCGGATATCGGGGCCATTCTGGATCTGCTGATCGTAGGGTTCGGCGCTGGCGATCAGCATTTCATACTGGGTGTCATCGACAGGACTGCCGGAGCGGTCGAGAATCCACTTCACCACGGTTGCGACCTGATCGATGCGCACGCAGCCAGAGCTCTCAAAGCGAACATTGCGGCCGAACAGCTCGCGGTGCGGCGTGTCGTGCATGTAGACCATGTGATCGTTGGGAAAATTGATCTTCACCAGACCCAGTGAGTTGTGATCGCCTGGATCCTGACGGAAGAAATAGCGGTCGGCCGGTGTGGTTTCCCAGTCGATCAGCAGAGGGTCGATTTCGGGGCCGTCGACGCTTTCGAACACGCGAATGCGATTGGCCTCGAGATAGCCAGGGTCATCGAGATATTTCGGCACGATGTCCTTGGCGACGATCGAGGCCGGGATCTTCCAGTAGGGATTGAAATTGATGTCACTGACCTTGCTGGCCAGCGTCGGCGAGGGGCGCTCCAGCTTGCCGACGACGATGTTGTGGCGCGAGTAGACGCGGCCCTGTTCGACGGTTTCGAGCTGGGCGGCGGGGATGTTGACGAGGATGGCGAAGCTCGACAAGTTCTGCACATAGGCATCCACACGCGCCACGTTCTCGCGCAGCATGGCGAGACGGGTTTCGGCCGGAATGTTGAGCTGGGCCAAGGTCTTCTCGGCCACCATGCCACTGGGAAGGACGCCGTGATTGAGCTGGAAGGCGCGGACGGCCTCTACCAGTTCATCATCATAGAGGGCGGAACTTGCGCCGCCGAGTGTATCGAAGGGCAGATAGTTTTCTGCCACCAGCCGCTGGCGGAGCGCCTGCACGGCCTCGCCCTTTGCACCCTTCTTGAGCGTCTTCTCCGGCAATTGCTGCCAGCCGCCGCCGGCGACGATTTCCTCGTACATGGCGACAGCACCCATCATCGCATCGGGCGAGCCAGGCGACAGCATGGGGATCTGGTCAAGGCCGGCGACAATCTCGGTCTGCGTCGCGAGCTTGCCATTGGCTGGTACCGTTGCCGGCGCCACGCTCGAAATCGAACTGGTGAAAACCGGTTCCTCGGCGAGGGCCGGAGCGGCCGCAGCAATGGCGAACAGGCTTCCAAGTGAAAGGAGCTGGGAGTTGAAGGCGCGACGCGTGAGCACGGAAGATCCCCTGGGCATTACTCAAAGAGACAGTGAGCAAGTTTGGTAAATGGTGTCTTAACTGAGCACTTTATGTGATTACAATAACCGGAGCCTGCGACCGGAATGAGGCAGCGCGGTGATTCAGCTCAGGGCTGTGACCTCGCGGCGGAAGGGCTGGTCGAGATGATCCGGTTCCGGGCTGCCGAAATACTCAGCGAATTTGCGGCCGGCATGGACCGCTGCTGCGATGGTGGCGGGGCCATAGCAATCACCGGCGCGGGTGCAGGCGATGCCTTGCGCGGAGAGCCGATGGAACAGTGCGTCATGGGGCTTGCGGGCGGTGACAAGCACGACAGAGGCGGTGGGGAGCCGGGTCTCATCCATGGTGAACGTGCATTGTGTCGTTACGTGTTCCGCTGCGATCGCCGAGACGGCCTTGTTGGCTTCGATCCTCACGCCAAGACCCAGCAGGCGCTTCTGGATCGCCTTCTGTTCGAGGGACGTCTTGGTGAAATTGGAGGCGAGAGCCGCGGGGGTAACGAGGGTGACGGCATAGTCCTCCTTGCGCAGCAGTTCGGCCAGCACGCCACCCATGTAATAATGATCGTCATCGTAGATTACCACGTCGCGAGACTTCGGACGCAAGCCCGCCATCAGATCGTCCGGGGTCAGCACGTCGCTGTTCGCGGCGATGGCAATCGAACTGAAGAAATGACGGCCGGTGCCATCGCGCAACCAGCTTGAACCGCTGGCAAGCAGGACGTGATCGGCACCCACTTCAGCAATCGCCTCGGGCGTCATTTCGCTTTCGAGATAAAGCGCGACATTGGGCATCCTGCTGATTTGCTGCAGTCGCCAGTCGCGCACGCGGCTCCAGGCGGCCAGGCCGGGAAGGCGGCATTCCTTCGCCACGCGCCCGCCAGCTTCCGAGGCCTTGTCGGCAATCGTTACTTGAAGTCCGCGCTGTCCCAGGGCGCGGCCCGCCTCAAGGCCCGCGGGGCCGGCGCCAATGATCAGCACATGGGCATCGGCCTTTTTCGGTGCGATCTTTTCCGGATGCCAGCCGCGGCGCCATTCCTCACCCATCGACGGGTTCTGGGTGCAGCGAAGTGGCGTCATGGTGAAGTCATTGGTCACGCAGATGTTGCAGCCGATGCATTCCCGGATGTCGTCGAGCCGGCCCTCGGCGATCTTGTTCGGCAGATAGGGATCGGCGATCGAGGGACGCGCCGCGCCGATCATGTCCATGATGCCCTGCTTGATGACCCGCACCATCGTATCAGGCGAGGTATAGCGGCCGACGCCGACGACGGGCTTGGTGGTGAGCTTCTTGACGCCCTTGATATAGGGCTCCTGAAAGCCTTCCTCGGAGAAGCGCGAGGTTTGCGAATCCTTCGACCAGTCGGAGAGCGACAGATCCCAGAGATCGGGAAGCTCGGCCATCATGGCGATTGCATCCTCGACTTCGGCGGGTTCCAGGCCCGCCGACCCCTGGAACTCGTGCATGGCGATGCGGACGGGCACCGCGCAGGTATCGCCCACCGCATCCTTGGTATCCTCGATCACCTCGCGCAGAAGCCTGGCGCGGTTTTCGAGGGAGCCGCCATATTCGTCAGTGCGGAAGTTGGTGGCCCGCGACAGGAAGTGCTGGAAGATGCCAAGGCCATGGCCGGCATAGACATAGACGAGATCGAAGCCTGCCTGCTTGGAGCGCAGAGCGGCGGCGCGATGGGCGCGGCGGAGATTGCGGATGTCTTCCTTGTCCATGCCGCGCGCCTGTACGGGATCGTTGTAGGAGCTGCCCGTCGGCATGGGGCTGGCGGCGATCGGCACTTCGCGCGACCAGAGATTATTGGCGGTGTAGCCGGAATGGCAGAGTTCAATTCCCGCCAGCGAGGAATGTTCGTGCACTTTCTCGGCAATGCGGGCCAGCATGGGTATGTCGTCATCGCTCCACAACCGGAGTTCGACATAGGGCGAGACATCAGCACCATGGTGGATTTCCACCATCTCAGTGCAGACAACCGCCCAGCCGCCTTCCGCCTTCATGCCGCGCATGGCGGCGAGCGCCGAGGCGTCGCGGTAGCCCATGCCGTTGCAATGCGGCACCTGGTAGAAGCGGTTGCGTGCCACATGCGGTCCGATGCGGACGGGCTCGAAGAGAATGTCGTAACGGGGGTCGCGGGTCATGGTGGCTCCGGGGCTTGTGCGACCTCTCTAGCAAATCCGCATGTGTCTCCGCTATGGTGCCAGCGACATGAGCGAATTGCGGGGACATATGAAGCTGCCGGATTTCAAGGACGTTGAAGCTGCGGCAAAGCGGCTTGAGGGCTATGCGGTGAAAACCCCGGTGATCGAGTCGCCGAAGCTCAATGCCCTGACGGGTGGGCGCATCCTGATCAAGGCCGAGTGCCTGCAGCGGACGGGCTCTTTCAAGTTCCGTGGGGCGTGGAACTGCATCTCGCAAATCGATGCCGCGAAGAACCCGGGCGGCGTGGTTGCCTACTCTTCCGGAAATCACGCGCAGGGCGTTGCGGCGGCGGCACAGTTGCGCGGGCTCCCGGCGCTGATCGTGATGCCGGCCGATACGCCGCAGATCAAGCAGGACAATACGCGAGGCTTTGGGGCCGAGGTCGTCACCTATGACCGGGCGACCGAGAGCCGCGAGGAGATTGCCGGCTTTCACTGCCAGAAGCGGGGTGCGGTGATGGTGCCGCCGTTCGATCATCCCGATGTCATTGCCGGACAAGGGACCGCCGGGCTGGAACTGGCCAATGAGGCAGCGGCGCGCGGCGTCGTGCTGGACGATGTGCTGGTGTGTTGCTCAGGCGGCGGGCTCACCGCCGGGATCGCGCTTGCTATCGAGGCGAAGTCGCCTTCCACCAAGGTGCACAGCGTCGAGCCAGCGGGCTTCGATGATACGGCGCGCAGCCTCAGGAGCGGCGTGCGCGAGAAGAACCCGACGGCATCCGGCTCGATCTGCGATGCGCTGCTGACGCAGCAGCCGGGGGAACTGACCTTCGCCATCAACAAGCGGTTGCTGGGCGAGGGCTATGCCGTGACAGACGCCGAAGCCGCCGCGGCGGTGCGCTTCGCCTTCGAGGTCCTCAAACTGGTGGTCGAACCCGGAGGCGCGGTGACGCTGGCCGCCGTGCTGACCGGCAAGCTCGACACCAAGGGCCGCAACATTGGCATCATCGCCTCAGGCGGCAATTGCGATGCGCAACTCTATGCAAGGATATTGCGGCGGGAGATCTAACCCGTCGCCGCCATTTCCTTTTGCAGCGGCACGTCAATGTTTTCGCCGGGCTTGTGGCGGATGATGACGATGCGGCGCTTGGGCTGGGCGTCTGCCTGGTCGGGCGAAGCGGTGGCCTGAGATTCGAGTGCAGGGTCCGGTAGAATGTCGGCAACGGAGGCCGGCTGCGGCGAGGGGAGAGCCTCGGCCATCACAGGTTCGGCCGCTGCAGGCACATCAGCCTTCGCCGGCTCCGGCTGGATCGTGGCCTCGACCGTTTCAGTGGACCGGCGGATCACGACGCGGGCGCCCTTGGGCACCTCCGGTTTTGGTGCAGGCTTCACGGCGTCCGGCACGGCGGCGATCTGGGCCTGCGGCGCCGGCTCAAAAATTTCCTCATCCTGCTTGAAGAACTTCATGTGCTTGGGCGCCAGATCGGCTTGCGGCGGCGATGGCGAAGCCGGTGCCGCATCGCGTGTGAGCGCTTCGGCGAGCCGGGACATCAGAGCATCGTGATTGGAGGAGACCGCGGTCTCCAGCCGCTTCATGCTGTTGAGCAGGCCCGCCGTCTCGGTGCTCCGCAGCCGGTTGGCGAATTCGTTGAGAAACCAGCGCCCCCGCGGGGTTTCCATCACCGCATCGCGGATCGATTCGAAGTCCTGCGGCCTGAGGCCACCCGCCTCAGCCAGTTCGTTCGATGACATACGCTACTCCACTCACACCGGGCCCGACCCCTGCATCCAGCGCAAGGCCGCCCGCCCGGTATTATTGTGGCGAGTGGTGAATCTTTGGTTTAGAGCCCGTGCCATTCAATCCAAAAATCCATGTCATCGCGCATTTTCGGCCTCAGGCTTTCGCTCTTCAATGCAGTTCTGTTTCTCGGCAGCGGCATCCAGCTGCCGTTCCTGCCGCTGTGGCTGAAGGACAAGGCGCTGAGCGAAGGCGAGATCGCACTCGTCGTGGCGATGATGATGGCCGTGCGCATCCTCGCCATTCCAGTCGGCACATTCGTGGCCGACCTGACGGGCAGCCGCCGGATCATCATTATCGTCTCGGCCTTCGGCACGTTTGCCGCCTATCTCCTGCTGCATTTCATGAACGGCTTCGTGCCGATCCTCATCGTCGGAATGCTGGCAGCGGCGATGCTGGCACCTATCGCGCCGTTGACGGAGGTTCTGGCGATTGAAGGCAGCGCGCATTTTGGCATCGACTATGGGCGCATTCGGCTGTGGGCGTCGCTCAGCTTTCTGGCCGGCAGCCTGATCGCCGGGGCACTGCTCGAAGTCATTCCGGTGCATTCGGTCATTCTGCTGATCGCCGCGGCGCAGGGCCTAGGAGCGCTGGTGACACTGGTGCTGCCGCATGATGGCGCGTTGCGACTGGGAGAACAAACGCCAACCAGCCTGCCGGCTGTCTTCGCCGTGGCCTTGTCAGCGGTGTTCGTCATCTTCATGGCGGCGGCGAGCATCGGACAGTCCAGCCACGGGCTGCTCTATGCGTTTGGCTCGGTCTATTACGATGATCTCGGCTTTTCCAAACTCACCATCGGTGAGCTGTGGGCAGTGAGCGTCACGTTCGAAATCCTGATGTTCGCCTTCTCGGGGGTCTTCTACAAGCGGTTCGGATCGGTGACGCTGATCGCCATTGGCACCGGCTGTGGAATCCTGCGCTGGTTCGTCATGGGACTGGAGCCGCCGCTGGCGATGATGTTCGTCATCAGCGCCCTGCATGCGGGGTCCTTCGGCCTCACGCATCTTGGAACCATGCACTTCATCCGCGAAAACGTTCCCGACAACATGCGCAATTCGATGCAAGGGCTGTTCTCGGTGCTGTCGAGCGGCATCCTCATGTCGGCAACGATGTGGTCGTCAGGACCGCTTTATGGGCTGATGGGCGGAAAGGCCTATTTCGTCATGGCGTCATATTCGGCCATTGCCTTCGCACTGGCGCTGATCCTGCGGCGCGTCAGCCCCAGAGTTCACTAGCGGGCGGATACATCAGGCTGCCATCAAAGCGGATGCCGGAATCGCGGTCCTGCTTCAACAGCAGTGGACCATCGAGATCGATGAAGTCGGCCAGCGGCGACAAGAGGAAGGCTGGTGCCATGGCCAGCGATGTCGCCAGCATGCAGCCAACCATGATCTTGAGCTTGCGGGCTTGCGCGGCCCGCGCCAGCGCGATCGCCTCGGTCAGGCCGCCGGTCTTGTCGAGCTTGATGTTGATGGCATCATACTTGCCGACGAGTTGATCCAGTCCGGTGCGGCCGTGGGCTGACTCGTCGGCACAGACGACCACGTCGCGCGGCATGTTGCGCAGTGCTTCGTCATTGCCGGCGGGCAAAGGCTGTTCGACCAGTTCGACCCCGACGTCCGTGCATGCCTTGAGCATGCTGGCGAGATTGTCAGGTGTCCATCCTTCGTTGGCATCGACGATGAGACGGCATTGCGGGGCATTGGCGCGGATGGCCTTCAGCCTCTCGATGTCGCCATCGCGGCCGAGTTTGAGTTTCAACAGGGGGCGCCCGGCAGCACGGGCTGCGGCCTCGCCCATGGCTTCCGGTGTATCGAGGCTCAAGGTGTAAGCGGTGATGGTGGGCTTGGGCTCGGGCAGGCCGGCCAGACGCCATGCGGGCAGGCCTTCCTGCTTGGCGCGAAGATCCCACAGGGCGCAATCGAGCGCATTCTGCGCCGCATGCGGTTTGACGATGGCTGCGACGTCGGCATGGCCGAAGCCCGCCTCGATGCGGCCCCTGGCTTCCTGCAGTGCCGCGAGGACCTGCGGCACGGTCTCCTCATAGCGGGGATATGGCACGCATTCGCCGCGGCCAACATGCGTGCCGTCCGACAGCGTCACGGCCACGACATCGGCGGCCGTCTTGCTGCCGCGCGAGATGGTGAAGCTTCCGGCAATGGGCCAGCTTTCGGCGACTGCACCCAGCTTCAGCATGTCAGCGGCCGTAGCGGCGGATCAATTCGGCGACAATCGGTTCGACACCGGTTCGAATCGGATCGACACAGGGAAGGCCGTGAGCCTCGCCGGTTTCCTTCAGATAGGTGCGGGCGACTTCGTCGGAGAGATGTTCGGTGTTGATGGCGATGCCGATGCAGGCGATCTTGGGATTGGTGAGCTGGCCCTCGAGAATGGTGCGGTCAATGACCTGCTGAATGCTGGGAAGCGGATGGCTGACGCCGCGCATGGTGGACCGTGTCGGCTCATGACAGACGACGAAGGCGTCGGGTTGGGCGCCGTGCAGCAATCCGAGCGTGACGCCGGCAAACGAGGGGTGAAACAGCGAACCCTGGCCCTCGATGATGTCCCAGTGGCCAGGATCGTTTTCGGGACTGATCCACTCGGCGGCGCCGGAGATGAAATCCGCCACGACGGCATCGAGCGCCAGCCCCCGGCCTGAAATCAGCACGCCGGTCTGGCCGGTGGCGCGGAAGTCCGAACTCATCGACTGGCGGTGCATTTCGCGGTCGATGGCCAGGGCCGTGTATTTCTTGCCAACCGAACAATCGGTGCCGACGGTGAGCAGGCGCATGCCGCCGCGCTTGGTGCCCTTGCCGGTGGAAAAGTTCACATCCGAGAAGCGCACATCATGCAGCTTGCGGCCGTTGAGCGTCGCGGCATCGGCGATGCGCGGAAATGACGACAGGCGTTTGTGCAGGCCGGTGGCGACATCGAGGCCGGCATGCAAGGCGGCAACGATCTCGTAAACCCAGTGATCCGGCAGGACGCCGCCGGCATTGGCAACGCCCACCACCATGGTCTTGGCGCCTTTGGCCACCGCTTCGGAGATCGACATGTCGGGCAGGCCGGTATCGGCTTTGCAGCCCTCCAGCCTGATCTGGCCGACGCACCATTCCGGCCGCCAGTCGACGATCCCCATGGCTGTCTTCGCCGCCAGCTGGTCCTGCACGTCGCCCAGGAAGAGCAGATAGGGTTTGGCAATTTCCATAGGCTGGCCCGTCATCTCAGGTTTGAGGAGGAATGCGTCCGGCGATTTCAGCCAGCATGACATAGATGCGGCCGGAATCCGAGGCCAGGCAGGCTTCCACCAGTTTCTCGCCATCGGCAGCTGCGTTCATGGTGTCGAGCAACCGCTCGAACAGCCGGATGTAGCTGTCGACCCGCGAGCGCATCAGCCGGTCGGCGCGATAGCGTTCGCCGATGGTGCGTTCCAGGCGCTTGGCACGGCCCTCAAAGACACGGCGCGTGTAGACGTCGCGTTCGCCGCCCGAGAATTTCTTCTCGATATCGCGCGGCAGGCTGCCATCGACGGCCTCGACGATGTCGCGTGCGGCGGCGTGCAGTTTCTGCACCAGCGTGTCCATGTCCTTGGACAGTTGCGGCAGCGGGGTCGGTGCCGATTTTGTCCTGGCGGGCTTTGCCTCCGGCTGGCGGTCAGGGGCGGAGAGCCGCTCCCTGATCGACAGGCTTTCGACGGCTTTCTCGCTCCGCTCGGCGATCATTCCCTGGGCGCTCATGGTTCCGGTCAGCGGAGCAGAAACCATGGCGCCCTCAGCTTTTCCCGGTGAGGGATCCCTGTAACTTCGACTGAGAGACACACCTGGCCCCGAGATGTCGAGCGTGCCGGTCTGGCGCTTCACCACGTCGGCGAGGGCGTTCAGCGCGTTGATCTGGTCGGAGACAACGCGGCGCATGGCATCGGCATTGCTGCGGGTTTCTTCGGGCAGTTCGAGGATCGAGCGCTTCAGCTCATTGCGGGCGGCATCGATGTCCTTCACCACCTGCTGGGCGGTGATGCGCATGTCCTGCGCCGTTTGCTGGAAGTCGGTGGCAGTGGAGGAGAGCATCTCGTTCATTGCCGCCATGGCACGCTCATGCTGATCGCGCAGCATGCGCGCGGCCTGGCTGATCTGGCCGCCGGAAGCCGATTCAAGCTTCTCGATTTCCTGCTCGAGGTTGCGGCTGGCGAGTGTTGACTGCTCCGCGATTATGCGTCCGATCTCCTTGGCGCGCGCTTCCGAGGCCGAGAGAGAGTCCTCGATCAGGTTCATGTAGCTGGTCATGACCGCGTCGATCTCGGTGGCGCGCTTGGCGGCATCGTTGATGAGCGAGTCGAGCGCCGTCTTGCGGTTGCCGAGCACGCGCTCCATTTCGCCGTTGAACTTGTCGAGCGAACGTTCGACCAGCAGCGTCACATCATCCAGACGCTCGGAGACGCGCGAGCTGGTGGTTTCGAGCTTGCCGGTGAGCTGCATCGAGATGGTTTCGATACGCTCGTCCATCACGCCGGCCGCCGTCGCCAGTTGATCCGCGAGGTAGGTGTTGGCGGTTTCAACGTGCTTCGAGAACTTGCGGTTGGCTTCGTCGAGCTTGACCGCGGTCGAAACCGAAACCTGCTCGAGCTTGCCAGCCGCCTGATCGATGCGGTCGATCAGCAGGCCGGAGTCCTGTTCGAGGCGGCCGGTGATCTGCATCGTCGTCTGGCCAAGGCCCTCGGAGAAGGCATTGCTGGCCTTGCCGAGATCGGTGAGAATCTGGCTCGATGCCGTGTCGATGATTTCGGCGAACTTCTGGCTGGAGCCTTCGAGCTTGCCCGAGATATCGCCCGAGACGCGTTCGAGCAGGTGGCTGGCGACGTCGAAGCGCTGGCCCAGATCGCGCGCGGTCTGATCGAGCCGCGAGAGCACCGAGTTGCCGGCCGAGTCGAGCTGGCTGGTGACGTCGGCCGACGTCTTCTCCAATCGCTGGGCCATCAACTGGTTCACTTCGTTGACCTGGCGGGTGACGCGCACGGCGGTCTCGGCGAAGCTGTTGGTCATTTCCGAAGCTGTCTGGTCGATCTGCTCCGTCATCATCCGGGTGTTGGCGGAGAACAGGGCGGAGACTTCGGCCGAGGTCTGGCCAAGCTGTTCGGTGAGAGTCTGGGTCTTGCTGGTGAAGAGCCCCGAGAGGCTGCTCCACGTCTGGTCGAGGGTTTGCGACAGCTGTTCGGCGTTGCTCGAGAACAGGCTGGAGAGGCCGGACGAGGTCTGCTGCAATTGGGTCGAGAGCTTGCCGGTCTGCGAGGTGAACAGATCCGACAGCATGCTGGACGTGCCATCAAGGCGCTTGGTCAGCATCTCGGTGCCGTTGCCGAAGATGTTGGCCAGCTCGGTTGTTGCCGAGTCGAGCTGGGTGCCCAGGCGCTCGGAGGTCTGGTCGAGCAGTTCGCCGATCTGCTTGGAAGAATGGTCAAGCTGCAGCGTCAACCGGTCGGTGGTGACGGCAACCTTGCTGGTGGCATCCGACGTCGTGGCGTTGATGTAATCGGTGATACGCTGGGCCGTCTGCTCGAGCTCGCCGCCCATGTGGGCCGAGACCTGGTCGAGGCGGGTGTAGAGTTTCGATGCGGTCTGTTCCAGCTGGCCGGTCATCGAGGCGGTGGTGCCGTCAAGCCTGCTGTAGAGTTGCGTCGAGGTTTCCTCCAGACGCTTGGTCACGTCATTGGCGGAGTTGCTCAGCAGGGTGAGAAGATCTTCGCGTGCCTTGCCGACGCGGTGGACGAAGCTGTCGGACGCGCTGATGAGCTTCTCGGTGACGACACCGCCCGAGTTCTCGATGCGCTCGGCCAGTGCAAGGCCGGAGTCGGTCATCTCGCGGTTGACGATCTCGGCGGTTTCCTTGAGGTGGGCGACGATGGTGCCGCTGGTGGTGACGATGAGGTCGTTGACCGAGGAACTGACAGACTGGAGCTGGCTGGAGAGGCCGGCCTGAGTCTGGGTGAGCTGGCCTGCAACTGCGGCCGTTACCTGATCGATTTTGCCCGAGACGGAGGTGACGGTGGCGTTCATGTGGCCGTAGAGACGCTCGGCGGCGCTGTCGATGCGCTGTTCGAGTTCTTCGGACGAACCGCCGACCAGACTCTGGAAGGTGGCCGTCGCCGCGTCGAAGCGGGTCACGGCATCATTGATGGACGTATCGAGAGCGCTGGTGAGCTGGCGCGACGAGCCGTCCAGCCGGCTGACCAATTCGCCGGCCGTGCCGCTGATGAGCGACTGGAACGTCTTGGTGGCGCCGTCGATCGATCCGGCAACGGAGGTCACCGTGGCACTCATATGGCCATAGAGACGCTCGGCGGCGCTGTCGATGGTGGTTTCGAGCTGTTCGCCGGCACCGCCCATGAGCTGCTGCAGCGTAGAGGCCGCGGTGTTGATGCGGCTTTCCATCTCGCTGGTCGAACCGCCGATGACCTGCTGCAAGGTCGACGTTGCCGTGTTGATGCGGTTTTCAAGCTGTCCGGTGGAACCGCCAATAACCTGCTGCAGGGTGGCCGCAGCCGTCTCGATGCGTTCTTCCATTTGGCCAGTCGATCCACCGAGGACCTGCTGCAAGGTTGCGGCAGCGGTGTTGATGCTGGTTTCCATGTCTTGCGTCGAGCCGGTGACGACTTGCTGCAAGGTGGAGGCAACTGCATTGACGCGGCTTTCCATCTGGCCGGCGGAACCGGTGACCACGCCCTGCAGGGTGGCCGCCGCCTGATTGATCCGGCTTTCCATTTCGCCTGCGGAACCCGTGACCACTTCCTCGAATGTCTTGGACACCCCGTCGATCAGCGTGGCAACCGAGGTGATGGTGGTGTTGACATGACTGCTCATGCGTTCCGCAGCGCCGTCGATGCGGGCTTCGAGTTCATCCGAAGATCCGCCGATGAGCTGCTGGAAGAGACGCGAGGTCTCGTCGAGGCGCGTGGTGGCAGCAGAGAGTGCCGTCGCGACCTGGTCCTGCAGCAGGGCGGTGGACGAACTCATGCGGCTTTCGACGCCGCCGGTGGCCTGTTCGACAAGCGTGTGGAAGAGGTTCGAGGCTTCTTCCAGGCGGTTGGTGGCATTGTTCACCGCCGCCGTCATGATGGTGTTGAGACTGTCGGAGGAGCCGCCGATGCGGTCTTCGAGATTGTCCGTGGTCTGACTGATGAGCGTCTGGAACAGACGGGCCGTTTCGTCCATCTTGCCGTGGGCAGTGCCGATGGCCAGATCGAGCTGGCCGACAACGTCGTGCGAACGCTGGTCGAGTGCGGAGAGGACTTCGGCGCTGGTGTCGCCCACCAGGTTGCGGAGTTCCGTCGATGCCTGCTCAAAGCGGCTCAAGGCCGTGGCAATGGCGCCTTCGACGTGATTGACAAGATCGTTCGACGAGCCATCGAGGCGGCGCGTGAGATTTTCGGTAACGTCGGCAATCGCGATCTGAACGCGCGATGCCGAGTCGGTAATGCGTGCAGCGGAGTCGAGATTTTGCTGGTCGATGGCGGCCAGCACCTGGGCCGCAGTTTCGCCAACGCGCGAGGTTGCATTGTTGGTGCGGTCCTCGATCGAATAGAGAATGCGGTTGGCAGTCTCCTCGACGCGCGAGGTGACGAGGTTCGCCTGTTCATCGAGACGGGCGAAGACGCCGCCAGCCGAATCATCGAGGCGGTTGATGATCGAATCGGCGCGCGTGCCGATTTCGCCAAACAGTTTGCCGGTGGTTTCTTCGACGCGGCCGGACAGCCCGGTGCTCATCGAGCCGAGCTCCGAGAGCAGGGAGTTGGCGGTCTGGTCGATGCCGGCAATAAATTGCGTGCCGGCGGCATTGAGGCGGCCTGCCACGTTGTCGGTGGCGTCTTCGATGGCGGCCGAAACGCCAAGGGCGGAGGAGTCCAGATAGGAGACGAGTTCAGCGCGCGAGTGGGCGACGCGATCCAGATAGTCGGTGGCGACCGTCTGCAGCCCCTGAGTGACGAGGTTGCGGCTCTGTTCGATCATCTGCGAGGTGTCGAGTCCGGCGCGTTCGATCGAGGAGGTCACCTCGTCCGTCGAGTTCTTCAGATGATAGGCGAGGTTGCTGCTGGTATTATGCACGACCTCGGCCAAATCGGCGACCTGGGCCTTGATCTGATCGGCCGAGGTCACGCTGGCGCGCTCGATGGTGCGGGCGATGTCCTGGTTGATGTTGGTGAGCTGGTCGATGGAATTGCGGACGGTCTGCGCCATGCTGGACTCCATGTCCTGCATCGAGCGGCTGAAGTCGACGGAGTCGTTCTGCAGCGTGCCGGAGACCTGGGACAACTCGTCGATCTGGCCGGTCAGCTGGCGCGAGAATTCGCGCAGGCGGGAGACCATCTGAACCGACACGTCTTCCATGTGCGATGTCTGGACGCCGATTTCTGTTCCGGCAGAGTTGGCACGCTCGGTCATGTCGTCGAGCGCGCGGACGACGCCGCCAGCCATATCACGCAGGCCGGATTCGAGGCGGCCCAGCGTATCATGGGCCGTGCCGATGATGCCGTCGAGATTCTTGGTGTTGGCTTCGAGGCGGGCAATCAGTGGATTGGCGTCGTTGTTGATGACAAGCGTTGCCTGGTGCAGTGCCGTTCGCTGGTTCTCGATGCCGGTGACGAGGCTGCGGATGCGCTCCTCATTGCCGCCGAAGGCGCGCTCGATGGCGGCGATTTCCTTGTGGACGATTTCCTCGAGCACGGCGGCGCGCTGCACGGCATGTTCGACGCCGCCGACCAGCAGGTCGACCTCGGAGCGAACGGCTTGAGCAATCGTCGTCAATCCTTCGGTCGCGACATCCTGCGGGCGGATGAGGCGCATGGCCGACTGCATCAGCACTTCCGAAACGAGGCGCATCTGCGAGGCGCGCCAGAGGAAATAGGCGGTGACCCAGATGATCGCGATGGGCAGGACGAGCAAGGCAACGCCCTGCATGGTGTGCGACATGTCGCCGGCAGCGTTGGCCGTGCCAAACAGTGTGTTGGAGAAGATGAAGAACCAGCCGCCGACCCAGGCGAGCGACAGCGCGAAAGCAACATAATAGGGAGCATAGGACGGCTGGCGGCGCAACCTGGCCAGCATCATCGACGTTCCGGGATCATTCTCATTGGCGGGGCGGTTGCGGACAGGAGCCGGATCGGCGGACAGGCGCGGGGCTTCGCGACGCGGTGCCTCGGGTTCACCCGGGCGGCGGTCTGGACGGCGCGTCTCGGTGGTATTTGCCATGGTCTTTTTCCCGCACTCTCACATACTGGTTGACGGTGTTTTTTTCACCGTGCCGCTGTTCCATCCCCCTCAAGGTCTTCCCGCACCGGCGTTGGAATGCCTGCACGCGAAATGGCCTGTCCCCCCGGGAGGTGGGTCCGCAATCTTCACCATACCTGATCGGGGCCCCCGGTTGAACCAGAAGCTCCGACCGCCGCCCGGGTAATTTAAGTTTTGGTTAAAATTGTGGATCGAATTGAAATGATTCACGAAATCCTCCATTCACCGCCTTCCTTTACCTCCCGCTCAAGCAAATTGGCCTATTCTATGTTCGGGACGGAGGCAGAAAGCATAACGATGTCAGCTCACAAGACGCAGTCCAATGCGGACGGCCAAAGCTGCCCCGCGGTCTTCGACCGGGCCCATCTTTCGCATTACACGATGCACAGCGCCGATCTCGAACGCGAGATTCTCGGCCTTTTCCTGACGCAGTTGCCGGCGACCGTCAGCGCGATCGAGACGGCTGAGACGGCTGCCGACTGGAAACTCGCCACCCATACGCTCAAAGGCTCTTGCGCTGCCGTGGGCGCCCGCCGCCTGCAGGACATTGCCCAGCAGCTCGAAACATTGGGGGTCGGCGGCGACTCTCTGGTTCGCGATCTGAGGTTGCAGTCGCTTGAAGCTGCGGTTGCCGAGTTCCGCCAGGCTGTGCGGCATATCCTCCCTTAAGTTCTGACGGTTGTGTTTCGCCAGCCTTTCCCCTAGAACGCCGTTCGAAAAAACGAACGGCCTGGCGGGACGGCAAAATGGCAAAAATCACATTTATCCAGCACAACGGCACGGAACAGACTGTCGAGGGCGTACCCGGCATGTCGGTCATGGAAACGGCGGTCAAGGCCATGGTGCCGGGCATCGACGCTGATTGCGGCGGCGCCTGCGCCTGCGCCACCTGCCATGTCTATGTCGATCCGGCCTGGATGGACAAGGCGGGCGCCCGCAACCCGATGGAAGAGGACATGCTGGATTTCGCGTTCGACGTCCGCGACAACAGCCGTCTCTCCTGCCAGATCAAGGTGTCCGACGCGCTTGACGGATTGCGCGTCACGGTTCCCGAAAAGCAGTTCTAGACCTCCGGAGGTTTTTCTCATGTCCGACGTGATCACGACCGATGCGGTCATCATTGGCGCCGGCCCCTGCGGGCTGTTCGCCGTCTTCGAACTGGGCCTGCTCGACATCAAGTGCCATGTGGTCGACATTCTCGACCGTCCCGGCGGCCAGTGTGCGGAGCTCTACCCCGAAAAGCCAATCTACGACATTCCGGCCCTGCCGGTCGTCACCGGCGCCGAGCTGACCCAGCGGCTGATGGAACAGATCAAGCCGTTCAATCCGACCTTCCACTTCAATCACATGGTGACGGGTGTGAGGCGGCTCGACGACCAGTCCTTCGAGCTGGTGACCGACGGCGGCACCGTGTTCCATTCGAAAGTGGTGGTGATTGCAGCCGGCGGCGGATCGTTCCAGCCGAAGAAGCCGCCAATTCCGGGCATCGACGCCTATGAGGGCTCTTCGGTCTTCTATTCGGTCAAGAAGATGGAAGCGCTGCGGGGCAAGGACATCCTGATCGTCGGCGGCGGCGATTCCGCACTGGACTGGACGATCAACCTGCAGCCGCTGGCGAAGTCACTCACCCTGCTGCACCGGCGCGATGATTTCCGCGCAGCACCCGATAGCGTGAAGAAGATGCGCGAGCTGGTGGCCGAGGGCAAGATGTCGTTCAAGCTGGGCCAGGTGACCGGCCTCAAGGGCGATGGTGGCGTTCTCTCCGCCGCGACTGTGAAGGGCAATGACGGAACGAGCTTCGATATCGCCGCCAATGCCATGCTGCCGTTCTTCGGCCTTACCATGAAACTCGGCCCGGTGGCCGAATGGGGCCTGAACCTGCATGAGAATCTCATTCCCGTCGACACCGAGAAATTCGAGACCTCGGAGCCCGGCATCTTCGCCATCGGCGATATCAACACCTATCCGGGCAAGCTGAAGCTGATCCTGTCGGGATTCCACGAGGCGGCGCTGATGGCGCAGCGGGTGTTCAAGTACAAGAACCCGGGCGAGCGCCTGCTGTTCCAGTACACAACTTCGAGCTCGAGCCTGCAAAAGAAACTCGGCGTCAACTGAGCCGCCATGCGTGACTGCGTGGCGCCGCCGTTTGATGCCAATCTCACGGCGGCGTTGCTGGCGCTGAACAACGCGCATGCCGAGGAACTTTCATACAAGACCCCGGAAGACTTCGCCGCGCTGATCGAAGCCGCCTCACATGTGCGGGCGGAGGCAGGCGGGTTGGCGCTGATCGTGGCCTTCGATGACAGCTGCACATACGACAATCCGAATTTCCACTGGCTGAAGCAGCGCTTCCAGAGCTTCTATTATATCGACCGGGTGGTGGTTTCGGATGCCGCGCGCGGGCGCGGACTGGCGCGGGCGTTTTATGATGAACTTGCGGCGCGGACCAGGGACGAGGGCCGCGAGCGGCTGGTGTGCGAGATCAACAGCGAGCCACCCAACCCGCAATCCGACGCATTCCACGAGAAGCTCGGCTTCCGACCGATCGGTTCGCAAGCTCTCGAAGGCAAGGGCAAGACGGTGCGCTACTGGACCCGCGACATCAGCTGACACTCTTCTCGCGGCGCAAGCGCTTCCTGGCGAGATCGAGCTGTTCCTTGCGGTTGGGGCGGCCCAGCAATTTGCGGAAGCTGTCGCGGCGCTCATGCACGGAGGCAATCGCCAAGCCCATGGGGACGCCGGTTTCGACCAGCAAGGCTTCGCCGAGCTGCAGGCTTGATTCGATTGTCTCGGGCACGGCTTCGGTGACGCCCAGCGTATAGAGCTTCTGGGCGTGGCGCTCATCGCGGGCGCGGGCAATGATCTTGAGATCCGCACGCAAGGCGCGGGCGTTCTTCGTCACGTCATCGACGCGCACCTGATTGTCCATGGTGACGGCCAGTGCCAGGGCTTCGGCGAGTCCGCAACGCTTGAGGAACTCGGCGTTGGCTGCATCGCCGTAAAAGAGCAATGGGTTGCTGTCTCTTTCCCGCGCCACGAGGGCGGCGTCATAGTCGACGGCGATATAGGGAATCTTGTGCTCCTCGAGCATCGCGGCAACGAGGTGACCGACGCGGCCGAATCCGGCGATGATGACGCGCGGCTGTTGATCGGCTGGCAGCGGTGTTTGGAGTGCGGCCGCAGCGGCAGCCTTCTGGCGCAGTTTGCGGGTGATTCCTGCGCCAAAGCGGGCAATAACCGGAATGGCGATCATCGTGAGCGTGACGATCAGCAGCGCCGAGCGGCTGGTTGGATCATCAATGACGCCAAGGCCGAGGGCGGCGCCGATGATGACGAAGCCGAACTCGCCGCAGGGCCCGAGCAGGAGCGCGGTTTCGAGCGCTGCGCCGCGGCTGACGCGGAACAGACGGGCCAATACGTGGATGATGACGGCCTTGAGCAGCATGAGGCCAATGGCGGCCGACAGAATGAACAGCGGCTGCTGCAGCAAGCCGTCGAGATCAAGCCTCAGCCCGACAACCAGGAAGAAGGTGCCGAGCAGCAAGCCCTTGAACGGCTCGATGATGGCTTCGATGGCGCGGCGGTATTCCGTTTCGGCGAGCATCAGTCCGGCGATGAAGGCGCCCAGCGCCATGGAGAGGCCGGCCATGTTGGCGGCCACGCCGGTTCCGACCGCGATCAGAAGGGTTGCCGCCATGAACAGATCGGCACTGTTGGTGCCTGCCACCAAGCGGAGCAAGGGGCGCAACAGGTAGCGGCCAACGCCGACGATGAGAATGATGGCGAGGAGAGCCTGGAGCAGGGCCTTGGCAATGCTCAGCACCAGATTCGCTTCAGCTTGCTGGCCCAGAATCGACACAAGCAAGAGCAAGGGGATGACGGCAAGATCCTGAAACAGCAGGATGGCAAAACTGGTGCGGCCGGTTTGCGAGCCGAGGCGCTTCGAGTCCGACAGCAGCTGTACGACTATGGCGGTCGATGACAGCGACAGGGCTGCGCCGGCGATCAGGGCGGCACGCGTGTCGAAGCCGAGGATCAGGGCGGCGCTGCCGGCGATGATGAGAAGGCTCAGGAAAACCTGAAGACCTCCGAGGCCGAAGACCAGCCTGCGCATGGTGTTGAGGCGCTCGAACGAAAGTTCGAGCCCGATGAGGAAGAGCAGGAAGACGACGCCCAGTTCGGCGACCGCCGACAGGTTTTCCGAATCGGTGATGACCAGGGCATTGAGCAGCGGGATGTCGTAGACCAGCCGACCCAGAACATCGGGGCTGAGCAGGATGCCGACCAGCAAAAAAGCCAGGATGGCGTTGACGCCGATGCGCAGGAACAGCGGGACGACCAGTCCTGCGACACCCAGAATGATGAGGAATTCCTTGTAGTTTGAAACGTGTTCCGCTGCCATGCCTGCCCCTTCCCGCGGCATCTTGTGGGATCAGGCGGCCAAAGGGAAGGCGGAATTGCAAGCGCGCCGGAATTGACGACGCGCTTCTGCCGTCAGGGCACGGCGGACAGCACGATGAAGATGACGAAAATGCCGAGGTGGACCATGCCCTGCAAGACGCTCGTCCGGCCGGGGAGCAAGGTGATGACGCTGACAAACATCGCCAGCACGAGCAGCACCGTCTTGGCCGGCGATACGCCGAGCACAAGGTTGCTGGTCGAAAACGCCGTGAAGAGCGTGATGACCGGTATCGTGAGGGCGATGCTGGCCAGAGCCGAGCCCAACGCCAGGTTGAGGCTTGTCTGGGGCCGGTTGGCGAGTGACGCGCGTACTGCGGCGATACTTTCCGGGGCCAGCACGAGACCGGCGATGATGACGCCGGTGAATTCGCTTGGCAGTCCGGCCTGCGCGATGAGGCTGCTCAGTTGCGGCGACAGCAGCTTTGCCAGCAGCACGACGGCCGTGAGAGCGAAGAGCAGAAGGATGCTGCTGACGATGGTCACACCGTTGGCCGGGATGACGTGTTGTTCCATTGCGCTGTCGGAATCATCAGGAGCCGACAGGAAATAGTCGCGATGGCGGACCGTCTGGACAAACAGGAATGCGACGTAGAGGCCGAGCGAGACCAGAGCCACGGCTGCCAGCTGCACTTTGCTATAAGACGGGCCTTCCACGGACACTGTGTAGTTCGGCAGGATCAATGCGATGGTGGCGAGTGTGCCTAGGACGGCGAGATAGGACGAAGTTCCGCGTACGCGGATCGTCTGTTCGAAATGCCGGTGGCTGCCGAGCACCAGACACAGGCCGATCAGCCCGGTGAGGACGATCATCACCGCCGAATACACTGTATCTCTGGCGATTGCCGGTCCGCCATCGGGCGAGGCCAGCATCAAGGCGACAATGAGCCCAACCTCGATGACGGTCACAGCGACGGCGAGGATGATCGACCCGAACGGTTCGCCAACGCGCGCAGCGATCATTTCGGCATGATGCACGGCGGCGAAGATGGCGCCGCAGAGGAGGACCATGGCAACCGCCTTCACGCCACCATTCAACATGGGGACGAGTCCTGCAAAGACCGCCGCGAGGAACACGACAGACAGCACCGGCATAGCGACCGTCCACCACGGATTTCCGGCTGTGTGACCCGTCGATGCCACGAATTTCAATCCTCCGGTTTTCTGAGCCATCTTTATCCGCATGCCGGGCTCAGAGTGCAAGTTTGGATTTTGATACTGTCTGTGTCATCCATCGATCGCAAGATCTTACTGCAAGGAGTGCCAGCCAATGCCGAAGCCAAGAGGACGCGATCTGGGTTTGCCGTTTCCGGGGGAGACGGGACCAAATAATGCCATCACCGATGTCATGGGCGTCGAGGTTGGCACCGTCACGCTCATCTCCGGCGATGGACCGCTCGTTGCAGGCCAGGGACCGGTGCGCACTGGTGTCACGGCGATCCTGCCGCGCGGCAAGGCGAAGGCGCATGTGCCATGTGCGGCAGGTTACTATGCACTCAACGGCAATGGCGAAATGACAGGTGCCGTGTGGATCGAAGAGGCGGGGGAACTGCAGACGCCGATCACCATCACCAATACGCATTCCTGCGGCGTGACGCGTGACGCAACAATCCGTTGGCTGGTGTCGAGGGGCGTCGGCACCGGGCAGGATTGGGGGCTCCCCGTGGCCGCCGAAACCTATGATGGGGAACTGAACGATATCAATGGCTTCCACGTGACTTCGGAACATACGCTTGAAGCGCTCGACAAGGCCTCAGGCGGGCCGATCGAGATGGGGAGCGTTGGTGGCGGCACCGGCATGCTGACCTATGATTTCAAGGCGGGGAACGGCTCGGCGTCGCGGCGTTTTGTGGTTGATGGTGCGGCCTACACGCTCGGCGTTTTCGTGCAATCGAACTTCGGGCGCCGCGAGGACCTGACGGTGCTCGGTGTACCGGTGGGGCGCCACATCACACATGACAAGTTACGCGGCAAGGATCAGGGATCGGTGATCGCAATCGTTGCGACCGATGCGCCGCTGCTGGCACATCAATTGAAACGCATCGCGCGCCGCGTGCCAATGGGACTGGCGCGCACTGGCACCGTCGCCAATAATTCGTCTGGGGATATTTTCCTCGCCTTCTCGACGGCAAACGAGGATGCCTACGCGTCCCGCGACAAGGCTACTGTCTCGATGCGGACGCTGACCAATACCAGTCTCGATCCCTTGTTCAAGGCGACGGTCGAGGCGACAGAGGAAGCGGTGATCGACGCGATGCTGAGCGCCGACACCATGGTGGGCCGCGACAACAATCGGGCCATCGCCCTGCCGCATGACGAGCTGGTCGCGTTGATGCGGCGATACGGACGCATGTGATGGACGCGGAACAGCTCATTCCCGGACTCGATGCAACGGGTCAGGCATTGGTGGCCGTGGGCGCGCGCGTGGTTCACCTCAAGGCTGGGCATAAGGTATTCTCGCCAGGGCAAGCCTGTTCCGCGTTCCTGCTGGTGAAGGCCGGATCAGTGAAAGTCTCGACCACGACCGAGAGCGGCCGCGAGCTGCTGCTCTATCGGGTGGGGCCGGATGAGACCTGCGTGCTGACCACCGCGTGCCTGCTCTCTGCGTCCGGCTATGATGCCGAAGGAGTATCAGAAACCGAGACGAAGGCCGTGGTGATCCCCAAGGCGCTCTTCGAGTCGCTTCTGGCGCAATCGGCCGCGTTCCGGCATTTCGTCTTTGCATCTTATGGCAGCCGACTGCGAGATCTCATTGCGTTGGTCCAGGAGGTATCACAACGCCATGTCGACCGGCGATTGGCGCGCTTTTTGTGCGAGCGGGGCGCCGCGGGAGCGATTGCCGCCAGTCATCAGGAGATTGCCACCGAGCTTGGCACGGCACGCGAGGTGGTGAGCCGGCTGCTGAAGCATTTCGAGTCGGAAGGGCTGGTCAGGCTGGAGCGGCGGCAGATTGTCGTAGCGGATATGCCCGCGCTGGAAAAATTTCCAAGCCTTCTGTGATCAAGTCACAGAAACCGCGATGCCGATGGCCTATCCCGGGGCCGGAACAAAGAAGGAGCTATTCCATGACCACCAATGTCGGAACCATCGACCGTGTCATTCGCGTCATCATCGGCCTCGCACTCTTGTGGTATGCTGTGCTGGCAGCACCTACGGGCTATAACTGGATCGGCTGGATCGGCGTCATTCCGCTGGTGACGGCATTGATCGGCAACTGTCCGCTCTATTCGATCCTCGGCGTCAGCACCTGCCCGGTGAAGAGAGCCTAACCCTCGACCGATTCGGTTGCTGCCGGGCGGTGGGTGATCAGCCGCATGGCGATCATGCCTGCCGCCATGGCGGCCACGAACAGCGCCGACTGCCAATAGCCGAAGACCAGCGATGCCACGGCGGGGCCGGGGCAGAAGCCGGTGAGGCCCCAGCCGAGGCCGAAAAGCCCTGCGCCGGCAATCAGCCGCGCATCGATGCCGCTTGTGGCCGGGAGCGAGAAGGATGGCGCAAACAACGGTTGTCGGCGGGCGAGGACGAGGCGATAGCCGGCGAAGGTGACGATCAGTCCGGCAGCCATGACAAAGATCAGCGTCGGATCCCAGGTTCCGGCGATGTCCATGAAGTTCAGAACTTTCACCGGGTTGACCATGCCGGAGAGCGCTACGCCTGCGCCGAAGAGCAGGCCGGAGACGAGGGCTGCAATGTGGTTCAAGATCCGGCTCCTACGATGTGACGCGTCACGAACACGGTGACGACAGCGGCGGCCATGAATATGATCGTGGCGGTGATGCCGCGCCGTGACAGCCTGGCGATACCGCAGATGCCATGACCGCTGGTGCAGCCCGAGCCCAGCGCCGTGCCAATTCCCACCAGCAATCCACCGACGATGATGCCGACTGGACCACCGGCGAAACTGATTGCCGAGACATCGATGCCACCCAGCAGCGCGGTCAAGGCAGCGCCGGCAAAGAGGCCAAGGATGAACGTGCCGCGCCAACCCTGTTCCGCGGACCAGTTCACCGTGAGCAAGCCGCCGAAGATGCCGCTCAGGCCAGCGACGCGGCCGATGCCGGCCATCAGGACGACGGCCGAAAGACCGATGAGAATGCCGCCGATCGCACCGGCGAGGGGTGTGAACTCGGTCATGCTCAGATATCCTTGAGCAGCCGCAGGGCGTCGTAGATCGACGCGTGGATGTTGCGCGAGGCCACGGCATCGCCGATGCGGAAGAGCTGGAAGCGGCCCTGGCTGTTGCTCACGATGGATTGCGGGCGGCCGTTGATCAAGGCCATGTGGTCGACTTCGCCGCGGTTGGACGAGAGTTCCTTCAGATCGAAATAGAGATCGGCCAGCGGGCTGGTGCCGTTCTCGACCACGACCTGATCGACAATACGGCTGCCGCAGTCCGCCTGGGTATAGGGGCTCCACAGTGTGGCGCGAATCCGGTTGCCCTCGCGTGCGAGGGTGCGGACGCGCGTCATGGTCGTTATGGTCACCCCCTTGTCCGTCAGCGCTCTCATGTAGGGCACGAGATTGAGGCCACCCATTTCGGGCGCGAAAAAGCGTTCGGGGCTGACGATTTCGAGCGGCGTGCCAGCCTCGGCGATGAGTTCAGCCGCAGTCATACCGGAATGGGCGCCGTTGTCGTCAAATAGCAGGACTTCACCCGTTGGCTTCACGTCGCCCGAGAGGATGTCCCAGCTAGATACCGCGAGGTCGCTGCCGGATTCGATGCTGAGATTCTGGGCCATGCCACCCGTGGCGATGATGACGGTATCCGGTTCGAGGGCAAGGACGTCGGATGCTTCGGCAAGCGTGTTGAAACGCAAATCGACCTTCAGGCGCTCAGCCTGTGCCACGCGCCAATCGACGATGCCGATCAGTTCGCGACGTCGCTTCAAACGTGCAGCCATGCGGATCTGGCCGCCGGCTTCGTTGGCAGCCTCGAACAACGTGACCTTGTGGCCCCGCTCGCCCGCGACACGGGCGGCTTCGAGTCCCGCCGGCCCGGCGCCGACGATGACGACGGACTTCGCCTTCTTTGCCCTGGCTATGACATGCGGTATGCTTGCTTCGCGGCTGGTGGCCGGATTGTGGATGCAGAGTGCCTCGTGGCCTTCGTAGATGCGGTCGAGGCAATACGTGGCGCCGACACAGGGGCGAATGTCCTGCTCACGGCCCTCGGTGATTTTCTTGACGATGTGCGGATCGGCGATAAAAGCCCTGGTCATGCCGACCATGTCCAGCTTGCCTTCGGCGACGGCATGGCGGGCTGTTGCGACATCGTTGATGCGGGCAGCGTGGAAGACCGGGAATTTGGTCAGTGCACGGACTTCACCGGCAAAGTCGAGGTGTGGCGAGGCCTTCATGCCTGCGACCGGAATGACATCGGCCAGAGGGGCATCATGTTCGATGTGGCCCTTGATGATGTTGAGGAAGTCGATCAAACCCGAGTCACGGAAGCGCTTGCAGATCTCAAGGCCTTCTGCGCGGGTCAGTCCTTGTTCCCAGTCCTCGTCGGCGGCGATGCGCAGACCGACGACGAGCGAGTCGCCGATGCGGTCACGAATCGCTTTCAGAACACGCAGGCCAAACAGCATGCGGTTTTCGAGAGAGCCGCCATAGCCATCGGTCCGCTGGCCGGTGGCGGGCGACCAGAACCCGTCCATCAGGTGGCCGTAGCATTGCAGTTCGAAACCATCGAGGCCGGCGGCCTTCATGCGCTCTGCGGCATCGGCATAGTCCTTGATGACGCGCTCGATATCCCAGTCTTCCATTTCCTTGGGGAATGCGCGGTGGGCGGGCTCGCGCAGCGGCGAAGGGGCGATCACCGGGAGCCAGTCGGCCTTGTTCCATACCGTGCGGCGGCCCAGATGGGTCAGCTGGATCATCACGGCGGTGCCGTGCTCGTGGCATTCGTCGGTCAGCTTCTTCAGCCACGGCACGATTTCGTCCTTGTAGACAAGCAGGTTGCCGAAGACCGGGGCCGAGTCGCGAGACACGATGGCCGAACCCGCCGTCATGGTCAGCGCGATGCCGCCCTTGGCCTTTTCGACGTGATAGAGGCGGTAGCGGTCGGTCGGCATGCCGTCCTCGGCATAGTTCGGCTCATGGGCCGTCGACATGATGCGGTTCTTGAGGGTCAGATGCTTCAGCTTGTAGGGCTGCAGCAAGGGATCGTTGGCGCGGATCACTGTCGTCATGGCTTCACTGGGTTCAGGGTGAGGAGGAGTCTCGATCAATCCGGCTATAGCAGAGGCTCCGGCCGCAATCACCGTCCAAGCGCATGCGGCATGTGCACGCCGTCAATGCCCGACGATGGGCTTCAGCAGGCGCAGGAGGCCCGGAGACATCCGATAGTAGGCATGGCGGAGCATGGGCCGCAGGCGCTCGAGATAGATGACGCCATAGGCCCAGCCCCCGGCCGACAGCGGCAGGTGGAAGTCGGCCGTATCGGTGTGGCCGGACGACCAGGAGTCCTTGTAGACATCATGCGGGAGCATGAGATCAAAGGCACGCATGCCGTGGTTGAGGGCGTGCCGCTGCGACAGATCCATGTGCAGGCGGGCGGGCGAGTAGTCGGTGAGTGCGTTCACATGGCTGGTGATGAAAGCGAAGTGCGTGCCGGCGTGGCGGAGGCCGATTTCCCATGACACAGGCTTGCCGCCGGCAGTGAGGGCTGTCACCACAAGATCCATGGCGCCGTCCTGCGATCGCGCCAGCCGCTTCAGAAATGTACTGAGGCCAGGACCACTCAGGGCACGATTCTGGCGGCCGCGTTCCTCGATCCATTCGGATTTCTCGGCAATCGCCTGATCGATGGCAAGATCGCCGGCATGACCGGGTTTCAGCGCGGTGAAGGCGACGGGACCGAAGGCATCTTCGAGGGCTTTGCGGATCTTCTTGCGGCGCTTGCGCTGGGACGAGGTGTAACGGGCCTCGTAGGCGGCCTCATCGGCAAAGCGGGTGAGATCAAGCCAGGGCGCCTGTTCCGCCAAACGGGCATTGCGGAAATTCATGTGCAGGAACGGCGTGGCCGCGGCATCGCAGCGGACATGGCGCAGGCGAATGGCGTCGACACCGGGAGTGCTGCGAAGCTGGATCAAGGTCGCCGTCATCCAGGCCTTGGCGCATTCGCCGGAGGCTATCAGCACGTCTCCATATTGCGACAACGGCTCCGACATCCAGCGCAGGATGGTGAGGGGACCGGAGCGGGTGCGCATGAGCGGCCAGGCAAAGACCAGCCGGCTATCGCGGTAGCCGAGAATGACGTGGAGTTCCTGGCTCCCGGGGGCTGCGCTGTAGACCTCGGCCCAGGTCTTCAGCCAGTCGAACGTCTGGAAAATATTAGGGTGAGACCGACAGCCGGTTTCGAGGCGGCGCCACTCGGTCTCCAGCGCCAGAAAGTCACAGAACTCATGGACGGTGCGGAGATGGGATCCCGAGGCCAACGGATGAACGGCAGGCGCAGGCGAATGCCCGGCCTCACGCAAGACCGGTGCGGTGCCGTCGGCGAGTTCGAGACGAAGATGCGTCATGACTTCCTGCGCTGGGAGACCGCAGTGTCGCAGCCATTCCCTGAGAAATCATTTAGAGACGCGGCACTGGTGAATCATCCGTTAACGGCAGGCCTCGAAATGTACGGATGCAACAAAAAGGCCCGGAACATCGCTGTTCCGGGCCACCTTTCAAGGGAATTCTTCGATCACGGATTGGCGGGCGCTGCGGGTGCGTCCGGCGTATCTTCCGGCTGACCTTCGTCGTCATCCTGGTCCATCATGCCCTGGCCCATTCCTTGACCCATTCCTTGACCCATGCCTTGGCCCATTCCCTGGCCCATGCCGTGCTTGCCCCGGTGCCCCATGCCGCGGCCTTCGCCGCGTTGCGGACGGTCGTCCTTGCTCAAGGCGCCATCACCGTTGCGATCATGGCTGGCGACCAGATCGGACATCGGCTGCTTGTATTCATCGAGCGTCACCTGGCCATTGCCATCACGGTCGAAGAACTGGAACTCGCGCACCATCTCTTCGTTACGGGCCTTCAGCCAAAGGGACTTGAACTCGTCGAGCGACAGGGTGGCGTTCTTGTCGGTATCGAATTCGTTGAGCCAGCTGGTGCGGTTCTGGTCGATCTCGTCCTGGGTGAGCTTGCCGTCCTTGTTGGCGTCATAGCGCTCCATCATCTGCTGCGGGCCACCGCCCATCATGCCGTGACCCATCATGCCGTGTCCCATCATGCCCCGGCCCATGCGGCCCATATCGGCATTGGCGAGGCCGGCGACACCGCCCACTGCCAAGAGACCCACGGCTCCGGCGGCGATCAGCAATTTGGTTCTCTTCTGCATCGTTTAACTCCATTGGTTGTCCGATGAATGAAAGACGGACGGGGTCCGGCTGTTCCGTCTGTGGCAGCAGATGAATTCTTGGTAATCTTCAGCGGGTCAGGTCGCGCATCGCGCGATCGAGTCCGCCAAGCGTCAGCGGAAACATGCGATTTCCAAATGCGCGCGAAACCAGGCCGATTGAAGGCGAATAGGACCAGTATTTCTCCGCCGAGGGATTGATCCAGACGGTCTTGGGATAGGCGGCGGCGATGCGGCTCAGCCAGGAGACGCCCGGTTCCTCGTTCCAGTGTTCGACCGAGCCGCCAGCATGGGTCAGTTCAAAAGGACTCATCGACGCGTCACCGACGATGATCACCTTATAGTCGTGCGAATAGGTATGCAGCACTTTCCATGTGTCGATTCGCTCATCCGTGCGGCGGCGGTTGTTCTTCCACACGCTCTCGTAGATGCAGTTGTGGAAGTAGAAATATTCCATGTGCTTGAACTGCGTGCGTGCGGCCGAGAACAACTCCTCGCAGATCTTTACATGCGGATCCATGGAGCCACCAACGTCGAAGAAGATCAGAACCTTCACGGTGTTGCGCCGTTCCGGCACCAGCTTTACATCGAGCCAGCCCTGACGCGCAGTCGAGTGAATCGTGCCATCGAGATCGAGCTCATCGGCGGCACCTTCGCGGGCGAACTTGCGCAGACGCCGGAGCGCGATCTTGATGTTGCGGGTGCCGAGTTCGACCGTGTCGTCGAGGTCCTTGAAGTCGCGCCTGTCCCAGACTTTCACGGCGCTATTGTTACGGTTCTTGTCCTGCCCGATGCGCACGCCCGCGGGATTGTAGCCATATGCGGCGAAGGGCGATGTGCCCGCCGTGCCAACCCATTTGCTGCCGCCCTGATGCCTGCCTTTCTGTTCTTCAAGCCGTTTGCGGAGTTCCTCCAGAATCTTATCAAGTCCACCTAAAGCCTTGATAAGTCTCTTCTCTTCGTCAGTCAGGTGCTTTTCGGCGAGCTTGCGCAACCACTCCTCGGGAATCTCGGCCAGCAGGCTTCCGGGGTTGTGTTCGAGGCCCTTGAAGACGTTTCCGAAGACGCGGTCGAAGCGGTCGAGGTTGCGTTCGTCCTTGACCAGTGCCGCGCGCGATAGAAAGTAGAATTCTTCTGTACTGTAACTTGCGAGGCCGGCCTCGAGGGCCTCGATCAGCGTCAGATACTCGTTGAGCGAGACGGGCACGCCGGCCACTCTCAGCTCGGTAAAGAAGGTGAGAAACATTGCGCTACTCTGCCGCCCTGATGACGGGATAGCCGGTGCTGGCGGCCTGCACCGGGGACTGCTTGCAGAAACCGGCGCGGCCGCTTCTCATTTCGTGCAGGAAATCTTCGTAGAAGGCGTTGAGCGGCCCCGAGAGGATCGAGGCCAGGCCTGCGATGTCGTACTCGTGAAAGTCCTTCATCAGCTTCGTCTCGACCGTTGCGTCGACAGTGATGGCGCAATGTTCCCGGGCGACATCAAGCAGGGCCACGGCCATGGCAATATTCGTGCTGCGGTTCGCCGCTGTTGCGGAACCGCCAGACAACAACAGTGCGAGGGCGGCTCTCAGTACCATATGCCAAGCCGGTGCCAGTGGATGCGCGGATCACGCACCACCGGAACGATGGTGGGATCGGGTGATGCGCGGGCGGTCGAGACGTTCACCGGGTTTGATGTATCGCGGCGGAGTGCGAGCAAACGCGCGATGCGGTCTTCGGTTCGTGGATGGGTGCGGAGCAGCGAGGGATCTGGAATACGCGAGCCGGGCAGCACCAGACCTTCCCAGACCGCGCCCTGTCGGCGCTCAAGGAGGGCCAAGGCCGAGGCCAGGCCTTCGGGATCGCCAGTCAATGCGGCGCCGTCGAGGTCGGCGTCATACTCGCGGGCGCGCGACAGGGCCAGTTGCAACAGGCCGCCGATGGTGGGCGCGAAGATCAGCAGCAGGAGCCCCAGCAGCGGGATGTTCCATCCGGTGCCGAACATCAGCGGCACGCCCAGAAGGCCCAATGTCGACATGAAGCCGGTGATGCGGTTCAGCACGTCGGCGAGGCCCATGACACGGAGGTCGCCAGACCGGATATGCGAAATCTCGTGGGCGAGAATGCCACCGAGCTGGCGCAATGTCATGGCGCGCAGAAGGCCATCGGTAACGGCGATCGCCGAGTCCTCGCGCCGGCCGACGGCGAAGGCATTCAGCATCTTGCTCGGTACGTAATAGAGCTGCGGCCGGGCAGGCAATTGCGCATTGGCGGCCAGATCGTCAACGAGGGCGTGAATCTCCGGCATTTCCTCAGCCGTTAGCGGGCGTGCCTTGTAGAGCGTCAACACCATCTTGGGGGAGATCCGGCTGGCCATGAACAGCCCGACGGCACTGAAGACCGCAGCGTATATAAGACCATCGAAGCCGAAGACGACCCAGGCGATGGCGCCGGCGAGCAGGCCTGTGCCGGCAATGAGGATCAGCGTATGCAGCGCATTGCGCAGGTCGTGGTTGCGGCGGACATCGGGATTGATGTTGGCGTAGTTGCTCATTCGGACTTCGGCTCTCCGGCCAGCGTGGTCAGTTCGCGCATCAGGCTGCCCAGCGTTTCCTTGGCTGAGGTTTCCTGCGGAATGGGACGGCAAACGTCACGCGCCGCAAGACCGACCCGGGCGGTGAGGATGCCATTGACGGCGCCCTCGCCAAAGCGCGCGGACAGCCTTCCGAGCAGTCCCTTGCCGACCACATGCTGCAGCAGATTGTCGGACAGCGCCAGTCCACCCGTGACCGCGAGATGGCCCAGCACCATGCGTGCCAGACGCAACGTGGCGAGCGTCGAAGGCCTGCCGCCGTAGAGTGTCGCGACTTCGCGCATCATGCGCAAGTTCAGAGCCGCGACAAAGATCATGTCGAGCGCGGCCGTTGGCGTGACCGTGGTGAGCAGTGTCACCCGCCGGGCGGCATGAGCGATGATGCGATGGGCTTCATCATCGCGCGTGGACACAAGCAGCCGCTCGGCAAGCTTGACGCGGTCGCGTCCATCCAGAATGTCCGACTCGTACTGCTTCAGGTCCTTCAGGCCCAGCTGGGCATCGGATCGTGCCGCATAGAGACTCTGCAGGTGCGAGACGGCGCGCTTCGCCGAGGCCAGGTCGTCGGTGTTGATGGCATGGGCGGCGTCCGCCTGGATGTGTTCGATGCGGCGCAGCCGTGCGAGCGCCCAGGCTTCGCGCAGGATGATGGTCAGGGCGGCAAAGGCAGCGATGCCCGCAACGCCAAGCGTTATCCAACCCAGTGCGGGGGATCGGGCGTAAAACTCCTCGATCAACTGGGTGACGGCGAGGCCGGCCCAGAGCGACACCAAAGTGGCGAGCGCACCAAAGAGAATGCCGCCCCAGCGCAGGGTGCGCGAAGAACGCGGCGGTTTCGGGGGGATAACGATCAGCGCGTTGTCATCCGGGTCCGGTTCGAAGGTGATGCCGGTGATCGCCCGCGGCTTGCGCTTCGTCTGTTCTTGCTGCCTGGCGGCGGGCTTCTCATCGTCGATGACGAAGGCCTTGGGGGTTCTGTGGCTGCCGGTCATGCGAAACGGTCTCCCAGCAGAAACTCGATGGCGCGATCGAGCCGGATGTGAGGAAAGGCGCCGTCCTTCGGCAGGGGCGGGCGGAACCGAATGAATTTCAGTGTACCTTCGAGCGACCCGTCGAGTGCGCTGCGGGCTTCGGCGGGCAAATCGCCAGGGAAGATCGCTGCCTCCGTCTCTCCGTCGAACCGGGTGTTGCCCAGGGCTTCGCCCGCGAGCGGCGTGCCGACGATGCATTCCAGTGTCTCGGACTTCTGCCTGACGCTCGCCTCGCGGGTGGCGCGGATGGCAGCGATGGCGGCGACTTCGATTTCGGCCCCGGCATATTCGGCCCGCGACATCGCTTCCTCGACGATCAGCTTCAGGATGTTCTCAAGCTTGTCGTGGCTGGTGTGGTGGAGCAGGTCGGCCTTGGTTGCGGCGAACAGGATGCGATCAATGCGGCGGCCGAACATGGCCGAGAGAATGGAGTTCGAGCCCTGGCGGAAACAGGTGAGGATCTGGGTCAGTGCCTGCTGCAGATCCTTCACGGCGCCAGCCCCGGCATTCAGGGCGGTGAGCGTGTCGACCAATACGATCTGCCGGTCGAGCCGCGCGAAATGGCCAAAGAAAAAGGGCCTGACGATGGTCGAGACGTAGGAGTCATAGCGGCGTTGCATCAGCGCGCCGAGCGAACCCCTTGGAAGATCCGTAGACGGAGGAATGTCAAGGGGGGCAAAGGCCAGCAGCGGAGAGCCGGCGAAATCGCCGGGCATGAGGAAACGCCCCGGCGGCAATGTGGACAGCGACACGTCGTCCTTGCGGCAGCGGGCGAGATAGGCGGTGAAGACCTCTGCCGATCTGATCGCCAGTTGCTCCACGGCCGGGGCCAGCGGATCAAGACTGGCAAGCAGGCGATGCCAGTCCTCGGCCCAGTTGAGGCGTGGCGCAACGCGGCTGGCGGCAACGGTAGCCGCTGACCACTCGGCATAAGTCATTTGCATCAGCGGCAGGTCGAGCAGCCACTCGCCGGGATAATCGACGAGATCGATGTGCAACTTGCCGGAGCGCAGATTGCGGGCAATGAGGCCGCGCGGCTCATATTCGGCGGTGATGCGAAGCTGGCTGATGCGGTTGGTGCCCTCCGGCCAGTGCCGGTCCTTGCCGGAGAGGGCAGTGACGTGGTCCTCATAGGCAAAGCGCGGCAACGTGTCGTCAGGCTGTGGTTCCAGATAGCATCGCGTGATACGGCCCTGCGCCATGGCCTCTAAAGCCGGCAGACGGCCGCCCTTCAGCAAGGCCTGGACAAGGGCGGTGATGAAAACGGTTTTTCCGGCGCGCGACAGGCCGGTGACGCCAATGCGCACGGTTGGGCTAATAAGGCCCGTTGCAAAATCGGCAAATCCGCCCGCCGCGATGCGGGCCTGATCAGTTATGGCGGGAAATGTTGCGATGTCCGGTCACCTCTGGAACCCAATAGTTGGGGGCAAGTAGCCGCAAAGACAATATAAAGCTGCGCTTTGCCGAATGTGCAGCGGTCTTCACCGCGATCGGCGGTCTATGTGGGAAACAGCTTCTGGCTGACGTTGCCAACCTGTTGCTCGATATGCGTGTATTGTTTGAGGGATTTGGACTGCGCTTAGGAGCAAATTGTCGCGAACCTTTCAAATTTTATCAATGCCGGTAGGCCTTTCGAGACTCGTCCGATCGTAAATTGATGCGAATTGGATGGATCGGAGAATTTCGCCGTGAAGCGCTCGCTCAAGTCGTTGTTTCATCGTACGGAAGGCCAGGTCACGGTGATGCTGGCCCTGGCCTCTGTTCCGTTGTTGCTGGCAGCTGGATCGGCAATTGATTACATGCGCTATGTCGATACCAAGACATCGGTGCAAGCTGCACTGGACGGTGCGGCGCTCGCGGCAGCCCTGCCTCCCGACATGACGGACGCCAAGCGCATCAATCTCGCCAAGGACTATTTCCGAAAAAATGTTTCCGTTCAGGACGACAAGGGCGGCGACATCGACATCGACGTGGTGGTGGCGGAAACGACCGTGACCGCACGGGTCAACTCCCGGATGGCAACATCGTTCATGGCCATCGGCGGAATCCATACCATGGTGATCGACGAGATGGCGGAAGTCATGCGGCCCTTCGACGGCAAGGCCGAGGTGGCGCTGGTCCTCGACTATTCCGGTTCGATGAACCAGAAGGGCAAGTATCAGAGCATGGCGTCGGCCGCGACCGGAATGATCGACGAACTGGATGCGGCGCTGAAAGATGACGCGCTGAAGATCGGCGTCGTGCCGTTCTCGGCCATGGTCTACACCAGCATGAACAAGAATTACGTCAACCAGGCGTCGGCCACCGAAACCTGGACCGGCTGCACGCAGGACCGCAAATATCCCTACAACACGACGGTTGATACGCCGACGGCCGATAGTGCCACCAAATGGGGATATATCGACGGCAATGGCGAGAATGGCGGGCAGTACGGCTGTTCAGCATATGACAACAAGAACCTGATGATCAAGCCGCTGACATCGAATGTCGCCAGCATCAAGACGGCGATCGGCAAGATGCGGCCGCTCGGCAACACCAATATTCCGCTTGGTGCCGAGTTCGGCTGGAACCTGCTCGATCGGCAGGAACCCTATGCTGAAGGCGCACCTTACAACGACAAGAAGACCCGCAAGTTCATGGTGCTGCTGACCGACGGCGTTCAAACGTCGCGCGAGTTCGGGGAAGACAATGGGCGCGCCGTGTCGCATGGCAACGACAATCTCGTGACCCTCTGCACCAACATGCGCGATGCCGGCATAACGGTGTTCACCATTGCCTATGACATCACCGACCCGAAGGTCACCGACCTGCTCAAGGCCTGTGCGCCGGGCCGCTATTTTGAACCCGATGCCAACGGCAACGAGATCAAGCAGGTGTTCAATCAGATTACCAGCCAGATCAAGAACCGCGTGGCGCGCATGTCGCGCTGATCAGCTTCCGATTCGCCTGCGGTCGAACGGCGTGGTCTGGTAGACCTCGTTGATCCAGTTGCCGAAGAGCAGATGGGCGTGGCTGCGCCAGCGGTTTTCCGGTGGCATTTTCGGATCGTTGTTGGGGAAGTAGTTGGCCGGAAGGTCAATCGGCTTGCCTGCCGTCGTGTCGCGCCAATATTCGTCGCCCAGCGAGTTGGTGTCGTACTCGATGTGGTTGAACATGTAGAGCGAGCGGCGCGTCGGATCGTTGATGAGGCAGAGACCCGCCTGATCCGATTCCATCAACACCTCAAGACCCTTGTCCGCCGGCAGGTCGGCCCGATGGTTTTCCGTCCAGCGCGAGACGGGAATCGAGAAGTCGTCGGAAAAACCGCGCAGATAGGGGGAGTTCGGCCGCAGGTTGCGGTGATTGTAGACGCCGAAGGCCTTCTTCGGCAGGGCGTGCTTGGGCACCTTGTGGAAGTGATAGAGAGCCGCCTGCGCACCCCAACAAATGTTCATGGTCGAATGCACATGGGTCTGGGTCCAGTCATAGATGCGGCAGAGTTCGTCCCAATAGGTGACGTCCTCGAAGTCCAGCAACTCGACGGGGGCACCGGTGACGATGAAGCCGTCGAATTTCTCGTGGGCGACAGACTGCCAGTCCTCATAGAAGGCCAGCATGTGATCGGCAGAGGTGTTCTTCGGCGTGTGGCTGCCGATCTTGACGAGCGTCAGCTCCACCTGCAGCGGCGTGGCACCGATCAATCGTGCGAATTGCGTCTCGGTCTTGATCTTGTTGGGCATGAGGTTGAGTAACCCCAGGCGCAGCGGCCGGATATCCTGACGGGCGGCCGTGGCCTCGGTCATCACCATCACGCCTTCGGACTCGAGGGTGTGGCGGGCGGGAAGATCGTTCGGAATACGGATCGGCATGATCGTTACTGCTTCTGGTCTATGGCTTGCGCGACAAGGGCTTCGAAGTCCGCGATGGACTGAACGGCGGGAATGTCTCGCATTCGGACCGTGTAGCCAAAATTATCGGCGATTGCCTTGTAGAGCGGGATGCGGTGATGCAGCAGCTGTTCGAAGCCCCACACGGCAAAGCCATCGGGATCGACGTCATCGTCGTTTTCGATTTCGTTCAGCGCCTTGTATTCCGCCCATTTCGTCTCGAGAAACTGCGGTTGATAATACATCGGCTTCGGGTGCTTGCGAAAACGCTCGACCAGCATGCGGGTGTGTTCGGGCGTCCCTTCTATATACAGGAGCAGGCTGTTCTGCGAGAGGCAGGAGAGCACCGGATCAAACGGGTTCGAGGGATCGACCACTTCGCACAGGCTGCCGCCGGAATCGCAAACGAAATTGCCATACTGATAAATGTCGCGCGCCTTCACGATGAAGCTCGGCACATCGAGAAGCGATGCGATCTCGGCTTCGCGGTGCTGGTGCTGGCGGCGCTTGTACTCCGCAAAGCTGATGCCGCCGCGCGCGGGATTTCCGGGCTTTCCGAGATAGGTGGACAGCGGCTTCAGATTCTCGAACGTGATGTTGGAATTGATGTGGATCGAGTCCGACAGCAGCAGATCGCGCAGGAAGGGCACGCGCATCGCCTCGCGCTTGAAATTGTCGACGATGTGCTCGCCCATGTAGCGGGTGCCGATGCGGTAATCGACCGAATAATGGAACCAGCCGGATTCCTGCAGCAGCTGGGCCAATGTGGTCTTGCCCACGCCGGACATGCCGAATATGGTCACGGCCTTCTGGGGCCAGTTCGCGAAATCTTTACCGGATGAGAAGCGCATGAGCGCTCCTTAGCGGAAGGCATGGGGCAGGAGCAACTGCCCGGTTTCGGGATTGGACATGATCGACGTGAATAGCTCTGAAGTGACCTGGTATGAAGCCACAGCCAGCCGGGGGCCAGTGCGGCCGGGGCCTGCGGGTCCCCTGGAGGCCGATGTCTGTGTGATCGGCGGCGGTTTGGCTGGCCTGACGGCGGCGTTGGAACTGGCGCGGCGCGGTGTGAGCGTGGTGCTGCTGGAGGCCAAACGCATTGCCTGGGGAGCTTCGGGGCGCAACGGCGGGTTCGTGTCCAACGGCTTTGCCGAGGGCATGGATGCGGTAGCGGCGCGGGTCGGAATCGAGGCCGCCAGGGCGCTGTATCAATTGTCATGTTTTGGCACCGAGTTCGTGCGCCGCGAGATTGCCGAGAGCGATCCATCGATCAAGATGGGCGAAGGCTGGCTTGGCTGCATCCGCTATTCCAATGCGGAAGCGAAGCGGGCTTCGGTGCAGGCGATGACTGCGACCTATGGCCAGGAGATGCAATTTCTCGATGTCGCCGAAACGCGGGCGCTGGTGAACAGCACGCGCTATTTCCAGTCGTCCTACGATCCGACGGCGTTTCACATGCATCCGCTTCGCTATGCGCTGATGATCGCCGACAAGGCCGAAAAGGCCGGTGCGCGGCTTTGCGAGAACGCGCCAGCCCTGTCCGTGAACTCCGAGGGGACAGGGCACCGGGTGAAGACGGCTGGTGGCGAGGTCCGTTGCAAGCACGTCGTTCATTGTGTGTCGTCGCTCGACCGGTCGATCCATCCGCCAACCGGCCGGGCCATCCTGCCGGTGGCGACATATGTGGCGGTGACCGAGCCGCTCACCCAGAATGTGATCCGTACACGGAGCGCCATCTCGGACTCGCGGCGGGCCGGCAACTATTACCGGCTGGTGGACGAGGACCGGCTGCTGTGGGGTGGCGCCATCACCACGCGCGTATCCGAACCATCGCGGCTGGCCGAACGGATGAAGCGCGACATGCTGTCGGTGTTTCCGTCGCTGGGTAATCCGAAGATCGACTACGCCTGGGCGGGCCTCATGGGCTATGCGCGCCACTTCATGCCGCTGATCGGCAGCGACGGGCAGGGGCAATGGTGGGCCACGGCGTTCGGCGGCCATGGGATGAACACGACCGCCATGGGCGGCATCCTGATGGCGCGGGCCATTGCGCAGAAGGATGACGAGTACCGCCGTTTTGCGCCCTTCGGCCTGCAATGGGCAGGCGGACCCTTCGGCCGGATTGGCGTTCAGGCCGGCTATTGGGCGATGCAGATCAGGGACAGGCTCGACGAGCGCCGTTCGGACAAGGCAGCGTAGCATGGCGTTTGGCAGCAACGTCCTGAGTGCGACTGCGTCGTTCGATCCCTATTGGTGGCGGGCCGCCCCGCATGAGGCCGGAATGCCGTCCGCCTTGCCGGTCAAGACGGATGTGGCCATCATCGGCTCCGGCATCACCGGACTTGTGGCAGCGATCGATCTGGCGCGCGGTGGGCGGCAGGTGACGGTGTTCGAGGCGCAGGAACCGGGCCATGGCGCATCGACACGCAATGCCGGTTATGTCGGGCGTACGCTGAAGCACGGTTTCGGCGAGATCATGGAAGGCCAGGGACTCGACCATGCAAAGCGCGTCTATGGCGAATTGATGGAGGCCTTCATCGCGGTGAAGGACACGGTGGAACAGGAGAAGATCGCCTGCCACTACCGGCAGCAGGGGCGGTTGCTGCTGGCAACCTCGACTGCAATGTATGATGCGATGGCGCGGGAATTTGCCCTGCGTGAAAAGCATCTGGGAGAGCCGTTTGCAACGGTCGACCGCGGCGGGCAGCGGGTAGAGATCGCCAGCGACCACTATTTCGGCGGGGTGAAGATCGAGGATCATGCCGGGCTGCATCCCGGCCTCTATCATGACGGGCTTCTCGATGCGGCACGGGCAGCGGGTGTTGCCATCTGCGCCTATTCGCCAGTGGCGGGTTTCCGCAGGGCGGAAGACGGCTTCACGCTGTTCGTCCGTGGGCAGAGGATTGCGGCGCGGGACCTGATCGTCGCCACCAATGGTTATTCGGGGCCGGCGTGGAGCTGGCTGCAGCGGCGCATCATGCCGTTCGACGCCTATCAGACCGTGTCTGCACCGCTGGGCGAAGAGCGGGTGCGGCAGTTGCTGCCGGGGGACCGCACGTTCATCGACTGGAATTTCAACGTCGACTGGATGCGGCGCGCGCCGGGCGATCCGTCGCGCATCATCTTCGGCGGGCTCACGGGTGAGCGAAACGCCGATCTCCGCATCATGGCGGAACGGCTGCATCTGCGATTGCTGCGGGTGTTTCCTGATCTGACGGACTTGCAGTTCGACCATGTGTGGACGGGCAAATGCGGCGGCACTTTCGACATTACGCCGCGCATCGGCTGCCATGAGGGCGTGCACTATGCTGGCGGCTACTGTTTCGCCGGGGTGCCGATGGGCACGCTGTTCGGCAAGAAGCTGGCGCAGCGGATTCTGGGCCAGACGGGCGGCGAGAGCGTGTTCGATACGCCGCCGCCTACGAAGTTCTTCTACACCGGCAATCCCTGGTTCGTGCCGGCGGCAATTAGGTGGATGAGCCGCCAGGATCGGTGAAGGACAGGCCGCTAATTCGCGCCTGCCTTTTCCAGCATGACGATCATTTCCGCGTAGCCGCGCTGCCTGGCGTGGGCGAGGGGCGGGACGCCATCCTTGTCGGCGATGTTCACGTTGGCCCCGGCCTCGATCAACTGCCTGAGAATGTCCTGGTGCGTGGAGCCGCCGTCCGAGAGGATGATGGTTTCGAGCAGGGCGGTCCAGCCGAGATTGTTGATGTGATCGATGGCGATCTCCGTCTTCAGGAGTTCGCGCACGGTTTCAGGGTGGCCGTGGTGGCAGGCCGGAATGAGCGCGTTGCCGCCGTAACGGTTGGTGTCCTTGAGGTTCACTCTTCCTGTCGCAAGCAGGAGCCGGAGGATGTCGAGGCGGCCCTCGGCGCCGGCATAGAGGAAGGGCGTGTCGCGGATATTGTCCTTGGCGTTGACGTCGGCGCCGGCCTCGATCAGCGCGGCCGCGGCTTCGACAGCGTTGGCGCGCGTGGCGGCGAGCAGGGGCGTGCGCTGGGCGTTGTCGCGGGCATCGCGCTTTGCCCCGGATGCAAGCAACGCCTTCACCCGTCCGGCATCATTGGCAGCCGCAGCAACATGCAGTTCGGTTTCCATGAAGTCCTCCGCCTTCGCGTGTGTGACGATAAGTGCCGATGCGAGCAGGACTGCACGCCGCGTTGCCATGATCAGCGGTCCTCGCGCCGTGCCATGAATGCCAAGCGCTCGAACAGCATGACATCCTGCTCGTTCTTCAACAATGCGCCATGCAGTGGCGGGATGACCTTGCGGGGATCGCGCTCGCGCAGGGTTTCAGGCGCCATGTCTTCGTTGAGCAAGAGCTTCAGCCAGTCGAGGAGTTCCGACGTCGAGGGCTTCTTCTTGAGGCCCGGCACATCGCGCAGTTCAAAGAAAATGTTGAGGGCTTCGGCGACGAGCTTCTTCTTGATGCCGGGGAAATGCACGTCGACGATCTGCTGCATGGTCTCCGCATCGGGGAACTTGATGTAGTGGAAGAAGCAGCGGCGCAGGAAGGCATCCGGCAATTCCTTCTCGTTGTTGGAGGTGATGACGACGATGGGGCGGCGCGCCGCCTTCACCGTCTGGCCGGTTTCGTAGACGAAGAATTCCATGCGATCGAGTTCCTGCAGCAGATCGTTGGGGAACTCGATGTCGGCCTTGTCGATCTCGTCGATCAGCAGCACCGGGCGCTGCTCAAGCGTGAAGGCCTCCCACAGCTTGCCACGGCGGATGTAGTTGTGAATGTCGTGGACGCGCGAATCGCCAAGCTGCGAATCACGCAGGCGGGCGACGGCGTCATATTCGTAAAGTCCCTGCTGCGCCTTGGTGGTGGACTTGATGTGCCATTCGATGATGGGGCAGCCAATTGACGTCGCGATTTCGCGGGCCAGTACGGTTTTTCCGGTGCCCGGCTCGCCCTTCACCAGCAGTGGCCGTTCGAGCACGATGGCGGCATTGACCGCCATGCGGAGATCATCGGTGACGACGTAGTCGGCGGTGCCTTCAAAGCGCATGCGGGGTTCCTTCGGATGTCACCGAAGCTGTTTGCCAGATTTTCAGGGATTTGTGTCATATGTCATGAAAACGTCGCCAAATCATGGCGATAGGGGGCATGTGGATGGTGTTTGCGGTTGTCATCCCAGCCTATTGTGGAAGCCGTGGCGTGCCGCTATAAGCCCGCGCCACGAGAGGGTTGAAAGAGAGTTCGAGATGGCTGTCGAAGTCGACGAAGACTACAAACCCAGTGATGACGAGCCGTTCATGAATGAGCGGCAAAGGGATTATTTCCGCACCAAGCTGATGAGCTGGAAGGAAGATATCCTCAAGGAAAGCCGGGAAACGATTACCCACCTGCAGGATGAGAATCACGTCCTGCCGGATCTTGCGGACCGTGCCTCCTCGGAGACCGACCGCTCGCTGGAACTCCGGACGCGTGACCGCCAGCGCAAGCTGATCTCAAAGATCGATGCGGCGCTGAAGCGGATTGAAGACGGGTCCTATGGTTACTGCGAGGAGACGGGTGATCCCATCAGCCTTCGCCGGCTGGACGCACGCCCCATCGCCACGCTGTCGATCGAGGCGCAGGAACGCCACGAGCGCCGCGAGCGGGTATACCGGGACGATTGAGCGCTCACCGCCGGCGCCGGCATCGTGATTACGGTGCCGACGTGTAACGGGCCTCAGCGTGCCAGATCGTGATGATTCCGCAGGTATCGAGCGGATTCGTTTTGCTGCGCTCGAACCACGCCAGGAATCCGTCGCCGGGTTTCTGGCCGGTGAATGGCGCTTTCAGCGGTGCGCTGATTTGAAATGTCTTTGCAGTCAGTTTCTGCGCCGGAAGACTGACGACCGCCATATTTGCCTTGGTCATGCCGTCCACATTCGGCGGAGACGTTTCGTAAATGTCCTGGCCCGGCCGCGAGCGGTCGAAATAGAGCACGCCAAAGACAATCGAACAGCTGGTCGCGGACTGCATATGGATGCGCAACGTCACCGTCGTGTTTGGGGAATAGTCGGGCGGCAACATGAAGCCGACGCGAATGCTCGAATCGCCCTTGTCCGTCAGAAGGACCGGATTGAGAATGTCGCTCCGGTATACCGGCTGCACGCCCATCGTCGCAGGCGAGATGTAGACCGATCGTGTTTCCGCCAGGGCCGACGGAATCATGCTCATTGCCAGCGCCGTCGCGGCCATCCGGATCAATGCTCGAACCATGGCTTCCTCCTTGTGCTGTATCTTTGACGGCCCCCGCCAGGGACGATCATAGCGCAGCACCGAGCCCGCGCAATGCGGGCTTTTCAGAGGAACAGGTCGACTTTCTCAAAGGTGCGGACGTCGACAAGGCCGACGTCCGAAATACGCAGTTCCGGAATGACCACCAGAGCCAGCAGCGAGTGCTGCATGTAGGCGTTGTTGAGGGTGCAGCCGCAGGCCTTCATGGCGGCAACCAGCTGGTCTGCCTTGCGCGCCACGATCTCGGCGCGCTCGTCCGACATCAGGCCGGCGATCGGGAGTTCCACGAGCGCCAGTTGCCGGCCCTTGCTCACAACCACGGCGCCGCCTCCAACGCTCTTAAGGATGTTGGCGGCCATCGCCATGTCGGAGCGGTTGGTGCCGACGACGATCATGTGGTGGCTGTCGTGAGCGACGGTCGAGGCCACGGCACAGTCGACATCATATCCGAAGCCCGAAACGAAGGCGTTTACGACGCCGCCGGTCGCCTTGTGACGCTCGACCACGGCAATCTGGCATACGCCTGACTCCAGGCCAGTGTCGACGAGGCCCGATGAGACTTTCAGGCGTTTTTCGAGGGCTTTGGTGGGAGCCTGATTTTCAATCACGCCGATGACCCGGGCAGTGACTTCATTCGCACCCTTGGGGGCGGCGATGGCGAAGTCTGACGCTGTCAGTTCGCGCGCCATCTTCACGGTGTTCCTGGCGGAGGCGGGATAGGCAAACGGGGGGATGTCAGCCTGGAGCCTGCCGTTTTCGGCCATGACGACGCCCCGGGCGATGACGAGCTCAATCGGCAATGTCGACAAGTCCGAGGTGAGGAAGAGATCGGCCCGCCGTCCGGGCGTGATCGAACCCAGCTCGCGCTCGAGGCCGAAATGCTGCGCGGTGTTCAGCGTTGCCATCTGGATGGCGGTGACCGGTTTCAGGCCTTGCGCAATGGCATGGCGGACGACGCGGTTCATGTGGCCATCGTTGACGAGCGTGCCAGAATGGCAATCATCTGTACACAGAATGAAATTGCGCGAGTCTAGACCGGATTCGGTGATGGCCTTCACCTGCGCCGCGACATCATACCAGGCCGAACCCAGCCTCAGCATGGCGCGCATGCCCTGCCGCACACGGGCGATGGCATCTTCGGCGCGGGTGCCCTCATGGTCATCGGCGGGTCCGCCCGCGGCATAGGCGTGGAAGGGCAGGCCAAGATCGGGCGAGGCGTAATGGCCGCCCACGGTCTTGCCTGCCGCCTGCGTCGCCGCAATTTCGGCCAGCATCTTGGCATCGCCATTGATCACGCCGGGGAAGTTCATCATCTCGCCCAAGCCGATGATATTGGGCCAGGCCATGGCCTCACGCACTTCGCCGGGTCCCAGTTCGGCACCAGGGTTTTCAAGGCCGGGGGCGCTGGGCACGCAGGACGGCATCTGCACGAAGACGTTCACGGGCAGGCCCATCGCCTCGTCATGCATCAGCCGGACGCCGGGCAGGCCCAGCACATTGGCGATCTCGTGCGGGTCGATGAACATCGAGGTGGTGCCGTGCGGAATGACGGCGCGGGCGAATTCGGTGACCGTCACCATGCCGCTCTCGACATGCATATGGCCATCACAGAGACCCGGAACCATGTAGCGGCCTTCGGCCTCGATGACCTTCGTTTGCGGCCCGATGGCGTGAGACGCATCCGGCCCGACATAGGCGAAGCGCCCGGCGGAAATGGCGATGTCGGTGTCCGGAATGATCTCGCCGGAATGTACGTTCACCCAGGCGCCACCGCGGATCACCATATCGGCCCTGGCGCGGCCCATTGCGGTATCGATCAGGCGGGATGCGGCCTCGGCCCAGGTCAGCAATGAGGTCATCTTGTACTCCTTGAGCACCGCACTATACGGGCCGGGCCGCGCGGCGCAATCAGCCGGACATTTCTGCCATGGCTTCCTCCAGCAGGGCCTGTGATCCGGCGGTGATGACATTGCCACCCCTGGCCGGATCCTTGCCGGTCCATTCGGCGGCTGCACCGCCCGCGCCCGTCACGATCGGCAACAGGGGGGAAATGTCATAGGCCTGAAGGCCGCAGTCCATGGCGATATCAAGATGGCCCGCCGCCACCATGCAGAAGAAATAGGCATCCCCACCATAGCGGGTGAGCCGGGCCTTGCCACGCAGGCGCTGGAAAGCCGCCTGGTCGGCCGGGCTGCGATAAAGCTCCGGCGCCGTGGTTCCGATCATGGCACCAGAGAGCGGAACGCCGCTGCGGGTCCGGATGGGCTCCATCTGGCCCTGATAGTCGTGCCACGCCCCGTCGGGACTGCCGTAGAACATGTCGCCGACAACGGGCTGGTTCATCAGGCCGATGACGGGCCGGTCCTCATAGCTCAGGCCGATGAGGGTGGCCCAGGTCGGCATGCCGCAGACAAAGGACCGCGTGCCGTCCACGGGGTCCAGCACCCATCTGAACGGCGAGGAGCTTTCCTTGATACCATATTCCTCGCCGTTGATGCCGTGGTCCGGGTAACGGTCTTCAATCATCTGGCGGATAATGCGCTCGCCGGCCCGGTCGCCCTCGGTCACCGGATCCCAGGCGATGGCCTGCTTGACGTCGATCGCGGTGTTGCGGCGGAAAAACGGCAGGATCTCCGAAGCAGAGGCCTTTGCCAGCGCAATTGCGAAGTGCGTGAGTTCCATCCAATCGGGCTGCGCCATATTCGAATCCTTGTTGTGAGAACGTCCTAGAAGAGGGGACCCATGGCCTCAAGGCCAGAGTTTTTGTGCGTTGCACCATAAATTCCATCGACATGCAAAATTTGCATGACTTTATGAGGTTGCCAAGTCTGTCTGAAATTCAATATATATTTCAAATAGATGATACTGGTTTTCAGCGGGTTTCCAGAGCAGAATTTGACCGTCTGAGCAAAATTTTGCAGGAATCCACTTGAACAAATGCTTTTGCACTGCCAAATAGCGGTTGTGAGGCAGCGATGCCTTGCAGCCCTTCCTGGGCGTTTCCTCCCTAGACTTGGGCCGATCACCTTGGTGCATCGGCCCTTTTTTCTTGTTGCAGCTATTCGGCTGCCAACTGCCGGGGATTGAAGCGGTTTTCCACGAAAACAAGCAGATCGCAGATGACGCTTTCGAGCGTGGTTTTCAAGCCTTCGAAGTTTGCAGTCTTCCTGAGTGTCGTCTCGTTCACGTAGAGGTTGCGGTTGACTTCGATTTGCAGAGCGTGCTGGCCTTTGTGCGGTGCACCATAATTCTGGGTGATGAAGCCTCCGGCATAAGGCTTGTTGCGGAGAACACGCAAGCCATGCGCCTGCAGACGTTCCTGGGCGAATGTGGAAATATCTTCAGAGCATGAGGAGCCGAAGCGATCCCCGAGCACGATGTCGATGTTGCCGGATACCGGAGGCGTGACATGCGCCGTGGCGCTGGCCGGCATGGAATGGCAATCGATCAGCAAAACCTCGCCGGCCTTGGCCATCACTTCCTTCACCAGTGCCGCAAGCGTGCGGTGATAGGGCATGTAGACCTGATCTATGCGATGCCGGACCTCTGCGAAGTCGAGACGTCCGCGATAGATGTCCTCGCCTTCGGAGACGATGCGCGGAATGGTGCCAAGGCCGCCGGCAACGCGCGGCGAGCCGGTGTTCGCATAGCCCGGCAGGTTGCCGGAAAACATGCGCGGATCAAGCTCGTAGGGCTCCCGGTTGAGATCGATGAAGCTGCGCGGCACCATTGCGCGCAACATTGGCGCACCATGCCTGACGCAGGATCCGAACAGCTCATCGACATAACAATCCTCGGATTTCCGCAAGGCAGACTGAGACAAGCGCGACTGACGCAGGAATTGCGGGGGGAACTGCCGTCCGCTGTGCGGCGAATTGAACACGGCGGGTGCCGTCCATTCGGCGGGAGGAATGATTTCGAATGCCAAGGTCTTGTCTTTGTCCATCATGCCGGCAACATCTATGCCAAGGTATTGCTCATATCATCCATGAGCCGTGATCAACTGTCCAGAGCGGTGCAGGCTTCATACCCCATTTACCCCTGACCATTAAAACGGCTTCCGGTGCATTGGGGTGTTCCCAAACCGGGTGGATGACGGGTAGAATGACAGCGAAGACCATGGCCAAAATCATTCTTGCAGAAGACGATGACGACATGCGGCGCTTTCTGGTGAAAGCGCTGGAGAAGGCTGGCCATCAGGTGCAGAGCTTCGGCGAGGGCGCGAGTGCCTTCGAGGAGATCAAGCAGACGACCTTCGACTTGCTGCTCACCGACATCGTCATGCCGGAAATGGACGGTATCGAACTGGCGCGCCGCGCCTCCGAACTCGATCCGGCGCTGAAGATCATGTTCATCACCGGCTTTGCCGCCGTGGCTCTTCATCCCGATTCCAAGGCACCCAAGGACGCCAAGGTTCTTTCCAAGCCGTTCCATCTGCGCGATCTCGTCGCCGAGGTCGAGCGCATGATGGCTGCCTGAAAAACCCGCAATTCGATTCCTCACCCGCCGGCCAACACCTTTCCCGCGAAAGTTCCCTGCGTTGAATTCGGCTTGATTGAGGCCGTGCGGGTTTTGCGCGACGGGCCCGGACATCGATGCGAATGATTTCACCAGCGCCAACAACCCCGTTCCCGCCGAATCAGGCAGCACACACGCTCGTCACCGCCGATGGTCTTGTCCCTGCTGATCAGCCCGGATGTAATTTTCAGCCTTTATGCGTAGGCCGCGTTTGAACATCCCGCAGCCAGCACGCGAACGCTCCGGATTTCATAGTCCGGGCTGATTCCAGCCCTGAAAATAATCGCTTCGACAACGCTTGCGCTCCTCCGCGAGGCCAGCTATAGGGGCGCTTCTTGATGTCAGGCGTGGGTGGTTAGCTCAGCGGTAGAGCACTACCTTGACATGGTAGGGGTCACAGGTTCGATCCCTGTACCACCCACCATTCTCTTTTGACCAAACCTCAGTACCGTGGTGCTTTGCGAGTTCCTCCGACATTTCCGGAGGTTACAGGAGCGTCGTCGTCTCTGTTTGCGAGACCATCCGTTTTTGCGGTCTCTTTGCCCGAGTTTCTCGGCTGGAATCTCTGCATCCCCAAATTCTGGTCAACGGAATGATGCACCACGAAAAAGCGCATCGCGCGTATCGATGTGCCGTATCGAGATCACGAAGTGAGAAGCCCGGCACTCGGCCGGGCAGTCACATCGCGTTTTGCTGTTGAATCAGTCGAGTAACATGGCGCGCTGCTCTTCCCATCGCAATGGAAGGGGACACGCCTTGCGCAGCCGCTCGGGCGTGAATGTTGCTGCGTGATCTCCGGTCAAGATGCTTTCGACGATGTCGGGTGCGAGGAAGGCGATCGAGAGCAGGCGGCTGACATAAGATTTGTCACACTGCTCCTCAGCCGCAATTGAACGCAGTGTTGGATACCGCCTTGAGGTGAGCCCTTCGTACCAGCGTCGCGTCTTGACGATCATGTCGACCAGCTGTGGATTCGCCTTCTTAGTCCCATCGGGCTCATGCCCGAGGACAAGCTTTACCTGTTTGCCACATCTGAGGAGATGGCTGGCGATGACGACACGCAGTGCATCGTCATCTGTATCTCGATCAGGTTCTTCGCAAGTGTTGGCGGAATGTATTCCGTCGCGACTGATGCCTTGCTGCTGATGAGACGCTGCCGCGAAACCGAGTTGGTTCTGAAGCTCCTGACTTGAGATCAGGACTTCAATCTTCCTTTTCGTGACCGCCACTTTCTGAATCAGATCAATGGCTTTGGTCGTGTCTGTTAAGGGTCTGCATGAAGTGTGCGAGGCAAGATCTGCGCAGCGCCTCAGAAGGCCAAGGAGCTCTGACGGTGACGTCCGGGGTGCGAGCCACTGCTGCATCTGATTGGCATCCCTCAACCGATCTGCGACAGCCGAGATCACCAACCGCTCGAGATCGCCTGCCGGAACCCGGATGCCATTCGGATCATCGCTTGCCGACCGCAGGCGCTTCGACGATGTATAGTAGTGGTACCGGACACCCTTCTTGTTGCTGTAGGTTGGTTGCATGCGGCTGCCGCTGCCGTCGAAGACCTTGCCCTTGAGAAGGTCGCCGGTCGGTCTCTTGACCCGCGCTTCCTCTCCGGGTGACTGCTCGTCCAAAGTTGCCTGAACAGCGTCGAAAAGCTCCTTGGTGATGATCGCTTCGTGCTGCCCACCATGCAGTTCGCCCTGATAGCGGATCTGACCGACATAGAGAGGGTTCTTCAGCATGTGGGCGATGGCGCCCCGGCCGAGGACGAGACCGCCCAGCGTTCGGCCATCCTTCAGCGGCCGGATTCTCGATCTGACACCCCGTTGCTCCAACTCCTTCTGCAGCAGATGCACAGAGCGGAGCTCCAGATACCGCCTGAACATGCCGCGGACGATCTCTGCCTCGTCACGCACGATGACGAGCTTCCGGTCCTTGACGGCGTAGCCCAAGGGGAGAGGGCCACCCATCCACATGCCCTTCTTCTTGGAGGCTGCGACCTTGTCCCGGATGCGCTCACCTGCGACCTCGCGCTCGAACTGGGCAAAGGAGAGCAGGACGTTGAGGGTCAGCCGTCCCATCGATGTAGACGTGTTGAACTGCTGGGTGACGGCCACGAAGGACACGTTGTTCTGATCCAGTACCTCATTCAACCGTGCGAAATCGGTCAGGGACCGGGTGAGGCGGTCGATCTTGTAGACGACGATGATGTCGACCTTGCCGCCTGCAACGTCGACGAGGAGTTGCTGCAGACCGGGCCTCTCCATGTTGCCGCCGGAGTAGCCACCGTCCTCATAGACCTTTGCGAGCTTCACCCAGCCTTCATGGCGCTGGCTGGCGATGTAGGCGGCACAGGCATCGCTCTGAGCCTCAAGTGAATTATAGCTCATGTCGAGGCCTTCCTCAGAGGATTTGCGGACATAGATGGCGCAGCGCTTCACAGGGGTACGCTCAGCCATAGATCGCCTCCCGGTTACTTGCCGCGGAGACATTCTTCCCGATGCCGAAGAAGCGGGGGCCGGACTGGTGGGTGCCGGTGATCGCCTTTGCGATCAATGAGAGGCTTCGGAAAGTCTTGCCCCGGTAGACGAAGTCGCCTGTATCGATTGCCTGAACCTCATGCACATCGTTCTGCCACTCCCGGACAAAGCGGGTGCCGGGTTTAACCAGAGCTGGCGATGACGAACTCCCTCGACCAGTAGAGGTCTTCCCAACTCTACCACTCGACGCCCTAAGGCGCAGCAGCGCCTGTCGGCTGAGGCCGCCGAGCTCCAGTTCCTGGAGCCGATTGGCGATCGCACGCCGCAGCAGGTCAACGCCGAGCCGGGCAGGGGCGTTGCGGCTGAACAACTCCCGCCAGCGCATCTGAAGCTTGGAGATATCGAGGTTCTCCAAGGCCTCGAGAGCTTCTTCCAGGCCGCTTTTGCTCCCTAAGCCGGCCAGCTGATCCCCGGCAGGCAACACGCCGCCTGCCTTGGTGACCTGTCGGTTGTACCCGCTGTTCATGCTTCCACCGTTGCAGCGAGCCGGTAACGGCGGACACCACCTATATCAAGCTCGCTGGAGACGGCATGACCCTTCTTCTTCAGGCTCCCTTCCAGAAGACCCCGGACGCTATGCGCTTGCCAGCCAGTCGACTTCATCATCTCGGTGATGGAGGCCCCCGATGGGCGCCCAAGTAGGTTGAGAACTTGCTCGGTTTTGCTCCTGGACTTTGCTGCCGTGGCCTTCTTAGCCTTCGGTTTGGTGGTCTTGGTCATCGTGGTGCTCCTGTTCAGAGCCAACCAATCTGGCTCTTGCACCACCTGAAGCCCCGCAATCATGCGAGGCCGTCGCTGTCCGCATCGGGTGCACCTACGTCCCCATCTTCATGTCGCTAGCAATGCTTGCTCTGCGCCGGAAGTCGAGCAGAAAAGGTCGAACGAATTTGAGACAGAACTTCTTTACGCCTGCCGGTCGATACGCCTTCCAGTTTGAAGCCGAGGTCGCAATCGACGGCGCCTTCTGCAACAGTCTGTATCAGGCCGGTGGAGTATGTACTCTCCGGGTTCAGGAGCTTGATAGCCTTGGCTGGTGGCGATCGGTCGAATGTGCTGACCTTTGCTGATCAGTCTCCTCACAAATAGACAAGTGTGTGGTGCCAGAGTTAGGAAAATCAATAATCTTAGGAAGGATTGCTGATTCGGGGGAGGTCATAATGGCGCTGTTCGACCTCAATCATATCTGGAGGCAAGGCAGCGTTCCTGTTATTCTACGTCGAACGGGTCGTGGCCAGCGGATACGGGCGAGAGTGCCTTACGGCGACGACAATAGACGATGGCTTCAAAACGGGCGACGAACGTCACCTGAATGGATCGGCGGGGCAGCCGCATATTGGGAGTTGCCGAAATCCTGGTTCAACGACTTTGTCAATCGGGCTCTGCAGCGCTACGGCAAGGTGTACATCATCCAGCCATATCGCAAGCAGGAGGTCTGCGCGCGAGCATGCCAGGAAGCAGGAGGCCACGAATGTCAGTGTTCCTGCATGGGTGCCAACCATGGCATCGGCAATGACAGCAGCTGGTTCGAGGTCTCGGATACCTTCTCGACCCGGTGGGGCGAACGCGAGCTCGCCTGTCGGCTGCTGACATTCCGGTCGGAACGAACGCCCAATGAGACACCTACATCATCGGCCATCGACTGAATTGCTCGACTGGGCTGTCCAGAAACACCCGCTGGATGTGATGCCCGGTGCCTTCGACGAGGCTGCGCGCTACCATCGGTAGCTCTCGGATGGAGCGCTGCACGTCATCCAATGCGATCGGCGCGTCGTTTTCTGGCATATCGATCCGTGTGACGTTGTTCTTGCCAACCAGCAGGTAGGCTTGGCCGAGAGCATTGCGGGATTGGGCGCGGGCGGCCGCATTGAAAGAGCGCATGAACGCCCAATCCTTGATGCCGCCGTTGCGTGCCCGTTCATCGACAGTGAAGGTGGACTCACCTGTTCCCAGGCTCAGGATACGTACGTCTTCGCGCGTGATGTCGAAACATGCGAGGGCATCGACCAGGGCGTTCATGACCGGATTGTTGGCCCAGATGCCGCCATCGATCATAATATAGCCGTCGTCCTCGACACCGGGATAATAAGATGGGGCCGCCGTCGTGTGGAGCGCCACATGAGCGAACTTCTTGTGCCGGTCTTTCTGGTAGTCGGGGTGGTGCGGTGTTTTGTAGAGGAACGGCTCACCGTGGCGCCCTTCGAAGCTCGGGATCACCAGCCGGGTGGCGGCATCGTCGAGTACCTTATCGCCAAAGATCCGCAGCAACTCCTCCTTCAGGGTCGCCTGGTCGTGCTTCGGTTTGAAAAACCAGCGCAGCACCCTGGATATCTTGCCGAGCCCGGCTGCTGGCGGGAAGATAAGCTCGCCGCGCTCTAGATAGATGTTCAATGCCTGTTGTGCCGTCATCCCTTGGGCAAGGGCGAGCGCGATGATGCCGCCTGTCGAGGTACCCGCGATCATGTCAAAGTGATTGATAGTGGAAGTACCGTCCAAAAAGCGCTTTTCGAGTTCGGCTAAGACTGCTGCAGGGAACACTCCGCGAATGCCACCACCGTCGATCGACAGAATACGAAACGGTCTGCCCTGCGGCCATGGCTGCTTTACGCGAGCATGTTGGATGGTGCCGTCGGAACGGCGCGGCGGTGTATAGCTCATTGCATTGTCTCCTTTGCTTCGGCGGATGCCGATCCGGCGTGCCGCCCGCCGCCGGTCCAGCGTCCGGTCATTAGCCAGAGTTCATAGCAGGCGAGCCAATCAATCGCCCAAAGGACGGTCGTGCTGGCGATGGTCATCGCCGGTGTCCATTCCCCCTCACGAGGATCGAACAGGCACAGCGTCGGATCCTCGGCCGGTGGATAAACATGGGGAAGTTGGCCCTCGGAATTGCCCGGCAATCGGACCAGCTCTGGCGACAGCACCCGCACGTCGGGAAACGATCCGAGCTCGTAGCGGATCTCAAGTATATAGCTCGCAAATTGCGGCCTCACGCTCCCTTCCCACCGCGCTGTCTGCTCGCGGCGGTCAATCCGGCGCGCCGCGAACTGCGGCCACGTCGCCTTCATCGCTGCGACTTGCTTGTCGATGGGGAGGATCGTCGTCGCCATCAGATCTTGCGCCCGAAGAAGGTGTGGGGCCTCACCGCCGGAACCGCCGGATTGACGATCGGTGCAGCGACCGTAACGGCAGAGGGCAACAGGATGCCGCCGCGCCGCGTGTAGAGCTGGCGAGATTGTCGGATACCGCGGCCGATCTCGGTAGCGATCTCTTCAGCGGCCCGGGTTACGACGCGGTCTCCGAAGTTCTCCCGCAACGTGCACATCATGTTGTCGGGGAATACCTCCCCCTTGCGCATTGCCTCGAGCGAACGGATGAGCTCGCGCAGATGCTCGGCGAACTCGTCCTGCTGTGCAACGGATTCGGGCCACCGATCGGTGAAGACATCGGCCATGCAGACCGGATTCGCGACATGCAGGAGCCGTCGGTAAATGGAGGCCTGCTCGATGTCGCGGATGATCCAGCCCGCGAGGCGAACGAGCATGGCGCTGAGTGACATGTTCGGCTGCGCAGCGATTCCGGCGTAGTAGGACAGCATCACCGACGGCGGAATGCGCCCCGTGTAGCTGGTGTAACGAATATTGCGGAAACGCTTGAGGAGTTGCAGAGCGAGCGTCGCCGTGTTCTTGACGATGAAGTGGCATTGATCCGGAACATCGTCCACATCGGCGTCGGCGCGGGCAGCAAGATGGGCCTGGTCAAGCCATCGCCGGTGGAACTCCTTCGCCATTCGCAACTCGAGCGGCGTCCTGCTCACATACCACTGTGCGAAGCCACAGGCGTTCATCTCGACGAGGCGATCGTCGGCCGAAGGGCGGGGGCCCCTGGCGTGGGTGATTAGGCTCTCGCGATCAAGGGTGTCCTGGACCCGCAGAGAAGGCGTGACGTCGAGATGCATCTTGTCGGAGTAGAACAAGGTGACGCAGCGTGTCTGTCGTAATACTCGCTGGACGGGATAGTCAGCGAGTGCGGCCTCGAGCTCGGTCAGGATTTCAAGTGGGGCCATGCCGCGGAAACGGCCGCCGAGCTGCGAGACGATGTCGAGATCGTACTCGTCGTCGGTACCGCGCGTCGAAATCGTGGCGTCGATCGCCATAGAGCCCTGAGGATAGAAGTGTTCGATTTGGTCGAAAAAGGCGGTCTTGGCCTCAAGATGGCTTCGCACAGCCTCGTAGCGCGACTTCGCCTTTTCGTGAAGTGAGGACGGAAGTTGAACGCTGAGCGCTATCTCCGCGAGGACACGGTCAAGAGGGTCATCGAACGGATTGAGGCCAATCGGCCCATGCTGCATGCTCACATCGATCTCCATGGCGGGCTACGTCTGTGAATCTCGCCACCGCCCGCGCGATGTTCGGGATGGTAAAAACAAAAAATATGTCTACTCCGAACAAAATGGAGAACTTGAATGCGTCTGTCAAGGTACATAGGATATAACTACTCCGAACGGCGGCCGGCCGGATCGAGTAGAAGGATTCGCTATGACATTTGGGAAACGGATCAAAGACTTAAGAACAAGAAAAGGCCTCACACTCGATCAGTTGGCGCAGGCGACCGGCTCGTCGAAGAGTTACATCTGGGAGCTGGAGAATAAGAATCCGCCCCGGCCGTCAGCCGAAAAGCTCTCTGCGATTGCAGGCGCATTGGGGGTGACTGTCGACTATCTGCTCGGAGCTGACACGCAGACGCTCAGCGAGGCGGAGGACACCGCCTTCTTCCGACAGTACAGCGGCCTACCCGAGGAAACGCGCCGGCAGATTCGCGAGATGGCGCGCATCCTTGACACGAAGAGCCGCAAATGAGCGATCCAACCCGCCTCCGACCGCTGAAGGAAGCCGCCCGTATTACCCAGATGCTCGACGTGGTCCTTGGAGCGGATCGGTTTGACCGCATGCCGGTCGACGTGATCGGCCTCGCGCTAGAGTACTCTCGTCAGATCGCGCCCGACAGCCCCATCCACGAGGTCGTCGAGCGCAACATCCCGGGCTGCGTCGGCGCGTTAGTCTATGGGGAGGCGCTGCCGCGCCAATGGGCGATATTGTACCATGTCGGTCAGTCTGACGGCCGTCGCTCGTTTACCGTGGCACACGAGTTCGCACACTACGTTCTACATCGCCAATTGATTGAGGAGGATAGGCGTTTCGACGGTGGCCTTTATTGTGACGAGAATGCCGTGGTACGTCGAGTTGGATCTGGCATCGAGAAGGAAGCCGACGAGTTTGCCGCTGCGTTGCTAATGCCGTTTCATGACTTCCGCCGCCAACTGCCAGCCAAGGCTCGCGCGGATTTCGAGACGCTCAGCCGACTTTCAAAGCGCTACGGAGTTTCACTAACCGCCGCGATCTTGCGCTGGCTCGAATACACGGAGACGCGGGCGATCATGGTGGTGTCGAATGAGGGTTTCGCTCATTGGGCAAAACCGAGCACGGCAGCACTTAGATCGGGGCGCTATATCCGCACGAGAGAGACCTTGTTCGAACTTCCCGCGCAGGCCTTTGCTGCAAAACGCGACTATTCCGACGCTGCGTTGACCGGAGTTACGCAGCAGGCTGGGGTCTGGTTTCCAGAGCCGTTGCACGAGATGTGTTTTCGCTCTGAGCGATATGATCAGGAAATCACCGTACTGCAGTTCGAGGCGGATGGTCCGCGTTTCCAGCCGGAAGAGGATGAGACGGATGTCTTCGATCGTTTTGTGCGAAGCGGTCAGGCTCCGGATCTCTAACGCCCGAGCGGATCAGATCATGGATTTTGTTCATGTCGCAATTTCTGCCCGCCTAGCTCACGGCGATCTCATCGCCGCCGACGCTGCACTTGAAGCCGGGCCAGATGAACGCGGCGTCAGACTAGTCCTTATCAAATAGCTTTTGGTTTCGTGCGCGAACGTTACCGATCTTGAATTGATCTGTCGTGAGCCTTAGAAGACTCATCCAGCAATATCGGAAATCATTACACCGCATCGACGCAACTTCGAATTCGCGAAGTACATCAGCAACATTGCAATTGGACATGTAAACCCATCGCTCAGCCAAAAGACTCTCGAATGGCGACCGGAAGTTACCACCGTTCTTACTAAACCTGATGGGTCAGCCGACTCATTTCTGGGCTACGCTATCTTGGAGACCGCGATCAATACGTTTGTCGACGGCGAGAGACACCGCATCTTCGATAGCGATACAGACCTGGTCTCATCCACTGGACATGACTCGTTTACTCAATTTTCTAGTTTCGACAGTGCATGTCGGGATCGCATATTGCGCCGCAGTAGCAGCCGCCGCAGCCAAATACGCGAATCTTCCCAACTACGATGAAAAATTACTGGAATTGTCTCTGAAAGCAGGTGCCACAGAATTTCGATTCACTAAGCGTAAGGGGTAAATCCCGCGTGCCGACGGTCAATTATTGCATTCGCACAACGAGGGTTATGAAAGGTTGCGACCGTCTACCAGCGGCACTTGTGAGCCTCTGTCTCGCCGACAGGCCACTATTCGAGTCGCCTGGTCATTAAGTGCGATCTTCGGGATAAATCATTTTGAAGCGGGAAGAAGGTGCTGCGCCAAAGGCCTTGCGATAGGCAATGCGAAAGGCGTTTGCGGAAGTAAATCCAGCTGCAACGGAGATATCTAGAACCGACATATCAGTTTCTGCCAGCAGGCTGTTGGCATGGTTCAGCCTGATCTCACGGAGCTTCTGGCCGGGCGAGATGCCGAGCTTGTCATGGAAAAGCCGCTCGAATTGGCGCCGGGAAAGGGAATGGCGATTAGCCATCGCTTCGAGATCGATTTCTTCTGCAAAACTCCGTCGCATCTCGTTGAGAATATCGATAAGCCTTGGATGACGGATGCCAATTTCTGCGGCGACCGACAAGCGCTGGTTTCTGTCGCCGAGCCTGTGGACGCTATTCAGGCACATCTCGAGTACACGCGTCGCAAGCCCTTCACCATGCTGCTCCTTGATGAGAGACACCATCATGTCGATGCAGGCGTTGCCACCGCCACAGGTGATGAGTGCGCCATCCCTGCAGTAAAGCTGATTGGTTGGTGGAAGCTCAGGAAAGCATTCCTCGAAGGCCGACTGGTTCTCCCAGTGGAGGGTGAATCGCTTACCGGCAAGCATTCCGGCGCGGGCCAGTGTAAAGGCACCGGTACACAATCCACCAATAGTGCGGCCGTGCTGGGCGAGTAAGCGAATCCACGACAAAGTCTTCTCGGACGCAGCCAGATAACCGTCTACGCCAGAGCAGATGAAGACAGTGTCTTGCCGGCCGACGGGTCCGATTGCATTGTCAGCGACGATGGAGATACCGTTCGAGCAACGGACTGGCGTTCCTTCTTCCGTAAGGAGATACCAGCGGTAGAGGCACTGGCCCGTAAGCTGATTGGCGATTCGAAGTGGTTCCACTGCCGCCGAGAAAGCCAGCATGGTCATCTTTGGCAACATCAGGAAGTGGAAATCGCGGGGGATAGCCTCGCGCTCCAGCTTGAAGAATGCCGAGCCCTTGCTGACAAAACGTGCGGCGTCTTCAGCTGACGTTTTCGCAAGTTTTTGGGTTTCGTCTGGCACCGACTTCATTAATCTCCCATAGGTTGCTTTCCTGCATGCCGCCGCTGTTCCAAAATCTTCCTGTTGGTGCTTTGACCGCTATCCATTCCTTCCTCCCGTCGCAGTTGCCGCAGGCGAGTTCTGCAGCGCCAAAGCCCGTGAGTGTGCCGCGCGCGGTGTCCAAGGTTATGGTCGCTAGCTCAAGCCAAGGCACTAGCTTGTTTTTGACTTCTGAACGTCTGGCATTTAGAGGATTAGGACGATTTGCCCTTCGCCTCCGCAATTCGCGTGAAATACAGAGCAAATCCGGTCAGATGCGAGAAGCTCGACGGAATACCTGTTTCGCAGCTCGTTGCTCGCGGAATTCGTTCATTACACCAACTTTCCATGACAATGGCCAGAGTTCTGTCGAATTTTAGGCCGGGTTCTATCTCACAGCACAAGTCATCAGCCGAGCAACATCCATACTGACTGTCAAGGAAGTCGCGCGCACCCTCAGCTGAAGCGCCAGTTGCAACTGAGATCGCGATTGTCGCCTTTCGCCACGCTGTATCAGGATCGATCCGGCACCAAACCACTCCATTGAAACCTTGGTCTGGACTGCTCGGGGCTAGTATACTACGCTCCATGAGTTCGCCCTTTTCTCGCACACTTTGGTAGCGAGTTATGGAGTCGGTCGCGTGCGGGGGCTTGTTCAATCTTCATGGTATGCGACTCCAAAGTCAGATAGGCGCCCCCGGCCAGACTCAGCGTCATGGTCAACCTGTAAATCATTCTCCACAATGGTCGCGTAAATAATTGTACTTACGTAGGCGGCGAATCCATTTTGTCGGCAACGCTTGCGTCGCAACTGAATGCGCCTCGTCACAATGGAAGAGGTTCACATCAGGTCCTTGATTTTATCGACAACAGAATCAGGAATATTCATTCCCAATTGCATAGATCGTTGTCGGTTCGAGTATCTGCGATCTGCCGGAAGTCGGGCACCGGGTTGCTCTGATATCTTCCCGAAGAGTTTCTCAGACTGCGTCGACCAGTCGGCGCCTCCGATCCTATCGGGTGAAAGTACTAGAAGTAGTTCGCCCCCTCGAGGTGGACCACCGTCCGCATTATCAATTGCAGCAGCTTCAAATGAGAGAACCTCACCAATGAGCGGTCCAGCCAGCAATTCAACCATCAGTGCAATAGCAGATCCCTTGTAGCCGCCAAAGGGAAGCATCGCGCCACCCAGGATCTCCTTCGGATCTGTAGTGGGGTGTCCTTGAGCATCGATACCGACACCCTCAGCCATTGTATGGCCGTCACGGGCTGCAAGCATGACTTCGCCGCGCGCGACCACACTAGATGCTTGATCAAAAATCATTGGGAGAGCGTGAGTGCGTGGCCACCCGAACGCCATAGGATTGGTCCCAAACAACGCTTTGGTCCCACCAGCGGGAGCAACAGCGGGCAGGTAGCTCGTAAACGCAAAGGCGCAGAGGTTCTCCGCGCATATAGGCTCAATGTCGGCCCAAAGAGCAGAGAAATGATAGATGTTAACAAAGCCTACAACCGCAATGCCTTCAGATTTTGCGGTATCTACAACAAGTGATCTGGCTGCATGATGAGCGGGCGGCGCGAAACCCCCATCCCCATTCACTTGGATAACCGACGGCGCCTTCAGCGAGACCTGAGGAACAGCAGAACCGCTCACCTTTCCGCTCCTCAGCGATCTAATATATCCTGGAACTCGAAAAAGTCCATGTGAAGCACAACCATCCGCCTCTGCAAGGGCAACAACGCGAGCGGTTTGCAGGGCATTTGGTCCAGAACAGCCATTTGCAACGAAACAATTGTATACCAAATCGGTCGCTTCTTGGAAACTAAAGTGCGCCATTGTATCACTCGCTATCTGACAGCAATCTTGTCAGCGTTCTCGCAAGGACCACCGTTGCCTCGCGGAGAAACGCTTTAGGAACACGTTCGTCGATGCCATTTGCGCCCGAGGCAGCAACGTCGGCTTCGCCCGCGCCGTACATGACAGTGGGAATGTTCGCATTAGAAAACCAACGTGCATCAGTATAGAGCGTTGTTCCTTGCGTCTCCATCCGTCGACCAAAAGCGTTATAAGCTTCATCGCGCAGAACATCCGCAATCAACGCAATTCCTTCTGATGGGCGCATAGGTTTTGCGATTCTTACAATGTCGATCTCTATCGTCACATCCGAACTGTGAGATGCCGACTCAATTGTGGATAACAGTTCTCTTTGCGCGACCTCGATGTCCTCGTCAGGCAAAACTCTTCGATCGATCCAGATCTCGGCTGTGCTGGGAGCCATTCCGAAAACAGTTCCTCCAGAGATTCTTGTCACATTTAAAGTGGGATGTGAAAGTCCAGGAATACTGCTCTGTACGAGGGAAAGCTCGTCGGCATAATTGTAGAGATGCGCACAAATTTGCGCTGCTAGGCGAAGAGTGTCTCTGCGCGGTGGAACCTGCGACTGGTGGCAAGATGTTCCGGTCAAACGCAGGACGAGCTGGATACAGCCGTTGTGCGCGATCGTAATCGCTTCTGTAAATCCTGCTGCTACTACAAGGTCGGGTCGCATCTTGAGGGATCCAATCAAGTAAGCGGCGCCCTTATCTCCTCCGCTGCCTTCATCGCAAGTGATCGCGACCGCCGCCGACGAATGCGGCATCGTGCCCAGCGCATCGCGAGCAGCTTTCAAAGCGTGAATGAACACAGCAATATCGGATTTTGATACGGCTGCACCACGCCCAAAGATGTAATCGTTCTGCCGCTCACCACGGCAATTGTAGTGCCATCCGTCTCCAGCGGGAGAAGTGTCAACGTGAGCACAAAGAAGAATTCGCGGAGAAGTAGTACGTGGACCCAGCCAGCCAATTACAATCGGAGGCTGGGTTCCGTGCTCGTCTTGGCTGGCGGCATGGAGTTCCAAATCAAGATTAGCGTCATCTATAGCAGCTGAGATAGCCGCACTTGCTCTGACGCATCCCTCTAAGCAGTCTGTCTCGTACGAGAGCAGGTCAAGCAAGAACTCTTCCACCGCGGCAGAGCTGGCGCCAGCCTTATCCTGCGCGAGTTCTAGTTTAGTCCGAAGGGCTTGATATTGATGGTTATTCAAAGTCTAAACCAGTACTATACCAATAGGGTACCTATCATACAGCATGGACTGACTGTTACAAGTAGTAATTTCTAGGACCTCTAAGAGGTTCTCGCTAACAGGTGACAAGCTGTTGAATTTGCGCTGCGTGGCAAGTCCTTGTATGAAGCGCTCGAAGGAAAAATAGAGGTCATCTCAAACAGTTTACAATTCAACCTCAAGTCCGATCCCTTTGTCTCGGGCAACCTTCACTAGCATCTGAGCAGTTGCAATGTCTTGAATGGCGACTCCGACAGACTGATACATTGTGATCTCTTCATGAGATCGTCGTCCATCGACTTCTTGATTAATCACTTGGCCAAGTTCATCGTGAAAATGCTCGCGAGTTATCAATCCCTCTGCGACCGGAATCATCAAATCACCACATTCTAACTCATTGGCTGTTCTACTGTCACAGACGACGCGAGATCGAGCAACAGCTTCACTATCTATCTCACGAAAATCAATCCAATGTGTTCCCACGGCATTTATGTGGAGTCCAGGAGCGAACCATGAGCCAAGCACGATGGGAGTCTTTGAAGGCGTCAATGTGCACAGAATATCACTTTTCAAAACGACATCTTTAGGAGTGTCGAGTATCTCGAATAGGATGCCAGACCTCCGAGAATCGCTGACGAATTTCTCCGCCGTTGCTTTGGATCGACTCCACACCAGCACAGTATCGATCGGTCGGATCGTGGAAATTGCATTCAGATGTGTGCGTGCCTCGAGACCGGCACCAACGAGGCCAAGTACCCGTGCATCGGTCCGTGCCATGTACTTGGTGGCAATTGCCGAAGCGGCAGCGGTCCGAAATGCAGTGAGGAGCCCACCGTCAAGTACGGCCTCACAGCGACCACTTTTGATGTCAACCAGGACAACCACAGCGCTCAGTGCGGGTAGGCCAGTTTCTCGATTTGAAGGAAATATTGAGAGCAATTTCATGCCTGCGGCCTGCATGTCGCGAATCGTTGCTGGCATAGGTAGAATTGCGTTGGATGTACCTGTCACATTAACTGTAGCGCGGTTTGGTTGAACAGCAAGCCCCTTTGCATGTAGTGAATGTGCTCGCTCAACGCTGGCGATCACATCGGAAATACTAATAATGTCTCTGACATTGCTCCGGCTCAGTATCAAAACCATGGTGTGGTCCCCAAACTAACTTCTATAGGATCGCGTACGTAGATAGACCACGCCATAACAATTTCGCATTGTGGAACGGGGAAAAATGGCCCAAGTGTCAAATGAGCGGAGACCAGAAGACACTGGTTACGGGATGTTCGCCTTGTGGGTCGTCCATCGAGGCGTTCTTGCCTCTGAATTGATCTGCCAGCATCTGTTCAAAGGCTCATAGCGAACGTAATTGACATCTTGAAGGGTCGTCAAAATTCTATGGGCAGATGGCTTTGGAATCTCGAGGCGGTCTGCAATTTCTCCGAGTCGCAGCCCAAATGCATTCTCACTGAGAATCGACAGTATTCGGACTGCTTTCCGTATCGACTTAACAGAGTTGTCGTGACCATGGACTGCATTGGCGTTGTCTAGATCGCTCAATTGCGTCTTTTTCACAGGATCATCTCCAGATCCATCCGCTGTCGCGGCGGATTGTCGATCAATCCGACCAGCTTCAGAAGAGCTGCTTCGATCTGTTGTGTAGAAAATGCAGCGCCCAGACAAAGGCGAACCGCGTGTGGTGCGTGATCGCGTTTTACAGCAAACGCGTCTGCTGTAATGACACGAATTCCTTCTCGAAGTGCAGCAGTGGCAAAAGTGTCCATGCGCCACGTTTCGGGAAGTGGGAGCCACAAGTGATACGAGGACAGTGGCGGAGCATGCAGATGGTCGCCCAGCACTTTGCGCGCAATGTCTTGACGCATCCGGGCTTGAATTCGATGCCATGACACCAAGTGATCCGCGTTGCCGTTGCTGATCCAGAGCGCGACGATCTCCACTAGAAGAGGTGAACTCATCCAGTTCGTCATCGCGGCAAGATCTTGAATGGTATGCAAGAGTCTCTCGGGCACATGCAAGAACCCAACTCGAAGTCCTGGGGCCATGCATTTCGACGCGCTCGAAATGTAAATTGTTCGTTCAGGAGCGATGGCAGCAAGTGGACTTGGACGCACAGGCTCGAGAAAGCCGTAAACGTCATCTTCTATGATCCATAGATCATATTCGCGGGCTATCTCTGCAATTTCTTCAAGTCGTTCCTGGGTTGCCGTGACTGTCGTTGGATTCTGCAATACTGGCATCGTGTAGATTGCCTTAGGATGGCGAAGTCGACATATCTCTCGCAACGCTTCAGGGATGAGTCCCGAACTATCCATGGCTGAGCCGATCAAGTTAAGATTGAGCTGCTGGGCTGCTGCTTTGGCGCCTGGATAAGTCAAGGGTTCAGTAACAATGCTATCCCCATGGGAAGCTACGGCCATCAAGCTCAAGAACACACCGTGTTGACCCCCATTACAGATGACAACCGATTGACAGTCGGGCTTGAATCCGAACCGCGAGAGCCAAGCCGCCGCTGCTACTCGATGCGCGTGCATTCCGGCTGCGGGTTGATACCTCAGAATGCTATTGCAATCGATTTGCTCTCCAAGCTTGTCAAGGGTGTCACGAAACATGGTCTCGCATTCACCACTAGCCGACAAATTCAAGCCGAGGTCGATCACCTCTGCCCTATCTGCGTCGTCTTGGACGACAAGGTGAGTGGTCTCTGATGTCCTTTCTACATTTTCAGTAACAAATGTTCCACGGCCGACCTCACCGACGACCAGACCGCGCTCCGTAGCGTCGTTGTATGCGCGGGCAACCGTCCCGATTGTTACACCAAGCTTATAGGCAAGTTCCCTGTGTGGAGGGAGTTTCTCCCCTGGCCGCAATATTCCTGTGCCAATGTCCTGCGCGATAAGTTCGGATATCGCGAGATAGAGCGGTCCTTGCCGCGCTTTAATCCGACTGGGCCAATCCATAGTTCGTGTCCGATTGAATCAGTGTCAATGCTTTTATTGACACCATTGTGCTACATTGCTTAGGCTGCATCAGAAGCACGGAGCGAGTCAATGACTAAGTGAGTGACGGGTGCAATAGAGTCAATTCGTTGGATATCTTAGAGGAGAGCTCGAATGGCGTACGACCGAGATATGGCGGGCTATGGGCGGAATCCGCCTCAAGCCAATTGGCCGAATGGTGCAAAACTCGCTCTCCAGTTCATAGTGGCGTTCGAAGAGGGGTCTGAAAACTGTATCCTCCACGGCGATGCGCACTCGGAGAATTTCATTTCAGACATCATTGGCGCGCCCCAACTGTTCGGTGTCAGAAATGTCAATATGGAGTCCCTGTATGAATACGGCACACGAGTCGCCTTCTGGCGCATTTTCGACGAATTCAAAGCACGCGGGATCGAGACAACCGTATTAGCCAACGGTCTTGCCCTGGAACACTATCCAGCTGCCGGGAAGATCATGCATGAACTCGGTCATGAAATCGCGAGCCATGGCTGGAAATGGATCGACCATCAGTTCATGGGCATCGACACAGAGCGTAGCCACATGCAGCTCGCAATCGACGCAATTACAAAGCATACGGGCCAACGACCTCTGGGATGGTACACTGGTCGTTGTAGTCCGAATACGCTAAATCTCGTCGTTGAAGAAGGCGGGTTTCTGTACGACGCCGACACATATGCTGATGATCTGCCGTATTGGGTTAGAATCAACGGCAAGAATCACTTGCGAATTCCTTACAGCCTTGAATGCAACGACATGCGCTTTGTCGCGGCTGCTGGCTTCAACAGTGGCGACCAGTATTACGCCTATTTGAAAGATACCTTCGACGTACTCTGGAGGGAGAGCGATCGGACGCCACGCATGATGTCGGCAGGTCTCCACCTGCGGATAGTTGGGCGACCCGGACGTTGGGCGTCCTTCTTGCGTTTTCTGGACTACGTGCAAAAGCATGATGCCGTGTGGATTTGCCGACGGGTAGACATCGCCCGTCACTGGCACAAGAGTCATCCGGCGACGAACTAGCTGCGGGTTGAGCAAGCATGTCAGGTTACACTGCACAGACCGACGCGGGTCTTAGAATACTGCAACGCTGCGATCAATTGGCTACGATTTCAGCTCCATCCAGCGGTGTTACGAGGCTTTATCTAACGGCCGAACACCGAAAGGCAGCTGAACTCCTGCAGAACTGGATGATCGAGGCTGGCATGTCGGCGCGCATTGATGAAGTGGGAAATGTCATCGGCAAGTATGCGTCGCAAAGTGGGAACGGCCCCTATTTGATGTTGGGCTCCCATTTTGACAGCGTGATTGATGCGGGAAAATATGATGGTCCGTTGGGAGTCATTACCGCGATAGACTGCGTCGCCAGACTTAAAGAGGTAAACAAGCGACTGCCGATCGGTCTCGAGGTTGTTGCATTTGGCGATGAAGAGGGTACGCGATTTGCAACCGCGTTGGCTGGAAGCAGTGCAATAACGGGTTCATTTGGAGACGCGCACTTCAATGCCAAGGATAGCCATGGCATTTCAGTTGAGGAGGCACTAAAACATTTCGGACTGGATCCTTCAAAGGTTCCTCACGCAGCTCATAGTTCAACAGATGTAATTGGCTATGTGGAAGTGCATATCGAACAAGGACCGGTTCTAGAAGCTGAAAGTAAGCCAGTTGGAGTCGTGACCGGAATTTTTGGTCAGACCAGGGCTAAAGTTACGTTCAAGGGTGCTCCGAATCACGCTGGCACAGTGCCAATGCGTCTGCGCCATGATCCTCTGTTGGCCGCCTGCGAGTTTTGTCTGGTGGTAGAGAGGGTTGCAAAGTCCCACAGCGATACAGTCGCGACTGTTGGACAATTTCTTGCACTTCCAGGAGCGATGAACATTATTCCGGGAGCCGTCGAACTCAGCATTGATGTAAGGTCTGCATTAGATGGGGTGAGAACTTCTTGTTTTGACGAGATAGTCGCTTCTGGGCAGTCAATTGCGAGAAAACGAGGCGTAGAATTTGATGCGAAGAAGCTGATTGATTTGAATGCCTGTCCTTGCTCTCCCGTTTTAGTTGAAAAGATTTCCTCGGCGATTCAGTCTCTCGGTGAGCGGCCGCTACTGATGCCTAGTGGTGCTGGCCACGACGGCATGGCGATGTCGAAGTTAACCGATATTGGGATGATTTTTGTCAGATGTGATCGAGGTATTAGTCATTCGCCAGAAGAGTCAGTCAAGATTGAAGATGTGAGTGTGGCTGCGGAAGTCATGTACAAATTAATTTGTGACTATGCACCAGGAGAGAAAAGTGTTCCCTAATTCTCCAACAGACGACCAAGCGGATGTGGCGAGTGAAGTACACAGCTACGTTTCGAGGAATAGAAACGTGGCCATATCAATGTTGCAAGACCTGATAAGGGTTCCGTCGGACAACCCACCTGGCGACTGTAATCGGCACGCGAATGCTGTGTTAGAACAGTTGGAGAAGCTTGGACTGACCATAGAACGGCATACCATACCAGAGGAGCAAATCAGGCAGTACGGCATGATCAGTGCCTGTAATTTGATTGTTCGTCACAAATTTGGAGATGGTCCTACAATAGCGCTGGTAACACATGGAGATGTCGTGCCGCCTGGTAAGGGGTGGACTGTAGATCCGTATGGTGGAGAGATTAGAAATGGCTGGATATATGGGCGCGCGGCGACCGCTTCAAAGTCTGACATTGTAACCTATGCTTTTGCATTGCTGGCTCTCAAAGACATCAATCGAGACTTGGCAGGCAGTATTGAGCTGCACATCACCTACGATGAGGAGATCGGCGGAGAACTGGGTCCCAAGAAGCTACTAGCAGACAATGTCACCGCCCCCGACATGGTCATTTATGCGGGTGTCACACACCAAGTCGTGACTGCCCACAATGGGTGTCTTCATCTCCAGGTGGATATTCAGGGAAAGTCGAGCCATGCAGCTCGACCTGAGTTTGGTCATGATGCGATTGAGGCCGCGACCGCAGTCCTCAATCGGCTTTATGAGGAGCGCGATAGACTTCGTGAAGCAAAATCAACGACTCCAGGGATTATGTGTCCAACGCTGGTCGTAGGTATCATTAGTGGCGGTATAAACACGAACGTAGTGCCAGATAGAGTTGTACTGAGAATCGACCGGCGGATCATTCCCGAGGAAAATGGTCAGAGCGTTGCTAGTGGGCTTCGCTCGCTAATTGAGCGGGCAACAGAGCACCTGCCAGGGATCCAATGTTCTACCGAGGTATTGATGCTGGCGGAGCCCCTAACGTCATTGCCAGGACAGGCGCAGCTTGTGCAAGCGATCGCAGAAAGTGGCGAGTCGATTACAGGAACTGCTCTTAAGATTGGAGGAGCTCCGATTTATACGGATGCGCGGCATTATTCCGCGGTGGGCATCCCAACGGTTCTATACGGTGCAGGCCCGCTCGATCCAGCGGATGGCAATGCGCACGGTCCAAACGAAAAATTGAAGCTATCAGACCTTTTTGTGGCCATAGAAGTAGTTGCGCTAGCTTGCAGTAAGCTTCTGGTGAAACCGACCGTATGAACCATAAGCGGAGCATAGAGATGAAGCGGACCTCAGAAATAACACTTGACGACACACTTGGTGCCATCGCCAAAATTATTTCTTTCAATACTGAGAGCCAAAGGTCAAACTTGGAGCTCATTGAATGGGCCGAAAGATATAGCGGCGACTACCCTGTTTCTTGCAAGAGATATTACAACGAGGAGAAGACCAAAGCTACAACGTGCATTTCTGTTGGCCCGATGGTTGATGGGGGTATAGTGCTGTCTGGTCATACCGACGTCGTGCCCGTTGAGGGTCAGTCGTGGATAGGTGATCCCTACACTCTCCGACGCGATGATGGAAAGTTATTTGGCAGGGGAACATGCGACATGAAGTCGTTTGGCGCAATTGCTCTGGCGCACATTCCTCTGTTCTCATCCGCCCGCCTCAGTAGGCCGATCCATATACTACTGAGCTATGACGAAGAGATTACCAGCCAGGGATCGATTCCAGGAATTGAGGATTTCGGAAAAAACCTGCCGCGACCTTCAGCGGTGATAGTCGGAGAGCCGACGATGATGAAAGTGGCAGACTGTCACAAGAGCATTTCGACTTACATGACTACAGTGCGCGGTCACGAGGCACACTCGTCCAAGCCAACGTTGGGCGCGAACGCGATTGCCGGTGCCGCTGATCTGATCAGCGAACTTTACAGATACGCCGAATTCCTTGAAGGTCAACCTGATCAGTCCGGCCGTCTTGATCCGGGGTATTCGACTATCTCGGTTGGTACGGTAGCCGGCGGCACTGCCAGAAACATTTTGGCAAAAGACTGCAAGTTTCTTTGGGAATTCCGCGGACTTCCTAGTGTGCCTCAGGATTTGGCTAAGCGACATCTCGACCGTTACTGTGCAGAAAAAGTGCTTCCTCGGCTACGTCGGTTCACCAGCGATGCGAGTGTCGACACGACAGTGATTACGGAAGTGCCTGGGCTCAATCAAGATCCGGGATCTTTCGCGGAAGCCATAGCGCTTAAACTGAGCAGAACCCACACTACAGTCGCGATGCCATTTGCAACTGAAGCGGGGCAATTTCAGGTGCGCGGCTTCCCTACGGTTCTGTGTGGTCCTGGCAATGTAGACCAGGCTCATCAACCAAATGAGTTCATTGCGGTCGACCAAGTATCTGCGTGCATGTCGTTTATGTCAGCGCTTTCGGCTGAATTGGGGCAATGACGACATGCTTGAATGTCGCGTTGAACTTTTGCCTTGACGAAATTGTGCTGTCTGATAGCATTCAGACAGCAGCGATAAGCTATCAGACAGGATGACCATGATTAAGGGTCAAAAGTTGAAAGGCACTATCGTGGCGCTTGTCGGCGACATATTGCCGACGCGTTCACTATCTGACTTGCCCGTGTCTGCGGCTGAGGTCTTTAAGGTCATATCCAGCGCGGACTTTTCTGTGGGTAATTTTGAGATGCCTCTTACGGACAGGGGCTGGCCGATTGAGAAGTTGCTTAACATCCGTGCTCATCCAGACATTGCCAGTTCAGTAGGTGAACTAGGTGTTGACCTAGTAACAGTTGCAAACAATCACTCGGTTGATTTCGGCTGGGATGGGCTAAGTCAAACGGTTGACCTTCTACAAAATTCCGGGGTTGCTGTGATTGGAGCTGGTTTGAATGTTGAACTGGCTCGACGCCCTGCATTGCATACCGTCGGCGGAGTGACGATCGGCGTCATTGCGTTCTCATGTTTGCTACCAACCGGGATGGCGGCTTCTCCCGATCGACCTGGTATTTCTCCAATTCACATTGATACTGGATATGAAGTGAACGCTCATTACCAAATGGAGGAGCCAGGTGACATTGCGGCTGTGCGGGTAAGGACTTCAGCCCGTGAGAGGGATGTCGTCGAAGCTGAGTTCGCGATCAAAGAACTGAAGAAGATGTGTGACAAGGTAGTAATCACGATTCACTGGGGGTTCGGGTCGGGCGAGGAGCTGGCCGAGTATCAAGAACCCTTGGCGCGCAGATTGCTGGATGCTGGAGGTGACGTCATCCATGGTCACCATCCACACGCTGTACATGGAATTGGTTTTCATCGCGGTAAGCCAATCTTGTTTAGTCTAGGAACGCTTGTTGGTCAGCAAGTGTTCCTAGACGCCCCAACAAATGTGAAGGCTCTTTGGAAGGCAATGTCTCCCGATGGCTATATTGCCAGTATTCGGATCAACAGTGATGAGAGGACGTCAGTCGAAATTATTCCGACTCGACTCGGGGAGGACAGGTTGCCGATGCTGGCGCAGGGGCAAGCGTTCGACTCTATATGCGAGAGACTAAAGCGACTTTCACGTCCTCTTGGAGCCAATATCGAACATCACGATGCACAGTTGAGGGCGAGTGCATTGTGAATGGGATAGCCTGTGCCCTTAGTCGACTGCCATAAACACAAAATAGGGAAGGAACTGCCATGAGCAAAGAAGGCGCTGCCAGCAAATTTGAGTTGCGAATCTCTAGACGCTTGTTTGCAGCAGGAGGAGCGGGGCTAATTGCGAGTCTCGGCATAGGGAAATTGTCTGCAGCCAATGCTGAAGAGCGGATAATCGCCATAAGTTTCCCGAACTCGTCAACTATCGGTGCGGTGATCACTTCACTCGAGCAGGCCAAAGCAAAGGGTAAAGAGATGGGATTCAACGTTATCGTTGATGATCCTGGAACTGATCTGAATAAGCAAGTAAACACGATAAAGACATGGATTGAGCAGAAGGTTTCTGTGATTGTCTGCGTCGTGCTCCAGCCGAAGGTGTTTGTAGCACTTGCCAAGCAGGCGCATGACGCGGGTATCAAATGGATTACCTATGGTGACAAGATTGAGAATCAGGATGCAACTGTTGGCTATGCTCAATACGACGACGGCTACAGGTTGGGGGAATATGCAGGTAAGTGGGTTACGCAGAACCTTGACGGGTCTGCGAAGGTCGCAATACTGGGCTACCAGAAGGGATCATGGGGGCAGCTGCGAGGAAATGGCATAAAGGAAGGCCTAAAGTCGCAAGCGCCCAATGTTGAAATTGTCGCGGAGCAAGATGCCATTAATCCAACGGACGGATTGAATGTCACCCGAACGATTCTGCAGGCCCATCCCGACGTGAACGTCATCCTTGGTGTTGAGGATCCAGCAACCGAGGGAGCCTACAAGGCATGGATAGCTTCGGGAAAGGATCCAAAGGACCCCAAGGCCTTTATCGGAGGTATGGACGGGACTCCGCCAGCTCTTAAGCTGTTGCGAGAAGGCGGAACTGTATATCGGGCATCTATGGCAATTCCGCTCAAGGCCGTTGGTGATGCGATTGTTTCAACCGCGGATAACTTGTTGAAGGGAAGCAACACCGGGGACACCATTGTGCCGCTTGCGCTCGTGACTGAAAAATCGCCTGACGCTCAGAAATATCTGGATGAGCAAGGCGTGAAAGACTGATCGGCTCGAAAACTGGGAGAAGGTGCCATGGCGTTTGCTGTCATGAATCTCTGCAAATCCTATGGCGGTGTCGATGTGCTTAAGGGAGTGGATCTCGCCGTCCAAGACGGCGAGATCCATGTGCTTCTTGGAGCAAACGGTGCTGGTAAATCGACGCTAATTAAGTGTTTGTCGGGCGCGGTTAAACCTGACAGCGGAGTGATTGTTGTAGGAGATGGCGAGTACGCGTTCTTGACGCCAAGGCTGGCTCAGCAAGCAGGTGTCAGCGTTGTCTACCAGGAACTGTCGCTCGCAATGTCACTTGATGTCGCCGACAACGTCTTTCTAGGGAAGGAAATCAGAGTAGGACCATTTGTAAGGCGACAGCAACAGCGGATAGAGACCAAGAAGTTGCTGGCACAACTTGGCATTGCACTTGACCCCGATAGCGAGCTCTCAAGGGTTGGAAATGCAGAATTGCAAGCAATTGAAATTATCAAAGCATTGGCAGCAAATCCCAAAGTCCTTATCCTTGATGAGCCGACTGCCTCCTTGTCCGAACGAGAGGCCGAGCGACTTCAACATCATTTGAAGCAGCTCCGCGGGCGCAATATTCCGGTTCTTTATGTCACCCACAGGCTCAACGAAGTGTTCGCGCTAGCAGACAAAGTGACTGTCATACGCGGTGGACAAGTTGTGCTGAGCGGTGAGGTCGAGTCCTTCAATCACGACGATCTCGTAAGTGCGATTGTAGGTAAGAGCGTTACCCGTGCTAGAGCGAGAACGGCCACCGGAGATGTTGCTGAGCGTAGCCCGCTCTTGTCCGTTAGGAATCTTGTAGCGTCGGGCATTGGGCCTGTTAGTTTCGATGTCCAGCCTGGAGAAGTTTTGGGCATATTCGGCCTGGTGGGATCCGGGCGTACAGAACTGTTGGAGGCGTTATTTGGTGCGCACCCAATACACTACGGGGAAATCACCTTTCGGGGGAAGCCGTTTAGGACCGGGGGACCAGGGTGGGCATTTGCATCAGGCATGGCGCTGGTCCCCTCGGACAGATTGCGGCGGAGCGTATTCCAGTCGCTTCCAGCAGCAGATAATACCCTGTTGTCCTCACTCGGCAGACTAAGTCGCTCCGGCGTGCGGCGAAAAGGGGACGAAAGGCGGGTCTTCCAAAACGTAATGGCGCAACTCAATTTGCAGCCAAGGCGCATGGATTTGGAAGCCCGTAGGTTCTCAGGGGGCAATCAGCAGAAGTTGGTTCTCGGACGATGCTTGAACGAGGTGCAGTTGTGCAAACTGCTCCTTCTCGACGAACCGACTCAGGGTGTCGACGTAGGCGCCCGGCGAGAAATATATGATGCAATACAATCAGTGAGCTCCGGAGCGGATCGTGCAGTAATCGCAACGTCGAGCGAGCCTGGTGAGCTGATGCAGATTGCTGCGCGGGTACTGGTCTTGTCCGGCGGACAAGTGGCAGGGATCGTGAGCAACGACGAAATCAATGAAGAGAATCTGCTCTCTCTAGCACACAGAGTGGAGCATAGGGGAGAGTTGCCATGACCGCGAGTGCAGCAGAAGTGAAGTCCGGGCATGCGCCGAGCTACCTAGCAAAGCTCGGACAGGGAAATTTTCTGGTCAACAACATACTACTTGGAACTCTGCTTGTCATGATAGTGTTCTTTAGCTATCGGAGCAGCGCGTTTCTAACTGTCTCGAATTTTACAGTGATTTTAACAAACTATGCAGCAATTGGGATCGTTGTGTCTGCAATGACCTTACTTGTCATTGCTGGGCACGTCGATCTCTCAGTCGGCTCGAACATTGCATTTTCTGGCATGATGTCTGCCATTGCTATCACGCAATATGGTTCGAGTCCTGGTGTTGCGATTGTTGCGGGACTACTTGCGGGAGCGCTAGTTGGTGCATTGAACGGCCTTCTGTGCGGCATAATGCGCTTCAACCCTATTATAGTCACACTCGGAATGCTGAGTTTTCTACGTGGTGTGACGCTTCTTATCAACCCCACGGAAGTATATGGTCTCGGCGAGACTTTTTTCTTCATTGGCAATGGTCGATTTCTTGCCGTTCCAGTATTGCTGTGGCTGGTATGCGGCTCATTTGCCTTGTCTGCGGCGTTTATATCCTCAACTATCTGGGGACGATACATTTACGCAGTTGGCGTGAACCCTCAAGCTGCGTTTCTTGCAGCATTACCAGTGAAGCGCCTCTTGTTCGGTCTCTATGTTGCAACTGGCATGGCGGCCGCAGTAGCGGGCGTACTGTTGGCGTCTCGGCTTGACGGTGTTTCGCCGGGATCATTGGGCTTGCAAATGGAGCTCCAAGCCTTGACGATTATTCTGTTGGGCGGTGTAGCATTTACTGGGGGACGAGGGCGTATTCTCGGTGTGATCACCGCGTGGGTGTTCTTGGGTGTTCTTGACAACGGGTTAACTCTGCTAAATGTCCCGCCATTTATTCAGTTAGTTGCTAGTGGCCTTGCTCTTATGTTGGCAGCTAGTCTGGATGCATTGGGGACTTATATGGGACCAAGAATTGCGCAACGGAGAAAGGTTAGTGAGCAACTTGAGCGCGCTAAAGAGCCTGGCAAGATGCAAGCGAGCAAGTAATCGCCATGGTCATTGGTTGCGTCGGTTCGTCGGGAAATGATCAGGCTATAGGACATTCAGTGTTTTGGCGCTTTCATCCCGGAAGTGGAATTACGGTGATGCAGCAGGGCGCAAATGAAGAGAAAAGAGTAAGGGCGCTGTACTGAGGGAAATCATGGTTCGCATGTTCGAGTCTGTTCTTGGAAATGTCATAGATGAGCGCTTTTCTGGTAAGTTGCATGATCTTGATCATGCGGACAGAGTTGAATATCTGACAATCAAGCCTGACGAAGTGGCTCGGCGTCGCCTACGGATGAAGACAGACAAGGGCACTGAATGTGCCATCGCATTAAGTCGCAATCAGCAGTTGACGGACGGTGCTGTTCTGTATTGCGATCGCGACCTTGCTGTGGTGGTGCGGCTGAGTGAACGACGCTGGTTGAGCCTGATTCCCTCGAATAAAGCCACAGCAATTGAACTTGGGTATTTCTGCGGCAACTTGCACTGGAAAGTGAGGTTCGACAGTGACTTGATCCATATAGCGGTTGAGGGTCCAGTGCAGACTTACCTAGACAGGCTCGCACTCATGATAGGAGATGGCAAGGTTAGGCTGGTAAGCGATGGAAAGTGAGAAATGTGCCAATCTGGCCGCTGTATTACAACATGCGGACGCAACATTTCCGTCGGGTTCTGTGAGTTTTTCTTGGGGTCTCGAATCGCTTTGCAACCAAGGCATTGTAAAAGATGTAGCGACCGTTGCAGGCTTTGTAAGCGCCCATCTGCGCGGAAGATGGGCAAGCCTCGATCGGGTTATGATGGTACATGCGCACTATGCCGCTCTTGATCTGAATGAAGTGGCGTGGCTAGACATGCTGGTTGAGGCACAGTCGCTCAGCACTGAACAGCGGATGGGGTCATCGAGAGTGGGCGCCGCACTTCTAAGCACTCACAGAAGGCTTGGTTCAAAGGTTGCCGAGGACTACGCTGAAATGATTGAATTGGGCAAAGCATACGGCCACATGCCGGTGGTGCAGGGGTTAATCTGGGGCCAGTGCGGGTTTGACAGCACCCTGATCCAATGCATGGGAGCTCACGGAATTTGTACCTCATTGCTTGGAGCGGCGGTGCGCCTGTCGGCTATTGGGCACATCGATGCTCAGATTGTACATTCAAATCTCATACCTCTAATTGCTCGCATTGTGTCTACACCAGTGGGCAGACCGGACGAGTGTCATTCATTCATCCCACAGATCGAAATCGCGTCTATGAAGCATGAGACGGACGAGATTCGCTTGTTTGTGAATTGATCGAAAGGGAAGCTGATGTTACTGACTCCGACGGAGATGGAAAGGCTGACGATCTTCACCGCAGCGGAAATCGCGCGCCGCCGCAAAAGACGGGGCCTGAAGCTCAACCATCCTGAAGCAATTGCTTACATCGCGGATGAGATTTTGGAAGGAGCCCGTGAAGGGCGCTCGGTTGCTGACTTGACGGCCTACGGGTCGACATTGCTCACCGCCGATGATGTTATGGCTGGCGTAGTGGAGTTGATTCAGATCATCCAAGTGGAGCCGTGTTTTCCCGATGGCACGAAATTAGTGACCGTCCACGATCCAATCCGGCTAGGTAGCACAGATGTGCAAGGCGTTATCCCTGGCGAATTAGACTGTGAAGAAGGTGAGATCGAGTTAAACGCTGGTCGCCGCAGGGTTACAATTAATGTCGTCAATACTGGCGACCGGCCAGTGCAGGTAGGCTCACATTACCACTTTTTCGAGACGAACGGGGCGCTCGAGTTTGACCGCAGCATGGCTTATGGGTTGCGCTTGGATGTGCCCGCTGGCACTGCGGTGCGCTTCGAGCCAGGCGAGGCAAAGGAGGTTGTGCTGACCGAATTTGGCGGTGCGCAAGAGCTCCACGGTCTCAACGGTCTTTCCAATGGATCGGCCAAAAGCGAGGAGAATAAGCGAGTCGCTTTGCAGCGTGCTCGCGAACGCGGATTTAGGGGAGCGTGACTCAATGGCATGGATGACACGCAGAGAATACGCGCAAATGTATGGCCCGACTAAGGGCGATGCTGTGCGTTTGGGAAACACCAATCTATTTGCTGAAGTGGAGCACGACTATATAGTGCATGGTGACGAATGCCTGCATGGAGGTGGCAAGACGCTGCGTGACGGTCTGGGCCTTACCCCCGGATATGACAGTGCGATGGGCGCTCTGGATATGCTTCTTTGCAATGCCACGGTGATAGACCCGGTGGTAGGAATAATCAAAGGTGATATTGGCATTAAGGAAGGTAAGATTGTCGCAATTGGAAAGGCTGGTAATCCCGGCACAATGGATGGTGTTCATCCAGCACTCATTTGTGGCGTTGCCACTACAGTACGTGATGCTGAAGGGCTTATTGCCACTCCGGGTGGGATCGATGTGCATGTTCATTTTGATAGTGCGCAGCTTGTAAGTCACGCAATCGCCTCGGGCTTGACCACCATGATGGGCGGATCATTGGGACCAATCACTGTAGGCATTGACTGTGGTGGGGCCTTTAACGTTGGCAAGATGATCCAGGCATCGGAATCATTCCCGATGAATTTCGGTTTTTTGGGTCGAGGCAACACTTCGAAGCCGCGCTCGATCTACGATCAAATTGCGGGAGGCGCGGTAGGACTAAAGATTCACGAGGACTGGGGATCAATGCCTTCGGTCATCGATACCTGCCTCAGTGTGGCAGACGAGATGGACTTTCAAGTACAAATTCACACCGACACGCTCAATGAGAGTGGCTTTCTCGAGGACACTTTGGCGGCCATTAATGGCCGTACAATTCACATGTACCACACCGAAGGCGCGGGCGGTGGCCATGCGCCGGACATTATTCGCGTAGCAGGCGAAATGAACTGTCTCCCGTCCTCAACCAATCCGACAAATCCATTTACGGTCAATACTTTCGACGAGCATTTGGACATGACTATGGTTTGTCATCATCTAAGTGCTTCGATTCCTGAAGACGTTGCATTTGCCGAGAGTCGAATCCGAGCGCAGACTATCGCAGCAGAGGACATCCTGCATGACATCGGCGCAATCTCGATGCTTGGCTCAGACAGCCAAGGGATGGGACGCATTCATGAAGTAATTACTCGCACATGGCAACTTGCTTCGAAAATGAAGGATCAACGCGGACGCTTGCCGCAGGAAAGAACGCGCAGAGGCGACAATGAGCGGATCAAACGCTATATCGCAAAATATACGATTAATGCTGCTCGAAGCTTTGGCATTGATGCCCACGTCGGATCTCTGGAAGCTGGCAAGATGGCCGACGTGGTCCTGTGGAAGCCTGGCTTTTTCGGTGTAAAGCCGGAGGTCGTCATCAAGGGAGGTTTTATAGCCTGGGGTGCCATGGGGGACTCGGCAGCTTCCTTAATGACATGTGAGCCGGTCCTAATGCGCCCACAGTGGGGTGCATTTGGTCAGGCCATTAAGTCAACGTCGGCCTGCTTCGTCCACCCGTCAGCTATAGCAGATGATCTTGCAGGAAAGCTTGGCGTGAGTAAGACATTGTTGCCGGTCCGCGGCACTCGCAAGCTAAACAAACAGCACATGCTACACAATGACGCCTGTCCCGAAATTCGTGTAGATTCACAGACCTTCGATGTGTTCGTGGATGGCGTCAAAGCTTGGGTCGAGCCGGCGATGGAATTGCCGCTCGCACAGCTCTACATGCTGCGATGAGGAGGTTCGAATGAATGTTGTTAACACATCAATCGACTCAATCGACCGGAGATTGGGCAAACACAAATCGGCCGCTCGCGTCGGCATTGGCGGCCCGGTTGGATCCGGCAAGACCGCTTTGATTGAGGCCTTGCTGCCCAGGTTGCATGCACGAGGCCTGGAGGTGACAGTGGTTACGAATGATCTTGTCACCAAGGAAGACGCGCTACGGCTCCAGCGCTCCGGCCTCATTGACCCTGAACGGGTCATGGCCGTTGAGGCGGGTGCCTGCCCGCACACGGTCATTCGCGAAGATCCGTCGTTGAACATTGCTGCTGCCGACACTCTGGCGGCACGGTTCCCGAACGCCGATTTGATTTTTATAGAGAGTGGTGGCGACAATCTGGCATCTACTTTCTCACTTGATCTAGTTGACTATTGGCTATTCGTGATCGACACCGGCGGTGGCGACGACATTCCGCGAAAGAAGGGGCCCGGCATTCTCCGTTGCGATGTTTTGATAATCAACAAGATCGATGTTGGGCCCGTGGTAGGGGTTGATGTCGAAAAAATGTCTAAGGAAGCTCTGGAGATCCGCGGAGGCCGGCCGGTGATGCTGACTGATGCAAGGCGCGGATTTGGCATAGAGGCTCTAATTGACCGTCTCGAGCATGACGTTTTATTCGCAGATGCCTGATGCCAGCCATAGCGCGCTTGAGCACCGCCAGGCGACTGGGAGTCGTGGCCGGCTCGAGTTGGAATTCTTGCGTGACGCAAGAGGAATCACCCGACTGGGTCGTCAATATTCATCGTATCCGTTTCATATTTGCCGACCATTTCATCTTGATGATGGTCCGTCTGAAGGACTTGCGACAGTCTACACACAATCTTGTTCTGGTGGTCTCTACGGACTCGATCGGCTCTTTACCAATGCTTCGGTACGTGAGCGCGCGCAGGTACATTTGACCACTCAAGCGTCAACGGTCGTTCACAGGGCAACCGACGGTGTAACCGAACAATCTAGCGGCATCATCGCGGGCGAAGAAGCGCTTGTCGAACTTTTTCCCGACACGACAATACTGTTTCCCGGAGCGAATCTGAAATCGTCAGTGCGACTTTCTCTCGCGGACACAGCTAACGCGATCATTTTCGACAGTTTTTTGGCTCATGACTACAATGGCGAAGATCGGGTATTCGATCTATATGAAAATACGATCACGTTAAGCCGACTTGATGGGGAGCCCATCGCCATCGATAGATTTCGAGTAACAGGCAATGAATTCAAATCTGGCGGTGTCGGTGTCGCTGGTGGATATGTGTGCCACGGCAGTGTGCTCGCGGCGACATCCGGCGTAGATGTTGAATCTTTGGTCGGGAGACTCCGAAGTTCGGTCAATGCAACCGGGCAATGTACCATCGGGTTTTCCCGTCTTCCCAGAAGAAGTGGATTCACTGCGCGTGTTCTCGCATCTGATGCGGTTCCAATGCGCGCTGCATTGCTTGCAATCTGGCGCCAATTCCGTTTGGCAGTTGTTGGCCGAGAGCCCCGTCCCAGGCGAAAATAAGTAGTGTGGCGTGGAACCTCGACAGAATTCCTCAATGGTTCTCACCGATTTTAGGACAAGATGCTTTCTTCCTTATGCTCAACCGAGGGAGAATTCCGCATGACTGCGGCCACAGTGGAAGTAAGGACGACAGCTATCAATGGATAAAAGTGTTTGAAGCTGGGAGTCTGCTCCAAGGGACCTGTCGTCAAAGTCAGAGTAAATAATAATCATGTTTCTTTCGGTGATGAGTACTTCCTCTCATTTAAAATAGTGGAGTATTATTGAGATGCGGAACAAAATTGGTGAGGACCTAGAGAGCTGAGCGTCTAGGTGGGGTGCGGGTTCAACTGCAGCTGTCGGTGGCCGCGTGAGGCAAGCCCGCATTGCTTCGGGCTGGAGTATTCTTGATTTGTCAGCAGCTTCCGGCCTATCGCCTGGATATACTTCTATAATCGAAACTGGCCGAGCCGAGTTTTCTCTGAAGTCAATTTCTGCCCTGTCGAAAGCCTTGTTTCGCAAGATTAGTTGGCTAGCTGAGTCATTGAATGAGCACGGGTTCCGCGGGCATCAACCGCATGTGCCATTGGACATCGATTATAGTGCCTAAAACGTCAACGACAGATCAAGTTGTATCGAGAGTCGAGTGGGAATCCAGGGGCGAATTAGCTAAAACGCCGCCTGCGAAGCGCGAACCGGAAGTGGCTAGGATCTAGCCAGATTCGACCCCATATTACCGGCTCACCTCTAACGTTGAACACCGTGGTGTCGAGATAGAGTACTGCAGTGCCTATTGGTCGTTGAAGTGTTTTTGCAAGTGGTTCATCGCAAATGTGAGGTCTCACTTCGCTATCCGCATAATCGACTAGCAGATTTTCATCGTCCAAAAGCACGTCGAGGACAGAGCCCTTGAATCTGCGCTTTACATCAGAAGTGTCGACCAAATGTGATGGAAGATAGTCAATAACCCAAGCGGCAGGTTCATCATCTACGAGTTTGAGTCGGCTTACAACCAGCACAGGATCACCAACTGGAATCCGCAGTTTCTTGCTCAGCTCCGCGTCCGCCGGGACTTCATTCCATGAAAGATCGGCCGTTCCAGCGCGATGGCCCGTCTCCGTAGCAAATGTGTCGATTGATGCCAGTCGATCAAGTCCATGAGGTATCTCGTGCGCCCTCGGCAAGACGATCGCACCGACGCCGTTTCGCACGCTAATCAACCCAAATTCATACAGACTCTTAATTGCAGATCGAACGGTCGAGCGAGAAACTCGATATAGCTCGCAGAGCTGGCCCTCGCTGGGCAACAAGTCCCCGGCGCTGAGCTTTTCGCTGGTGATAAAATCGTTCACGATCCGACGGCTCACTTCGTCCGGAAGAGACCGCCCACTGCGTGATGGGCCGGGGCTCCTCGTAACGCGTGGTGCCGTGCGCTTCTTGCTGGACTGGTCCATTTATGTTTTGCCTGCGAATACAGCTCGCTCGCCATATTCAACTGCCCAACCGGACGCAGCCAATAGCGAATGAGAACTGCACCTCTTTGCACGAAAAGAAATGTTCTTTCAAGCGACTTCCAACCTAGATGATAGGTCGACATAACCTACTTGACAGGTAGTGCATATGCATTAACATGTGCGTGCTGCCCAATTGGAAATGGAGTGAAAAGATGTCAGTTGGTACGATAGAGGCATGGGACGCCATCATCCGGGTCCCCGAAGCACAATTTGACTACTCGAAATGCGCACTGATTATTATTGATCTTCAGTACATGACTGCGTCTAGGGAATGCGGCGCGTTCAAGAAGCTTGCAGATCTGGGACACTCCGAAGGCGCGGAATACGCAATTTCGCGAATTGAAAACACAGTTTTGCCGAACGTGGCAAAGTTGGCCCAAGCGATGCGGAGGAAGTGTCTACCTGTGATTTATGCGAGGTGTGCATCGATAATAGGGGATGGCTCCGACCAGACTCGGCGGCACAGAGAACAGGGTCTGATCACGCCAGTTGACAAGCGAGAGGCGCAGATCCGCGAAGAAATTGCGCCGCAGCGCGGAGACGTTGTTTTGACAAAATCTGGGTCGGGGGTATTCACATCGACGAATTTGGACCACATGCTCCGAAACATGGGAATCTCTAGCGTTATTCTGACCGGTATCTGGACAAATAGCTGTGTTGAGACCACGTCGCGAAACGCAGGCGATCTGGATTATCGGCAAGTAATAGTAGAAGATTGCTGCACTGCGATGACCAAGGCACTCCACGACCACGCCTTGGCGTATCTTGATAAGAACTGGGCGGATGTCCGAAGCACGAAGGACGTACTCGCACGAATTGGTTAGTCAAGACCCGCAAGTATCAAGACTCGTTTTGGAAGAATCGGGAGGTAGGAATGTCGTGGCGCATTGCAATCGACACTGGGGGGACATTCACTGACATCGTTGCCCTGGAAGAATTGACGGGACGACGTGAAGTGTTGAAGGTTAACAGCACCCCGAAAGATCCTTCGGTCGCACTCGTTTCCGGTATCAGAGAGATCGCGCAAAGAAGCGGATTTCGCGCCGACGAGATATCGAATGTTCTTCATGGCACAACGGCAGCGACCAACGCGATTCTCGAGAGCGACTATCCCGATATGGGATTGATCGTCACCCGAGGCTTTCGCGACATACTGGAAATTCGTCGACAAGATGTACCGGGGGATTTCGGTGACATAACTTGGTGGATCAAACCTGAGCGCGTTGTGCCACTTGAGATGGTGCGGGAAGTAACGGAGCGAATTGACTTTCGGGGTGGTGTAATTCGCCCGCTCGATGAGAATGAAGTTAGAGAGGCCGCTCTTGAGTATAAAGCACTCGGTGTCAATGCTCTCGCGGTCTCGTTTATTCATTCATACGTGGACCCTTCGCATGAACTGCGTTGCCGTGAGCTGATCGCGGAGGTTCATCCAGAGTGCTATGTTTCACTGTCATCGGACATCATTCGCGAATACAGGGAGTATGAGAGAACGCAAGGCACATGTTTAAACACCGGAATAATGCCACTCATGAGCTCATACATTGGCCGCATCGAAAAGCGGCTTGCTGATGAGGGTATATCGGCCAACCTTTATATCATGAAATCGAGCGGAGGTTTGGCGAAGTCAGCTGAGCTAGTCAAACGTCCACTTAACTCGGTTCTCTCCGGACCAGCTGCGGGTGTTATGGCATCTGCGAGCAATGGGCAATTATCTGGATATCGGAATTTACTTACGCTGGACGTCGGAGGAACAAGTGCCGACATAGCTCTAATCGAGGGCAGTATGCCGCGCATACTCAATGCGGGGCAAATCGATGACTACGAAATCAAAGTGCCTATGGTTGACATGACCACAGTTGGAGCGGGGGGGGGCTCTATTGCTTGGGTGGCTGATAACGGGGCGCTAAGGGTTGGACCGGATAGTGCAGGGTCGACTCCGGGACCTGCATGCTATGGACGTGGAGGTACTCGTCCGACTGTTACCGATGCGCACCTTGTATTGGGACGGATTTCACCGGCGCTTTTGGGTGGCTCGATTGGGCTCGATGCCGCTGCTGCGAGGTCGGCGATTGAACGGGACGTGGCAAATCGGCTCGGGCTCAGTCTTGAAAAGGCAGCCGACGGAATCCTGGAAATCGCAGTGCAAAACATGATTTCTGGAATTCGGCGGGTCTCGGTCAGTCGTGGTCGAGATCCTCGCAAATTTACGCTGCTTCCATTCGGCGGTGGCGGTCCGATGCACGCATGTTTGGTAGCTGATCAGCTGGGAATCGTAACGATTCTGGTGCCTGCATCCCCCGGTGCGATGTCGGCTGAGGGCCTTTTGCTATCTGATGTGCGAGTTGATCATGCGCTGACAAGCGTTAAGCGAGAGCTCTCACTCAACATCAATGATGTTCGGAGGGAACTTGATCAGTTGAAGGAAAAGTGTGATCTCGACTTGGTACGCCAGGGGTTCCGCTTAGATGAAATTCGGTATGAAGCTTCCGCCGAGATGCGATACGTGGGGCAGGCCTACGAGATTCGAGTTCCGTTGTCGCGGGACGTCGGCGTGGAGGTTTCTCTGCGTGACTCCTTCGAACAGTTCCACGCTGCTCATGAAGACCGATATGGATTCTCTCTCAAAGGTCAAGAAGTAGAGTTAGTAGGGATGGCGCTTGCCGCCTTCGGGGGGCTTGCACGTCCCCAACAGATTGCGTCGACCCAAATGATAGAAGGGTGGGAGCAGCTGAAGATCGGCTCGCGGAAGATGTTCGACCGTGCCGTGGGGGAATTTGTGTCGAGTCAAATATACAAGAGGCCATTCTGTAGGGTATCAGGAAGTATATCCGGTCCTTCCATAATTGAACAATACGATACAACAATCGTGGTGGAGTCTGGCTGGCAGGCCAACTCGGTGGAAGGCGGCTTCTTAATCCTAAACAAGTCTACTCGAAATTGATGGTGGCTAAAATGGCAAATGACAAAGAGTCATCGGGCGGTCTGAAGTCCGAGATAGATGAGTCCCGATTCTTTGGAAATGGATTCGAGCCATTTCGGACAATGCAGTTTCCCAGGCCGGAGGCGGAATGGGAGAAGATTTCTCGCGTCAAAGCAGCAATAGATCCAATCACACTAGATGTGATAGAAGGCGCTCTTGAGGCTGCCATTAGCGAATCTGAAGCGGCCGTCGAGCGCTCTGCGCGATCAACAATCATTCGCGAGCAGCATGACTATCGAGCAGCGATAAATACCATCGACTGCGATAGTGTCACCCATGTGTCATTTGGTGCTACTGCCGACCCGATCCGGGCATTCTTCGAACTGGATCAAATGTCTCCTGGAGATATTTTTATATATAATGATGTATTTCAAGCGCATGGCACAGTCCAGCATTTGCCAGACTACTGTGTCGTCATGCCAATCTTTGCGGATTCAAAGATAAGGGCGTTTGCCCAAATCTATGGGCATACTCAGGACGTAGGTGGCATTGTGGTCGGGAGTTGGCCAGTAACCTCCACTAGCATATTTCAGGAGGGAGTCCAAATCCCCCCAGTCCGACTTTGGGCCGCTGGAATTCGAAATGCTGATGTTTACAATATCATTCTTCGCAATACGCGTTTTCCCGACGCCCTGGCAGGGGATATAGAGGCTTTCGTTGGCGCATGCCGAATTATTGGTAGGCGGTTTGAAGAGCTTTGTGGAAGGCTAGGCGCGGACGTTGTCGAAGCAGGTATGTATAAGTTGATCGACCGATGTGCCGAATCACTTAAGCATGTCGCTTTGCCCAAGATTCCGAATGGTCAATGGTATGCAGAAGATTTCGTGGACAGTGACGGCATAAATAACGATATGCCGGTAAAAGTCGCAGTCGAATTGCTAAAAGACGATCACAAGATTGTTCTGGACTGGTCAAATTCGTCAGATCAGGTTGAGGGACCAATTAATTTTGCGGCAACTGGACGATTCCTGGTGAAATGGCTTGGGGGCTATCTCAAACAATTTGCCAAAGGTATCACAATAAACGAGGGTGTAACTCGAGTAATGCGCAGCTATCATCGATCTGGTTCGATTATGGCTCCAAAACATCCGGCAGCAGTCGCCAACCGTTCGCAAACAAACCTCAGAAACACGAGCGCGTTTTGTGCTGCGCTTGCTCAGGCCCTGAACGGGAATATCGTTGCTGACTCTAATACCCTTCAGATTTATGGGTTCTACGGAAAATTAGATGATGGCAAGGATTTTATTCTGAGAGAGGTATTCGGGGCTGGGTCTGGTGCGCGCTCATACGCGGATGGAACAGATGCAGTCGACATGGTTCCGAATGCGCGAAATCTGCCAACGGAATTCATTGAACAAAATTTTCCAGTCCTTGTCGAGCGGACATCACTGTTGCCTGATTCGGGCGGTGCTGGCGAGTTCCGTGGCGGTCTTGGTTACCTAAAGGACATCCGTGTTCTTCGGGATGGTTTCTTGTTGACCTGTTGCGATCGGACGGCGTTTGGATGTTGGGGCGTGAACGGCGGAGAAGCTGGCATGCCCGGCGGAACAATAATCAACCCTGGTTCGCCCCAAGAGCAGCTCGTGCAGTTTTCGCGGGACTCTGTCAAGGTGAAGCAAGGAGACATTATTCGAGTGACTACACCAGGAGGCGGTGGTTACGGCGATCCATTGAAGCGGAAAGTTGAAGGAGTTCGGCTCGATGTTCAGCGTGGCCTCGTCTCATTGGAAAATGCCAAAGGCTTGTATGGTGTCGTGTTAGACAAGACGTCTTTCGGGAAAACGGCGCGCTATGAAGTTAATCTGACGGCGACACTCGAGTTGCGGGAGCGTATTCGGCAGAGTCGCGACTCGCTAATGCTGATCGACCGCGGCCCATACGCCAAGAGGATGCGAGAATTGGGAAGGATCACTTACACTGATATTCCACTTCCTCGCTGACCGGCTGCCAGAGGGCGATTCCCGCGAACAACATCACGTGCTCCTGGGCCGGAGTACCGGCCTGCTGTGATGAGCACATAGAGCTGTGATGCCAGAACGGCTTTTGCCAGGCTTTGCAGCTACTCGTGGGTTTTTGCGTCAGCTGTGGTCAAACTCCACGCTCTGCGTCGACCAGCGCCTTTCGAACGGCCTCCTGCTCAATCGTGAGGTCGGCAAAGGTCCCATCAGTCGTGACAATGCCGAAACTGCGGCCCGACGGGGTCTTATAGACCCCGAATTCGCTCGAGAACGCGACGGTCCAGTGCGGCAGAGCAGCGCTCACCTGACGTGCAAGCTCAAAACCCGTCGTATCGAACCATCGACCATGGGGTTCACTGAAGTTGGCATCCGCAGGGCCCCGCCCTGCGTAGTTGAAAGCCCAGGCTTCGATGGCCTTTTGCAGAGCGATTGAAACCGGAAGGTCCCCGACGGTGCAGAAGAGGCCGGCGCCACTCCAGATACCATCATTGCCGTAGTCGCCAGCGAGACACACCCAGTTGCCTGGAAACGCCTCAGTGTCGTCCAGAGAACGGCGACGTTCCAGTTCGGGTCGGTCAGTTGCAAGTTCGGGATCGGTCACTGGACGGCCCTCTGCGAATGCAGGTGACATAGGTGCGATGACGCGGCAAAGTCAACGCGTGCCTCCCGGCTACGCGGCAGGCTGTTGCTTGCCACTAAGATGAGTATCTAGCGGATGCGTTCCATGCCACGGCTATCGCTACCGCGCGGTCTCTGTCATTGCCTTCTTCCAGACCCGTTCAACCTTGGCCCTGATGGCCTCGAAGGGGATCTTGCCGAGGGCAGAGATCGGCGGATATCCAAGTGCGCCCCAAAGGCGGGTAACCTCGCGGTCGAGGAGGGACGAGGGATCGTCCGCCAGCCTGCTGACCTCATCCCAATAGTACTCGCCTTGTCGGACGATGCGGGCCGGGAACAGGAGGTTCAGGGCTGCGATCAGCGGTGGGATGACCGAGAGGTCAGGACTATTCTGACCTCCGAGACGCGAGAGGGGCGCGCTGCGGATATCAAGGGCGACCTGGGCGATGAGTGCATCCCTGAGACGACGGAGATGTTCGAGGTTCTGCGCTTCACCTGTGGTGATAGCGCCGCGATACTGCGCCAGCAGCCCTGGCTGCATGGTGAGGTCCTCAGGGGCCGGTAGCCATTCGGCGAGGAGGGGATCGGCCTTACGGAGCAGCCGGGATATCTCGGCATGACGTTGGATGTAGTCAATCCAGAACGCTCGGTCCTCGGCCATGCGCGCCTGTTGTTCGAGTTCAGCCTGTCGGGTGATCGTGTAGAAGTACTTCCGCAGCTGCACACTTCCCTCCGCCGCACCTTGTTCGATCATGCGGACGGAGGCGAGATGGGCAGGGACCTGGTGGGTCCCCGATCCATCCTTGGCGGTAATCTTCCGCGTCAGATGTTCCTGAACCAACTCGAGCGGACCGGAATGTATTGGTCCCCTCGAGGGTTTGGTCTTGTTCTTCCTGGGCCGTCCCAGTGGATTGCCGGATTGCCCCTTCTTGAACTGGCTATGCTGCGGCGGCTTGCCATAGCCGACCTGGGAGAGGATCCATTGTTTTGAGGCCTCGGCGTCGATCGGGAGCTTGGCCATCACGCCGCCTCCCGCGACCGCAGCGCGGCCAGGTCCTCGAAGCAGCAGTCTTCGGTGGCATGTCGAGCCTCCTTTCCGGTGAAGGCCTGCCAGCGGGCGATGATGAGGTCGCAATAGAGGGGATCATACTCGATCAGCCGGGCGCGCCGCCCGCAGCTCTCGGCCGCAATGAGGGTCGAGCCCGAGCCCCCGAACGGGTCGAGCACGGTCTGCCCACGCTTCGAGCAGTCCTTGATGGCATCGGCCACCAGGGCCACCGGCTTCACCGTGGGGTGCATGGCCAGCTCCTCGGCCCGGCTGGAACTCATGCTGGAGATGCCGGCATAATCCCAGACATTGGTCCGGTAGCGCCCGGTCTGGCCAAGCTCGAAGCTGTTGATGTGAGGGGCGGTGCCGACCTTGTAGACGAAGACTAGCTCATGCTTCGAGCGGTAGAAGGTGCCCATGCCGCCATTGGTCTTGTTCCAGACGCAGAGGTTCTTGAGTTCCGTGAAGCTGGAAGACCCTGCTGCCAGCAGTTCTCCCATGTGCCGCCAGTCCATGCAGACGAAGGCAATGGCGCCGTCCCGGCAGTGGGAGGCGATGTGGCCGAGGCAAGTTGAGAGAAAGGCGGTGAACTCCGCCTTCGACATCTCGCCTGAGGCCATGTCGAACTCCCGGTGCCGCACCTTGCCAAGCCCGGTCGCATTGCCGTCGATCCGCACATTGTAGGGCGGATCGGTAAAGACCAGGTCGGCCCGGTCGTTGCCGAGGAGCTGCTGGTAGTGTTCAGGCACACGCGCATCACCGCACAGCAGCCGGTGGGAGCCGAGCAGCCAGAGATCGCCCGGGCGGCTTGACGCAGAGGCTGGTATGGGCGGGACTCTGTCCGCTTCACCTGCCGTTCCATCAGGGTTCCGGTTCAATGCCTCCTGCAGCACGCTGTCGGTCTCGGCCAGCGAGAAGCCGGTGAGTTCCACCTCGAACTCCTGGTCGAGCAGGCCCTGAAGCTCATCCGCGAGGATCTCGACATCCCAGCTGGCATTGAGCGCCAGCTTGTTGTCGGCGATCACATAGGCCTTGCGCTCGGCCGGGGTGAGGTGCGACAGGACCAGCACCGGTACTTGCTCCAATCCCAGCAGCTTCGCAGCGTCTACCCGGCCGTGGCCGGCGATGATCTGGTTGTCGTCGCCGATCAGCACCGGGTTGGTGAAGCCAAAGCGCTCGATGCTGGCAGCGATCTGCTTCACCTGGCGCTTCGAGTGTTTGCGGGCATTGCGCGAGTAAGGGGTCAAGCCGCCCACCGGCATCATGACGATCTTCGATTCAAAGGCAGAGTTGCGCATTGCGATCCTCGCTGGTCAAACAGGCAACCTCGCGATTGTCGCTAAAACACTGTTCTGTCGAGGGAAATCGGAGCCCCACAAAAGCTCGGAATGAGTGGCGTTCACAACCACTTTTTGAGCCCTTCAAACGGCCTTTTAAGGAATATGCTTCCCGGCAAGGATAATAATGCTATGAGCTGAGGTGCCGCCTGGACGTGGCAGCGAAGCAGATTCTGACACGTTGAGGCCCAAAGACGATGATTCGCCGGCCGGCTGCCGAAGGGAACTCGCCTTACCTAGTAGAAACTCTGATACTCTCTGTGCGGAGTACCAGGAGAGAGACGCCCAAGCTCAAGTCCGGCCAGCAACCGCTACTCGCGGAACCCCGGTGGTACACCTGTCAAGTGCTCAAAGCTGCAGTTGCGGTTGGCGGGCAAAAGGAACCAACCGGCAATTGCTCCGATGCAGCGGCCCGGCTCTCGACCGGGTTGGTGCAAAGCACTACCGACAACCGACTGATTCCTTCAGTTGTAACAGGTGAGTTCAGGAGCTAATGGCGAGAACAGAGAGTTGTCATCGGTCCGCTTGCCAATGGTGATGGCTGGACGAGCGAGCCCAGGCGGGGGTGCGACTCTCAATCTTCCGCGTGTCAGTCTGCAACGCGCAGCACAACATATCTATGTCCATGCTCACTTCTTGGAGTGGACCTAAGCGGACCTCTTTGGAAAGACGCTTCTGCCGGTGGTGGCCACCGACAAAAAGTCGAGCTGCGAACTCTTTCGGGCTGAATATCCAGATATAAACGGATGATGCCATTGTCCCAGGCAATTCCACGCGATCGGCAGCAAATCCCAGCTTCACGTCTCTGAAATCCGACGTTGCGGCTGAGATATCCCGCGCCACCGCTCTCGAACCCCACGTTGCAGCCGCGGAATCCCACGTAGCGGTTCCGAAATCCCACCTGGCCGGAGCGTAATCCCACGAGCGCGGCTGAAAATCCCATTTTAACGTGGCAAACAGCATCAACCTAGGCCCCTTTAGGCAGGCAAACTCCCTGTTTTGCGAGAGGACGTCGCTGTTTTGGTGCTGGAAATTCCCTGTTCGGTCAGAACAGGGAATTGCCTCTTAAGTCACTGCAAAAAAACCGGAAATCACAGAAGAAAACGGTCAAATGGGCCAATTTCTGATGGAAATTTCCGAGAATTCCCTGTTCTTTGCTTGTAACGGGGCAGAGGCCGGTTCGTGACGGACTGCGTCCACCACCATTCTTTTCCCAGCAAACTTCAGCACTCTTTCGCCTCGGGCATTTGCGAAGATCGCGGGCGTTGGCGAACCTCTGCTGGGTCACAGCGCTGACGGCCCCAAGCTTCCCGCCTCGCGGCAGTAGTCCCGCTTCAGACTGCTGCCGTGGTGTCGACGACGGCATCGGCCTCGATCTCGACCTCGTAGTCTCCCACCAGTGCACCGGCCTCGATCAGCGTGTTGGCCGGAAGAATCCTGCCAAAGACACGGCCATGCGCCCGAGAAACCGGCTCCCACTTCGACGCGTCCTTGAGATAGATGCGCGTGCGCACCACATCTTCGATGCGCCCGCCGGCGGCGCTGATCGAAGCGGCGATCTTGTCGAGGATATAGGTCGCCTGTGCGCCCGCATCTCCGGGTGCCACGCAACGGTTCGATGAATGCGTCGCGGTGGTGCCGGAAACGAAAATCATGTCTTTTACTCGCACCGCGCGGCTGTAGCCCGCGATCGGCTCCCACACACTTCCCGTCGAGACCCGCAGGCCCTGGCGATATTCATGCGGCAATGTCTCGTAGGCAGAGGGAATGGTGGAGAGATGATGGCTCAGGTCACCCGACGCCGTGAGGAAAGGAGGCTTCCTATATTCGTCGCCGCAGTCCCCCGGAATGGGTGCCAAGGCGGCGAAGGCGCTGTCCAGCAGGCCATGATCCTCGGTATCCAAGTCAAATCCGAAGGCCTTGAGATTGTCAGCCCGGTGCTCGCTCTCTCCCAGCCTCGCACCGATGATTGCGGCGGCAACGCTTTCATGATCCAGCACCCAGCGCGTGGCGACGTTCGAAATCGAGACGCCGTGCTTGCGGGCAATGGCATTGGCGGCGGACAGCAGCGCCTGGAACATGTCCCAGCCGCCGGCCGCATCGATGAAGCGCTTGTATTTCGATTTGCTCCAGTCGGCGATGTGGTGCGGCTCGGCCTTGCCCAGCCATTTCTCCGAAATGAAGCCGCCCGACAGCGTGCCATAAGCGAGAAGCCTGACGCCGGTGGCCTTGCACAAGTCCGAGAGACCGCCAGCGGCGCGGCGGTCGACCAGTGAGAAGGACACCTGGTTGGTGGCAAGCGGTATGCCGTCGGCGAGTGCCAGCGCCAGGTGGGCGGCATCGAAATTGGTGACGCCGATGGCGCGGATGAGGCCTTCCTCCTGCATCGCTTTCATTTCGTGCAGCGCATCGAGCCAGGCTGGATGCTCGAAGGTCCACCAGTGGAATTGCAGCAGGTCGACGCTGGCAACACCCAGCCGGTCAAGCCTTTGCTGAACACCGCGCCGCACGATGTCCCGCGTCATGGGGCCCGGTTCCGGGCACCATTTGGTGAAGGCCACAGGCGGCCTGATGCTGCCCGCATGGCGTTTCAGCAGCCGCCCTGTGATGATTTCGGCACTGCCGTAGTGATCGGCCATGTCGAAGGTGTCGAAGCCGTCTCTCGCATAGGAGTCGAGTTGGCCAGCCGCGATTTCGGGATCGAGCGCCGTACCGCCTTTTTCCATGTCGGCCACCTGCCAGAGGCCGCAGACGAGACGGCTGATGTCGAGGCCATTGGCAAGGGTGATGCGGGGCGGAGTGATCATGGTGCTTCTCAATTTCCAGGAGGCGATGCGCCGACATGGCGCGAAACGGTGCGGACCTCGCCCAGGAGACCTCGCGGGCGGACGAGCAGCATCACCGAGATGGCGATGCCGATGAGGACGATCTGGAGGGCGGCGGCTCTCGCCTGCATTTCCGGCGGCACCGCTGCCGATATCAGGGCGGCGGAAGCGGCCCACACTGCCCAAACCAGCACGGCGCCCAGGATGGCGCCAAGATTGTTGCCGGAACCGCCGACGATCAACATGGCCCAGACCTGGAAGGTGAGCATCGGCACATAGTTTTCAGGCGCGATGAAGCCGATGAAATGGGCTTGCACTGCACCGGCCAGCCCCATGATGGCGCCGCCGATGGCGAAGGCCTGCAGCCTGAAGGCAAAGGCATTCTTGCCGAGCGCGAGTGCTGCCTGTTCATCCTCGCGGATGGCGCGCAGCACCCGCCCCCATGGGCTGCGCAACAAGCGTTCGAGGCCCAGATAGACGCACAGCACCGTGATGGCGACGAGACCGAAATTGAGCAATCCGAAAGTCAGCCGGTCCTCTGCCAGCCAACCGAAGGGGCGCGGAATGAAGCCGATGCCGAAAGGGCCGCCGGTCAATGGTTCGAGGTTCAAGGCCGAAAGCTGCACCACGACCGCCACGCCGAAGGTGGCGATGGCAAGATAATCAGAGCGCAGCCTGATTGTGAGTAGGCCCACGAGCAGCGAGGCGATGGCCGCCGCGGCCGCTCCGCCAATCCATCCTGCGAAGATCGGAAGCCCGAAGCCACCAAGCCGCACCGGATCGTCGGGTGTCGTCAGGATGGCGGAGGCATAGGCGCCGATGGCGACGAAGCCGGCGATACCGACGTTGAACAGGCCGGTCTGGCCCCATTGCACGTTGAGGCCCAGGCAGATGATCGCATAGGAGAGCGCTACGGTGAGGAAGAAGGCGCCATAGGAGAGAAGCTCGATCACGCGGGCCTCCCGAACAGGCCCTGGGGCCGCAGCAGCAGCACGCCAACGAGGATGACGAAGGCGACCGCGGCGCGCCACTCGGCACCGATCAATTGCACCGAAAGCGATTCCGCCAGCCCCACGATGAGTCCCGCCAGCATGGCGCCGGGCACGCTGCCGATGCCGCCCAGAATGGCGGCCGCAAACAGCGGCAGCAGCAAGTCGTGGCCCATATGCGGGCGGATTTGCACGAGAAGCCCCGCCATGACGCCTGCCACCGCAGCAAGTGCCGCACCGAGCAGCCAGACCACGCGAATGGTCTGGCGCACGTCGACGCCGGCCAATGCGGCAAGTTGCTGGTTCTCGCTAACTGCTCGCATGGCGCGGCCGATGGCGGTGTAGGTGAGAAGCACATGAACTGCGAGCACAAGCAGCGCCGAAACGCCGAGCGACAGCAACTGGTCGGGCGTGGCACGAGCGCCAAAACCGATCTTCATGGCGATCTGCAACGCTTCGGTGAAGTAGGCGGGTTTCGTCGTGAACAGGAATTCAAGCAGGCTGCGAAGCGTCAGTGCCGCACCGAAACCGGCGATCACCAGAATGATGACGGCGCCGCCACGTGACCTGAGCCTGCCGAACAACAGCACGTCAACAATCAATGCCAGAAGCCCCGTCAGCGCCATCGAGACCACAAGACCCAGCGGAAGCGACCATCCGAAGGAGAAGGGGCCGAGAGGTGCTGCCAGTGGTGCGAAATGCGCGGCAAGCCCGGTGCTCACGCCAAGGGTGGCGTATGCGCCCCAGCTGATCAGCTCGCCATGCGCGAAGTTGGCGAAGCGCAGAATCGAATAGGTGAGCGTGATGCCGATGGCGCCGAGCCCGATCATGGCGCCAGCGATCAGCCCGTTGAAGATGGCCTGCGCAATCACGTGACTGCCTTTCGCATGGGACGCACACCCAAATAGAGTTCAGCGATGATGGGGTCTTCCATCAGCGTCGCGGCGGGTCCTTCATGCCGGAGGGTTCCTTCCACCAGCACCACGCCGCGATGCGCGATTGCCAGAGCCGCCTTCACGTTCTGCTCTACCAGCACGATTGTGACGCCGCTGCGGTTGATGGCCTGCAGATTGGCGAAGACCTCGCCTACGATGCGCGGTGAGAGCCCGGCGGAGGGCTCGTCGAGAATCAACACCTTCGGATTGACGATGAGGGCGCGAGCGACCGCCAGCATCTGGCGCTGTCCGCCGGAAAGCTGGCCCGCACGGAGCGATGGCCTTTGGGCCAGATCGGGGAACATGGCATCGACCGTGCCGATCCGCTCGCGGCGAAGCTGCCGGGGCAGGATGTCGGCGGCGAGTTCGAGGTTTTCAGCAATCGTCAGCGTTGCGAAGATATTTTCGGTTTGCGGCACGAAGGCGAGGCCGCGGGCGATCTTCTCATGGGCCGGAACATCGGTGATGTCCTGGCCGTCCAACGCAACGCGACCTTCAAACACCGGCACGATCCCGGCGACAGCCTTTACGAAGGTTGATTTTCCCGCGCCATTCGGCCCAAGCACCACCACCAGTTCACCGGGGTTCACCGCAAAATCCAGGCCGCGCACGATGGGCAGGCCGCGCTCGTAGCCCGCCACCAGCCCTCGCGTCGAAAGTGCGGCAGCCGCAGTCATGCGGCAACGCCCAGATAGGCCTCGATCACGGCGGGGTCGCTCGCAACATCGGCGGGTTTTCCCTCGCGCAGCAAGCGGCCTTGCGCCATGACGATCACGCGGCTGCAAAGCCGCGCTACCATTTCCATGTTGTGCTCGATCAGCAGGATGGTCGTGCCACGCGCATTGAGGTCGGCGATGCGGCCGATGATGAATTCGAGAAGTGCGGGGTTCACACCCGCAGCGGGTTCATCAAGGAGGATCACCGCAGGGTCTGCCATCAGCACGCGTGCCAGTTCGAGAAGCTTGCGCTGCCCGCCCGACAGGATGCGTGCAGGCTCATTGGCCAGATGCGACAAGGTGAGAAAGTCCAAAAGGCTGCGGGCCTTCTCGATTGCGGCCTTCTCTTGCACCGCGACTTTCTTCGGCTGCAGAAAATTGGCGAGCATGCCCTCGCCCGCCTGATGTTGCGCGCCCGTCAGCACGTTTTCCAGCAGCGTCATCTGCGCAAAAGGCTTCGGGATCTGGAACGTACGGCCCAGACCCTTGCCGATGCGGGCCTCCGGCGGGTCGCGCGTCACGTCCTGCCCCTGCAGGAAGATTTGCCCTGCCGTCGGACGCAGGGCCCCGGCAATCATGTTGAAGAGTGTGGTCTTGCCCGCGCCGTTGGGCCCAATGAGGCCCAAGATTTCGCCCTTCGAAAGTTCAAGCGACATGCCGTTGACGGCGCGCATGCCGCCGAACTGCATGACGAGGTCTTGCGCCGTGACAATCGGTGCGCTGGGTCCGGTGCCGGGCATTCGGAATGTCTCTTGCGTCCCGCTGATGTTTGATCAAAGATATCTCTATTGAAGCCTGTTGCCGGACGCAACCCCTGAACTCAATCGTCCGGAAGCGGGAGGCAGGAGCACGGCGCGCATTCATGGATGAGGCAAGCGGAACGGAGAATGTTGCAGGCGCCGTGAGGGGCGGCATCACGCCCGTGCTGCGCGACACCCTGCATGACCGGGTCTATGCCGAACTCCGTCGCTCGCTCATCCATGGCGTCTTCGTCAGCGGCCAGATGCTGCGTATCCAGGACCTGGCGGAAAAACTCCAGACCAGTACCATGCCGGTGCGCGAGGCGCTGGCGCGGCTGGTGTCCGAACAGGCGCTGGAAGCCTTGCCGAACCGGTCCGTCCGGGTGCCCGTCATCACGCGCGAAAGACTCGAGGATCTCGCGCGTGCGCGGGTGCTGATCGAGGGCGAGGTGACGGTTCGTGCGCTCCCTCATCTGCTGCCTGCCGATTTCGACCGTCTGCGCGAACTCACCACCGAGTGCGAAGCGGCTTTCAAGCTGCGCAACGAGGAAAACATCCGCAAGGCCACGGAACTGAACCAGGCGTTTCACCACCACATCTACAACGCGGCAGGCTCGCAGGTGCTGCCGCCAATGATCGAGAGCCTGTGGCTCCAGTCCGGCCCCTACGTGCATGCCGCCGCCTTCCTGCATGACGAGACGCGCGATCCCGCCGGCACGCACCACCATTGGGAACTGATCTCGGCGCTTGAAAGACATGATGTGGAGGGGGCCGTCGCCGCTCTAACGCGCGATATCACCAGAGCATTCAACCTGCTTCGCAACAGGCTGGATGCGGAAGAGGCGGAGGCGAGGGCAAAACGGCATGGCTGAAACGTCCGACGACGGCTTCGAACTCTATGACCTGCGTGTCGAGGTGATCGTGCCTGAAGGTGGTGCGATCTATTGCGGGGCAAAGGCTGGAGACTACTTCGAAATGCGCGGCGAAATGATCCATTTGCCGCCGGGACAGGGCTTTTCGATCTATTCTCTTGCGGCCCTTTTGCCGCTGCTTCCGGCCAAGCAGCGCCAAACACACAAGCACGACTGGATGACGAGCGACGCAGAAGTCGCCTGTCCCGATCCCAACTGCTCCACCCGCCTCAGGATCACGCGCACTGGCCTGAGGCGCTTCAGCCACGCCCAGACGACTGCCGTTCCGCTTCCGAAGGACTGACATCTTGCAGCGCATTTCGCTTTCACCCGGCTATGAGATTTCGCGCGTGATCCGCGGTGGCTGGCAATTGTCTGCCAGCCACAGCCAGTCGGTGAGCGAGGATCCGGTCAGCGACATGATCGCATTTGCCGATGCAGGCATCACCACATTCGATTGCGCCGACATCTATACCGGCGTTGAAGATGCAATCGGCGCCTTCCGCGACACCTATCTCGGACTCAAGGGTGCTGAGGCGCTGGCACGCATCCGTGTTCATACGAAGTTCGTTCCCGATCTTGCTGTGCTGCCGCGAATCGACAAGGCCTATGTCACGAACGTGATCGACACGTCGCTCCGCCGCCTGCGCATGGAGCGGCTCGACATCGTCCAGTTTCATTGGTGGAACATCGATGTGCCGCGCTGGATTGAGACGGCCTTGTGGCTTGAGGATTTGCGCCGCGAGGGAAAACTGCTGCGCATTGGCGGCACCAACTTCGACACCTCGCAGGTGATGGCGATGCGCGATGCAGGCGTTCCGGTATCGTCCATGCAAGTGCAATATTCATTGCTTGACCGCAGACCCGAGAAGACGTTGATCACGGCGGCACGGGAAAACGGTATCGCGATATTCTGCTACGGCACCGTGGCCGGTGGCTTCCTCGGCGAGCGCTGGCTGGGCCAGCCGGAACCCAAGGCACCGTTCGAAAACCGTTCGCTCGTCAAGTACAAACTCATCATCGACGAATTCGGCGGCTGGGATCTGTTCCAGGAACTGCTGCGCGTTCTGGAAGGCATCGCGCGCCACCATGACACAGATATCGCCACAGTTGCCAGTGCCGCCGTGCTTGCAAGGCCGGGTGTGTCCGCCGTCATCGTCGGCGCCCGCAATCGCGCGCATCTCGCCTCCAACCTCAGGATCGCCTCGCTCGAACTCGCCCCGCAGGACCTGCAAGCCATCAACGCGGTGCTTGCGCGCTCGCATGAGATTCAAGGCGATGTCTATGCACTTGAGCGCGACACAACGGGCCGTCACGGCTCCATCATGAAATACAATCTCAACAGTGAGGGAAAGACCACCGCGCCGCGGGAGACGGCGCAACAGAACCAATGATCCAAACGCCGGGCAAAGGCCCACACTCAACAGGGAAGGACATCACAATGAAGAAACTGCTTTTGACTGCCTCCATGCTCAGCATGCTGGCAATCTCTTCCGCCACGGCGCAGGCCGCTGATTGCGACATCACCATCGGCGTGGTGCTCGAGCTCACAGGGCCCGCGGGCGCTTATGGACAGGCCGGGGCCAAGTCGGTCGAGATGGCATTCCGCGATTTCAACGAGGCGGGCGGCGTCGGCGCCGAGGGCTGCAAGCTGGTGACCGACACGCGCGACAGCCAGACTCAGGGCAATGTCGCCGTCGATCAGGCAACACAGCTCGTCAACATCAAGAAGGTGCCGGTCATCATCGGCGGCATCATCTCGCCGATGTCGATCCCGATGCTCACCTCCGTGACGGCACCTGCCGGCGTCGTTCAGGTTTCGCCTGCATCGTCTTCTCCCACGCTTACCGCGCTGGGCCGCGAAGGCAAGACCAACGGGGTGTTCTTCCGCACCATCACGTCGGACGCGCTGCAAGGCACGGCCGCGGCGAAATACGCTCTCGACCAGGGCTTGAAGAAGATCGCCATCATTCACGTCAACAATGATTTCGGCGTGAACATGGTACGTGAATTCTCGGAAGCCTACACGAAGCTCGGCGGCACCGTCACCACCGTCACGCCCTACAATGAAAAGCAGCCGAGCTATTCGGCGGAAGCCACTGCCGCCATGGCGGGCGAGCCTGATGCCCTGTACCTCATCAGCTATCCCGTGGACGGCGCAACCGTTGCGCGCGCCTGGATTTCGGGCGGCGGGCCACAGAAGTTCCTGCTGAACGACGGCATGAACTCCGAGGACTTCATCAAGGCCGTGGGCGCGCAATACCTGAACGATGCCTATGGCACGTCTTCGGGCACGACCGAGACCGCCTCGACGAAGTATTTCTATGGCAACTACGAAGCCTTCTCCGGCGGCATCAAGCCCGATGCGCCGGCTGCAGACCGTTCCTATGACGCGGGCGCGATCGTGGCGCTTGCGACCGCCCGGGCCGGCAAGGGCGACGCCGCCGCGATCAAGGCGGCCATCCCGCAGGTTACGGATCCTGCAGGGGAACCGATCCATGCCGGCAAGGAAGAGTTCGCAAAGGCCCTCGCGCTCATCAAGGAGGGCAAGCCGATCAAGTATGAAGGCGTGATCGGCCCGATCGCCTTCGATCAGTATGGCGATATCACCGGCCCCTTCCGCCTGTGGAAAATCAAGGATGGCGCCGTCACCACCACCGGAGAGCTGAGCGCCGACGAAGTCGGAAAGATCAAGGCCTCGCTGAAGTAAGACGTTATCGCAACCTGTGTTCGCGGCCGCGGAAGCCATCTATCTGGCTTCCGCGGCCGTCACGTTCAGAAAGCAGAAGAACCTGGGCCTGATGTCCTCTTGTTGTTCAGGTCATTCAGCCGTTCAATCAACCGCCCCCGATTTCAAGCTCTCACGGCACCGGGCGATGACGCTCTGGCTCGGGCGCAGTTGAACTCGGCAGCCAACCTGACTAATAGACAGGTGTTCTCCCTCTCATGCGGTGTCGAGCGATGGCTCTTGGTCTCCATTCAGAAGATTTGCAGGCGTCATGGGTCGATGCCTACGGCCATCTGAACGAGGGCTATTATCTGGTGGTGTTCTCAAATGCGACGTGGGCGCTGCAGGATCATTTCGGTGTAGGCCCTGCATACACCACGGTATCGGGCAAGGCCCTGTACACCGCCGAGAGCCATATCCGTTATTTGCGTGAAGTTCGCGCGCCCGCCCGGCTTGAGGTGGTGAGTTATCTTTTCGACTTCGACCCGAAGAAACTGCATTTGGGTCACGTCCTCGTTGTGGATGGTCAGGAACGCGCCACGGTGGAATGTGTGCTCATCCACATCGATACGGTCACAGGAAAAAGCTGTCCGTTTTCAGATGAACACATGCAGGCTTTCGCACAGGCCGTCGAAGAAAAACCGAGTTGGAGCGGTTCGCGGGTGAGCATCCGCAGAGCCCAGAATAGCTGACCACCAGCGGTCCGGACAGCCATCCGCGTCCAATCGGCAATTGCCGCGTAAGATCGCCTTGCACCGGCCCAACAGCACGCCTCTATTCCGCGCCGAAGGTGTCGCATCCCCGAATTGTTTCAGATCAAAGCCCGATGTCTGATTGACGATTAGACGCTGGATTGCCTTTTGACCGGGAGCGAGGTCACCGCCATCTTTGGGCCTTGGGGATAGGTTACCGTTCTGCTCCGCCCCACACTGCAGGAATGCAGCGGCACCTTCGCCGGGCGCATGGGCCAGTGGACCAGGAGACGACATGCACGAGACTGACCAGCCCCGTCACTTCGAAACTCTCGACAGGAGTGTGAGAGCAGCTTTAGCGAAGGTGACCCAGGGCGTGTCGCCATATGCGCTCTCGGCCGCATATATCGACTGGGCGGTTCACTTTGCGATGTCACCCGGTACGCAGCTCGATGTTCTGGTCCGGATGGTCGAGAACTGCCGGCGCTTGAGTCTCTATGCGGCTGCCCGCCTGAACGGAGACAAGATCGAGCCCCCTTTTCCTGTCAATGGCTGGTCGGCTTTTCAGGAGGATGGACTGTGGTCTGAGATCCCGATGGACATGGTGCGCCAATTCCATCTCGCAATCACCGATGCTGCTCTGCTTGCTGCGCAGGCACCGCGCGGAATGGAATCCGTCGATCAGATGCGGATGGCATTCCTGACGCGGCAGGTCATGGATGCGTTGGCGCCACAGAACAATCCGCTGGTCAATCCGGATTTCTGGCGCCGCACGTTCACCGAGGGCGGCATGAATCTCGTTCGCGGCTATCACAATATGATCGATGACTATGCACGTGAGCTTGACGGCAGACCGCCCAAGGGGGCGGAGCAATTCGAGATCGGCAAGACGATTGCAACGACACCGGGGACCGTCGTGTTCCGCAACGACCTGATCGAGCTGATCCGGTATAGCCCGCCGAACGGAGCAGAGCATGCCGAGCCTGTCCTGATCGTGCCCGCATGGATCATGAAATATTACATTCTTGACCTGTCGCCGCAGAACTCACTGGTCCGGTTCCTGGTCGAGCGGGGACATACGGTGTTCATGGTCAGCTGGCGAAATCCGACATCGGCTGATCGTGACATCAGCTTCGATGATTATCGGACAAAGGGTGTGATGGCGGCGCTTGACGAAGTGACGCGATTGCTGCCGGAGCGCGGCATCCATGCCTGTGGCTATTGTCTTGGCGGTACAATTCTGTCGATCGCCGCGGCCACAATGGCGCGCAATGGCGACAAGAGGCTGAAGTCGATCACCCTGTTGGCAGCGCAAACCGATTTCTCGGAAGCGGGCGACCTGATGCTCTTTGTGGATGACAGCCAGGTTGCATTTCTCGAAGACATGATGTGGGACCAGGGCGTTCTCGATACGCATCAGATGGCGGGGGCCTTTCGCATCCTCCGCAGCAACGATCTGGTCTGGTCCCGCTTCATCCGCGACTATGTGCTCGGCCAGCGGGACGTCATGACTGATCTCATGGCTTGGAACGCCGATCAGACGCGAATGCCGTATCTCATGCATGCGCAGTATCTGCGTGGCCTTTTCCTTGAGAACCGGCTCACTGCCGGACGTTTCGCTGTCGATGGACGTGTGATTGCATTGCGGGATATCGATGCCCCGGTGTTCCTGGTCGGTACGGAGAAGGACCACATTGCACCGTGGCGCTCAGTCTACAAGTTCCGGCTGTTTGCCGATACCGACACGACCTTTGTCTTGACGACTGGTGGCCATAACGCCGGAATCGTCAGCGAGCCTGGTCATCCGCACCGGTCATACCACATCGGCAGCTCACGGCATGACGACAAGTACAGGGATCCAGACACCTGGTTGTCGCATGCCGAAAAACGCGAAGGCTCCTGGTGGCTTGCGTGGGCCGATTGGCTTGCCTCAAACTCCACGCCGGGCTTGACGGTCGCATCGAGCGAGGTCGTTGCGAATGATCTTGGCCCAGCGCCCGGGACCTATGTCTTCGGCTAGAACCTGCAACATGCCTGAAAGATATTGGTGTGCGTGCGGGGTATGCCGAGTGGATGGCAGACCCGACCCTCACGCATGCCTGTGCCGGCTTTCCCGCCACCTTGATCCGCGCAGTTAATTCATCCGCGCGGTCAATTCAATTGTGCCGCGCCAAAACGCGGATGGGAGGACAGGCGGCAGTTGTTGCCAATATGGTGCCCGGTGTGTTCATGTGCGGCTCCATCGGTGGAGTCGCTCTCCAGGCCTTATCCGCTCCGGGTCAGGATGGTGGACATTGTCTCAATCACTCTTCTTGCACCTGGTGCGCAGCAGGCGAAACGTATCTTTTCCATGAGTCATTCTTCTTCAGAAACTTCCATCCCGCCACCTACCTTCACTCCTATGATTCCGGTGCTGGTCTGCTCGCTGGCGATCCTCATTCTGTCCGGGATGGACGCAGCGATGAAGTCGCTGGTCATCGCGGTCGGCGTCTACAATACGGTCATGTGGCGCAGCCTTCTCGCCACCGCCGTCTCGGCCACGGGATGGCTGGCTCGTTCACCGGCCTGGCCGGCCTATCCGGTCCTTAAGATCCATGTCATTCGTGCACTGATCATTGCGTGCATCTTGCTGTCCTTCTTCTGGGGGCTGGCGAAGCTGCCGCTTGCCGAAGGAATTGGCCTGAGTTTCGTTGCGCCGCTGATTGCCCTTTTTCTCGCGGCGATCCTGCTGGGCGAACGTATCCGGCGTCAGGCCATCTGGGCATCGCTCGCCGGCATTCTGGGTGTTGCGATCATTCTGGCGGGCCAGTTCGGCAAAGCGGACTTCTCGCGGGACATGCTGCTTGGAACGGCAGCCGTCCTCATCTCGACCCTGTTCTATGCCTACAACCTGATCCTGGGCAGGCGGCAAGCGCAGCTTGCGACCCCCATCGAGATCATGTTCTTCCAGAATCTCACGTTGTCGATTGTCTTCCTCATCCCCGCGCCCTGGATTGCGAGTTCCTTGCCGATCAATCTCTGGCTGTCCCTTGCCGGTGTCACGGCATTGTCGCTCAGCGGTCAGTACCTGATGAGCTGGTCCTATGCGCGGGCCGAGACCCAGTACCTCATCCCGACCGAATATTCGGCTTTCATCTGGGCCATTGCGCTGGGATGGTTCTTCTTTGACGAGGCCGTAGGCTGGACGACGCTGATCGGCGCGGGCCTCATCATTGCCGGGTGTCTGATCGCCGCGCGATCGAATCCCAAGCTGTCGGAACCCATCGAGGCGACAGTCTGAATCGAGGAGTGGGTCATCCACGGTGATTTCGCAGGTGGGACTAAGAACAAGCCCGGAACCATGCGCAGAATAGCTCGCCGCAGTTGCTTCGACCGAACGCAGAGATGCGATCAGAGCAATCAATTGTCCGGGTCGACGTCACGGGGTAGCTTCATCTTGAAGCGAACCGACGGCGCGACCCCGAATGTCTTGCGGTAGGCAATGCGGAAGGCATTTGTCGATGGAAATCCCGAGGCCATCGCAATTTCGGTGATGGGCAAGTTTGTTTCCGCGAGCAGGCTGTTGGCATGCGCAAGGCGCATCTCGCGCAGTGTTTCACCGGGCGAGCTTCCGAGCTTGCTCTGGAACAGTCTTTCCATCTGGCGGCGGGACAAGCCATGCCGGTTTGCAAGATCGTCAATGGTGATGTCCGCAGCGAATCCAGTCTTCAAATCGTTCAAAATCTCCACCAGCTTGGGGTGGCGTATGCCAATCTCGGCGGCGATGGACATGCGCTGGTTCTTGCTGCCGATGCGATAGCCACCGTTGAGGCTCATCTCCAGCACACGGGTTGCCAGGCCCTCGCCGTGATGGTCCTTGATCAGGGACACCATCATATCGACGCAGGCGTTGCCGCCGCCGCAGGTGATGATGGGGCCATCACGGCAATAGAGCTGGTTGGAGATCGGGAGATCTGGAAAGCACTCTTCGAACGCGGACTGGTTTTCCCAGTGCAACGTGAAGCGCCGTCCGGACAGCAGGCCGGCGCGGGCCAATGTAAACGCGCCCGTACATACCCCGCCAACCGTCCTGCCGTGCTGCGCCTGATTGCGAAGCCACGAAACGGTCTTCTCGGTTGCAGCAAGATAGCCATCGACCCCGGAGCAGATGAAGACCGTGTCGTTCCGCGATGTATCGCCCATCGCATGGTCAGCGACGATCGAAATTCCATTTGAACAGCGAACCGGTTTTCCGTCTTCGGTCAGCAGGAACCACCTGTACAGGCATTGACCGGTCAGCTGGTTGGCGATCCGGAGTGGTTCGACGGCGGCCGAGAATGCCAGCATCGTCATTTTCGGCAACATCAGAAAGTGAAAATCGCGCCGGATGCCTCCCGCGTCCAACCCGAAATATGCCGAGCCCTTGCTCACGAAGCGTTCATCACCGTCTTCGGGCAAGTCCTTCGGCGATTGTATTTTCCGCGTCATCGTTCTCTTCGTGAAAGCTGGAGTCGCCATATCAGTATCACGCCGTGCCTTGCGGATGGAGGCCATTCTGCCGGCCGTTCGAGAGCTATCCGTTGCGCAGATTGCATTGTGCGTTGCGCCAGAACTCGTGGCTTGCCAGCCGCCGCACTGTTGCATAGTTTAATCCCTAAGCCGCAGATGAGACGGCGTTGGATATCAAGGAAACGCTCTGATACGGGGGAGGGGTGGCCATGAGTGAGAATACTGACTTCTCTTCCGGAGAAGGCCAAGTGTTCCAGCCAACCCAAGTTGATATCGAGATTTCAGTCCAGCCCCCCATCGCAATCGTCTCCGATGACGAACGCCAGCGCGAGGCAAGGCTTGCTGAGTTGGCGGCAAAGGAAATCATCCCCCGGCTGCTTGCGCTGCACAAGGACATCCTCGTGCCATCGGTCGAGGAAATCGAGCGCACCAATGAGGCCAGGATTTCGCAACTATCGCGGCAGCTGCTCGGCGCCGAACGGACCGATGCGTTCGATGCGGACGTGCGAGCCGGTCTCATCCAGCGGATTACGCCGCAGCCGGTGGCGCAGTGATGGCGTCGCCATGCGGCGGAGGTGAGATAGCTGCAGTTCGCGTTTGCCCTCAAAGGCGGCCAGCGCCCGGGCGGAGCGCATCAGCGTCAATTGTCCGCGCAAGCCATCGGTCTTGAGATGGATGCAAAGTGCTGCAGCCTGTTCCAGCATGGCATCCGGCACAGCCACATCGGTGAGGCGCTTGCGGGCGGCAACGATTTGCCGGCGGATCCGGGACTCTTCCTTGCTCCAGGTTTCCAGGAAGGCCGACGGATTGCGTTCGAAGGCCTCGCGGCGCTTGACGATCTCGACCCAGGTCTTTGACTTCGGTCGGTGTCCGCACGTCGACGGACAGGCCAAAGCGGTCGAGCAGTTGCGGCCGCAATTCGCCTTCTTCCGGATTGCCGCTGCCCACCAGAACGACGCGGGCCGGGTGGCGGATGCTCAGTCCTTCACGCTCGACCACATTCTCGCCCGAGGCCGCCACATCGAGCAAGAGATCAACGATGTGATCCTCGAGCAGATTGACCTCATCGACGTAGAGGTATCCACGATTGGCCTGGGCGAGGAGGCCGGGCTCAAAGGCCTTCTCGCCCTTGGTGAGAGCTTTTTCCAAATCCAGCGAGCCGATCACCCGGTCTTCCGTCGCGCCCAAGGGCAAGTCCACGACCGGAATCGGGATGTTTCGAATCTTGAGCTTCACTGTTTCGCGGCAGGCGTCGCACATGGAATCGGCCTGGTCGGGGTCACAATGATAGGCGCAGCCGGTTGTTGCGCGGATGTTCGGCAGCAGGGCCGCCAAGGCTCGCACCGCGGTGGATTTGCCGGTGCCGCGGTCACCGAAAGCCAAAAGGCCGCCGATCAGCGGATCGACTGCGGTGAGGAGCAAGGCCGTCTTCAGTTCGTCCAACCCGGCAATGGCAGAAAAGGGATAGCGGAGAGTCATAGGCAGGACAGCTCAATCCTGGTCTGACTGTATCTTGGCATGGACAGATGCAGTTGACCAGACTGCATGACACCTCGGTGGCCTTGGGTCCGGATCACGCCCCCGCCGTGCCGGCCCGCCGACGGCGCGGGCACCATTCAGTCGCGCTTACCATTCCTCAGCTGCCAAAGACTTGTCGATGCTTGACGGATACGATTATTGCATTTTACAATTGTTGAGCGGAGTGCGGCGGGGGATCGCCACTCCCGCGCTGAGCGAGGGACTGCACGATGAGCCGCTTTTCGCCGTTCGACACGACATTGTGGTTTGCCACCGCCGCGCCGGCGCCTGCCACACGATCACTTGAGGGGCGCGTCACCGCCGATGTCTGCGTCGTGGGTGCCGGCTACACCGGTCTCACCACCGCGCTCGACCTTGTGAAGAAGGGTGTCAACGTTGTCCTCCTTGAAGCGCAAGAGGCAGGCTTTGGCGGTTCTGGCCGCAATGCCGGACACTCGACGCCGACCTTCACCTATTACAGCTTGCCGGACTTGCGAAAGGTACTAGGCGAGCCGTGGGCCGAGCGGCTGATTCACCGGCAGACGCGTGCCAATGACCGTGTGTCCGGGATGATCCGGGAATACCAGATCCAGTGCGAATGGCAGCAGAACGGCTATGTGCAGGGGGCCTATCGCCCCGGCATCATCCCGGCGCTCGAACAGAAGATGCGCGACTACAACGCGGTTGGCGCCAAGACGCGCGTCCTCGACAAAGCTGAAGTGGAAAGCCTCACCGGCACGCCTAGGCTCTATGGCGGCTGGTATCACACCGAGGGTGGCCATGTGAATCCGCTGGGGTATGCGCGCGGCCTGGCGCGCGCTGTGCTGCAGGAAGGCGGCATCATCCACACCAGTTCAAAGGTCAGCAACGTTGCTCGTGAAAATGGCAAGTGGCTGGTGCAAACCGATCGCGGTGCCGTGCTGGCCGACAAGGTGATTTTCTCGACCGGCGCCTACACGGTCGAGGGCTGGCCGAAACTCGACCAGACCTTCAAGATCATGAAGGTGTTCGTTGCGGCAACGCAGCCTCTGTCAGACGAGACCCGCAAGTCCGTGCTGCCCCAGAATACGACGATGCATGACGGACGGGGTGACATCTATGTCTATAAATACAATGCCGAAGGCCGCATCGTGGCCTCGATGTTTCCGATGGGCCGCCGCGGCCGCGACATGGACTACACGCGGCAGGTGATGTCCGACCGGCTCAAGTGGATGCACCCGCAAATCAAGGAAGACATCCGCTGGGAATATTTCTGGTTTGGCGAACTCGACATGCAGCGCCACACCATTCCGCGCCTCTATGGTCTTGCACCGGGTGTCATCGCGCTGACTGGACTATCGGGGCGCGGCGTGCCGACCGGCAGCATGCTCGGCGGCATCCTGTCAGAATGGGCGCTTGGCGTGCCGGAGAAAGATCTGTCGCTGCCGATCGAACCGCTGGCTGCTGCGCCCCTCTATATGAGCTTCGCCCCGGCGATGATGCTTCGCTACTATCGCCACATGGATCGCAAGGCTTCGATCCGCGACGGCGCCCCACTTCCACCGCACGCCTAGGAGAATGCCCCGATGAGTACTGCCATTCAATCGATTGCCCTTGATGAGGGCTTTGGACCCGCAGCCGCCGCCGAAGGCCGCGACGGCGGTTCCTGGAAGCGTACCATCTGGTCTGATGAAGGACGATCGAACACCATCGTGGCAGTATGGAAGGCCGAGCCCGGAACCTATGTGTTTCCGCCGCGATCGCTCGAGGAAACCTTCCTCGTTGCCGAAGGTGAGGCGCTCTGCAAGCTCGGAGACAAGCCGGCGGAGCGGATCGGCGCCGGATCGATCGTGCGGGTCCGCGAAGGCGAACCCATCACCCTCGAGATCCTCTCGCCATTCCGCAAGCTTGCCACCGTGGTGCCGCGCAGTTGATAATTGACAATTACAACTGTTACAAAATACAGTGATCACATGATCGATGGACAGCCATGCTGCGGCGCTGCTAAGTGGCCTTATGGACCGAGACCAAGCAAATGCCGCACACTGGCGTGGAGCGGAGGCAAGAGGGGTCCAGACGGGGAGAGACATGGCCAAAGCCCGAGCAGTGCGCAGCAAGGCGCCGGTTCAGGTCCGCAAGGAACAGCAACCCAAGACCGCCGACGTATCGGCCGTGAAGCTCGACATTCTGGAGAACCTGCTCAGCTACTACATGCGCGTGGTGAGCGTGGTATTGAACCGCGACTACGATCATGTTCTGTCATCGGTGTCTCTCGCCCATGGTACCGGCAAGGTTTCGACGTTGCTGATGGTGGCGGCCAATCCCGGAATCAGACCGTCAGTGCTGGCGCATTACGTGTTGCGCGACCGCTCGGCGATGACGCGGCTGCTGCAACAGATGAAGACCGCCGGGCTGATCATCGAGCAGATTTCAGACAGGGAACGGCGGGCGCGCGAGCTCTATTTGACAGCCAAGGGCAAATCGATTGTCGACAAGGTGCGAAGCCTCGCGTCGCAGCAGTCGGATGCCTTCTTCGGCGTGCTGTCGGGCAGCGAGCAGAAGCAGCTCATGGAGTTGCTGAAGAAACTCTATGCCAGTCACGTGCACGTCGAAGACGAGGACTGATATCTAGTATAACTGCGAGGCTGGCGGCATGAGTGCCCGTACCGCCTTGATTTCCGGCGCCAACCGCGGCATTGGCGCCGCCATCGCCGACAGGCTTGCGGCCGATGGCTGGAACCTCAGTCTGGGCATGCGGCAGCCGGCGGCGTCTCCGGCGCGCTTTGCCGCACATCACATCGCCCATTTCGATTCCAATGCGCCGGGCTGCGAGAAAATCTGGGTTGAGGCGGCGCTGAGCCGGTTTGGCCGGATTGATGCAGTGATCAACAATGCCGGCATCATGATCCCCAGGACGGTGATCGAAGTATCCGATTCCGAAATGCAGTCGATGCTCGACGTCAATGTACTGGCTCCGCTGCGGCTGGTGCGCGCGGCCTGGGAGCCGCTCTGCGTCAGCGGCAAGGGCAGGGTGGTCACGGTCATCTCACTCTCGGGCAAGCGGGTGAAATTCGCCAGTTCGGGTTCTTACTCCGTCTCGAAATTCGCCGCACTGGCCCTGGCTCATGCGATCCGCCATGCCGGTTGGGACAAGGGCATCCGCTCTACCGCCATCTGCCCCGGTCTTGTCGCCACCGATATGGCCTTCGGCCTGACCGACATGTCGCCCGGCGACATGACGCCGCCGGAAGACGTGGCGCGTATCGTGTCGCTGGTCCTCGATCTGCCCAATACGGCGAGCATCGCCGAGATACCGATCAATTGCAAAATCGAAGAGTCCTACTAGGAGCACGACATGGGTCCCGTTCTCGATCCCGTACAGTCCGATCAGGTATTGCCCAAGAAGGCGGCGGTTGTCGTGATCGGCGGCGGCATCATCGGCACCAGCGCTGCTCTGGCATTGGCGCAGAAGGGTGTCGATGTGGTGCTGTGCGAGAAAGGCGAGATCGGGGGCGAGCAGTCGAGCCGAAACTGGGGCTGGGTGCGCAAGATGGGGCGCGACAGCCGCGAGATGCCGCTGATCATCGAGGCGTTGCGCATGTGGGAGCGGCTCAACGAGACGGTGGAAGCCGAAACCGGATTTCGTGCGGCCGGAACGCTGTTCATCAGCGACGATGACGAGGAACTGGCGCGCCGCGCCAAGTGGCTCGACATCGCACAACCTTACCAGATCGACACAAAGCTGCTGTCGAGCGACGAGCTCGCCGCGCTGATGCCCGGAGCGACCCGCAAGTTCAAAGGTGCGCTCTACACCAAGAGTGACGGCCGTGCCGAACCACAGAAGGCGGCCCCGGCCATCGCCAACGCGGCCCGGCGCAAGGGCGCGAAGGTGTTCACCAACTGCGCCGTGCGCGGGGTCGAAACCTCTGGTGGCAAGGTGTCGGGCGTCGTGACCGAGAAGGGCCGCATTGCCTGCGATGCCGTAATCATGGCTGGCGGCGTCTGGTCGCGCCTGTTCAGCAAGGGTCTTGGCCTCACCCTGCCGCAACTGCGTGTGCGGTCTTCGGTGCAACGCACGGCTCCACTTGAAGGTGGACCAGAGGTCGCAGCCTGGGCGCCGGGTGTGGCCTACCGGCGCCGGCTCGACGGCGGATACAATATCGCCTCAGACCGCTCAGCCATCGCCGATATCGAGCCTGACAATTTCCGCTTTCTCACCCAGTTCCTGCCGGCCCTGAAGATGGAGTGGAAGACGCTGCATTTCTCGTTCGGCAAGCAGTTTTTCGATGCATGGTCGCAGTCACGCCTGCGGCCGCTCGATCAGAAGTCCGTGTTCGAAGAGGTTCGCATTCTCGATCCGTCGCCGCGCAGCGCGCTCAATTCGAACGCGATGAAATCGATGACTGAACTTTTCCCGGTCTTTGCCAAAGCCCAGGTGGTTCAGGAATGGGCGGGCTACATCGATGTCACGCCTGATGCCGTGCCGGTGATTTCAGGCGTCGACACGCTGCCGGGCTATTTCATCGCGACGGGGTTCTCGGGGCATGGTTTCGGCATCGGTCCCGCGGCCGGCCGTCTCGCGGCGGATCTGGTCATGGGCGATACGCCGATTGTCGATCCTCATCACTTCCGGCTTTCACGCTTCTTCGATGGATCCAACCCGAAACCGGAGGCTGGTGTGTAATGGCAGAAGCTTGACCCCGCCTATTATTGATGATTACAATTATCCTGGCCTGATGAGGGCAGGGAGCAGCCGAGAAACAGCACGACCGCGGATGATACGAGTCTCGTGAAAGCAGAGACGGTTCGTGGTTACACCCAGGAGAGCCAAGATGAATGAGATATCATTGAAAGACCTGACCGTACCGCGTGGGCTTGGACTGATGAGCCGCCGAGGGTTCCTGAGCATGAGTGCCGCAATCGGCGCTGCAGCGCTCATTGGCGTGGACAAGGGTCAAGCCGCCAATGCAGCCCCGAAGGGTCAAGTCGTGATCGGATTCTCGCAGGAGCCGGTCAACTTCCATCCGCTCATGCTGGCCATCGAAGTCGACCAGGGCGTGCACTGGAATCTGTTCAGCCCGCTGTGGGGTGTCGACGACAAGGGCAACTTCACGCCGCAGCTTGCGGCCGAAGTTCCGACTGTCGAAAACGGCGGCATCTCCGCCGACGGCCTCAACTGGAAAATCAAGCTGCGCGAAGGCGTGAAGTGGCATGACGGCGCGCCGTTCAGCGCCGACGACGTGAAGTTCTCGCTCGATCTCCTCAACAACAAGGATTTCAAGGCGAACCGCCGCGCCGGTCACGAACTGGTGCGCGACATCACCGTTGTCAGCCCGACTGAAATCACCTGGCGCATGGAGAAGGTCTACGCGCCTTACGTCTCCATCCTTGCCTGGACGTTCATCGTCCCGAAGCACATCCTTGAGAAGGAAACGGACGTCAACTCCTCGAACTTTGCTGCAAATCCGGTCGGCACTGGTGCCTTCAAGTGGAGCGAGCGCGTTCCGGGCGATCACATCACGCTGAAGGCCAACCCTGAATTTTTCGGCGACGGCCCATATGTCGAGACCATCGTCTTCAAATACATCCCGGATATGACGGTCCTCTACACCCAGTTCCAGACAGGTGACATCGACTACATCGGCCTGCAGGGAATCTCACCTGATCACTACGAGGAGGCATCGAAGCTTGCCGACCGCGTGGTGGTGCCGGTGGCGCTGCCGTTCATCGAGAACATTGCGCTCAATCTCGGCAAGCCGGTGTTCCAGGACAAGGCGGTGCGCGAGGCTCTGTACTACGCGATGGACAAACAGGCGATCATCGACGCCATTTACTATGGCCTTCCGCGCCCGACCGAATCCTATCTTCCCTATGAGGCATCGGCCTTCAATCCTGATTTGCCGAAGCAGGTTTACGATATCGAGAAGGCCAAGAAGATCCTCGACGATGCCGGCTGGACGCCGGGTGCAGACGGCATTCGCGAGAAGGGCGGGGTGCGTCTTGCCTTCGTCAACTCGACGACGGCCGGCAACCACGTCCGCGAGCAGGCGCAGCAATTGCTGCAGCAGAGCTGGAAGGAGATCGGCGCCGAGATGACGATCCAGAACTTCCCGCCTGCCGTGATGTGGGGCGACAACTGGATGCAGTCGAAGTTCGACTCCGCCATGGTGGGAATCGGATTCATGATCGGGCCGGATGCCGATACCACCGACTACTTCCATTCAAAGTCGATCAACGCCAAGGGGGGCAATGGACAGAATACCTGCCAGTACGAAAACCCTGAAGTCGACAAGCTGCTGGGCGAAGCCGCCGATACGGTGGATCAGGCCAAGCGTAACGCGATCTACAAGAAGCAGCAGGAGATCGTCCGCGCCGACCTGCCCTATCTCCCGATCTTCCAGTATGCGATGGTTGAAGGCACCAAGAAGGGACTCGAGGGCTACAAGCCGAACGTGAACACACAGACCAACACCTGGAATGTCAACGAGTGGAAGTGGACGTCGTAGTCTCCTGATTCTTGCGCGATGAAGGCCGTGGCGCGCGTCGCCACGGCCTTTGCATCCTGGGAGCGGAGCGCCGCCGATGTTGAAATTTCTGATCCAGCGCAGCCTGCAGAACGTGCTTCTGCTGTGGGTCGTCTCCATGATCGGCTTCGCGGTGCTCTATCTCGCACCGGGCGGGCCGCTGGCGCAATTTGCGTTGGTGCCCGGCATGTCGCAGGAGCAGCTGCTCAAGATCGCCGAACAGATGGGGCTCAACCGTCCCATTCATGAGCAATACTGGGAGTGGTTCACGCGGCTTGCCAGCGGCGACTGGGGCCATTCGTATCGCGACGGCCAGCCGGTGCTGTGGATCATCGGGTCGCACTTGCTGGCAACACTCGAACTCATGGGGACGTCGAGCATCATCGCCGTCATCGTAGGCGTCTGGGTGGGTGTGCTGGGCGCCATCAAGCGCTATTCGCTCTTCGACTATCTTGCCACCATCGGTGCGATGATCGCGCTGTCGATTCCCACCTTCTGGTTCGGCCTCATCACCATTTACGTGTTCTCAGTGAAACTCGGTATCCTGCCGCCGGGCAACATGTACACAATCGGCAACGGCTCGTTCTGGGACTATGTACATCATCTTATCGCCCCCTCGCTGGTGCTGGGTCTCGTCACCGTTGCGCTGTGGAGCCGATACATGCGCTCCTCGATGCTCGACGTGATCAACCAGGACTACATTCGCACGGCTCGCGCCAAGGGTGTTCCGGAGCGGCAGGTGCTCACCCGCCACGCCATGCGCAATGCCCTGCTGCCGATGATTACAGTCGCCGGCCTGCAGTTGCCGACACTGCTGTCTGGCGCGCTCGTCACCGAAACCATCTTCACGTGGCCGGGCATGGGCCGGCTGTTCCTCGACTCGCTCAGCTACCGTGACTATCCGGTGGTCATGGGTATTCTCGTGCTCTCCGCTGTGCTGGTGCTCATCGGCAACCTGCTGGCTGATATTCTCTATGCCGTGGCCGATCCGCGGATCAGGATGAATTGAGGAGACCATGAGCCATTCCGCCACAACGGATCAGCTGATCACCGCAGGGGAACCGACGCTCCAGCGCAACCGCGCCATAGACCGCTTCATGCGGCACAAGCTGGCGGTCGCAGGTATCGCGATGATCGTGTTCCTGGTCCTCGTGTGTTTCGTCGGACCTTATCTGTTGCCATTCGATGACCTGTTCATCGATATCCGCCACCGCTTTGCGCCTCCCTTCGTCAGCGTGCATGTTCTGGGGACGGATCCACTGGGCCGCGATCATCTCGCCCGGTTGATGATGGCCGGCCGTATCTCTCTCACCATCGGCTTTGCGGCCATGATCATGGCCGTATGCCTGGGCACGGTGATCGGCGCCGTCGCCGGATATTATGGCGGCGTCATCGGCGCCGTGTTGATGCGCTTTGTCGACGCGATGCTGTGCTTTCCGTCAATCTTCCTCATTCTGGCGATTGCCGCCTTCATCCATCCCGGCGTCATCTCGATCACCATCATCATCGCACTCACATCCTGGATGGAAGTGGCGCGCGTCGTCGAAGCGCAGATCAAGAGCCTGCGCGAACGTGACTTTGCAGTCGCCGCTGAACTCATGGGCGGCAGTGACCGCTACATTATCTTCCGCGAATTGCTGCCCAATGCGATCGGTCCCATCGTCGTGGCTGCCACACTCAATGTCGCCAATGCGATCCTGATGGAATCCTACATTTCCTTCCTGGGCTACGGCATCCAGCCGCCGACGCCGAGCTGGGGCAACATGCTGAACAATGCGCAGCAGTATTTGCAGAAGGCGCCATGGCTCGCCATGTTCCCCGGCCTTGCCATCACCATCGCGGTGACCAGCTTCAACTTCATCGGCGACGGCTTGCGCGATGCGCTCGACCCGCGGCTGGACCACTAGAATGACGGCGGCTACAGCACCCACGCTCGTTGTCGAGAACATCAGCGTCGGTTTCCGGCGCGGCGGGAAGCTCATTCCCGCGGTGCACGACGTGTCGTTCTCGATCAGCCCCGGCGAAACCCTGGCGCTGGTCGGCGAATCGGGCTCTGGCAAGAGCGTCACCAACCTCGCGATCATGCAGCTGACACCGCCGGCGCCACGCTCGGAAGTGAAGGGCAGGGCGCTTCTCACCTGCAAGGACGGCATCACGCGCGACCTCATCTCGGCCAAGCGCGAGGAGATTCAGGCGATCCGCGGCAATGAGATCGCGATGATCTTCCAGGAGCCGATGACTTCACTGAACCCTGTTCTCAGTGTCGGTGATCAGATCGCCGAGGCGATCATGCTTCATCGCAGCATGTCAAAGCGCGCAGCACTGAAGGAAACGGCGGATCTTCTGGCGCTGGTCGGCATTCCGGATGCGGTCAAGCGCCTCGACAGCTATCCGCATCATCTCTCGGGCGGCATGCGCCAGCGCGTGATGATCGCCATGGCGATCAGCTGCGAGCCGCGCGTCATGGTGGCCGACGAACCAACCACCGCGCTGGACGTCACCGTTCAGGCGCAGATTCTCGAACTCCTCAAGCGGCTGCAGGAACAGACAGGTCTCGCCATCATCTTCATCACCCACAACCTCGGCGTCGTTGCCGAAGTCGCCGACCGGGTGATGGTCATGTATGGCGGCCGCCTGGTGGAGGAGGCGACGGCGGAACAATTGTTTGAGAAACCGTTGATGCCCTACACATCGGCACTGCTCAATTCGGTGCCGCGCATGGATATGGCAGGCCGCCGCGACACAGTGCTGGAGGCAATCCGCGGTAGCGTGCCGGATCCCGGCAACCAGCCGCCGGGCTGCACGTTCCATCCGCGCTGCAATCATTTCGTTGCCGGGCGTTGCGACGTGTCACAACCGCCGCTTGAAGCCGCAGGCGGCGGCCGCAAGGTGCGCTGCCTGCGCTGGAACGAGATCGGGGTGAGGGCATGAACACTCCTCGCGACATTCTTACCGTCCGTGACCTGAAGAAACATTTCACGATTGGCTCCATGCTGTTTGGCGGACGCAAGCTGGTGAAGGCAGTCGATGGCGTAAGCTTCTCGATGCAGAGGGGTGAAGTCCTGGGCCTCGTCGGCGAGTCCGGCTCCGGCAAATCCACGGTCGGGCGCACCATCCTGCGGCTATCACCGCCGACATCCGGCAGCATCAATTTCGATGGACAGGACATCACCAACCTGAGGCGTTCGGCCCTGCGTCCGATCCGCCGAAAGATGCAGATGGTGTTTCAGGATCCTTTCAGTTCGCTCAATCCGCGTATGACAGTGGGAGAGCTGCTCACCTCACCACTCAAGATCCATGGTCTTTCGACGGAGCCTGGTGCGAGGCAGAAGCGGGTTGCGGAACTCCTGGAGTTGGTTGGGCTTTCGGCGGCACATGCGGCGCGTTTTCCGCACGAGTTTTCGGGCGGCCAGCGCCAACGGATCGGCATCGCCCGGGCGCTTGCCGTTCAGCCGGAGTTTCTTGTTGCCGATGAGCCCGTCTCGGCGCTCGATGTGTCGATCCAGGCGCAGGTGGTCAAACTGCTGCTGGAGATCCGCGAGCGCCTCGGTCTGGCGATTTTGTTCATCGCGCATGATCTCGCCGTCGTTGGCTATATCTGCGATCGCATCGCGGTGATGTATCTGGGCCGGATTGTCGAAATCGCACCGACTGCCGCGCTCTTCAGCTCGCCCCGGCATCCTTACAGCGAGGCCCTGTTTTCCGCTGCACCCGTGGCTGACCCGAAGGTGAAGCGCCAGCGCATCATGTTGACGGGTGATATTCCAAGTCCACTTGATCCGCCGAGCGGCTGCTCGTTCCGCACCCGCTGCCGCTATGTCTTGCCTGAATGCGCTGCCGCCGTGCCACCGCTGCGCGAGTTAACACCCGGACATTTCAAAGCCTGCATCCGCGATGACCTGACGCTGCAGAACTGGGATGGCAAGCTTGCAGGTTGAACGCATTTCGCCACTCAATGGGAGAAGATCATGAAGCGCAAACTCGTGTCGTCGGGATCGAAGATGGAACAGCTGGCAAGTTACAGCCGCGCGCTCAGGGTGGGTGATCGCGTGTTTCTGTCGGGAACGACCGGCTATGACTATGCGTCGATGACGATCCAGCCGGATGCCGCGGCGCAATGCCAACAACTGTTCCGCAACGCCGAGGCGGCCCTCGCGGCTGCGGGCACCAGCCTCAAGGAGGTGGTCATGACGCGGATCTATTGCCCGGCGGCTGAGGATTTCGATGCAATCCTGCCGATTCTCGGCGAGAAGTTCCGCGGCATCATGCCGGCCTCCGTCGGCATCCTTGCCGATCTCGTGCGCCCGGAAATCCGCGTGGAGATCGAAATGGAAGCGATCATCGGATCGGCTGAAATCGCTGACTGAGCCGTCCGGCGGGCAAGTTCACTTTCAGTTCAAACCCAGAATGTTTTCGGGGGTTGCCGTTTCGAACTCACTGGCGGGGGCCGTGAGGATACAACGTATGCCTGCCTCGTCGAAATGGGTTTGCACGGTGCCGCCAAAATCCGCGCCAAGAACCCGGTCGATCAGCACGGTTCCGAAACCGCGGCGCGTGGGTCTCGCCACCGGCGGGCCCCCGATTTCGCGCCATGACCAGGTGAATTCGCCGGCTGCGTCAGGGCTATCCGGAGTAATCGACCACTTGATTTCGACGCGTCCGCCATCAACCGACAAGGCACCGTATTTGACGGCGTTGGTCCCAAGTTCATTGACGGCCAGCCCCAGCGAAATCGCCATCCGGGGTGTAATGTTCAGGTCCGGTCCGGAGACAGAAACGCGATCCGATGGAAATACTGCGATGGCGGAGCGCACGACATCGAGGATCGATGCGTTTGTCCAGCGCGTCTTGTTCAGGATGTCATGGGCGCCAGCAAGGGCTCGAATGCGGGCCTGAAGCGCTTCGCGCGCGGTGTCGATATCGTCGACGCGGAGTGTTTGCGAGACAATAGCACCGACCATCGACAAGATGTTCTTGATCCGGTGTTCGAGTTCGTGCGCGAGCATCTGCTGCCGTGCCTCGGCATCCTTCCTTTCGGTGATGTCCTGCATGATGCCATACATCTTGACCGGTGTTCCGTTCTCGTCGAGCACGAACTTGATATTGCGGGACAGCCATCGGATCTGACCGTTGTCGGGGCGGCGAATGCGATACTCGACATGCGCGTCGGCGGTGCCCGTCCGGCGTGTTTCCGGGTTGGAGCGAATGTGCGCATCTTCGGGGAGAACGATGTCTTCAAGAACGCTCAGATGCACGCTTTCCCGGTCAGACAGGCCCCAGATCTTCCAAAGCTGCTCGGATCCGATGACGTTGCCGGTCTTGATATCGAGTTCCATTGAACCGACGCCGGCGGCCTTCTGCGAGAGCTGCAGCCGCCGCTCGCTTTCAAGCAGGGCCTCGGCCGAGCGACGCTGGTCGTCAATATCGGTGTTGGTGCCAACCCATTGAACAATCTTGCCCGACCCATCATGCATTGGCACAGCGCGCGCGACGTGCCAGCGATAGACGCCGTCGTGACGGCGAAGCCTGAATTCAGCTTCGTACAATGCATCCGATGCGATCGCACTGGCCCACTTTTCCTTTGCCTGATGCAGATCATCCGGATGTACGAGCTTGGCCCAGCCCTCACCCTGCAGTTCACCGGCCAATGCCCCCGAATATTCGTAGACTCGGGGATTGAACCAGTCGAGCTGGCCATCTGGCCGCGAGGTCCAGACATGATTTGGCATCGCGTCCGTCAAGGCGCGGAATCGCTCCTCGCTCTGGCGTAGCGCCTGCTCGGTCCTGAGGCGGTCAGTTACGTCGATCCCCTGCGCCAGAATGCCAATGATTCTGGAATCCGGGTCGCGGATCGGTTGATAGACCAGATCGATAAAGTGTTCTTCCGGCTCCTGATCCGGTGACGGTTGCAGCGTGGCTTTCAGTGCCTTGCCAACGAAGGGTTCACCGGTTGCAAATACCTGGTCAAGAATATCAAAGAAGCCCTGGTGCTCGATTTCGGGAAAGGCCTCCCGCACCGTCTTGCCAAGGAGTTCGCGATGTCCGGCCAGCTGACGATAGGAAGCGTTGGCCAACTCAAACACATGGTTCGGTCCGGTCATCATGGCCAGGAATCCAGGCGCCTGCTCGAACATCCGGCTCTGTCGGTCGCGCTCACTCCGGCGCCACGCCTCGGCGGCCACTTTGGCGGTGGTCTCGACCACAATGGCAATAACGCCGGCCGGATTGCCTGCTTCATCGAGCACCGGCGAGTAGTCCAGATTCATCCAGACGTTCTCGGGCCGGTTGTCGCGATACAGTACAAGTTCCTGGTCCTGAAACGACAGCGTACCGCCGCCGAGCACCACGTCCATCACATGGGCGTTGAATGACGCCACCTCTGGCCAGCCTTCCAGCACTTTCGAGCCCAGAAGCGTCGGATGTCTGGCGGCCGCAAAAACCGCATAGGCATCGTTGTAGATCATGTAGCCATCGGGGCCCCACAGGATCACCATTGGAACCTTGGACTGCAGTATCAGGGAAACAGTGTTCTTCAGACAAGGGGCCCAGGTCTCGATTGGTCCCAGCGACGTCGCCTGCCAGTCGAACTTTGAAACAAGTTCTGCCAGCTCGCCGCCACCTCTTAGAAACCCAAACACGGAACCTGCTTTCTGATCGCGGCTATCGCTAATTTTGCTCACTTCGCGATAACCAAATTGATGAACCCCCTTTCTATTGGAGTGCAAATGGCCTGTCGAGCATTGCATTCGACAGGCTGCAGCACTTCTAGTCAGAGTTGGGATTCGATCGGCAGAAAAGACATTGCCCAGGCACCAAGCCGGCGGGGCAGGCGGGTCAAGGGTTCGCCGCCATGGTGCCTGGGTGCTGGTGTTCCGGGTTCAATCCAGTACAGGCTGCCATCGTTCAGCGCCAGACGGAAGCTGCTCCGCATCTGACGGTCGAGGAGATCCGCCAGTTCGGAGGCAAGCTGCGGTGACGTAAAGATGATTCCCATTTCGGTGTTGATCGACACCGAGCGTGGATCGAGATTGAAGGATCCGACAAAGCCCGTCCGGCGGTCCGCCACCATCGCCTTGGTATGGAGACTCGCGGTGCTCGATCCAAACAAGGACATGCGCCGCTTGCCAGCATCTGGCCGCTGCTCGTACAGTTCGACACCATGCGCAATCAGCGGCTTGCGGTATTTGGCATAAGCGCTGTGAACGATCATCACGTCCGTCGCCGCTAGCGAATTGGTGAGGATGCACGACTGCACGCCGCGCCGCTTCAAGGCGGCAAAAATTTCAAGGCCGGAGCGGCCCGGAATGAAATAGGGCGAGCACACCGCGAGCGACCGGTCGGCACTCTGTATGAGATCGAAGATGCGCGTGCTGATCCAATTGTCCTGGCGGTCGGCCGCGGCCTTCTCGGGCGGGTCGGCAATCACTTCCGCAGCTTCGACCTCAATCGCATCCTGCAGGCGCTTTGCCATCCCCGGGAACTTCAGATCCTCCAAATGAGCGAGGAAAGAACGCGCGCGGGTCTGGGCGCAAATGCGGTCGATCGATTTCCTCAATTTGGGAAGATTGCCCCGGCGGATGCGGTGAAGCGTGGTGATCGGCAAGGCCGACTGGCTGTTCCAGTAGGAATCGAAGATCCCCACTGCCTCGTCCACTGCGCGGCCTGTGGCGACCAGATCGGCGTCGCGGAAATTCGGGCCGTCGGATACACCAAAGTAGGCATCGCCGATGTTGCGGCCGCCCACCACTGCCACGCGGCTGTCGGCGATCCACGACTTGTTGTGCATGCGCCGCGTCGCCGAGAAATAATGGACGACGAGTTCAATCGCGCGCTTGGTCATATTGGTGCGGCTGCGGCAGGGATTGAACAGCCGGACTTCGATCCTGGGGTGAGTGTTGAGAGCCAGGTAGGTCCGGTCAAACCCGCGGGTATTGATGTCGTCGAGCAGCAGCCGGACCCGAACGCCACGATCAGCCGCCGCCAGCACCTCTCGCGCCAGGATATTGCCGGTCACGTCGGACTTCCAGTAGTAGTATTGAAGGTCAAGGCTGCGCCCAGCCATTCTCGCAAGCTGATAGCGGACAATGAAGGCATCGACGTCGCCGCTCACCAGACTGATGCGTGTCGAGTCGCGCTCTGCGCCGGGACTGCTGGACAGCAGCCGGTCGAGCTCGGTCTGGTCGGCCGCGACAGGAAGCGCATAGGTGTGCGGGCCTCCCCGCCTGGGGCGCGCCTTGCCATAGGCAAGCAGAATGCCCGCTACCACGAGGGCCAAAATTCCTGCCACTACAGCAGTCACAACAGTCATTTCAGCGGGCAGCTTTCCTCGTTTCCTGTGTCTGACTCCCCGCCCAAAGATGGACCGGCCGTCAATTCACTGAAACGTAGGGGGCCGAAAGGGCCCAAACAACTGATAAATCGGCCCAGAGCTCCCTCTCACCGCAAATGGCGAGGCGGCAGGGCGGACTAGACTGAAGGTTTGTTCGCCAGTGCCCGGTCGAGTGCGGCGCGCACCCTGCGGCCAAGTTCGGTGATCTCGGCTTCGGTGATGATCAGCGGCGGGGCCATGACGAAACAGCCGGCGAGAGGCCGCACGATGACGCCTTCGCCGAGGCCAGCCTCGTAGACGTCCTTGACCACGCCGCCAACCTTCAGACTGCCGGCGGCTCCGGCGCGGCCTTCACCCGGATAGGCGACTTCGACGGCACCGGCCAGCCCCCATTTGCGATTGCCGACCACGAGCGGATGGTCCAGCAGACTGTCGAGCATCCTGTTCCAGTGCGGCATCATGCGCCGAACGTGACCCAGCACGTCCCGTTCCTCGAAGATGTTCAGCACTTCATTTGCGACCGCTGCCGATACCACATGGGCGTGGTGTGTGGCGCCATGTGCGAACCAGCCCTTGGCTTCGTTGCCGATATCGAGGCGGCGGTTGAATTCCTCGCCCATGATGATACCGGCAATCGGCATGTAGGCGCCCGATATGCCTTTGGCGCAGGTCATGCAATCGGGTTCGAGGCCCATGGCCTCCGTCGCCCACATGCGTCCCGAGCGGCCGAAACCTGTGACAACCTCATCGATGAAAAGCTGGATGCCGTATTTCTTCAGAACCTTGGTGATCTTGGGAAAGTAGCTCGGCGGCGGCGGGAACATGCCCGATGACACCGAGACCGGCTCGGCGATCATCGCGCCGATGGTTTCAGGGCCCGCCTCGATGATGGTCCGCTCGAGTTCTTCCGCCAGCCGGTCGGTGAAGCCTTCCTCGTCCTCGCCCGGAAGACCGGCGTTGGGCCAACTCGGATGGCTGACCTGCAACGAGAAGCCCATGGGGATGCCGAAACTCTCGTGCAGTTCCTGCGAACCGCCAAGTGCGGACGTCGCTATGGTCGAACCATGATAGCTCGCCTTGCGCGAAATGACCTTGCGGCGCTGCGGCTCGCCGGCAAATCCGTTACCGTACCACATGAATTTCAGCAGGTGGTCGTTGGCCTCCGATCCAGTCGTCGAGAAATAGATTCGCGGGTTCTTGACTGGCGACAGTGCGGCGATGCGCTCGGTCAATTCCATCACCGCCGGAACGGTGCGGTGAATGGCGGAGGAATACATCGGCAACATCTTCATCTGCTTGTAGGCCGCCTCGGCGAGCCGGTCCTCGCTGAAGCCCAGCGACACGCAGTAGAAGCAGGAGACCGACTCGATATAGTCCTTGCCATTCTCGTCGTAGATAAAGATGCCCTTGCCTTTTTCGAACACCAGCGGACGCTCGGTCTTGAGCCGCTTGAGGTCACTGAACCCCAGCAGAATCGAGTCGTTGCGATAATTGCCGCTCTTCACTTCTATGTTCATGGCTGCTCATCCCTTTGCGTATTTGGAGCGTATTCTGCTGCCGGACGAAGTCAATGTGCAACTGTGTTGACGCTGCGGCGCCATGCGCGGCTGTCACTTGACATGGGCATCGCCAAGGCATGAAGATCATGGCTCTTCTTTGAAAGCAAGCTTCCCCATGCATGGCGCTATTGATCAACCGGCGAGTTATCCCAGCCTCAAGGGGCGCAGTGTTTTTGTGAGCGGGGGCGGCAGCGGCATTGGTGAAAGCCTGGTCGAACATTTCTGCCGGCAGGGCGCCAAGGTGGCGTTTGTCGATATCGCCGACCAGCCCTCGCAAGCACTTGTCAGGCGGCTGGTGGCGGATGGTCTGGATGCGCCGCATTTCATTCATTGCGATCTCCGCGATATCGAAGCGCTGCGATCGGCCATTGCGGAAGCGGGCGCAATGCATGGGCCGGTGCGTGTGCTCGTCAACAACGCCGGCAATGACGACCGCCATACGACCGAAAGCGTCACCGTCGACTACTGGGACAATCGCATGCAGGTTAACCTGCGGCATCAGTTCTTTGCGGCGCAAGCCGTTCGGCCGCAGATGCGCGACGCGGGCGGCGGGTCGATCATCAATTTCGGCTCGATCACCTGGATGGTCGGCGATCCGGATTGCCCGGCCTATGTGACCGCCAAGGCAGCCGTCGGCGGCCTGACGCGCGCACTGGCGCGCGAACTCGGTCCGGAAAAGATCCGCGTCAATTGCGTGTTGCCCGGCTGGGTGATGACCGACCGCCAGGTGAAGCTGTGGCTCAACGAAGCTGGCGAACGCCAGATCGCCGACCGTCAATGCCTGACCGAGAAACTCTATCCCGCCGATATTGCCCGCATGGTGCTGTTCCTCGCCGCCGACGACAGCCGCATGTGTACGTCCCAGAACTATATCGTCGACGGCGGGTGGGTTTAGTCCGCAACAAGAAAACTTGGAGGAGACGCCGATGCCGTTGAGCATGAACAGACGTACGGCCCTGGGGATGGCGCTGGCCGCGCCGGTCATCCTGCGATCCAGTCGCGCGTTTGCCGCGAAGGAATTGCGGGTCATGGCCTGGCAGGGCTATGCCGACGATGACTGGGTCAAGGAATTCCAGGACCAGACGGGCGCCACCGCCAATGTTGTTTTCATCGGCACGGATGACGAGATCTGGGCCAAGATCAAGGGCAGCGAGGGCAAGGACTTCGATGTCTTCGCGGTGAACACCGCACAGTTGCAGCGCTACATCGACGGTGGCCTGACGACGCCACATGACCTCGCGAAAATTCCGAACCAGAAAAACGTCCTGCCGCGCTTCCAGGATCTCTCCAAGGTCAAGGGCATCATGCGTGACGGCAAGGCGCACGCCGTGCCCTTCTGCTTCGATTCGATCGGCATCATTTACGACAAGGACAAGGTCAACCCGCCGCCTGACAGTTTCGAGAGTTTCTGGGATCCAAAGTACAAGGGAAAGATTCTCGCCTACGACAACGGCGAACATAACTTCTCCTTTACCGCGCTCACCATGGGGATCGAAGATCCGTTCCATCTGAACGAAGAGCAGATGGGCAAGATCAAGGAGAAGCTGATTGCGCTGAAGGGCAATGTACTGAGCTTCTACACGACGCCTGATGAAGCCCTGCAGCTGTACAAGAGCAACGACGTGGCGCTGATCTGGGCCAATTACGGCCAGCAGCAGGTCAAGGCCATGAAGGACGCCGGCGCCAATATCGAATACGTCAATCCCAAGGAAGGAGCCCTAGCCTGGCTCGATACGTGGGCGATGACCAGCGGCGTGCAGGATCCCGATCTGGCAGCGGCGTGGGTGAATTTCCTGCTGCAGAAGAAGATTGGCGAACAGCTCTCCCAGCGTACTGGCTTCGGCAACACAGTGGTCGAGACGGGAAGTGCCGGTGCCAACGACAAGCTCGTCTGGCTTGATTTCGTCGAGGATCCGACCAAGCGCTCGGACATGTGGAACGAGATCAAGGCGCAACCTTGAAACCGGACATTGACGCGCAGACCCGGCCGGAATGTTGGCCGGGTCGCGACGTGCCGTGGGTGACCAGATGATTTTCGTCGGCAGCGCACGCCATGGCTATGGGCCGCGTCTGCTTGCCCTCATCAGCTATGTTCTGCCCGCCGTCTTCATCATCGCGCCGCTGGCAAGCTTTCTTGCCTACAGCTTCTTCCGAATGGAAAATGGCCAGATCGTCCACGATCTGAGCCTGGGAAATTATCGCCGGTTCTTTGCCGACGCGATCTTCGTGCCGGTGTTGTGGCAGACCTGCCTGCTGTGCCTGTCGGTGGCGGCACTTGCAACGCTGATCGGCTATCCGGTGGCCTTTCTGCTCGCCAGCCTGAAGGGCCGCCGCCGTCACTTTCTGCTGCTCATGGTGCTGGTGCCGTTGCTGATGAGCTACATCATCAAGATCTATGCGATCCGCAGCATTCTCGGCGGCAACGGCTTTCTCAACCGCTTCATGTTATGGACCGGCGTCATCGAACAGCCGCTGACTGTCTTCGTCTTCAATCTCAACGCCGTGCTGCTGACGCTGACGGTGCTGCTCATCCCCTTTGCCATCCTGCCGATCTTCCTGGCTCTCGAGCGCATTCCGCGCAGCCTGATCGAGGCGTCGGTCGACCTCGGGGCTTCGAGCCTGCAGACCTTCGTCCGCATCATTCTGCCGCTCAGCCTTCCAGGCGTCATCACCGCCGCGACCTTTGTGTTCGTGCTGGCCATCGGCGACTTTCTCACGCCGCAGATGGTGGGCGGGCAGAGCGGCTTCACATTCGGGCGCATCGTTTTCAGTCAGTTCGGAACCGCCTTCAACTGGCCGTTCGGTGCGGCGCTGTCGGCCATCCTCGCCATCGTGGTCATCAGTGTCATTGCGCTCGGCAACCGCGTGGGCCAGCGATCCACATGATCCGCTTGTCCGGAATGGCGACCAGCCTGCTGGCAGCGATCACGCTGGCGGTGTTTCTCCTGCTCTACGGACCCCTGCTGATTCCCATCCTGTCCTCCTTCTTCACGGTGTCGCACGGCGACGTGCTGTGGAACCAGCCTTCGCTCTCCGCATATGGAGCGCTTGCCGGCAACGGAGGCATTCTCAAGGCTGTCGGCAATACGCTGATCGTCGGTTTCTCGGCGACGTTGCTCTCCCTCGCCGTTGGCACACTCTTGGCCATCCACTATTGCAGCGGCAAATCGGCAGGGCGCGAGGCCATGCAATTCGCCATCTACTTGCCCTTCCTTATGCCGCCGATCATCACCGGGCTCGCGCTGCTGATCTTTTTTCGCGAAACCGGTGTTCCGCGTTCGCTCATCACTGTCATTGTCGGTCACACGGTCTTCGTTCAGGCGCTGGCATACCGGACCATCGTCGTCCGTCTCCAGTCGCTGGGCCCCAGCATGATCGAAGCGTCCGCGGACCTTGGCGCTTCAGCCTTCCAGACGCTTGTGCATATCATCCTGCCCAATCTGCGCAGCACGCTGATTGGCGCGGGAGTATTGAGTTTCGCATTGTCTTTTGACGAAACGCTGATCACTCTGCTGGTGACGGGAACGGAGAGCACGCTGCCGATCCGGCTATGGGCGATGATGCGCCTCGGTTTCACCCCCGACATCAATGCGCTTGTGACGATCGTATTGGTGCTGACGGTGCTGCTGTGCGTTTTCGCCGTGAGGCAGCTGCTGCCGGAGGCGCAAAGCAACAGCGAGTGAGATCAGGCTTTCGCCTGTTTCGAAAGCTTGGCCTGCAGCACCACCACCACGAACAGGAACACGCCGCGGACCACGGACTGCCAGTATGCGGACAGCGATATCCAGCCCATGCCGTTTTCGAAATTAAGGATCGTGAAGATAATGCCAAGCAGCAATGCGCCAGCGAGCGTTCCGCCAATCGAACCTTTGCCGCCCGTCAGCAGCGTTCCGCCGACGACCACCGAGGCGATGGCGAAGAGCTCCCAGCCGATGCCCTCGATGGGCTGACCGGCACCAAATTGCGACGCGAGGATAACCCCCGCCATGCCAGCCATGCCGCCTGAAATAACATAGACCAGGAAAATCGTGCGATCGACAGGCAACCCCATCAGCCGGGACGCTTCGGTGCCGCCGCCAACTGCCAGCACATGCCGTCCAAAGGCGGTGTGCTTGATGATGATTGCGCCGCCGATATAGGCTGCGAGTGCTATGAATGCCGGCGTCGGAAAGCTCAGTATGAAGCCGAGTATGCCAGCAAGAATGCCAGCACCTTCCGCATCAACCCATTCGGGGCGCATGAAGCTCAGGAGGTCGCCCTGTCCCAGATTGGTGAAATAGGTATCGTAGGACACTGACACTGATTGATTGTTGGCCAGCAACAATGCCGTTCCCGATGCCGCAAGCATTGTAGCCAGCGTGGCAATAAACGGCAAAATCCTGAGTTTGGTGATGATGAGGGCGTTGATCAATCCAGCCAACAGGCCGGCAGCGAGGCCGCCAACAAGCCCGGGGAGGAGTCCGTATGGGCTGAGATGGGCGGCAACCACGCTGGAGAATGCAGCGACCGACCCGACGGAGAGATCGATTCCACCCGTCATGATAACGAAGCACATGCCAAGCGCTACAAGCGCGAACATCGAATTGTAGCGCAGCACTGTCTGAACATTGTAGGTGCCGATGAAGCCGTCGTAGCGCCACGCGCCAAGCAGCGTCAGAATGACCAGCACCGCGACAACGGCCATGCTCGGCGAAATGCGAAACCCGCGCATCATGCTTGCTCCTGCCGCTGCAGCCACACCGCGAGCACGATCAGTCCCGCCTTGACAACAAGTGCCGCGGGATCTGGAACGCCGTTGGCCAGCAGGGTGTAGCGAACGAGTTGAATGACAAGTGCACCGAGCAGCGTGCCGACGATTGTGGCGCGCCCGCCCGACAGCAAAGTTCCGCCGACAACGACCGCGGCAATAGCGTCGAGTTCCATTCCAAGTCCGATGAGATTGGCGTCGGCCGCCGAATTCATGGCAATGACGATGAGGCCCGCCACACCGCTGCAGAGCCCCGAGACGAAGTAGACGAGAAACTTCACCCGGCCCACAGGAACACCAGACAGCCGTGCTGCCGCTTCATTGCCGCCGACCGCCAGGACCTGCCGGCCGAACACCGTCTTGTGCAGCACGAAGGCCGAAACGATGACGATCACCAGCATGATCCAGACCTGAAAGGGAACGCCGAGCACGCGGCCGATCGCGATGGACTGGAATTCCGGCACCTTGAAGACCTGCAGATCGCCATTGGTGGACACTTGCGCAATGCCCCGCCCGGCGATGAAAAGCACCAGCGTCGCAATGATCGGTTGAATTGAGAATCTGGTGACGAGCCAGCCATTGAACAGCCCGAACATGCCGGCGATCAGTATCGGGAATGCGATGCCGAGTGCAATTCCAACATAAAGATTCGGGACCGGGAAAAGCTGCCCGGTGAAGAACATCGGTGACAAGGCTCCCGCAATCGCCATGAGTGAACCGACTGACAGATCGATACCGCCTGTCGCGATCACCAGAGTCATTCCCACGCCGACAATGACGATGGTGCATACCTGCGTCAGATTTACTGCCAGTGTCTGGGACGTGGCAAAATTGGGTGTCACCGCAAGATTGAAGATGACGAGCAGGACGAGGGCAAGGCCAACGCCGTAACGCTGGAAGAATGCGGCGCGATCAAACACGGGGGGAGGCTCCTTCGTGGCCTTGGCTATCCGTATCGTGACCGTGTGCCATAGCGTGCATCACGCCGCTCTCGGTGATGTGTTCACGGTCGAGTTCGGCGACTGTGCGCCCCTCGCGAAGCACAAAGACACGGTCGGCGCCCTCGACGATCTCTTCCAACTCAGAGGAAATCATCAGCACACCCAGACCGTCACTCGCCAGCTGCCGGATCAGTCCCTGGATTTCAGCCTTGGCGCCAACATCGATGCCGCGCGTCGGCTCATCGAGGATCAGCAACTTCGGATTCATGCACAGCCACCGCGCCAGCAGAACCTTCTGCTGATTGCCGCCCGACAACTCACGAATTTTCTGGTTGGGGCCCGAACACTTGATGCCGATCTTCTTGATAAAGCGCTCGACAATCTCGCGCTGCTTGGCCTCGTCCAGCGTGCCAGACCGCGTCAGTGCCGGCATCAGGGCGAGCGTCATGTTCTCCGCAACGCTCATGCCCGGCACAATGCCCTGGCTTTTGCGATCCTCCGAGCAATATCCCATGCCGGCGGCAATGGCCTCGGCTGGCTCCCGGAAATCCACCGGCTTGCCGTCGAACGTTATCGTGCCGCCACTCTTCTGGTCGGCGGCAAAGATGGCACGGGCCGTCTCCGTGCGGCCCGATCCCAGCAGTCCGGCCAGTCCGACGATTTCGCCGCGGCGGATATCGAGGCTGACATCATGCACCTTGTGCCCGATCGAGATATTCCTTGCACTGAGCAGTTCGCCGCCGATGTTTCCGGTGCCTTCCTCGAAGGCGGTCGCGCCCTTCTTCTTGACCTCGGCGAGGTCGCGGCCGAGCATCGCGGCAACCAGTTGCAGCTTCGACATTTCGGCCATGGGCGAGACGGCAACGGTGCGGCCGTCACGCATGATGGTGACGCGATCGCAAACCGCATAGAGTTCATCGAGCTTGTGGCTGACGAAGATCACGGCCACGCCGTCGGCCTTCAACTGCCTGATCGTGCGCAGCAGCACCGCCACCTCGGCTTCGTCGAGCGACGACGTCGGCTCATCCATGATCACCAGCCGCGCATCGAAAGACACGGCGCGGGCAATTGCGACCATCTGCTGGATGGCGGTCGAAAAACGTTCGAGGGGTTCGCGCACATCGACCCGCACGTCGAAACGTGCGAGGAGGGCGGCCGAATCGGCATTCATCTTGGCCCAGTCGAGCAGGCCGAAGGCGCGGCGCGGTTCGCGGCCGAGAAAAATGTTCTCGGCGACCGAACGGTAGCCGATCAGGTTGATCTCCTGGAAAATCGTGCTGATGCCGGCGCGTTGCGCCTGCTGCGGTGATCCCGCCGTCCACGGCTGGCCGTTGAAGGCGATCGACCCTGAATCCCGCACATAAGCGCCGTTGATGATCTTGATCATCGTCGACGTGCCGGCGCCATTCTGACCGACTAGCGCCATGACTTCGGCGGGCATCACCTCGAGCGACGCTTCGATGAGAGCCGGCACGCCGCCAAAGCTCTTGGATATTGCCTGCATTGACAGAAGGGGAGCGGTCATCGTGGCTGCCATTCAACACAAAAATGCGGTGGGAGCCAAGGGGCTCCCACCTGTTGCTGTCACGCTTGGAGGGCTCAGTAAGCTTCCGGCATGTAGGCGGCAGCGTTGTCCTTGGTGAAGACACGGTCAACGTTGACAAGGCGCGGTTCCAGCGTCTCGCCATTGCCGTATTTCTCGATCGCGGCGAAGGCTGCCGGGCCGAACTTCGGATTGCACTCGACAACGACCACGACCTTGCCATCGAGCAGGGCTTGGGTCGCATCCTTTGTGCCGTCGATCGAAGCGATGATCAAGTCCTTGCCCGGAACCTTGCCGGCCGCTTCCATTGCCGCAATTGCGCCCATGGTCATTTCGTCATTGTGCGAATAGAGGGCCGTTGCTTCCGGATGCGCCTGATAGAGCGTTTCGAAAACCTGGCGGCCCTTGTCGCGCGCAAAGTCACCCGATTGCGAGGCAATGATCTGCATGCCCGGATGGTCCTTGATGTAGGCGGCGAACCCCGACATGCGGTCATTGGCGGGCGAACTGCCGACCGTTCCCTGCAGTTCGATGATCTTGGCATTGCCACCGACGGCGGCGGTCAGCGCTTCAGCGGCCTGCATGCCTTCCTTGACGAAGTCCGAGCCGATGAAGGCTACATAGTCTTCGCCGCCCTTGGCCAGCGACTGATCGACGTTGCGGTCGATGAGCAACATCGGAATTCCCGCTTTCTTGGCTTCCATGACGGCGGGAATGAGCGGCTTCTCTTCGCGCGGCGCCAGCAGGATGACATCGACCTTCTGGGCGATCATCGAGCGCACGTCGGCAACCTGCTTGGCGGCAGATCCGGCTGCGTCGGTATAGACCAGCTGCCAGCCACGCTTCTCGGCTTCGTCCTTCATGCTCTTCGTCTGGGCGAGGCGCCAGGGATTGTTGCTCTCCGTCTGCGCGAAGCCAACCTTGTACTTGTCCTTCTTGGCCAACTTGGGAAGTTCCGCGTAGGCCGGCCGAATGCTGAATCCGGCAATTGCGAATCCACCGAGCGTCGCTTGTATCAGTGTACGGCGATTGATCGTCATCGTGTTTCTCCCATCGGGGCCATGCGTGCCTATCACGCCGAGCGGGGCCTCCTGCCGCCTGTAGTTCATAGTCCATGTTTCAGGCATCGACGCCAACTTGGGTGTTGACGGGTCCATGCCGACTGTGGAGATCCGTCGCGAAACCGCGATCTCGTTATGTCATACAAATGCAAATGCAACAGTCCGTCAAGCGCAGTTGTGTTGTGCGTTGCAGCAACGCAATGTGCTGAAGTCTATGTTGCCGGACCGCGAGTTCAATACACTGCTACCAATGCGCGGTGCCGTCGACAGGTTTGCGTGTTCGGCCTATCTCGCTTCGATTTTCCATGCGAAGACTGAGCACCGATAACAAGCCGATGAGCCCACCTGGTGGCTGAATAGATACGGAACAACGATGTCCAAGATACAAGATGTAACAACCGGGTTCTTCCGCATTCCACTGCCTGAAATCCTGACCGACTCGACCCACGGCATCATGCGGGATTTCGAATTGGTGACGGCGCGAATCCGCGATACGGATGGAGCCGAAGGGGTTGGATATACATTCACCGTCGGCCGGAACGGCGGAGCCATCGCAAACATCATCGAACGCGAGATGACGCAGATCATCACCGGGTGTGATGCCGATCTCATAGAGGCCCTGTGGCATATGCTGTGGTGGGACATGCACTATGGCGGGCGTGGTGGACCGACCGTCCTGGCACTGTCCGCCATCGATATGGCGCTCTGGGACCTGAAGGCGAACAAACTCGGACAACCGCTGTGGAAACTGCTTGGCGGATTTTCGGACCGTGTGCCGTGTTATGCGGGCGGCATCGACCTGGACCTCCCGCTCCCCAAGCTGTTGCAGCAGACCGATGGCAATCTGGCGCGCGGGTTTCGGGCCATCAAGATGAAGGTAGGGAGGAAGCGTCTGTCGGAGGACGTGGAGCGCGTCGCCGCCATGCGCAAGCATCTGGGCGGCGACATCCCGCTGATGGCCGATGCCAACATGAAATGGACGGCCGACGAGGCAATCCGCGCGGCGCGTGCCTTTGCACCTTTCGACCTCACCTGGCTCGAGGAGCCGATCTCGCCCGATGACATGGCGGGCCATGCGCGCGTGGTGCGCGAAGGTGGCTTGCCCATCGCCGCAGGAGAAAACCTGCGCACGGTGTGGGACTTCCGCCATCTCATCGCCAGCGGTGGCGTAACCTACCCTGAGCCCGACGTGACCAATTGCGGCGGCATCACAGCCTTCATGAAAATTGCGCATCTGGCGGAAGCCTTCAATCTGCCGGTGACGTCGCATGGCGCTCATGACGTGACCGTGCATCTCTTGGCCGCCGTGCCCAACCGATCGTATCTGGAGGCCCACGGTTTCGGACTCGACCGCTACATTTCCGAGCCGTTGCGCATCGAGGAAGGCTTTGCCATCGCGCCGTCGCGGCCCGGTCACGGCATCGCATTCGATTGGAAGGGGCTGGCCGCGATCAGGGCCTGACGACGAGATGTCCCACGTACAACGGGGTTACGATTACATTGTGGTCGGCGGTGGTTCGTCGGGCTGTGTCGCCGCTGCGCGGCTGGTCAGCGAGGGTGGCGCGCGCGTCCTGCTTCTCGAGGGCGGCCATTCACACCGCCACGCGCTGCTCGACATGCCGCCTGGCATCTTCAAGATGATCAATGGCTCGAAGTTCATGCGTTATCACCAGACGGTACCGCAGGACCATCTCGGCGGCCGCGTGCACGACATTCCACAAGGCAATGTCCTGGGCGGTGGATCGTCGGTGAACGCCCAGGTCTATATGCGCGGCCGTCCGTCCGACTATGATGCGTGGCATGACCTGCTGCGGGGCGACAATGATTATCCCGGCTGGAGCTGGAAGGATGTCCTGCCGCATTTTCGCGGTATGGAGGGCAATAACCGGCTTCAAGACGACTTGCACGGCGGCAATGGTCCGCTGCTGGTCTCGGACCCCGGGCATATCAACGAAGTCTCGCGCTGGTTCGTGCAGAGCGTTCAGGCTCTGGGCCTGCCGTTCAATCATGATTTCAATGGCGTCAGTCAGCGCGGTGTCGGGTTCTATCAATTCATGAACCGGCACGGCAAGCGCAGCAGTGCTGCCTACGCTTTCATCGCGCCACTGGAGGGCAATCCGAACCTGAAGGTGGAATTGCATGCCCGCGTCCGCCGCATCGAAATCGAAAACGGTGTGGCGACTGGCGTGACCTATCGTGACGCGTCTGGCCAGGACCACACGGTGCACGCCGACCGCGAGGTCATCGTTGCCGCGGGATCGCTGGTCACGCCGCAGCTCCTCATGCTGTCAGGCATAGGGTCCGCCGACCACTTGAGGTCACATGGCATCCGCTGCATCGCAGACCTGCCGGGTGTCGGTGAAAATCTGATCGACCATCCGGAGGTTCCAATCACCGCGATCGCCAACGGCCCCTATGGATATTACAAGCAAGGCGTCGGTTGGCGCATGCTGGCCAACGGGTTGCAGTTCAAGGTCTTCGGATCAGGACCCATCACCTCGTCGGGCGTCGAGGCGGGTGCCTTCGTCAACCCGATGGATCCTGCGGGCACTCCGTCGATCCAGGCGTTTTGCGTTCCCATCGTCTATCTCGATCGCGACACGCTGGACAGCGTCGAAGATACCTATGGCTTCACCGTCACCACCGTTATCGTCAAGCCCAAGTCGCGCGGGACCGTGCGGCTTCGCTCCGCCAATCCCGAGGACATGCCACTGGTTTCGCCAAATCTGCTCAAGCATCCCGACGACATGCGGATGATGATCGAAGCCCAGAAATATTTTCTGCGTGCTTTTCACGAGCCGCCGCTCTCTGAAAAGGTCAAGCGCATTGCCATTCCTGCCCCAGGCGAGACCAGCGATGAAGCCATGGCGCTCCACTGCAAGCGCTTCGTCAAGACCAACTATCATCCGAGCGGCACATGCAGGATGGGTGCTACGGGAGACGCCATGGCGGTTCTCGATACGCGCATGCGGGTGCGCGGTGTCGAGAGGCTGCGGATCTGCGACCTGTCCGCAATGCCCGATATCAATGCGGGAAACACCAATGCGCCCGCCATGATGATGGGCAGCCGCTGCGCCGAACTGATCCTGCAGCCGGCGTGATACGACAGTGAATCGAAAGACGGAGGAAGGACGACATGATCGAGACGTTTGAATTCGGCACCCTTGATGGCGAGGCCGTGCGGGGCTTCGTGCTGCGCAACCTCAATGGCTACGTGGCCAAGGTCATCACCTACGGGGCGCGGCTCACCGAATTCCATATGCCAGGGCGCGATGGGACGACCGCCGACATCGTGCTTGGCTTCGACGATCTGGAATCCTACATCGCCACAAATACCTATTTTGGCGCGACGTGCGGGCGCTACGGCAATCGCATCAAGGATGGCCGCTTCATCCTCGATGGAACGGCCTGTCAGGTCGATCGGAACGAAGGTCCGAACCACCTGCACGGTGGCCGCCACGGATTTGATCGGAAGAACTGGTCAGCCGTCGCCGACGAGGCGCAGAATGCCGTTGTGTTCACCATGGTATCGCCCGATGGCGAACAGGGTTTTCCAGGAACGGTCCAACTCAGCGCCACCTATCGGCTGACCGACGACAACGTGCTTGATATCCGCATGCGCGGCGTGACCGACAAGCCAACAATTCTCAACGCCGTGCACCACACTTACTGGAATCTTGCCGGACAGGGCTCGGGAGATGTGCGAGACCAGGTGCTGAAGATTCATTCAGATTTCTACACGCCCATCGATGCCGAACTCATCACGACCGGCGAAGTCCTTGCGGTGGCGGGAACC
>CAUJIO010000022.1 GCA_963205315.1 Pseudomonadota bacterium | reverse complement strand
GTCGGATAGACGGTGCGGGTGATCAGCCCGTCACGCTGCAGGTGGCGCAAGGTCTCGGTCAGCATGCGCTGCGAGATATCCGGCACGCGCGGGGCGATTTTCGATTACCATAAAGATGACGAGTTGCGGGCCTTGCTTTGGCCTGAAGCGCGGCATCGACATGGGTCTTGCCGTTGGGCCCCGCATCTGGCCGTCGGGCGCAATGATTTCACAGACAGGCGGTCACGGCGATTTCCGCTTGCCCAATGAATTGCAAGCAATTGCTGATTTCTTCAGTTTCAGCGAGCGGGTCGGCGCCTCCGCGATTGCCGATGATCCAGGCACGGTGCGCAAGCGCGCACGCGAACAATTAGCGCTGGGCGCGTCGCAAATAAAAATGATAGCGGGAGGTGGGGTATCTTCCTCGTTCGATCCTCTGGACGTTACGCAATTCAGCCTCGAGGAAATGCAGGCAGGCGTCGGTGCCGCCGAAAACTGGGGAACCTACGCAACCGTTCATGCCTATACGTCCCGCGCCGTGCAACAGGCCATCGCCGCCGGTGTGCGGGCAATCGAGCATGGTAATCTTGTTGATGAAGCCACCGTCAAGATCATGACGGAGAAAGACATCTGGTGGTGCCTGAAACCGTTCCTTGATGACGAGGATGCAACGCCCTTCCCCGAAGGTTCACCCAACCGCGAGAAACAATTGCAGATGTACTCCGGCACCGATAACGCCTACGCGCTGGGCAAGAAGTATGACATCAAGATAGGATGGGGATCGGACACGCTGTGAACCCGAAAGGGAAGTCAGGCGCTGGGCGCTCATGTGGTCCGTCGTTCTAAAGCGGCACGGTTTTTTGGGGCTGAGCCCGGGGTCCAGGCAGTCGAAGGCGGGTCAGGCACTTACCTGTTCGGCGTGCGCGGACAAGGTGCCGGCATTACGCCTGTTTCAGCGCGCCTCCGCTGCTATCACGAATTTGCCGCAGAAAACCGCCTCTAAGGAGACGCCGTTTTCGCGTGCCTCTCCGTGCCCCTGTGGTTCGAAAGATAAGGTGGCGGCCAATACTCTTTTCATTCCAGGCCGAACTTTTCGATATTGTAGCTGTCAATGCCGAGACAGACTCAATGCACTACTAAATAACTCGTGCGAATCGTTTCAGACTCCCAACGCGAATCTTTAGGCCATGTGCCAAAGATTCTTCAAATTTCGGGTTAGTTTTTCGACCTGAGCGCAGAATTGAGCGTCGTGCTGCTGAGTTCAGGTGAAACATCAATCTGTACTCACGTTCATCCCTGAATATAGTGCGTTTAAAAAATGCAATTGCCTGAGCATCATGAGGCTCGGGAATGTATTGAAGTGGATCGTAATAAACTATGTCACCGAATACCAGTTCGACACCTAACTGTTCACTTAGCGAAATACGCAGCTTCGAAGCGAATTCCTGCGCGTTGAAAATCTCAATCGTGGTACTCCCGTGCTGCACCAAAGACACATGAGAGAAGCAGGTGACGTAATATTCATCTGGAAAGCAGAGACTTCTGACTATTGTTGCTTTCGACGTTTCAAGCGGAGCGACATAGCTCCGAGTTACTTCGTCCCAAAGCTCCACGATAGTTCGGCTTGGTTTTGCTAGTATACTGCCTTCGTATTCATCCTGTTTGCTGCCCTCAATAGCTCTATAGATTGTGAGAGGGCGAAAATAGATTTCACCCTGCTCAACAAACAAGTCTGCGTAGTGCCGTTCTGTGGTCCGGTAGAGAACACCCGGAGGGGTGCCTCCATTCAAACTAGTTTCTCGCCTTGTCGACCAGCTTGTTCTTGCCGATCCACGGCATCATCTCGCGCAGCTTGGCGCCGACGGCTTCGATGTTGTGGCTGTCGTTGTTGCGGCGGATGGCCTTGAAGCGGGCGGCTCCGGCGCGATACTCCTGCATCCACTCGCTCGTGAACTTGCCGGTCTGGATGTCCTTCAGCACACGCTTCATCTCGGCCTTGGTTTCGGCGGTGATGATGCGCGGGCCGGTGACGTACTCGCCCCACTCGGCGGTGTTGGAGATCGAGTAGTTCATGTTGGCGATGCCGCCTTCATAGATCAGGTCGACGATCAGCTTCACTTCGTGCAGGCACTCGAAATACGCCATCTCGGGCGCATAGCCGGCTTCCACCAGCGTCTCGTAGCCGGCGCGGATCAGTTCGACCAGGCCGCCGCAGAGCACGACCTGCTCGCCGAACAGATCGGTTTCGCATTCTTCCTTGAAGGTCGTCTCGATGATGCCGGAACGGCCGCCGCCGACGCCCGAGGCATAGGACAGGGCGAGATCATGAGCATTGCCGGATGCGTCGTGGTGGATGGCGATGAGGCAGGGAACGCCGCCGCCCTTCTGGTACTCGCCGCGGACCGTATGGCCCGGGCCCTTGGGGGCAATCATCACGACGTCGATGGTCTTCTTCGGTTCGATCAGCGCGTAATGCACGTTGAGGCCGTGGGCGAAGGCGATTGCCGCACCGTCGCGGATATTGGGGGCGATCTCATCGCGATAGATGTCGGCCTGCAACTCGTCCGGCGTCGCCATCATCATGAAGTCCGCCCACTTGGCGGCTTCCGCGACCGTCATCACCTTGAGGCCATCGGCCTCGGCCTTCTTGGCGGTAGCCGAACCGGCCTTCAGCGCCACGGCGATGTTGGTGGCGCCCGAATCCTTGAGGTTCAGCGCGTGGGCGCGGCCCTGGCTGCCATAGCCGACGATGACGACCTTCTTCGCCTTGATCAGATTAACGTCGGCATCCCGGTCATAATAAACGCGCATGTCTTCAACCCCATTGATGTGATTGGCGGGGGGAATAGCGGGGAGGCGCTGCCAAGGCAAGCGGCAAGAAAGCATGCAGCCGATGCGGCACCGGCGGGCTTGGGCTGTAGGCCTAACGGGAAGGGACGATCCCCGCCCCGCTGTCGGCCAGCGAGCCGCAGACAATCCGGGCCAGCGCCCGCTGGGCAAGCGGCAGGCGGCTCATGCCCGCGACCAGATGATCGCGCACCAGCGGCAGCAATTCGGAATCCGACTGGTAGAAAGGCGTGAACAGGCGTGACAGGGCCTGATAAATCTTGACGTGGAAACGCCGCCGCCGGGCATAATCTGATATTGCATCGGCCAGGTCGTCATGCCGCTGCAGGCATTCCGTCAACGTCTTCACATCGAGCAGGGCCTGGTTGGCGCCCTGCCCCAATTGCGGGCTGGTCGAATGCGCGCTGTCGCCGATGAATACGAGCTTGCGGCCATATGGCAGTGCCAGCGTGTGGTGGTCATAGCGCGCCAACACCATCTGCTCTGCACTTGCGATGCTGTCGAGCAGCGGCGCAGTTTCGGGCCACAGGATGTGGACGCGCTCTTTCCAGCGCTGCAGGCCTTGCGCCTGCCAGCGCGGGAAGTCCGCCACCTTGAGGCTCCAGAAAAAGGCGGCCTGCGCTGCCTCGCCTTCGCGCACACAACCGATGGGAAGGACGCCCGACATGACGCTGGCTTTGTCATAGCGCTGTACCAGGGAATGCGGGTCGAAGGGCGGACCCGGCCATGGCAGGCTCGACCAGATGGCGCCGTAGGCCAGCGGCTGGCGGTAATCGGGGGCCGAGGCATGGGCAATCAAAGGCGAATGCGAGCCAAGCGCATCGATGACGAGGTCGAAAGGGCCCGCGCGCCGGGCTTCATTCAAAATCACAGAACAACCGTCCAGGTCCTTGACCTGGCTCAGTGTTTCGACCTCGATGCCCGCGGCGCGCGCCGCATCGTGCAGCACGTTGAACAGGCCCGCCCGGTGCACCGCCAGCCCGCGCGCCGCCCCCAGCACCTCATAGCGGACATCGAGCACCACCCGCCCCGACGCCGCGGCCTTGCCATAGAGCCGGTCGATCCGCGCGCCCAGCGCTCGCATGCGGGCCCCCAGGCCCAGCCAGTCAAGCACCGCCAGCCCACTGGGCTGCAGGATGAGGCCGGACCCCAAGGGCCGTGGCCGTTCGAACTGGTCGAACACCGTGATGCGGTGGCCGCAGGCCTGCAGGGCGAGAGCCGCGGAAAGCCCGGCCGGACCGGCGCCGCATATGGCAATGTGGAGGGCAGCAACCATGAATGATACCAAGGCTAGCCGCAGAGGCTGCCGGGCAACACCCGCACAATGCCGCAGCGCAGGACAGCCCTGCCCGCGAAGTGTCTTCCGCAATCCGCCAGCCGGGCTATCCTGCCGCCAGCACAGGAGTTCAAGATGACCGCAACACCATCCATCGTCCTCGGCGCCAATGTCTTTGGCTGGAGCGTCCCGGCAGAGCAATCCACCGCGATCCTTGATGCCGCCCTCGAGCGCGGCCTTACCGCTATCGACACCGCCGACGTCTATTCGCACTGGGCGCCGGGCAATGTGGGCGGCGAGTCCGAGACCATCATCGGCAACTGGATGCGCCAACGCGGCAACCGCTCACGCCTGCAGATTCACACCAAGGGCGGCGCACCCGGTGCACCGGGCCACCTCGCCAACGCCAATGCAACGGCCGCCTATCTGACGAAGGCGGTGGACGCCTCGCTGCGCCGCCTCGGCATTGACTGCATCGACCTTTACTACGTCCACTACGATGACAAGGTGACACCGCCCGATGACACGCTGGGTGGACTGCAGCGGCTGATCGAACAGGGAAAGATCCGCGCCATCGGCGCCTCCAACTATTCGCCCGAACGGCTGACACTGGCGATGGAGACCTCCGCCAAACACGGCCTGCCCCGCTTCTCCTGCCTGCAAACGCATTACAATCTGGCTGACCGCTCCGGATTTGAGTCAGGCCTTGGACCGGTTTGCGCCAACTATGGGCTCTCCGTCTTTGCCTATTATGCCTTGGCCAAGGGATTCCTGACTGGCAAATATCGCAATGCCGGCGATGCCGCCAAGAGCGCCGCCCGAGGTGGTGGCGCTACAGCTTATCTGACGCCGCGCGGTTTGCGCATCCTCGCCGCGCTCGACAAGGTATCCGCGGCCCACAACGCCAATGATGCGCAGGTGGCTCTTGCCTGGCTAACGTCCAGGCCGCGCGTCAAGGCGATTGCCAGCGCCACGAGCATACCGCAGCTCGACGACCTTGCCGCCGCAATGACGCTGAAATTGTCGCCGGGCGACATTGCCGCTCTCGATGCGGCCTCAGTAGGCGGCTAGAGCCCGTCTCTCGCCGACCATAGCAAGCGCAGTCCCAGCCCGCCCAGAAACAGGCCGGTGACGCGGTCAATCCACACCTTGGCCCAAAGGTAGAAATTCCGCACCGGACCTGACCCGAAGAACAGCGCAACCACTGTGTACCACCACACCTCGTTGAAGCTGACGATGAAGATCAGCGACAATATCATCCACAGCGGCACCTGCGCCGGCAGCATGGCAAGGAAGATCGAGCCGAAGAACACCGCGACTTTCGGATTGGCAATCTGGGTCATAAATCCCTTGAGGAAGGAATTGCCGCGCGTGTCAGTTTCATTCTGAAGCTGCAGCGGCACCGCCGCGTGGGCGAAGATCTGATAGGCGATCCACACCAGGAACAGCGCGCCGGCAACTTTCATCGCTATGAATAGCAGTGGAACGGCATGAAACACCGCATTGAGTCCGAGCAACGCCGCCGATGACCAGATGACCGTACCGGCGCCAAGCCCCAGCGCGACCTTGAATCCCTCGTTGCGCGACTGCGCGACGGCAGTGCGTGCGGTGATGAGAAAACTCGGCCCCGGCGAGATGACGGCAAGAAGCTGGATCGCTCCGATCGACGCCAGCAGCAGGAGGTCGGACGATGAAATCATGAACAATCCTGCAGCACCGCTTCAGCCCACTCGATCCGTAGTCTGACGATCAGCTTCCGAACCAGTATGGCGAGCGCCGCATGCCGCCGTAGATCGACAACCGTTCGGCACCCTCGACGGCGTCTCCCCGGCGATGGAAGCCATGCGTATCGGCGATCACCATGGTGTTGGCCTTGGCGGTCATCACCGTGGGTTCCGGCAAGCCCAGATCCTTCAACTCCTGTTCGGTGGCGCGGAAGGCGCCGCCCTCGCTGCGTATGCCACGCGACGCCTTGAGGCTGCGGTCATACTCCCACTTCAGGCGCTTCGAGTCCGACCGGTTCGAGCCCTTCACATAGATGAACGGCCCTGTCTCGGGACCGGCATCCTCGAGGAAATACCAGAACTTGATGGTGAAATGGAACGTATCCCTGTGAAAGTCCTTCTGGTCGTCATGCACGTCCTGCGGTCCGTGGCGCATGTAGTAGAGCGTGATGGCGCTGTCGGGAAAATCCCGCCCCTGCGCCGCTGCATAGAAGTTCCGGAAGCGTGGCGCGTGGATGGTGCTGAGCGTCACCGGCGTGCGCTGCGGCGAGACGAACAGGAAGCGGTTGAGCGTGCCGCCATCGAAGCGGTCGAAGCCGGTGCCGTCCTTGAACGGTTCCTTGGCGCCGAAGCCCGGCAGCCGGTTGTCGCGTGGCGGGATGGCGGTGAGGCTGTTGCGCAACGCCGAGACGCCCTCCTCCCGCACCTTTTCGAATTGGTCCTGCGGCAGGAAATTCGGTACTGCGACCACGCCATCGCGCCGCAGCGTGTCGATCCACGGCTTGTTCTCGGCCGTCGGCTTCCACATTGCCCAGCGCATGCGGTCAAAACCATCGGCCGCCATGATCCGCGCCACGTGCAAACCGGCGGCATTGGCCAGCCGGTTGCCGATCAGCGGCTTGGAGAAGTCCTTTTCGGACGTGACGACGGCCAGCGGATTCCACATCTCGACACCCTGCTTTGGTAATGGCCCTATTTCACCGCGCCGGACGTGCCTGTCAATGACTTGCCGCAAGGGCGTCAGAGATCGCCGATGGCCCGTCGGAACGCCCTGACGGTATCCGCCATGCCAAGGCTCAAGGCATCGGCGATGACGGCATGGCCAATTGACACTTCCGCGAGATTGGGGAGCGCCTTCACCAGGGCCGGGAGATTGTCGCGGGTCAGGTCATGCCCGGCATTGAGGCCAAGGCCCGCGGCCTCCGCTGCCTTGCCGCAGGCGACGACCTTGGCGAACTCGCGGGCCACGTCGTCTGGCTCGAACGCGCCGCCATAGGGTCCCGTATAGATCTCGATGCGGTCGGCGCCCACCTCCTTCGCCAGCGCCGGCAAGGCCGGATCGGCATCGACAAACAGGGAGACGCGCATTCCGCCCTTGTGCAGCCGTGCAATCACTTGCGTAAGAAGCGCACGGTTGGCGGCGATGTCCCAGCCATGATCGGACGTGCCCTGGCTCGGATCATCGGGAACCAGTGTCACCTGATCCGGCTTCTCGGCTTCGACCAGCGCCAGAAACCGGGCATCGGGATAGCCTTCGATATTGAATTCGGCTTTCGGAAAATCGCGCCGCAACATTTCGCGCAGCACCGTGACGTCGCTCCGGCGGATATGCCGCTCATCGGGACGCGGATGCACGGTGAGACCTATGGACCCCGCCTCGAGTGCGATCCGTCCCAGGCCCTCAACCGAAGGCCACGGCAGGTTACGGCGATTGCGCAGGTAGGCGATCGCATTGACATTCACAGACAATTTGCACGGCACGGCAGGCGCTCCCAACTTCTCACTCGTCATCTATACGCCGCAACTGGTCCGCAGAATTGATCCGGTTTGCCCAAAAAATGTCAGACCATCGTCCGGAGACCCGAGGCCCTCGGCCAAGCTCCGGGATCCCCCGTGCACCAGCCACGCAAGAAGGCTAAGATCGTTCCGCAGGCCGCCACCTGAGGGATTGGGTCCTGCCCTGCCCTGCCGTGCCGCGTGACTCTCATAATCCGAGGAGGATCAAGAATGGACGTGCATCACCTGTTCAGCCGGAAATATTGGGCGCCGCCAGCTTGCGGGCTTGCGCTTCTCTTCTCGGCCACACCTGCCGCCTTGGCCCTGAACGACGCCATGCAGGTGTTGGCCGGTGGCACATCGATGGGGGCCAACGCCACGCTCTATAATGCGCCGGGGCTGGGAAACACCTACACCATCGATTTCCCGGGACCGGGACTTGGCAAGGAAGCGGCAGCTCTTCGAATGCCCGCAGGAACGCTGAGCAATTTGCGGGTCAAGGTCACCACCCAGCACCCGCCCGCGAGCGGCAAATTCACCCTCACCGTCCTGAAGAATGGAATTGCCACGGCTCTGACGTGCCAGGTCTCGGGTACGGGCAATTGTTCCGTGAATGTCAATGTCGACTATGCCAACAATGACAAGCTGGCGGTCGAGGCCAAGAACAATTTCGAGGAGCCGGGCTCCATCGCCTACACCTATACTCTGCTCTTCGACTGACGGGCTCTTTGCTCAGAGCGCCGTGCCGTCGAGAATCACTGAATGGAAGATAGCGGTCTCGTTGGTGGCGCCGCGCTTGATCAGCACCCGCACCCAATAGATGTTCGCCTCGAAGTCGAACGTGTGATTGATCGTCGAGGATGACACGGTATTGGCGGTGCTGGCCGCCGACGAATTGGAACTGGCTGAACCGAGCAGAACGGCTTCCGTTGTGGTATTGGCCATGCGGTAGAGTTGCGCGGTGACGCTGGCGGTCGTGCCCTTACCTGTCGAGTCCTCATAGGTGAGCTTGAGCTTGTAGGATGGTGTGGCGCTATTGAAGCGCGGGATCGGACATACCAGCTCGATTTGTCCCACCGCGCCTGTTGCGAAGCGGACGGATGTGACGCTGGTCTTGTGGGCTGCTGCGGCGATCGATTCGCCCGACGGAACGCAGGCATTGCCGGGGGAACTCCAGTTGTTCTGGGCCTGGGCAGGACCGGCCAGAAGAAGGGCGGTCAGCAAGGCGGAGATTCGAAGTGCTTTCATTGCGGTGCTCCTGTTACAGCGCAGGCCTTGAAGGAAGCAGAGCTGCTTTCGCAGCAAGGCGCATTCTCGCACCGCAAACACGTGTCCGCAAGCCGGCGCAGGAAAGGAAACCCGCACCGGCCGGGGGGACCGAACCTGCTCCTTAGTCCTTCATGCCTTCAGGCCCGCGCGTGATGCCCGCAATGCCGGTGCGCGCCACCTCGACGAGGCCAAGCGGCACCATCAGCTCGATGAACTGTTCGACCTTGTCGCTCTTGCCCGTGATCTCGAAAATGAAGCTGGAAATTCCCGTGTCAATGACCCTGGCGCGGAAGGCATCGGCGATGCGCAGCGCCTCGACGCGCTTTTCACCGGTCCCCGCAACCTTCACCATGGCCAGTTCGCGGGTGATGGCGTTTCCCTGCACGGTCAGATCGGCCACTGAATGCACCGGCACCATGCGCTCGAGCTGATGCTTGATTTGCTCGACCACTGAATGCGTGCCGCTGGTCACGATGGTGATGCGCGAGACATGTTTTTCATGCTGCGTTTCCGAAACGGTGAGCGAGTCGATGTTATAGCCGCGCCCCGAGAACAGCCCGATGACACGGGCCAGTACACCAGGTTCATTGTCGACGATGACGGCGAGCGCATGAGTTTCCACCACAGGCTTGGTCGGATCGAGGAAATAGGCGGAAGCCGGTTGAGCGGCGGTCTGGTTCATGTCGGATCTCCTTGAAACTGGACGGCCGGAACGAGCCCGGCCTCATGACGGATAAAAGGATATGGCCGGCTCACAGCACGAAATCTCCAAGCTGCAGCGTGAATACGCCGTCCAGCACGATTCCTAAGTCGGCCTCTTTGTCGCCATCGACATCGCCGAGGATCTTCGTGTTACCGTCAGCCAATACCTTGAACCGCAATTCGCCCGCCGATCCACCGAAGCGGTGGCCGCCGATGAAGTCGAAGGAATCCAAGGCCCCTGCACTGCCGTCGCCATCGATGCGTGAAAGGTCGATCTCGTCCCGGCCCTGAACGAAGCCGAATATGGTGTCAACGCTCGTGCCGGTGCTGTCCTTCAGCGCATTGTAGATGAAGGTGTCAGCGCCCGCTCCGCCATGCAGCTCATCGGCTCCCATGCCACCCTTCAGCCTGTCGGCTCCAGCACCCCCTTCGAGGACATTGGCGACCTTGTTGCCGACCAGCACATCATCCCCGCCACCACCGCTGGCATTTTCGATCACCACGCCATTGGCGATTGTGAAGCCACCAAAGACACCGTCATGGGCGGATATGAAGCCACCGCCACCGGCTTTCAGCTTGAGCGTCGCCGCATTGAGATTGATGACGCAATCACCAGAACTTCCGGCCTCGATGCGGTCGTTGCCGCCCGCGTCCCAGATTGCGCTATAGAAGGTGCCGGCCGTGTTGAGGCCGGGCAATGTGTATGTGTCGTCTCCGGTGCGGTATGACATGTTGGCCCCGTACAGATGCTGGAGGGCCGCGATATCGAGCGCCATGGGCGTGGCTTCCCAGCCGAAACCCGGCATGCTGTTCGGATCCTGGATTCCTGCGGAACCAGCGGGATTGCCGTCATTGTAGGACATCATCGTGAAGACGCCCTGATTGAGTTTGAAGTCGCCATAGTCGTCAAAAGCGCCTGAGACGCCGGGAAATTTCGGAAACACGCCACCGCCGCGATCATGCGGATGCTTGAGACCGATGGCATGGCCGAATTCATGGATGAAAGAAATGAAGTCATAGCCGCCCTGTAGCAGGCTGGAGAAATCATCCGACGAATATTGCTTGAAGTTGACGATGACCGAGCCCTGCTGGTCAGCCAGCGGCCCCTTGTCTTCGCCCGGCGGCGTGGCCACCCCGAGTGAGCCATCCGCATCACGGTTGTTGACCGCGCCGACAATGATATCGGCATCTGCCTGCGATGCGACAATGGTGAAGTCGACGTTGCAGACCTGTTCGAACAGTTGCATCGCCAGATTGAAGGCGGTCACCTCCTCAGCGAAAGTATCTGCCGTCACCTCTGTGCCGCCGAAGTCGAACTTCTCTTTGCCGGCGGTACCGGCGATATAGACGGCGAGGCTCGTCGTTGCCGGCGAACCATCGCTCCAGTTTTGTCCCCACAACAGCCCGTCCACCAAGCTATTGCCGCTCGATGCCGTGGCAACGGGATCTGAAAATGCCATTGTGGAACTCCAGTTACTTGTTTGACTCGATCAGACCAGCATCTTGCCCTTTGCGTCAATGGCCGAGCCCACTTCCTCATCGGGCACATCCTCGCCCATCAGCATCTCGTTGTGCGCCTTGCCCGATGGAATCATCGGGAAGCAATTGGCGAGGCTGGCGACGCGGCAATCGAAGATCACCGGGTGCGGCGTATTGATCATGTCCTTGATGGCATTATCAAGGTCGCCCGGCTTCTCGCAGCGCATGCCGACGCAGCCATAGGCCTCCGCCAGCTTGACGAAATCCGGCAGGGCTTCGGAATAGCTTTCCGACAGGCGGTTGCCGTGCAGCAACTGCTGCCACTGGCGCACCATGCCCATGTACTGGTTGTTGAGGATGAAGATCTTCACCGGCAGGCGATACTGCACCGCGGTCGACATCTCCTGCGCCGTCATCTGCACCGAGGCGTCGCCGGCGATGTCGATGACCAGCGACTTGGGATGTGCCATCTGCACGCCGATGGCGGCGGGAAGCCCATAACCCATGGTGCCGAGGCCACCCGACGTCATCCAGCGGTGGGGTTCGTTGAAGCGGTAGAATTGCGCCGCCCACATCTGGTGTTGGCCCACTTCCGTGGTGATGTAGGTATCCTTGTCCTTCGTCAGTTCGTACAGCCGCTCGATTGCATATTGCGGCATGATCACATCGGCGTTCTTGCGGTATTTGAGGCAATCGCGTGCCCGCCAGCCGTCGATCTGCTTCCACCAGGCGTCCAGCGACTTCTTGTCGAGCGACAGCGACTTGGACTTCCACACGCGGATCATGTCTTCGAGCGCATGGGCGACATCGGCGACCACCGGAATGTCGACGCGCACCGTCTTGTTGATCGACGACGGATCGATGTCGATATGGATCTTCTTCGAGTTTGGCGAGAAGGCGTTGAGGCGGCCGGTGATGCGGTCGTCAAAGCGCGCGCCGACATTGATCATCACGTCGCAATCGTGCATCGCCATGTTGGCTTCGTACATGCCGTGCATGCCCAGCATGCCGAGCCAGTTCTTGCCGCTCGCCGGGTAAGCCCCAAGACCCATCAGCGTCGAGGTGATCGGGATGTTGGTCAGCGCCACGAATTCGCGCAGCAGCTTCGAGGCAGTCGTACCCGAATTGATGACGCCGCCGCCGGTGTAGAGCACCGGCCGCTTGGCAGAAGCGATGAGTTCGACCGCCGCGCGGATGGCGTTCTGATCGGGCTTCACCTTCGGACGGTAGGTCTTGTGCTCGATGTTCTTGGGGCCGACATAGCGGCCCGTGGCGAACTGCACGTCCTTCGGAATGTCGACGACGACCGGGCCGGGGCGGCCGTGGGTCGCCACATAGAAGGCCTCGTGCAGGATGCGGGCAAGGTCATTGACGTCCTTCACCAGATAATTGTGCTTGGTGCAGGGGCGCGTGATGCCAACCGTATCGCATTCCTGAAATGCGTCGTTGCCGATCAGATGGGTTGGCACCTGGCCGGTGATGCAGACCATGGGGATCGAATCCATCAGCGCATCGGCAAGGCCCGTCACCGCGTTGGTAGCACCCGGCCCCGAGGTGACGAGGACCACGCCGCACTTGCCGGTGGAGCGGGCATAGCCTTCCGCCATGTGCGTGGCGCCCTGCTCGTGGCGGACGAGGATGTGCTTCACCTTGTCCTGCTGGAAAATCTCGTCGTAGATCGGCAGCACCGCACCGCCCGGATAGCCGAACATGTGCTCGACCCCCTGGTCGGCCAGGGCCTTCAAAACGATTTCCGCACCGGTCATTTCAGTCGTGGCCATCTCAAACCTCTTCCGTATCAATTCCGCTTCGTCAAACACGCATTTCGTTTTCAGGCAATAAAAAAGGCCCCCGAGGGAGCCTGTATTTCGCGCAACACCACCGATCCTGGAAGCTTCAGGCTTCCCCGGCGTTGCGCGATCCTACTACCAGAATGCTGTTCATGGGGCGGGGTTGTACGTGGACGGAGGATCGGCGTCAAGGGGTCTGCGGTGTCCGGCTACAGCCGTAGGTGATCCGCCTGCCTCTGCGGCCAATGCGCCATCTGCCCGCACCACCAGGTGAGCTGGCGCTTGATGTATTGGCGTGTCGCGGTCTTGGCCCTCAGGACCGCTTCCTCGAGCGGCATCTCTCCCTTGAGATGGGCGATGAGCTCGGGAACGCCGATCGCCTTCATCACCGGGAGCATCGGATCAAGCCTCATCAGGGATTCAGCCTCGTCAACCGCTCCGGCCCGCATCATCTGGTCGAAACGCGTTTCGGCGCGGGCGTAGAGTTCGTCGCGCGGCACCTCCATGAAAATCCGCTCGACCTCGACGCCGTCCAGCGGGGCACTGGCCTGCCCCTCTCTCTGCCAGTCCAGCAGCGAGCGGCCCGTGGCATCGACCACCTCCAGCGCGCGGGTGACGCGCTGACGGTCGCTAGCCAGCAGCCGCTGGGCCATGAGCGGGTCGCGCTGCCACAATTCCGCGTGCAGATTTCCCGAAAAGCTGCGCCAGCGCTCGCGAATGTCGTCCGGAATTTCTGGCACCGGGGCCAATCCCTTTTCCAGCGCCCTGAAATAGAGTCCGGTGCCGCCGGTGATGATGGGATAGAGACCCCGGGCCCACGTCGCCTCGATTTCCAGCCGGACCTCTTCCAGCCAGCGCGCCACCGAATATTGCGTTGCGGACTTGATATGGCCGTATAGCCGGTGCGGCACGATTTCTTCTTCATCGGGAGTCGGGCGTGCCGAGAGTATGCGGAGGTCGCTATACACCTGGATGGCATCGGCATTGATCACCACGCCGTTCCATTTTCGAGCCAGATCCACTGCCAGAGCGGACTTGCCGCTGGCGGTGGGGCCTGCAATAAGCAGCGCGCGTTTCATCTCGGGTACCAGCCACATGGATTCGGTTCTTGTTCTCATAGCAGCCCCGGGCTCGCGCGCAATCGGCAGAGATGTCGTAGCGACGCTCCGCGGCCTGGGCGGAGATGAACCGCACTGGCTGTCGCCCGGAGAAGCGGCGGAAGTGCCGGCCTTCGAGCGCCTGCCGGAATTTCTCGTCGATCTCCGCCGGCATCCCATCGATGCAGCTATCGTTTCCATCCACAACCGCCGCAAGCGCCTGCTGATCGCCGATATGGATTCGACCATGATCCAGCAGGAATGTATCGACGAGCTGGGCGTCATGGCGGGTGTCGGTGACCGGATCAAGGACATCACCATCCGGGCGATGCGTGGCGAACTCGACTTTGACGGCGCACTGAAGGAACGCGTCGCCCTGCTGAAGGGTCTCGATGCCACGATCATTGACCGGATCATCCGTGAGCGGATCACCTACATGCCGGGCGGCAAGACCTTGATCGCCACCATGAAGGCGCATGGCGCCTATACGGCGCTTGTCTCGGGCGGCTTCACGCCCTTTACGGCGCGCGTTGGCGCCTATCTGGGCTTCGATGAAAACCAGGCCAACGATCTCATCATTCACGATGGCAGGCTGACCGGCGAAGTGGGCATGCCGATCCTGGGGCAGCAGGCCAAGGTCGATGCATTGCGCCGCATCACCGCCTCGCACGGCCTCGACCCGGCTGATGCCATCGCCGTGGGCGACGGCGCCAACGATCTTGCGATGCTGTCGGAGGCTGGCCTTGGTGTGGCTTTGCACGCCAAGCCACATGTGCAGGAGGGATCTCTGGTCCGCATCAACCACGGTGACCTCACCGCACTGCTCTATCTTCAGGGTTATGCGATCGGAAGTTTCGTGGCCTGATCGGGGCCGAGGCCAGGTCGCCGCACGCCCTTGAAACTCCGGCCTGCATTTGCAAGCATGAGAGCCTTACAGGGAGGCACTCATGGCAAAGCAGGAAAAACGCGCAGCGAAGAAGGCCGCGAAAAAGGCCGCAAGAAAAGCCACCAGGAAGGCCACGAAAAGTGCGGGAAAGCGAGCCGGCAAGCCCGCCCTCACCAAGATGACGCTGGTTTCAGCGAAGAAGCGTCCCGCCAGCAAGGCTGCTGCCCGCAAGCGTTCGAGGCGCGACACGGCCGAGGATGTCGCCTCGCCCTCCGTCCGCAAGATCACCATGAACGAAGCCCGGCTGCCGAAGAGCTGGTACAATATCGCCGCTGACTTGCCCGCCGCATTGCCGCCGCCGCTTCACCCCGGCACTTTGCAGCCGGTGGGGCCGGACGATCTGGCACCGCTCTTCCCCATGGACCTGATCATGCAGGAGGTGAGCCAGGAGCGCGACGTCGAAATTCCGGAACCGGTTCGCGACATCTACCGCATGTGGCGTCCGACGCCGCTGTACCGCGCCCTAGGTCTTGAGAAGGCCTTGGGCACCACCGCGAAGATCTACTACAAATATGAAGGGGTCAGCCCCGCCGGTTCGCACAAGCCCAACACCGCCGTGCCGCAGGCCTTCTACAACAAGCAGGCGGGCGTGCGGAAACTCGTCACCGAAACAGGTGCCGGGCAATGGGGTTCATCGCTGGCCTTTGCCGGGTCGCTCTTCGATATCGACGTTAAAGTCTACATGGTGAAGGTCTCTTTCAACCAGAAGCCATATCGCCGGGCCTTGATGGAAACCTATGGCGCCACCTGCGTGGCCAGCCCCTCGCTCGAAACCAATGCCGGCCGCCATATCCTCGCCGCCAATCCAAACTCCAACGGCAGCCTGGGCATTGCCATATCCGAGGCGGTGGAAGTCGCCGCGACCAACGCCGACACCAAATATGCGCTCGGCAGCGTGCTGAACCATGTGCTGCTGCACCAGACGGTGATCGGTATCGAGGCTATCGAGCAGATGGAACGCTTTGGCGCATTGCCCGACATCATCGTCGGCTGCACCGGCGGCGGATCGAATTTCGCCGGCCTCACCTTCCCCTTCCTCGGCCAGCAATTGCGTGGCGGCAAGAAGGTGCGAGTGATCGCCGCCGAGCCCGCTGCCTGCCCGTCACTGACGCGCGGCAAATACGCCTATGACTTCGGCGACACCTCGCACATGACGCCGCTGGTGAAGATGCACACCCTGGGTTCAACCTTCATGCCGCCGGGCTTCCATGCTGGCGGCTTGCGCTACCACGGCATGGCGCCGCTCGTCTCGCATCTGAAGGAACTGGGACTGATCGAGGCCGAAGCTTACACGCAGAACGCCTGCTTCGAAGCTGGTGTGCTGTTCGCCCGCACCGAAGGCATCGTCCCTGCCCCGGAAGCGACGCATGCCGTTCGCGGCGCCATCAACGCCGCCTTGCGGGCCAAGGAAGACGGCACTTCGCCAACCATCCTCTTCGGCCTCTGCGGCCACGGCCATTTCGACATGCAGGCCTATATGGACTACCACGCCGGCAAGCTGGAAGACCGCATGTACGACCAGTCGGCGCTGGATGAATCGTTGGCCGGCCTGCCGAATATCGCAGCGCAATGACCAATCCCGATCCGGGGCGGAGAAGACTTCACCGCCCCGGATTGGATGCTACTTCTTGAGCTTCAGCGCGATGAAGCGCATGTCTCCGGCCTTGCCGCCCTTGGCCACCAGCAGCAGGATGGAACTCTTGTTGGATTTCTGGGCCTCTTCGATGCGGGCCGAAATATCGGCAGCACCCAGAACTTCCTTTTCGCCAGCTTCGGTGATGACGTCACCCGGCTCCAGCCGCTTTTCCGCGGCCGCGCCATCGCTGGCGACTTCGGTGATAACGGCACCCTTGATATCGGCGTCGATGGCATATTTGGTCCGGAGTTCATCCGTCATGGAACTGACCGTCATGCCCAGCGTGGTGATGACAGCCGGAGCTGACTGTTTGTCCTGACCCGGAGTTGCGGCAGCGATCTTCTCGCCATCCTCAAGCCGGCCGACTTCGGCGGTGACGCTCATTTCAGCGCCCTTGCGCAGCAGCTTGACCGGAACCTGCTTGCCAATCTCGGTCTCGGCAACGATCTTCGGCAAGTCATTCATCGAATTGACCGCGCGGCCGTTGAACTCGATGATCACATCGCCTGATTGGATGCCGGCTTTCTCGGCCGGGCCTGTCGGTGTCACGTCGGCCACAAGGGCACCGCGCGCCTTTCCGAGGCTCATCGACTCGGCGATATCATCTGTCACCGCCTGGATTTTCACACCCAGCCAGCCGCGCCGCGTCTCGCCATATTTCACCAGTTGGTCGACGACATTCTTGGCGGTGTTGGCGGGAACCGAGAAACCGATGCCGACCGACCCGCCGGTTGGAGAAAAGATTGCTGTGTTGATGCCGACGACCTCGCCTTTCAGATTGAACAGCGGACCACCGGAGTTGCCCTTGTTGATCGCCGCATCGGTCTGGATGTAGTCGTCATAGGGGCCCGCGTTGATGTTGCGGTTGCGGGCCGAGACGATGCCGAGCGACACCGAGCCGCCAAGCCCGAAGGGATTGCCGATGGCCATCACCCATTCGCCAATTCGTAGGTGATCGCTGTCGCCGAAGGCCACCGTCGGCAGCGGCTTTTCCGGCTTGACGCGGATCACCGCGAGATCGGTCTTGGGATCGCGGCCGACCAGTTCAGCCTTCAGGATCGTATCGTCCTGCATGTGGATCTCGATCGTATCCGCGCCTTCGACCACATGGTTGTTGGTGACGATGATGCCCGAGGAGTCGATGACGAAACCCGACCCCATCGACACCATGGGCCGCGGATCGTTGTTCTCGCCTTGCTGGCGTTTCAGGAACTCGTCGAAGAAATCCTTGAACGGCGAGTTGTCATCATCGCCACCTGGCAGTTTCGGCAGTTGCGGAGCGGCGGAGGCCGTGCCCTTGGACTCGATCGTGATCTCGACCACCGCCGGCAGCAGCTTGTCGGCCAGATCGGCGACGGATGGAAGCTCGGTCAACTGGGCTTGCGCCCGCGCCGGAACTGCAGCCATGGGCATTGCAAGTCCAAGTGCGACGACGCTCGCCGCTGCCATACGCATCATGCCGGTCCTGCCGTTCATCACTGATGTCTCCACGCCGAATGTGTTAGGAAGCTACGCTGCGCACCAGCCAGACGATCACCACGCCCAGCGCCATGGCGGAAACGCCGCCCACTCGCAACTGGTCGTCCGAAAGCTTCTGGAACGACAGCATCATGGCCTTCAAGTGCCCCGGAACCAAGGCATAAAGAAGGCCCTCGATCACAAGTACGAGACCGAGGGCCATGAGGAATTCCGGCATCATTGCTGCGGTTGCGGTGCCGCTGCCGGTGTTTTGGATCCGAAATACTTGAAATATTCGGAGTGAGGCTTCAGCACCATTGTCGTGCCATCTGTCCCGAGGCTTTTCGCATAGGCCTGCATCGACCGGTAGAAGCTGAAGAATTCCGGATCCCGCTGGAAGGCTTCGGCAAACACGCGGTTGCGTTCGGCGTCGCCCTGGCCGCGGATGATTTCGGCCTGCTTGCGGGCTTCCGCCAGCTTCACCGTATAGGTGCGGTCAGTTTCGGCGTTCATCCGCGTCTTGGTGGCTTCACCTTGCGAGCGGATATCCTGGGCCAGCGCATTGCGCTCCGACTTCATGCGATTGTAGGTCTGCTCGAGAACGTTCTCGGACAGATCGGTACGGCGCACCCGCACGTCGACAATTTCGATGCCGAGCGAGTCGGCTTCGGTGCGCACCTGATCGCGGATCTCGCGCATCATCACGGCGCGGTCCGAAGACAGGGCGGCATCGAAGGAACGGCGGCCATAGGTCTGCCGCAACGCCGCATCGAGACGGGCGGCGACGCGGGCCTCGGCCTGCAGCAGATCGGCACCTAACGTTTCACGGAACTTGCGCGCATCCTTGATGCGGGCGAGCGTGATGGCGTCGACGATATAGACCTGCGATGCGATGTCCTGCACCGGACGGTCGTTGTTCTCCCAGATGATGATGCGGTCCTCGACCAGCGTGACCGTGTCGGCGAACGGAAGCTTGAAATACAGCCCCGGCTCTTCGACGACGCGATTGATGTCGCCGAAGCGCAGCACCAGCGCCTTGTGTTTTTCATCGACGATGAAATACGAGAGATAGAGAAGCACCGCGATGGCGGCAGCGGCAATGCCCAGAATGGTCTTGGTCATGATGATGTGCTCCTGCTCAGCGCTCAGTTCTGCGTGGCGCCGGAAGCGCGTTTCTGCAATTCGGGCAGCGGAAGATAAGGTACGACCCCCGACCCGCTCGCTCCGTCCTCGACGATAACCTTGTTGGTCTTGCCCAGGATGTTTTCCATTGTTTCAAGGAAGATGCGCTCGCGCGTCACATCCTTGGCATTCTTGTACTGATCGTAGACCGAGAGGAATCGTGCTGCTTCACCCTGCGCTTCGGCAACCGTCTGGGACTTGTAGCCGTTGGCATCTTCGACCAGCTTTGCCGCTTCGCCCTCTGCTGTACGAACCTGCTTGTTGCGGTACTGCTCGGCCTGATTGATGAGCTGCTGCTGTTCCTGACCGGCGCGCACGACTTCAGCGAACGAGTCCTTCACATCCGGTGGCGGCTGCACGTCGCCCAGATTGATCGCCGTGATGGTGACGCCGGAGTTGTAGTCGTCGAGCAGCGTCTGGGTGATTTCCATCACCTGCGCCTCGACCGTATTCTTTCCGGTCGTCAGGATCGCCTGGGCCTTGGTTTGGCCGACGATCTCGCGCATCGCACTTTGCGATACGGAACGAATGGTACGCTCTGGATCTGCGACGTTGAAGAGGTAGCCCTTCGGATCATTGATGCGCCAGAACACCGAGAACGGCACGCCAAGAATATTCTTGTCGCTGGTCAGCATCTGTCCTTCGCTGCCCTCGTTGCCGATATTGATCTGGCGGACAGCGCCGACGCGTGGCTTCTCCATTGTCTCGATCGGCCACAGTGCAAAATGCAGGCCCGGATCGGCGGTGCGTGAATATTGTCCGAAGCGCAAGACGACTCCGCGCTCGTCGGGCTGAACCTGATAGATGCTGTTGAAACCCACAAATGCGACGAGCAGCACAATCGGCAGGACCCAGCCAAACTTGCCACTGCCACCACCCTGCGGCAGGATCTGCTTCAGCTTATCCTGGCCCCTGCGCAGCAGTTCATCGAGATCAGGCGGATTGGGACCGCCCCTGCCGCCACCAGGATTGGGACGCTTGGGTCCTCCGCCCTGGCCCCAGGGACCCTGCCCCCACGGACCCTGATTTCCGCCACCACCGCCTTCGGAATTCCACGGCATTCATGTCACCTTTTTTCTTGTCATGTCGTGCGAGATTATCAATGCGATATAGGTAGCGCGCCTGGAAAAGTCCACGGCATTGAAACGGCTTAATTTTTCTTCATCTTGTCGAGGGTGCGCAGAACGAAGCCCGCCGTATCGCCCGGCGCCTTGGGCTGTACGTCGCGGGCGATCTCGACCCAATGAGCCGGATCGACAAACGGCAGCCGGGTGTCGCCCTCAACCTCGACATCGATTTCTGTCAGATAGAGCCGGTCGGCCTGATCCCAGAACATCCGGTAGATCTCGCCGCCTCCGATGACCGCGACTTCGGGCGCCTCACTGCACAGCGCCAGCGCCGCCTCGGCACTTTCAACGACATCGGCGCCGGGCGCCGCATAGTCTGCTTGCCGCGTGATCACAATATTGCGGCGGCCCGGCAAGGGCCTCTTCGGCAGGCTCTCCCAGGTCCTGCGGCCCATGATCACCGGCTTGCCCATGGTCATCGCCTTGAAGCGCTTCAGATCGGAGGAGACATGCCACGGCAAGCCGCCATCGCGGCCGATGACGCCGTTGCGCGATACCGCGACGATCAGCGAAATCATGTTGCCAGCCTTTCCAGAGCAGGCCCATGCAGCCGGCACAGGCAGACGCCCTCTTCAATCTCCGCTCCGGCTTCGATGTACAGTTTCCGGGCCGCATCGTTCCACGGCATCATCAGCCAACTGATGGCGGGAACACCGCGCGACAGCGCCAGTCCGGCCATGGCTCCAAGCAGCGCCCGGGCGATGCCACGCCGGCGGAAGGCAGGCAACACGGAGAGATCCTCGAGATAGAGCGTCTCCTTGCCACGGAACGTGGAAAAACTGCGATGCCAGATGGCGCAGCCTGCCGGCACCCCGCCATAGACCGCTATGAAAGCACCAATCATCGTGCCGGGGGCAAACAGCGCTGTTTCATAGTCCGCCGCAACCGCGGTGAAATGCTCCTGTTCGCCATGCGATTTCGCCAGCGCCTCGACCATGGCGTGGATGGCTGCGCCGTCTCCCGGTTCGGCTGGACGGATGACAAGACTCATGAGGCCGCCCCCGCAGAAGCGAAGATGACCAGTCCATAGAAGGCATTCCAGGCGGCGTGGCACGCCATGGTAACCCATAGACTGCCGAAGCGGTAAAGCATCCAGCCAAACAGCAGCCCCATGATGAAGATGAGGCCCACCGACAGCAGCGGTTCCGTCATGTGCATGGAGGCCCACAGCGCGGACGTGACCAACGTGGTGCCGGAAATGCCGAGCCTCGTCTGCGACAGTGCGGCAAACAACTGTCCGCGGAAGATCAGCTCCTCGGCAATCGGCGCGCCAAGCGCGATCGATGGAAAGACCAGAGCGAAGAGCCACGGCTCATTCGCGATGTCGAACATCGCCTCCTTCACCAGACCGGCCGATCCGCCTTGCGGCGATTGGCCGTCGGGTCCTGGCGTGTACTGATTGATATCGATGCCGAACACGGTGACGATGATCATGATCGCCAGATACATCGCCATTATGAATCCGGCGATGAGCACGATCCAGCCCGAGGCTGACAATCGCGGCTGCGCGAGACTGAGCACCCGGAACGGATCGCCACCATTGCGTTGGGCGAAGAACCAACCCGCAGCGGCAACCAGCAGGGAGGCCGGAAACACTGCGATCAGACTGGATTTCACGGCAATCCGCATGTTGTCGAAGGCGCCGTCGAACAGCACAAGCGTGGCGATCACCGAGAAGATCAGCTGCAAAAGCACATGCAGCGCCAGAAGTGCCGCGGCAAACACCAGAGACCACCAAAGGCCCGTCGGATTGACGGGAGCATAGAGCCTGCGGAACCAGCCGCCGCTGAAATCCTCACCCAGAGCCGCCATTTTCAAACCGCCACAGGAGCGGCGATATGCGGATGCGACTCATAGCCAGCGATCTCAAAATCATCGAAACGGAAGTCATCGATGGACTGCACGTCGCGCTTGATGATGAGCCGTGGCAACGGCAATGGCTGGCGTTTCAGTTGCTCATCTGCCTGATCAAGATGGTTGCGGTAGAGATGCGCGTCACCCAGCGTATGGATGAACTCGCCGGCCTTCAGCCCCGTCACCTGCGCCACCATGTGGGTTAGCAATGCGTAGGAGGCGATGTTGAACGGTACGCCAAGGAAGATATCGGCCGAGCGCTGGTAAAGCTGGCAGGAGAGCTTGCCGCCTGCCACATAGAACTGGAACAGGCAGTGGCAAGGCGGCAGCGCCATCTTGTCGACGTCCGCCGGATTCCACGCCGTGACCATCAGGCGCCGCGAATCCGGATTTTTCCTGATGCGGGCGATGACGTCCCCCAGCTGGTCGATGGTGGAGCCATCGCGGGCCGGCCACGAGCGCCACTGCGCGCCATAGACTGGCCCCAGATCGCCATTGGCATCCGCCCACTCGTCCCAGATGCGGACCTTGTTGTCGTGCAGATACTTGATGTTGGTGTCGCCGCGAATGAACCACAGCAATTCGTGGATGATCGAACGCAGGTGCAGTTTCTTGGTCGTCACCAGCGGGAAACCCTGTGCAAGGTCGAAGCGCATCTGGTGGCCGAACACCGAGAGGGTTCCGGTGCCTGTACGGTCTTCCTTGGCAAACCCATGCGCGCGGACATGGGCCATGAGATCGAGATACTGTTTCATGAAGCGGAAACTAGACGATTCCGGAGGGCTTTGCGAACTCTCGATTGGCCTTGTGGATTGCGGCTTGCAGCAGGTCCGAGGACTGGCCAGCACCGCGCCTGTCGATCTATAGTGGCGCCAGGGCACGGCATAGAGGACCACGCGAATGGCCAATCTCAAGTCGCTGAAGGTCTTCCCGGTGGCAGGTGTAGCGTGGTCACGGACGTTTGCAGCCCTGATGCAGATGCCGGTCCTGTTTGCCGGCTTGGCTGTGGCGGTCTGCGCCGTCAATGTCTTCTACCTCGCCATGGTCCATGATGGCATCGCCAATTATACCGGAGTGAATTCCCTCATCTGGCTGCTTGCGGGGATGCTGCTGGATCTCCTCGTACTTGCCGTGTTGGCAAGTTTCCTGGCACTCATCATCCTTCGCTGGGAGCTCCTGGGCGAGAAACCGAGCCGTGAAAACGTTCCCGGCAAGTCAGGGCGGTTCCTCCGTATCGCCCTGCTTTCGGCAATCCTGTCGCTGATTTATGCGGTTCCGAACGTGATCACCGTCATCGCCGCGGGATCGGACATTATACGGTTCACTCTTCCCTACGGACTGTCCGTCGCGGCGATCTTCTTTGGTTACGCCATCAGTATTCTGTTCTTCCTCGTTTGCATGCCGCTCTATGCAGCGCTCGCAGTGGACTCATCGGCCGCCAGTTTCAGCAATGCCGTTGCCGATACTGGACGTGGCGTAGGCAGGATATTCCTCGTCTGGCTGGTGGTCAGCCTGCCGGTATGGTTGCTGCAGATTGCCGTCAGTTGGGCTCTGGCAAAGGCCGTGGTGACGCCGAGACCCGACATCGTATTTTCGATGACACAGTCCATATTCTTCCTGGTGTGGGTGACGGCGATGGCGATTGCAGCCGCCTACGTTTTCAAGTGCTACGGGCAGAATCTCGCGGGAAATGCCGCAAGCACACTCAAGGCGCCGTAAAAACTCTGTTGGCAAGATTGTCGGGCAGACACCCTTCCCAACTGGCGCCCCACCCCCTATATTCCTCTGGTCACGCCTCGCAAGGGGCATGACTATGGTGATAAACGGTTACCGCAATAAACCTATCGGACCCGGGGGCAGTACCCGGCGCCTCCACCACCGGCCGCTGCAGGCCAGCGGCCTGTGAGGGGGGCGAAATAGGATCGACGAGGGCGTAAAGGGTGGCTTTTTGCTCGTGATGGTTCCGACGTTATCGGGCTAAACATATAGTTGCCAACGACAACTATGCTCCCGTCGCGGTGGCTGCGTAAGCAGCCTGAGCTAGGGAAATCAAGTCCTTGGGCTTAGCAGTTCAAGGCGGGGTTCGCCGGCACCTGGCAACAGAAGCCGGCACTCAATTCCCTTTCAATCGATGACCCTGATCTCCGGATGGCTTTGCCTTCTCCGGACGGCTATGATACGGGGCCGTATCGAAGCAGTTCCGGATTTGACGATGCCCGAAGACCTGATGCGTTATGACCTGCTCGCCCAGAACGCCTTGAAGGGTGTCGTGCGTGACGCACTCCGCATTGCAGCGACGACCGGCCTGCCCGGCGATCATCATTTCTATATTGCCTTCAACACCCGGCACCCGGGCGTCAGCCTCAGCCCCAAGATCCTTGGCCGCTACCCTCGGGAAATGACCATCGTGCTCCAGCACCAGTACTGGAACCTCAACGTCCATGACGACCGCTTCGAGGTCGAGCTGTCGTTTGACAACGTTCCGGAACAACTTGTCATCCCCTTCGACGCGGTGAAGGGGTTCCTCGATCCCGCCGTGCAGTTCGGCCTGCAGTTCGAAACCGTCAATGTCGAACGCAAGCCCAAGGATCTCGAGTCCGCCAAGAACGGACAGCTCAAGTCCACAGCCGATCCGGAAGGCGAGGATGACACGAAATCGCCCGATAGTCCGGCGCCGGATGAGGCGGCGAAGGTCGTGTCGCTCGACCATTTCCGCAAGAAATGAGGCTTTCGATGTTTCGCCGCTTGGTGCTGCCCGCCCTGCTCTGTTTGGGAATGCTGTCAATTCAAGCTGCTGCGCAATCGGTTTCCGACTCGGCGGCCCTGGCTGCAATGAGCGATCAGGCGCTGTCGAAACTTCCGGCCAAGAAGGTCTTTGGCGGAATGAAGGGCCCGACGCTCAACATGAAGGCCCGCGCCATTGGATCTTACGCCAAGGGCTGCATGTCCGGCGGCATGGCGCTGCCAGTGGATGGTCCCGCCTGGCAAGTCATGCGCCTGTCGCGAAACCGCAACTGGGGCAACCCGGAACTCGTCAGCCTCGTGGAAAAGCTGGCGGTCGAGGCCCGTGAATACGATGGCTGGCCCGGCCTCCTCGTCGGCGATCTTGCCCAGCCGCGCGGTGGGCCAATGCTGTCCGGCCACGCCAGCCATCAGGTCGGCCTCGATGCCGATGTCTGGCTGACGCCGATGCCGAACCGCACATTGACCAAGCGCGAACGCGAGGACATGTCGGCGAAGCTCGTGGTCAAGGACCGCAAGACCATGGACTATTCGGTCTGGACGCCGGCCCATGCCAAGCTCATCAAGCGCGCCGCGTCTTATCCGCAGGTCGCCCGCATCTTCGTGCACCCGCCGATCAAGGCCGAACTCTGCAAGTGGGCCACTGGCGACCGCTCATGGCTGGCCAAGGTCCGTCCCTACTTCGGGCACAACTATCATTTCCACATCCGCATCAACTGCCCGAAGGATTCGCCCACCTGCAAGAACCAGGCGCCGGCGCGACCGAAGGATGGCGACGGCTGCGGCGAGGAATTGGCCTATTGGATGGGCGATGTGCCCTGGGTTCCGAAAAAGAAACCCAAGCCCGACCCCAACGCCAAGCCTGCCAAACCTCCCAAGCCTGCTCCACCCTTGACTCTCAGCGCCCTACCTGCTGAATGCCGCGCCGTCGTGACGGCCGAATAGCCGCCGGGGAACAGAGACAGGGAGCAGCGCTCGACTGGGCGCGTCCATGGAACAACAGAAAGAACCACCGCACGACAAGTCTCATTCGGCAAACAAGTCCTCTTTGAAACTTGCCTTTGCCTCGATCGGCGTCGTCTTCGGCGACATCGGCACGAGCCCGCTTTACGCCATGCGCGAAGCGCTGCATCCGGTGGTCACCGCCGGCGGAGACCTGCGCGCCGCGGTGCTGGGCGTCGCGTCACTGCTGATCTGGGCACTCATTCTCATCGTCACGCTGAAATACGTCGTCTTCCTGATGCGCGCCGACAACAAGGGCGAAGGCGGCATCCTGTCGCTCGTCGTGCTGGTCGAGACGTTGCTGCAGAAGAAGGGTGGCTTCGTGCTCGCCATGGGCATCATCGGGGCCGCCTTCTTCTTCGGAGACGCGATGATCACGCCGGCGATGTCGGTGCTCTCCGCCGTCGAGGGCCTCAACGTCATCAATCCCGGGTTCGAGCCTTATGTCGTCCCCTTGACGCTCGGCATCCTGATCACGCTGTTCCTGTTCCAGTACAAGGGCACAGCAGGCGTCGCCTCGCTGTTTGCGCCCATTACCACCGCATGGTTCCTCATTCTCGGAATCATGGGCTTCAACCACATTTTCGACGACCTCGACATCTTCGCGGCCCTCAACCCGCTGCATGGCATCGGCATGCTGGTCGAACGCCCGGGCCTCGCCCTGATGGTCTTCGGCGGCGTGTTCCTCGCCGTCACCGGCGGCGAGGCGCTCTATGCCGACATGGGCCACTTCGGCTCGAAGCCCATCCGCCTCGCCTGGCTCTGCGTGGTGTTTCCCGGACTGATCCTCAACTATCTCGGTCAGGGCGCCTTCATCATTTCGCACCCTGAATCCGTCGATAACCCGTTCTTCCTGATGGCGCCGGGCTGGGGCCTGATCCCTCTGGTGGCCCTGGCCACGGCCGTGACCGTGATCGCATCGCAGGCCGTCATCACCGGCGCGTTTTCAATCGCCCAGCAAGCAATGTCGCTTGGCCTATTCCCGCGCATGAACATCACCCACACGTCGGAAACAGAACAAGGCCAGATCTATGTCGGCCAGATCAACTGGATGCTACTGGTGGGTGTCATAATCCTCGTGATGGTGTTTAAGTCATCGAGCAACCTCGCCTCTGCCTATGGCATCGCCGTCAATACCTCGATGATCGTGGACTCGGTGCTGGCGCTGATCTTCTTCTGGCAATCCAGAAACCTGCCGCGCTGGTTCGTCATTCCGCTGATCATCCTGTTCTTCATCATCGAAGCCGTGTTCCTCGCCGCCAATGGTCTGAAGCTCGCGCATGGCGGCTATATGCCCGTCCTCCTCGGCGCCACCATCATCATGCTGATGGTGACGTGGATGCGCGGCCGGCAGGCACTGGCGGAAAAGCTGCGGAAGGAATCGGTTGAACTCGTGCCGCTGCTCGAAAGCCTCGAGCGCCGCCAGCCGACGCGCGTCGCCGGTGCTGCCGTCTTCCTGCAGACCGATCCAGTCTATGCGCCCAGCGCTCTGATGCACAACCTCAAGCACAATCGCGTGCTGCATGACCGCCTGGTCTTCATCACGGCGGAAACCACCAGCGAGCCACGTATCGACGGCGGCGAGAGGGTGATCGTCAAGCAACTGCCGCTCGGCGCCTGGCTGGTGGAAGCCCGTTTCGGCTACATGGAACAGCCCGACGTGCCGAGGGCGCTCAGGGCCTGCGCCCCGTTCGGCCTCGAGATCGATCCGCGCCAGGCGTCATACTTCCTCGGCCGCCGCGTGCTGCGCATGTCGGCCCGCTCTGCGTTGCCGTTCTGGCAGCAGCGCATCTTCATCATGTTGGCAAATCAGTCTGCGAGAGCCATCGAGTTCTTCCGCATTCCGCCCGACCGCGTGGTCGAACTCGGCATGCAGATGAGCGTTTGATCAGCTTCAAGGAATTCTCATGACCCTGCTCGCTCCCTTCTCCACTGCCGGCCGTTTCTGGCGTGGCAATATTCACACCCACTCCACGCTGTCGGATGGCGTCTTGGCCCCGCAAGCCGTGATCGAGGCCTACAAGAATGCCGGCTACGACTTCATGCAATTGTCGGAGCATTTCATCGGCAATTTCGATTTCCCGATTGCCGATACGCGGGCCTTCCGCTCCAACAATTTCACCACGTTGATCGGCGCCGAGCTGCACGCGCCGGAAACCCAGGTCGGCGAACTCTGGCACATCGTGGCGGCGGGACTGCCGCTCGACTTCCCAAAGAACCTCGACGGCGAAACCGGCGAGCAAATCGCCCGCCGCGCTGCCGAGGCTGGCGCCTTTATCGGTATCGCCCACCCCGCCTGGTCCCAGCTTACCATCGAGGATGGCCGGGCGATCGACTGCGCCCATGCGGTGGAAATCTACAATCACGGCTGCGCCATCGAGAATGACCGCGGCGACGGCTGGTACCTCGCCGACCAGCTGCTGACGGAGGGCAAACGCCTCACCGCCTTCGCCACTGACGATGCACATTTCAAGACGCCCGATCATTTCGGCGGCTGGGTGCATGTGAAGGCCGAAAGTCTCGATCCCGACGCGCTGCTCACCGCGTTGAAAGCCGGACAGTATTACTCGAGCATGGGACCGCAGATCCATTCGATCGAGATGAACGGCAAGGAGATCGCGATTTCCTGCTCGCCGGTCGATACGATCACCGTGTTGTGCGGCACCTCGCGCACGGCGATCCGCAATGGCCGCGCCATCACTGATGCGAGCTTTGATCTGGCAAAACTGGAAAAAGGCTGGCTGCTGAAGAAGCAGAGCGCCTGGTTCCGCGTCGTCGTGATCGACAATGCCGGCAAGCGCGCCTGGAGCAATCCCATCTGGTGGGACGAACTGCGTTAAGGACCACATGCCCCTCTGGCTTGTCATCGTCGGCCTTGGGCTGACCCAGATCATCGGTTGGGGTACGACCTATTACGCATTGGGAGCGCTGTCTCCCGACATCGCGATGTCGACGGGCTGGTCGAAGGCGCTGATCTTCGGCGCCTTCTCTGCCGCCCTGCTCGTCAGCGGGCTGATCTCGCGCTGGGCCGGGCGCTTCATCGATCGCCAGGGCGGGCGCAAGCTGATGATGACCGGCTCCGCACTTGCCGCCGTCGGTCTCGGCTTGATCGGGCTGATCTCCCACCCGGCAGCCTACATCGCAGGCTGGCTGGTGCTTGGGCTCGCCATGCGTTTGATGACCTATGACGCCGCCTTCGCCAGCCTTGCGCAGATCGCTGGACCGCAGTCCCGGCGCGCCATTTCCTACTTGACCCTGTTCGGCGGACTGGCCTCGACCGTGTTTTGGCCGGTCAGCCATTATCTCTCGGAAGCCATCGGCTGGCAGCAGGCTCTCCTTGTCTACGCCGTCTTGCATCTTGCCGTGTGCCTGCCGGTCCATGCCCTGGTGTTGAAGGGCGCGCGCGGCGAAGGCCATCTCGAGGCTGGCGCCAATGACAATGCCGTGCCGCTGACCGGACCCGACCGGACGAAATCCATGGCCCTGTTTGCCGCCGTGATTGCGATCAACGGCCTGGTGTTCTCCGCCATCTCTGCCCATGTCGTACCGCTGTTCGAAGGGCTTGGCTTTGCGGGGGCCAGCGCTGTCGGCATGGCGGCATTGATCGGGCCCTCGCAGGTCGCCAGCCGCATCGGCGAGATCCTTCTGGGGCGGCGGCTGAAGGCCACGCAACTTGGCCTCGTGGCATTCGGGCTTCTGCCGGTGGCACTTGCAATTTTCGCCATCGGTGGCTTCGGCTGGACGGCAGGATTGGCCTTCGCCCTCCTCTATGGTGCCTCGAACGGGTTGGTGACGATCGCCAAGGGCGCGGTCCCGCTGGTGCTCTTCGGACGCAAGGGATATGGCGAAGTGCTTGGCGTCCTCGCCGCCCCCAATCTTGTGCTCAATGCCGCCGCCCCCCTGCTCTTTGCCCTGCTGCTCGACCGCACATCGCCGCAGACGGCACTGATGATCGCCGGCGGCGCGGCACTTGTCTCAGGCCTCTGCATGGTCTGGCTGGCGAGGCTTTATCCACGCTAGGCCGATCAACGTCACAATGGCGAAGGCCCCGCCGCAGAGGAATGTCGCCTGCGGCCCCGAATAATCCCACAGCAGGCCAGCCAGCACGCTGCCTACCAACAAGGCCAGTCCACTCGCCAGATTGAAGACACCGAAGGCCGTGCCGCGCAGCCCGGCCGGAGCGGTATCGGCCACCAGGCTCGACAACCCGCCTTGCGTCAATCCCATGTGCAGCCCCCACAAGGCGACGCCGAGAAGTGCAGCCGGGATCGACGTGCCGAAAGCCAGCACGACGTCGGCCGCCACCAGCATGACGAGGCCTGCGACCAGAAGCCCGCGCCGGCCAATGCGATCCGACAAGACGCCGGCGGGATATGACGACAGCGAATAGACAACGCTCATCACCACCATGATCAGCGGCACCCAGGCATTTGAAAGCCCCGAGGCGGAGGCCTTCAGCACGAGGAAGGCTTCCGAGAATCGCGCCATCATCATCGCCGCGCCGATGGCGGTCACCTGCCAGAAGGCGCTTCCCAGCGACGATGCGGTGCGGAGATCGAAGCCCGGTTTGCGTTCTCCGGTTTCGCGATGCGGCGGCTCCTCCACGCCGATTGCCAGAATGAGCACGGCGAACAGCGCCGGAACGCAAGCCACCCACATGACCATGCGCAGATCCATGCTGAGCAGCACCATCAGTCCGATGGCGATCAGCGGCCCGGCAAACGCGCCCACCGTGTCCAGCGACTGGCGAAGCCCGAAGGCGGCTCCCCGCAGCTCGGCCGGCGCGATGTCTGCCACCATCGCATCGCGCGGCGCCCCGCGGATGCCCTTGCCGACGCGGTCGGCAAAGCGAGCCGCGAACACCGCGGTCACATTCGTGGCCAGCGGAAACAGCGGTTTTACCACGGCCGCCATGCCATAACCCAACAACGCCATGCGCTTCCGGTTTCGCCAGCGGTCGCTCAATACGCCTGAGAACAGTTTCGAGATCTGTGCCGTGGCTTCCGCGATGCCTTCGAGTAGGCCCAGCAGCGCCGCACTCGCCCCCAATGTGCCGACCACGAACAGCGGCAGCACCGCATGCGTCATTTCGGACGACACATCCATGAACAGGCTGACGAAGCCCAGCATCCATACGCCGCGCGGCATTTTCTTCAGCATGTCTGGTCAACTTCCGTCTGACTGGCGGCAGGGATTGGGAAGTGATAATCAGCCCGCCAGATCGAAACCGCAAGACGCCGGACAGGATTTTGCCATGACCAAGACTCGCATTGAGACCGACACATTTGGCCCCATCGAGGTTGATGCCAGCCGCTACTGGGGCGCCCAGGCACAACGCTCGATCGGCAATTTCAAGATTGGCTGGGAACGGCAGCCGAAGCCCGTTGTGCGTGCGCTCGGCATCGTCAAACGCGCCGCGGCCGAAGCCAACATGGCCCTGGGACGGCTTGATCCGAAGATTGGCGAGACCATCGTCAAGGCTGCCCAGGAAGTCATCGAGGGCAAGCTCGACGATCACTTCCCGCTCGTCGTCTGGCAGACAGGCTCCGGCACCCAGTCCAACATGAATGCCAACGAGGTGATCTCCAACCGCGCCATCGAAATGCTGGGCGGCGAAATGGGCTCCAAGAAGCCGGTGCATCCCAACGATCACGTCAACATGAGCCAGTCGTCGAACGACACCTACCCGACGGCGATGCATGTGGCCTGCGCCGAGGAAATCCACCATCGGCTACTTCCGGCCTTGCAAAAGCTTCGCAATGCGCTGAACGACAAGGCGATGCAATGGAAGTCGATCATCAAGATCGGCCGCACCCACACACAGGATGCGACGCCATTGACGCTCGGCCAGGAATTCTCCGGCTATGCCAGGCAAGTCGAGAACGGCATCGCCCGCATCGAGCAGACCATGCCGATGCTGATGGAACTGGCACAGGGCGGCACGGCGGTCGGGACCGGCCTCAACGCGCCCGTGGGCTTTGCCGAGATGGTGGCCGACCGGATCGCCGCCATCACGGCCATGAAATTCACAACGGCTCCCAACAAGTTCGAGGCGCTGGCCGCGCATGACGCGATGGTGATGAGCCACGGTGCGATCAACACGGTCGCAGCCTCCCTCTTCAAGATCGCCAACGACATCCGCTTCCTGGGCTCGGGCCCACGCTCGGGCCTCGGCGAACTGTCGCTCCCCGAGAATGAGCCTGGCTCTTCGTGCTTGCCGGGCAAGGTCAATCCGACCCAATGCGAAGCCCTGACGATGGTCTGTGTACAGATCTTCGGAAACCACGCGGCGCTCACATTTGCCGGTGCATCGGGACACTTCGAACTCAACGTCTTCAATCCGGTGATGGCCTACAATTTTCTGCAGTCGGTGCGGCTGATGGCCGATGCGGCGGTGAGTTTCACCGACAATTGCGTCGTGGGCATCGAGGCGCGCGAGGACAATATCGCCGAAGCCCTCGGCCGCTCGCTGATGTTGGTCACCGCACTGGCGCCCAAATATGGCTATGACCGTGCGGCCAAGATCGCCAAGACCGCGCATAAGAACGGCACGACCTTGCGGACCGAGGCCGTCAAGGATGGGATCGATGCCGACGACTTCGACCGTATCGTGCGGCCCGAGGACATGATCGGGCCGAAATAGCATGGGCGACGTCGTCAACCTGAAACTCCACCGCAAGCGCAAGGATCGCGCCGTGAAGGAAGACCAGGCGGCGGAAAATCGTGCGAAGTTCGGCCGCAAGAAGGCGGAGAAGGCCCTGACGGACGTTGAGCGGCAGAAGCTGGCGAAAGACCTCGACGGCCACAAGCGCGAGGAGTGATGGCGGGTGATCTGAAGCGCTCGCTCACCATCGCCGGGCATCGCACCTCGCTGTCGCTGGAGCCCGAATTCTGGACGGCCTTGCAGGCCGAAGCCTCAAGGCGCAACCAGTCGGTTGCCGCTCTTGTCTCCGAGATCGATCAATCGCGGGGCGGCCGCAATCTGTCGAGCGCCATCCGGGTGTGGTTGCTCGCGGCCGCTGCTGCGCGGCCAAACTGAGCCGGGGCTACTGCGACGGCGAGTCGCCCGGCGGCGGGGAGATTACCAAGGGGGCACCTTCAGGCTTTGCCAGCACGACAGGTCCGCGAAGCTGCGGCTCCGGCCTTGGCTTTGCTGCAGCAGGTTTCGCCGGCGGCGTTACGGCCGATGTCAGCCGCGCCAGCCGCTTGAAGACGCGGATCTCGCGCAGCCTCTGCTTCATTTCGCTCTTGTTGATCTCCGCATTGGCTGCTCGTTCTTCTTCGAGCAACTGGCGCAGGCGCTCGGCCTCGACGACGCGCATCTCGGAATGGACCTTGAGCTCACGCTTGCGCAGCAGCAGCTCATCGCGCTGGGCATAATAGGCCGCGAGGCGGGCCTCGTCCTCGATGCGTTGCTTTTCTTCCTGCTCAGCCAGGCGCTTCTGCTCCTGCTGCAGCCGTTCAAGTTCATCGATGCCCTTCTGCATGATGGCGACGCCGAGCTTGGTCGAAATCTCGGAATTGTCTTCGCTGCGCGCCAGGGCAGCCGGGGGGCCAACATAGGAGACACTCATCGCCGGCAGATCGGCGCGCGCTTTGAGTTGCACCGAAATTTCGGCGTCGATCTGACCCAGTGCCAGCTCCGCCACGGTCTTGACCATGACGTCGGCGTCCGGCGTCTTGATGCCGAACGGCAGGAATCCGACCTCGCCATTGGCCATGGTGATCGAGCCACTGATCTTGCCGAAGGCCAAGCCTTCGCCGCCACGCAAGGCATCGAAGGCCTTGGTAATGCCCGTGGCATCCTTGGCCTCGGCCAAAGCCTGTCCGAAGGCCTGCGGCGAAAGTCCAATGACGCGGAAGTCCTCAAACCCGTAGGCGCCGCTGCCGCGAAGTCCGGCGAGAGCCCCGCCGGTGCTGCGTCCTTCGCCTTCGAAACTGATATCGATGGCACCGACGCCGGAGGCCACCGGCGACCCATTGGTCAGGAGCAGCTGCGTCGACAGATCCACCGGGATAGTAAGACGGCCGGAGAGCTTGCGGCTCGAATCGGTGCCGCGCGAGGTGAGCCCGATTTTCACCCCGCGCCCCAGCTGATCCTTGCCGAAGAGCGCCAGATTGATTTCATCGGGAGTCGCGACGATGCCGACCTCGGCATCGCTCGCCGCGAAATGCTGATGCACCTGTAGCGTATTCGGCCTCAGCCAGAATTCACCTGTGAGGCCGAACGGCAGCCGGGCGGCGAAAGCCGTTTCGAGATCGGGACCAGCTCCCGTCCAACTCAGGAAGACCGGTGCCAGCACATCAGGCAGCGACAATGCACCCGTCTCGACCTGACCGTTCACGCGCAACTCTGGCGTCACCTCAAGCGAAGCATTGAATTTGGCCTCGTTGAGGCGGCCCGTCACGTTCGGAAGTTTCCAACCCGTGGCGGAACTGGCAATGCCGCTGTCAACCACCAGAACTGCCCCGGGTCCAAGCTGATGCGGCATGCCGGAGGCGGCAAGCAGCTGCGTCACATCCGTAGACCGCAGGGCCAGCGTGCCATCCACACCATAGCCGGGGCTGAACGGATTGACGCTGCCGCGATAGTCCAGCCGCGCGCCGAAAACCTGCATCGCGGCATCCGCCATGAAGCCATCCTTGGCGGTTCCGGCGGCCTTGAACGAGACGCGCGCCGGCAGGTCATCGTCGGCCATGGGCACGAGTCCGAGCAGACCCGCCATCGGTCCGGAGGTGGGCGAGGTGATCACCATCTCGCCAGCAATATCGAGCTGCGGGCCGATGCTGCCGCTGCCGTTGAAGCGCATCGCTCCGGCTGTGCCTTCCAACCCGAAGCTCACCGCCGAGCCCATGTCATCCGGCTTGACACCAAAGGTGCCCTTGACCGCAGCCGGACCAAGACTTGAGGCCCATGCGGGGTAACTGTCGCCATGGATCAGTCCGAGCAGGCGCAACAGTTCGCGCGGGTCATCGGCATTGACCTGCAGGCCGATCGAACCATCCGCACCCTTGCCATTGTCCAGGATAAGTCCGGTGGCCTGCAGCTTCGCTCCGCCGACCGAACCGATCTCCAGTGCCCGAAGATCAAGTCCGTTGGCGCCGGACGCCAGATCGACCACCACGTCGGAGGCCGTGACGCCATTGAGGACGAGCCCGGCCGTCTGCACGGTGAGCCTCAAATCAGGTGCGTCGGCGCGCGGCAACAGCATCGCCGCCAGACCACCCGCGCCTTGCGAAGCGGCTGCGGAGAGCGCCGACACGCCCTGCGGCATGTAATTGTCGATATCGATTCGATTGCCATCGATCCGCAGGTCGACTGCGCCGCGGCCAGCCGGTGTCACCGAGAGGGCCGCGGTTCCCTGTTCCCCGTCGAGTTCGTATTGCGCCTTGCTGAAGTGCAGACGTGCTGCCGTGATGCTGAGGTCGGTCTGAAGCTTGAAGCGGCCGCGGCTGCCAGTCCACAGCGAGGCAATTGACGCCCGCGCCTCGGGCCAGAGCCATTGTACCAGCTGCCTCAGATCACTGGCCTCGACGGCCAGTTCGCCGGCAATCTCGGCGCCTTGTGCGCCGGGGAAGTAAATTCCCTTGAACAGCATTTGTGACCGCCCCGGCAAGCCGGTGGAAAACTCCTTGATACGCAGCGCATTGCTATCGGCTTCAACGGCCAGCCTGACGTTCTCGAGCGTCTCGCCGCCGGTCTTCAGTGCGCTCACCGATACGGATCCAGCCAGACTCATGTCAGAGGGGAGCAACCGGAGGAGGCTGTCGGCCAGCGCCAGGCTTCCGGCCTCGCGCAGCAGCGTCCGGCTCTTGGCACCGGCAAGCTCGTCGAGATCGAGCATCGCCGACTTGAGATCGGCCTTTGCATCGATGTGCTGTCCAAGCTTGAAGCTGGCGGAGCCTGTGGTAACCGCACCGCCCTGCTTCGGATCCTGCGGCGCAATTTCCAGTGCCTGCATATTGATCTGATCGAAAGTGGCATCGACCTTCGACGTCATGACCAAGGGCCTCACCTTGCCCTCGGCATCGCCCTTTCCGTCGTCGGTCGTCGCAGGTTCAATACGCAGTTCGCCCTGGGCCTGGCTGCCGTCGGTGGTTCCGTCGAAAGAAAACACCAGCCCCGAACCGTCGGCGGCTGCCACCCGCAAGCCGAAGCGGAACGGGTCGGACGCCGTCCAGATGCCGGTGGACAGCGAGATGTCGACGGACCGGTCGTCATGCAACGCCAAAGCCCGCAAGCGCCATGGGCCGGTGATGCCGGGCGACGTCACAGATGCGTTGACATCGTCAAGGCGGAAGGTTTCGCCGCGCCGCCTGTCGCTGAAGGTCACGGTGCCGTCCTGCAGCCTGATCTGGTCAAGGCTGACGCGTGACAGGACATCGCTCTTGATCAGATCGGCGGCAGGCTGGAATTGCCAGTTGCCCTCGCCCGTGGCGAGACGTTCGAAATGCACTGACGGGCCTTCGATATCGACGCTCTGAACATCGATGCCGCCGCGCGCCAGTCCGGCCAGCGTCATTCTGACGACGATGCGATCTGCATGGGCGAATTCTGCAGCGTCAAGTCCGGGGGGATTGGCAAGGCTGACGTTTTCAGCGGCCAGCTTCGGCCAGGGAAACAGCTGCACCGAAACCGGTCCCTCGATCTTGACCGGCCTGCCTGTGAGCTTCTTGCCATAGGCCTCGAGATCGGCGCGATAGCTGTTCCAGTCGATCACATAGGGCGCCGACAGCAGGCCGGCGATGACCATCACCAGCAAGATTCCGAAATAGAAAACCGGAGATTTCCACACCTTCATGGACGCTTCTGTTGGCGTTGCATTGCGTCAATCAAATGGCGGCATTCTTGCCGGGGTTCATGATGTTCTTCGGATCAAGCGCACGCTTGATGTCGCGCATGATAGCAAGCGCGGGACCGTGTTCCTTCTCGAGATAGGCAACCTTGCCCGAGCCGATGCCATGTTCTCCCGTCGACGTTCCGCCCATCGCAATCGCGCGGTCGATGAGGCGGCCATAGACCTCCTTCACCTTCTTCACTTCCGCGCTGTCGGCACGATCGCAGAACAGCACCACATGGAAATTGCCATCCCCGACATGCCCGACGATCGGACCATAGAGGCCGTTCGCGGCGAGATCCTGTTGCGTCGCGGTGACACATTCAGCCAGCCGCGAGATCGGCACGCAGACGTCGGTGGCGAACGCATCCTTGCCTGGCACCAGAGATTTCGTCGCCCAGAACGCATCGTGCCGCGCCTGCCACAGCTTCTGCCGGTCTTCTTCCTTGGCGGCCATGCTGTAGGGGCCGCCGCCGAGGTCTGCCGCGATTGCAGCAAACGTCTCGGCCTGCTCGTGCGCCGAGGCCTCGGTGCCATGGAATTCGAGGAACAATGTCGGCGTCACCTTAAGGTCAAGCTTCGAATAGGCATTGAAGGCCTTCACGTGCTCGGCATCGACCAGCTCGATGCGTGCCACCGGGATGCCCATCTGGATCGCCGTGATCGTGGCATTGCAGCAGGCTTCGACGCTCGGGAACGGGCAGACGGCGGCGACAATCGATTCAGGAATGCCGTAGAGTTTGAGCGCCACTTCGGTGATGACGCCAAGCGTGCCTTCGGAACCGACCATGAGCCGTGTGAGATCATAACCGGCGGACGACTTCTTTGCCCGCGAGCCGGTGCGTATGACTTCGCCATTGGCCATGACCGCGGTAACGTTCAGCACGTTCTCCCGCATCGTGCCGTAGCGCACGGCATTGGTGCCGGACGCCCTGGTTGCCGTCATGCCGCCCAGGCTGGCATCAGCCCCCGGATCAACCGGAAAGAACAGACCCTGGTCGCGTAGATGCGCGTTCAGCTGCTTGCGCGTGACGCCCGCCTCCACCCGGCAATCGAGATCGGCGGCATTGACTTCAAGAATGCGGTTCATCGCCGAAAGGTCGATCGAAATGCCGCCGAACGGCGCGGTGAAATGGCCTTCAAGCGAGGTCCCCGTGCCGTAGGGGATGATTGGCGTTCCATACTTGCCGCAAATTGCGACGATCTTCTGGACCTCGTCCGTCGAATGCACGAAGGCGACGCCATCGGGCGATGCACCGGGGTTCCAGGTCTGGTCCTTGCCATGATGGTCGCGCACCGCCTGGGCGGTCGACAACCGGTCACCCAATACGTCGCGAATCTCGGCGATGGCCTGCGGGATACTGTTCTTGCGGAGAGCTGAGTCCATGGTCCGCAAATTAGCAGATGCCGGGCAATTTGCGATGGTCTTGAACCACACAGGCGAAGAAACAGAAAAGGCGCCCCAAGGGGACGCCTTTCCAATCGTCGCGGACTGGTTCAGAGCTGCGGAATCTTCAGCATCAGAAGCTGGCCGCCCTCCCGCTTGTAGGTGAAGTCCGGTTGGCCATCGTTGTTGTTGTCTTCGCCCGGCGCCTTGTCGATCCACAACGTATGGGCCTGCACATTGATGAGATAGGTGCCAGGCCCCATGGCCTCGGAGGCATCAACGATGCCAGAGGATTCCCATGCGCCCCAATTGCCGGGCGCACGGCCGTCGACGTCTGTCGGGCCGCCGTCGCCAGACTGATCGACCTTGGCCACGACTTCCGGCGCGCCGGTGAAGGGCACATACCAAAGGCGGGCTGTTGTGGCGGCGGGATCTGCTGAACCCGCCGGGAATTGCTGGCTGCTGCCCGGATCTTCGGTCAACAGCAAGCCCGTCTGCGTGGTTTCGATGTTGTCGGGCTGATGCACTTCGGTCGGGGTCTTGACCGGGTTATCATCGCCTTCAACCTGCACGGTGAGAGAGACCACTTTCGTCGGGTCCGCCGGATCGAGCTCCATCCGCCAGACCCGGCCATTCGTAGACCTGAAATTCGGCGTGTCGAGGCTCTGGTCAGGCCGGCGGCCGCGCCCGGAGTCGACGAGATAGACGACGTTGCCCATGCCCTCGCGCTTGTCATAGGCGATGTCCTCGATGCGCACGAACTGGAAGACATTGTTGATGTCACTCCAATACTCGAGAACCCATTGCGGGCCATCGATGCCAACCGGCGCCACCGAGCGGAGATCGGTCTGCCACGAGCCGTTGGTGGGTGGCAGCGGGAAGCCCTTGTCGGCGGCCTTCATTTCGCTGCCATCGGGATTGTGTCCGGTGGCGATATCCTTCGGCACCTTGATGAAGTGACCGGTCACGACTGTGCCCGAGTATGGCAGGACGTCGTAGTAGTTCCTCACGCCCGGCGTGTCCGAGACGAAGGCCCAGAGGTCGCCCTTGTCGTTGAGAACCGCGTTGGTGGTCGGCGCCGTGTACATGTAGACCTGCGACTGCGCCGGCACGGCTCCGGCAGGAAAGACGCCCGTCAGGGGCCCGCTGGTGAACGTGTCGTCGCCCGACAGCAGCACCGGATAGCCATAACCGGGAATCGCAACGCTGTTTTCGTGATTGTGCCTGCCCATGCCATAGATGGGATTGTGCTTGCCGGTGCGGACGTCCAGCGCCACCACGACGCCACCCTCTTCCGCCGCCGCGTCATCAACGGCGAGTGGCCACGAATTGGTCTTGCGCAGCACATAGTCCGGCGTTTCCTCGTTGGTGAAGAGGATGTCGCGTGTGAACCCGTGCTTGGCCGTCGCCAGGAAGTTTGAACAAAAGCGCTGATATCCGGCCAGCTTCGAGATCACGAACGACCCGTTGAGCACGCCCGCAGAGTGCGCGTTGAGGATGAGCCGGCTGACTTGCGAATTGTCGAAATCGTTTTCGCCATTGGCAGCGGTCGGTGCCGCCGTCACATAGGGGAACGGCACCTTGCCGGTTTCGTGATTGACGAACAAATCGATGCGGCCGTCGCCGCGGCCCCGCACCGCGATGCCGTCCGGAATGGAGTCGAAGCGATAGCCGCTGGGCAATGTGTCGCCGGTCGTCAGCAGCGGGGTGATCTCGACGCCCGCCTTCACGGCCGTCAGCATGGCCGGCTGAGACGTCTTGAATCCGGCAGGATTGTCAGCCGCCGCGGCAATGCCCGCACTTGCCGCCAGGACGCTGGCTGCAGCCGCCGACAACATTAGAGTCCGATGGTTCCTCATCTTAACCTCCCACTTGGTTGCACGACCCCCGTGGGTCGCGTTACGCTTTGCAGGGCTCAACGACAACGGCATGACGGTTGAAGGCCCGGCACGCCATTGTGCGCTGCATCACGGCCGGTGTATTGACAGCGCGAGTTCTCGTTCCAGGGTGATTTTCGATGACGTATCCCGCGCCTTTTGTCAGCCGAATCCAGACAGTCGAAGAGCAGTGGACCGACTACAATGGCCACCTCAACATGGCTTACTACAATGTGATGTTCGACCGCGCCGCCGATGAGGCCATGGATGTCCTTGGGCTGGGGCCAGCCTATGTGAAGGAACGCAACGCCTCGTTCTTCGCCCTTGAATGCCACAATACCTATGTGCGTGAACTGCATGCCGCAGACCCGGTTCGTATCGAGACCCAGATTTTGGATTGTGATGCCAAGCGCCTGCACTACATGCAGCAAATGTATCATGCCGAAGAAGGCTGGCTGTCATGTGTCGCCGAGCTGATCTTCATGCATGTCGACATGGGACTGAAGAAGGCCACCCCATTCCCGCCTGACGTGATGTCGAAACTCCAATCGATGCAAGAGGCCCACAAAGCCCTGCCCATTCCGCCGCAGGTCGGCCACAAGATCGGTATCCCCCGCAAGGCCTAGCAGGATCGGAAGTCGTCCCGCACCGCACCAACACGGGAATGTGTCAGGAATCGTCACCTTCATGCAACATTGCGGGCGCATTTCACCTCCATAAACTGATTCAAGACGGATCAACGGAGGAGGCGAAAAGATGAACCAAGGCATCAACCTGTTCGCGGAAGCGCTTGTTTTCGTTCACGGAATGCGCGCCGAATCAGAAGCGGCGCTGCACGCCGCCTTGTGCGAGAAATCCGGCGACAATGAAACCGCCGAAACCTGGCGGAAGCTGCAGAAGGCGGTGCGCGAACTCAAGGCCAATACCGGCTGCATCAACCGCCGCGCCGCCTGACCCATGGACCTGGCTTGCGCGCTGCGCCCGTTCTGTGCGGCGCGCCATCAAGCCATTCGCTCCGCGCCGGATGCCAATCCTGTGCGAAAATCTGCTGAGGTTTCGCATTTCGTTCTCATGATTGCTATATAACGGGCTCCAAGGATTCGAGCCCCGATGACGTCCAGACCATTCGACCTCAATGATTTCGGCGACGACGAGCCGGCGCCCGCGGTAAAACCCGGGAGCCTGTCGGCGCGCGCCATGGCACAGTCGGAGCCAGCCTATCTGAAGGGTCTTAACCCCGAACAGCGCGCCGCAGTGGAAATCACCGACGGTCCCCTGCTCGTCCTGGCGGGCGCCGGCACCGGCAAGACGCGGGTGCTTACCACCAGGCTCGCCCATATTCTTGCCACCGGCAAGGCCTGGCCGGGGCAATTGCTCGCCGTCACCTTCACCAACAAGGCGGCGCGCGAGATGAAGGACCGCATCGGCGCCCTGGTCGGCGGCGTTGTCGAAGGCATGACCTGGCTCGGCACCTTCCATGCCATCGGCGTCAAGATCCTACGCAACCATGCCGAACTGTCGGGGCTCCGCTCCGGCTTCGCCATCCTTGATACCGACGACCAGTTGCGGCTGATGAAGCAATTGATGGAAGCCCACGGCATTGACGAGAAGCGCTGGCCCGCGCGGCAGTTGGCAAACCTCATCGATGGCTGGAAGAACCGCGGCTTGACGCCGGACAAGGTGCCGGCGGGAGAAGCCGCCTCCTTCGCCAACAATCTCGGCGGCCAGCTTTATGCCGAATACCAGCAGCGGCTGAAGGTGGTGAATGCCTGCGATTTCGGCGACCTGCTGCTTGAACCCCTTCGCATCTTCCAGGCCTATCCCGATGTACTGAAGGAGTATCAGCGCCGCTTCAAGTACATGCTGGTGGACGAGTATCAGGATACCAACGTCGCCCAATATTTGTGGCTGCGCTTGCTGGCGCAGGGCCACAAGAACATTTGCGTGGTCGGCGACGACGACCAGTCGATCTATGGCTGGCGCGGTGCCGAAGTCGACAACATCCTGCGCTTCGAGAAGGATTTCCCGGGCGCCAAGGTGATCCGGCTGGAGCGGAATTACCGCTCGACGCCGCAGATCCTCGGCGCCGCCTCCGGCCTCATTGCCAAGAACGAAAGCCGCCTCGGCAAAACACTGCGCACCGACCGCGACGATGGCGAGACGGTCATCGTGCGCTCGCACTGGGACGGCGACGAGGAGGCACGGGTCATCGGCGAAGACATCGAGAACCTGCAGCGCAAGAAGGAAAAGCTCAACGATATGGCGATCCTCGTGCGCGCCTCATTCCAGATGCGCGCCTTCGAAGACCGCTTCATCACGCTGGGCGTGCCCTATCGCGTCGTCGGCGGCCCGCGCTTCTACGAACGCGCCGAAATCCGTGATGCCTTGGCCTACCTGAAGATCGTCGCGTCGCCCGACAATGACCTTGCTTTCGAGCGCATCATCAACACCCCGAAGCGCGGCATCGGCGATACCTCGGTGAAGCGCATGCACAATATCGCCCGCGCCCAGGGCATCTCGCTCTACCGCGCCGCCGAGGCGATCTCCTTGACGGATGAGTTGCCGGCCAAGACGCGCACATCCTTGCGCAAGCTGATCGATAGCTTCTCGCGCTGGCGTCAGGTGATGACCGGTGTGCCCCACACGGAGCTTGCCGAAATCGTGCTCGATGAATCGGGCTATACTGAAATGTGGCAGGCTGACAAAAGTCCGGAAGCCGAGGGCCGTCTGGAAAATCTCAAGGAACTCGTGCGCTCGATGGGCGAGTTCGAGAATCTCGCCGGGTTCCTCGAGCATATTTCGCTGGTGATGGATGTCGAGCAGTCGCCCGACGACGACAAGGTCAACATCATGACGCTGCATTCCGCCAAGGGCCTGGAATTCGGCACCGTGTTCCTGCCCGGCTGGGAGGAAGGCCTCTTTCCCCATCAGCGTTCACTTGACGAAAAAGGCCGCGCCGGACTGGAAGAGGAGCGCCGCCTCGCTTACGTCGGCATCACCCGCGCCAAGCGGCGGGCCTATATCTCCTTCGCGCAGAACCGCCGCGTCCATAATCTCTGGCAGTCGGCCCTGCCCTCGCGCTTTATCGATGAACTGCCCGAGGCCCACGTCGAGGTCGCGCCCATGGCCAACTCCTATGGCGGCCACGGCCTCGGGGGCTACGGCAAGAGCCGCTTTGACGAGCAGCCGCAGCCCTTCACCAACACCTACGCGACCCCCGGCTGGCAGCGTGCTCAAGACCGCTGGAAGCAAGGCGGCAGCGCGCGCTCGACGCCGCATTTCATCGAAGGAGAAATGGTGGCGCGCGAAACCGAAAGCGTGAAGTATTCAAAAGGTGAGCGCGTCTTCCATGAGAAGTTCGGCTACGGCCTCATCCGCTCCGTTGACGGCAACAAGCTGACCATCGATTTCGACAAGGCGGGAGAGAAGCGGGTGATCGACAGTTTCGTCAGCCGGGGGTGAGCGTCAAGCCGCCACGAACTTCAACGCAACGCCGTTCATGCAGTAGCGCAGGCCAGTGGGCTGGGGGCCGTCCTCGAACACATGCCCCAGATGCCCCCCGCAGCGGCGGCAGTGAACTTCGGTCCGCGTCGTGAACAGCGTGTTGTCTTCCTTCTTGCCGACAGCATTCGGCAGCACGTCGAAGAAGCTCGGCCAGCCGGTGCCGCTGTCATACTTGGTTTCGGAAGCATAAAGCGGCAGGTCGCACGCGGCACAGTCGAATGTGCCCTTGCGATGTTCATCCAGCAACGCGCTGGTGAAGGGCCGCTCAGTGTCTTCCTGGCGCATGACCGCAAATTGTTCCGGCGTGAGAATGGCTTTCCACTCCGCCTCGGTCTTTGTGATCTCGAAACTCCCGGCATGCGGCTTGCGGATGCTCAACCCCAGGCCGAGGAACAAGGCGGTGGCAGCGGTGGCCTTCATAAGGTTGCGGCGGTTCATGGTGATATCTCCGTTTGCCACAGAAGATAAGCGCAACCGGTCTGCAATGGTTCACACGTCTGCCTTGCCGTCCCTCACGTCTGAGTGAGCGGCGGCCCCCTTGCCGCTCACGCTTTCGCCAGCCGACGGAGACAGGTTGAGGAATTGCGACAACGCACCGAGCGAGCACACCGCCACCACCGCGAATGCGATGGTGAAGTCCATTGGCATCAGCGCCTGTTCCGCCCGCCACCATTGCGCGGCTTCGAGCACGAAAGCGGCGAGCACCACACCTGCGGCGAGCGAAAGTTGCTGGGCTACGGTGTAGAGCCCGGTGGCATAGCTCGCCTGCTCGCTGGTGACATCGGCGTAGGACATCGCGTTCATGGCGGTGAATTGCAGCGACCGCAGGAAGCCGCCGATGAACAGCAGCGCCAGCGCGATGACATAGGGTGTCGTGTCGGAGAGTAGCCCCATGACCGCGATCGACACACTGGCCAGCACGCCGTTGACCAGCAGCAGCTGCCGGAAACCGAAGCGCCGGATGAGCTTCGCCGCACCGAATTTCATCGAGATCGCACCGACCGCGGCGATGAAGGTGATGAGGCCCGACTGGAAGGCGCTCATGCCGTAGCCGATCTGAAACATCAGCGGCAGCAGGAATGGCACCGCACCGACGCCAAGCCGGAACAAGCTTCCGCCCACCACGCCGGCACGGAACGTCTCGATGCGCAGCAGGCGCAAGTCCAGTATGGGAGCCTCGACCCGCCGCGCATGCAGCACATAGAGGGTGACCATCACGAGGCCGAAGATGACCATCCCGAGTGGCAGTGAACCTGGCAGGACATCGCGGCCAAGCACGGTCAATCCGAAGACCAGCGACGACAAGCCTATTCCCGAGAGCAGAAATCCCCTGAGGTCCAGCGGCGGCACCTTTTCAACCCCTGTCTCCGGCATCAGCCAGGTGGCCAACCCGATGGCGGCGATACCGAAGGGGACATTCATCCAGAACACCCAGCGCCAGCCGAACGTATCGGTAATGAAGCCGCCGACGGGCGGCCCGACCATCGGTCCGATAAGGGCGGGAATGGTCAGCCAGGCGAGCGCATCGACCAGTTCGGACTTCGGGATGGCGCGCAGCAGGATGATGCGCCCCACCGGTACCATCATGGCGCCGCCGATCCCCTGCAAGGCCCGCGCCGCCACCAGCCCGCCCAGCGAGGTCGCCATGCCGCAGGCGATGGACCCCAGGGTGAAGGTGAGGATCGCCGCCCGGAACACGTGCCGCGCGCCGAAGCGGTCGGCCAGCCAGCCGCTGATCGGGATGAACACCGTGAGACTGAGCAGGTAGGTTGTGAAAGCCAGCTTCAGCACGATTGGATCAGTGCCGAGATCGCGCGCGATCGCCGGCAGCGACGTGGCAATCACCGTTGAGTCCATGTTCTCCATGAACAGCGCCGAGGCGATGATGAGCGGAATGAGGCGGGAGGCGGAGGTCATCCGCCCAACGATTAGCACGCGCAAAACCGGGGGATCATGCAAATAACGTAACTGTGACTGGCCGCCGCCGGGAGGCTTCACCGGAGTTTAAGTCCCAAGGCCCTTGAATGCGGCCATGAACACGCCGTCGCCACGCCTGCGCCTTGCCGAGCTGCTCGGAACGCTCAGCCATGCCCTCGACCTGACCGAAGGTCAGCCTCGTGGCCATTGCATCCGCTGCTGCTGGATCGGCACGCAACTCGGCACCCGGCTGAAACTATGGCCAGATGAGCTCTCGGATCTCTATTACACGCTGCTGCTCAAGGACCTCGGCTGCTCCAGCAATGCCGCCCGCATCTGTCAGCTCTATCTGGCCAACGACATCAGCTTCAAGCGCGACTTCAAGCTGATCGACGGCAGCCTGCCGCAGGCCTTGCGCTTCGTTCTTGGTCATACGGGCCTTGAAGCCGGCCTCGCCGAGCGCTTTCGCGCCATCATCAATATTCTCAAGAACGGCGGTGAAATCTCCCGCGAGCTGATCGAGGCGCGATGCCATCGCGGTGCCGAGATTGCCGCCCGCATGAGCTTCTCGAAACCGGTGTGCGACGGCATCCAGAATCTTGACGAGCATTGGGATGGGTCGGGAAAGCCTGAGGGCCTTGCCGGACAGGCAATCCCGCTGTTCTCGCAAATCGCCCTTCTGGCGCAAGTGGTCGATGTCTTCCATGTCGCCAATGGCGCGGCCTCCGCCCTGCAGGAAATACTCAATCGCAGGGGTAGCTGGTTCGATCCACGGCTGGTGGAGGCTTTCGTTGATCTTCAGGCGGAAGACGGATTCTGGGACATTCTCACGGAAGAGGATCTGCCCAGCCTCGTACTCGATCTGGAGCCTGCCAAGGCGACACGCTACGTCGATGACGACTATCTCGACCAGATTGCCACGGCCTTCGCCCAGGTGATCGACGCCAAGAGCTCCTTCACCCGCGGCCACAGCGAACGGGTCGCGGTGTTCACCGACATGATCGCCGAGGAACTGGGCTTTTCGCGCGAGCGCCGCCGTTGGCTGGGGCGCGGCGCACTTCTGCATGACATCGGCAAGCTGGCCATCAGCAACTCCATTCTCGACAAGCCGGGCAAGCTGACGGCCGAAGAATTTGACGCGATCAAGAGCCATCCGGTGCATTCCGAAAACATCCTGGCCTCGATCTCGGTTTTCGCTGACCTCGCTGCCGTGGCCGGTGGCCACCATGAGAGGCTGGACGGCAGGGGCTATCCGCGCGGTTTGAAAGGTGAAGAGATCAGCCTCGAAACGCGCATCGTCACCACCGCCGATATTTTCGACGCCTTGACCGCCGAGCGTCCGTATCGCGCCGCCATGCCGGTTTCGCAGGCCTTCGCGATCATGGCCAAAGATCTCGGAACAGCCATAGATCCCATATGTTTCAAGGCCTTGCAGTCGGCTCTTGCAAGGGCGGATGAACAAGCAGCCTAAGACAGCCGCTGGTCCTTCGCCCCTTTGCGGCCAAACTTCGCGGGTTTATAAGGTATCATAACGCAACAGATTCATGATTTAGCGGCGCGCCGGCCTCTATGGCAGGCCTGACGCCCGGAGACCTTTCGTGTTTGACCGTTTCTTTTCGTGGCTTGAAGGCCGCGTCGATCCATTTCCAATGCAACAGCCCGGGCTGCCGCCAGAGGGTTTGCTGAGTTTTACCTGGCACTACACGAAACCATTCCTCCCCTTGCTGCTGGCGTCCACCCTGTTTTCGGCGGTCATTGCCTTTCTCGAAGTCTATCTTTTTGCGTTCCTCGGCAATCTTGTCGACCTTCTGGCTCAGGCCGATCGCGCGAGTTTCTGGCAGGATCACGGGACGAAGCTGACGATGATGGGCATGATCGTGCTCATCATCCTGCCGGTACTGAACTTCTTCTCCGAGTCGATTTCGCATCAGGGCCTGCGCGGCAATTACGCCATGCGCATCCGCTGGGTGGCCCACCGCTATGTGCTGCGCCAGAGCATGGATTTCTTCACCAATGATTTTGCCGGCCGTGTCGCCACCAAGGTGATGCAGACAGCACTCGGAATCCGCGATGCGGTGATGAAGCTCACCGAGGTCATCGTCTACGTCGCCGTCTATTTTCTCGGCGCCCTCATGCTGGTGGCCACCGCCGATCTGTGGCTGATGATCCCGATGCTGGTCTGGCTCGCGGGCTATGCCGCCGCCTGCTGGTATTTCGTGCCGCGCCTTGGCAAGCTTTCCGCCGCACAGGCCGACATGCGCTCCCTGGTCACCGGCCGCGTCGTCGACAGTTATACCAATATCCCGACGGTCAAGCTCTTCGCCCACGCCGACCGTGAGGATACCTATGCCCGCGAAGGCATGGAGTGGATGCTCGATACCGTCAACAGTTCGATGCGCATGTCGACGCTGATGACCACGTCGCTGCAGATACTCTCCGGCATCCTGATCTTCACCATGTCGGCGATGTCGATCTGGCTGTGGTACACCGGCGCCATCACCACCGGCGCCATCGCCTTCGCCATCGGCCTCACCTTGCGCCTGAAGGCCATGTCGCAGTGGATCATCTGGGAAGTGGCGGGACTGTTTGAAAACATCGGCGTCATCCAGGATGGCATCGAAACCATCGCCCGCGACCGCACGATCAAGGATGTGCCCGGCGCCAGGCCGCTCAAGGTGAGCCAGGGCCGCATCGCCTTCGAGCATGTGAACTTCAACTACGGCAAGCCGGCGATTGCGGGCCACCGCAGCGTCGTCGACAATTTCAGCCTCGACATTGCGCCCGGCGAAAAGGTTGGCCTTGTCGGCCGCTCGGGCGCGGGCAAGTCGACGCTGACCAACTTGCTCCTGCGCTTTTATGATCTCGAAGGCGGCCGCATCCTCATCGATGGTCAGGATATCGCGGGGATGACGCAGGATTCCTTGCGTGCAGCCATCGGCGTCGTGACGCAGGATACCTCCCTGCTGCATCGCTCGGTGATCGACAACATCCGCTATGGCAATCCGGATGCGACGATGGCTGAGGTCGAGGCGGCGGCGCGCAAGGCGCATTCCGACGAGTTCATCGCCAGCCTTGTCGATCCCAAGGGACGCAAAGGCTACGAGGCGCATGTTGGCGAGCGCGGCGTGAAGCTCTCGGGCGGCCAGCGCCAGCGCATCGCCATCGCCCGCGTGCTGCTCAAGAACGCCCCAATCCTTGTGCTCGATGAGGCGACCAGTGCGCTCGACTCGGAAGTCGAACAGGCGATCCAGGAAAACCTCTACACGCTGATGGAGGGCAAGACCGTTATCGCCGTAGCCCATCGCCTGTCGACCATCGCCGCCATGGACCGCCTTGTCATCATGGACAAGGGCCGCATCGCCGAGGAAGGCACCCACAAGGAACTGCTCGCCAAGGGTGGCCTTTACGCATCGCTCTGGCAGCGCCAGTCCGGCGGCTTCCTGGTCGAGGACAACGAGATGCAGGCGGCGGAGTAGCGAGCGCGTGGACTTGGCGCATCGGGCCCGCTAAACGCGTGGGCCATGACCGCAGCCCGCTTTACCCTCACCGTTCCCGATCTGGCGCATAATGCCGCCACTGACTTGGCCAACAGGTTGGAAGAGGACTTCCGCTTCGAGCCCATGGCGATCACCATCAACGAGACCGACGAGGCGCGGGGCTTGTGGGAGGTCATGCTGTATTTCGGCGAGCATCAAGAGGCAGAAGATGCTCGGGACTTGCTGCAGATCAGCGGCACGCTGATTGCGCCGGTTCCGGATCAGGACTGGGTCCGGCAATCGCTGGAGGGCCTCGCCCCCGTCACCGCCGGGCGCTTCTTCCTGCATGGATCGCACGACCGGCATCGGCGCCGGCCAGGTGGCATCCCCCTCGAGATCGATGCTGGTCTGGCGTTCGGCACTGGCCACCACGGCACGACGGAAGGCTGCCTCTTGGCCCTCGATGCCATTCTGAAGCGCCAGCCGCCTCGCCGCATCCTCGATGTCGGTTGCGGCACTGGCGTCTTGGCGATCGCGGCGGCAAAAGCCGCTGGCCGCCCGGCGCTTGCCAGCGACATTGATCCTGAAGCTGTGCGGGTGACGCTCGGCAATGCCCGGCTGAACGGTGTCGCGCCACGCATCCGCGCCATCACGGCGGCAGGCCTGAAACACCCGGTGATTGTTGCGTCTGCCCCCTACGACCTGATCTTCGCCAATATTCTGGCGCGGCCGCTGGTAGCGCTGGCGCAGAACCTCAGCGCCGCGCTGGCACCGGGAGGCTCGCTCATCCTGTCTGGCCTGACACTGGAGCAGATGCGCTGGATCGAAGCCACCTACGTGAGCCGTGGACTGGCGCTTGCGCGCCGCATCACCCGCGGCAACTGGGCGACACTGGTGTTCGCCAAGGTGCAAAACAAAAAGCGCCCGGGAGGGAGGACACCCGGGCGCCTTGATGCCTGCTCCAAAGGAGCGGGCTGGGAGGTCGATGCGTAAGGCCGGAGCTTAGTTGCCCCAGACCATGCTGGAAATTTCCGAACGCTTCATGCCGATGTCGGCCAGCATGCGGTCATCAAGCTGCGACAGCTGACGCTCGGCGCGGCTGCGGGCGAGGTAGTTCTTGACGCGGCCCAGAAGGCCCGCACCCATGCTCGAACCCTGGTTGCGTACGGCTTCGCGGCCATAAGTGATCGTGGTCATGTTCATTCTCCTGTTCATCTCTCAAAATCCCATCCCGTTCCCGGGCCGTGGCAATTTCTCGAGGGGTTTATTGTGCGCTGCACTCTCGTATCGCTCATGTAGTCCGGCATTTGCCTCTAAACCAGACCAACTATTGCGCTTCTCTTATGCGTTAAATGCATAACATTTGAGCGACTGCAAAAACCCCTGACTCAACCGCCACGATCTAGAAAATACCCAACGATTAAGACGGTTTTATTACCGGTTAAGCCTTATTTCGGCCTTAGAAATTAATCGGCATTAACCTTTGAATCTCTCCAGGAGAGCCTGAAATCCGGGCATTGCCATACCACAGGCGCATGAACACGGCTTTGATGATATTGTGCATCGCAATAAGACTGGTCGAAAAAAGAAAATGCCCGGCCAGAGGCCGGGCATTCAGTGTCGAGCTCGTTTCGAGAGATCAGGCGGCGGTGAGATTACCGGCAGAGCTGCGGCCAGTCCGCTTGTCCGTCACGATCTCAAACTGGACCTTCTGGCCCTCCTTGAGCGTGCGGAGACCAGCGCGCTCGACAGCGGAGATATGGACAAAAATGTCCTTCTGACCGTTATCCGGCTGAATGAAGCCGTAGCCCTTCTGCTCGTTGAACCACTTCACTGTACCCGTATTCATGGGAATTCCTTAAGTTGGGTTAGGTCGCTAGCCATGCCGAGTGTGTGAATGCACGCGTCAAGACCATGGTCGAAATTGGAGGAGTCTTGCGTGCGCGGCCCAATGGGTAGCGAAGCGGCCAATCGTCCGGCCCAAGTATCGATAGGTATAATATGTCGCACTTGGCCCCATGATGCAAGCTGAATTGGCAGCATCCCGTCACGGTCCTGTTGCAACTAGGCGCACAATAGCCTTCACTAACTAGAATGGGATCAATCACCGGAGGCCAGCATGAACATGATCCGAAACGCTCTGATTGCAGCACTTCTCAGCGGTTCAACCCTCTTGGGCACGGCATCTGCCGAGCCTGTGCAAATTACTTTCCTGCTCACCAACGACATCTACAAGGTGGACAATACCTCCGAACGCGGAGGATTTGCCCGCCTCAATGCCGTGGTGAAAGCCGAACGCGCCAAGGGCGGCAATGTGGTTTACGCCCACGCCGGCGACCTCATTTCACCCTCACTGCTTTCAGGATTTGATCAGGGCGCACACACCGTAGCGCTGACCAATATTGCCCCGCCCGATGTCTTCACCCCCGGAAACCACGAATATGACTTCGGCGCCGAGGTTTTTCTGAAGCGCATGTCGGAGGCGAAGTTTCCACTCTTTGCGGCCAACCTGCGCGGCGCGGATGGCAAGGCCCTCGCCGGTTTCAAGGACGCCGAGATTCGTGACATTGGCGGCGTCAAGGTTGGCATCATTGGCACAACCGCCGAAGACAGCGCAGCCAAATCCAGCCCGGGCGACAGCCTTGTGTTCGCCTCGACACTTGATGCGGTGGTGGCCCAGGCCGCCGAACTGCGCAAGAACGGTGCTGATCTTGTCGTCGCAGTTGTCCATGCCAACCGCGAAGTGGACCGCGCCTTGTTCGACAGCCGAGCCGCCGACATCATCCTGACGGGCGACGATCACGATCTGGCGCTGTTCTTCGACGGACGGACGGTCATGGCTGAATCAAAGGAGGAAGCCGAATTCGTGACTGCCGTCGATGTGAAGATCGATGTGACCGAGAAGGACGGCAAGCGCAGCGTGAAGTGGTATCCCAACTTCCGCCTGATCGACACGGCCACGGTGGAACCGGATCCCGAGACCCAGGCGAAGGTCGACGCCTACAATGCCGAATTGTCGAAGGAACTCGATGTTGCCGTCGGAACAACGACCGAAGCGCTTGACAGCCGCAAGGCCAGCGTGCGCACCGCCGAGACGGCCATCGGCAACCTGATTGCCGACGCGACCCGTGAAGCGGTGAAAGCCGACATCGGAATTACCAATGGCGGCGGTATTCGCGGCAACAAGGAATATCCTGCCGGAGCCCAGATCACCCGGCGCGACATTCTCTCCGAACTGCCCTTCGGCAACAAGACGGTGAAACTCGAAGTCAGCGGCGACACGGTGTGGGCCGCTCTTGAGAACGGCGTCAGCGATGTGGAGAATTCATCCGGCCGTTTCCCGCAGGTTTCAGGCCTCATCGTCGATGCCGATCTCTCGAAGCCCAAGGGCCAGCGAATCGTCTCCGTCATGGTGGGCGGCAAGCCACTCGACAAAGCTGCCACCTATACGCTGTCTACCAACGACTTCATGTATGGCGGCGGCGATGGCTACGCCGTGCTGAAATCGGCAAAACCCCTCTTCGGCGTGCGCGATGCCAAGCTGATGGCCAATGATGTAATGGCCTATATTTCTGCCCGAAAGACCGTGTCGCCCAAAATTGAAGGCCGCATCAAGCTGAAGCAATAGGAGAGAGGGATCCGGCGCATATGTTGCGCCGGATCCGTCCTTGCTGACATGTTTGGCGCGATTACTTCGGCAGGAGAACCGTATCAATCACGTGGATGACGCCGTTTGACTGCTTGACGTCGGCGATGGTGACGGTCGCGATCTGGCCGCTCTCGTCGGTGATCATGATCTTGCCGTCCTTGGCCGTCAGCGTCAGCATGTTGCCGCTCACCGTCTTCACGGCATGCTTGCCGCCGTCATCCATGATCATCTTGTTGACCGCGTCGCTCATCGCATTGGCGGCGACCACGTGATAGGTGAGAACCTTCACCAGCATGTCCTTGTTCTCGGGCTTCAGAAGATTATCGACGGTGCCGGCCGGCAGCTTGGCGAAGGCGTCGTTGGTCGGCGCGAAGACGGTGAAGGGGCCAGCACCCGACAGTGTCTCGACTAGCCCTGCGGCCTTCACCGCGGCCACCAGCGTCGTATGGTCCTTGGAGTTGACGGCATTCTCGATGATGTTCTTGGACGGATACATCTCGGCACCTCCCACCATCACGGTGTCTTCGGCGAGAACCGGAGTGGTGAGTGCAGAAACACCAAGGGCGAGTGCCGCGGCGGCGGAAAGAAGCGTGGTGCGAAGTGTCATAATGATATCTCCTGTTTGATCTGATCCCTGTCGGGATGCACAGGTAACGGGCCCTGGCGGCTCACGGGATGCAGCGCGGCCGGGCAATCCTTCGTGATGAGGTGTGAGTGAACCGGGGCTGGCAGCCAACCGTAAGACCGCCCCTTCCCCGCTGTCGCGCGCCGGGCTACATCGTTATCCATGACACACGCAACGCAAACACGTTCCCGCCTCGCCCTCCTCCGCACCGAACTGAAAGTCCGCAAGCTGACGGCTTTCATCGTTCCGCGGCAAGATGAATTCCAGGGCGAATATGTCGCCTCTTATGCTGAGCGTCTTCACTGGCTCACAGGCTTCTCCGGCTCGTGGGGGCTCGCCATCGTGACGTTGAGCAAAGCGGCGATCTTTGTCGATGGCCGCTACACCATTCAAGTGCGCAGCCAGATCGACACCAGGCTCATCACTCCGCAGCATTTGATCGATGAACCACCGGCGGCGTGGATCGAGAAGACTCTGAAAAAGGGCGACAGGCTTGGCTTCGACCCGTGGCTGGTGACCGCCGACCAGGCCAAACGCTACCGCGAGGCCTGCGAAAAGGCCGGTGCTTCACTGGTGGCGGTTGACACCAACCTCATCGATGCCATCTGGGACGATCAGCCCGCGCGGCCCACCGCGAAGATCGAAACCCAGCCGACGCAATTCGCGGGACGCTCTGCCGCCGACAAGCTGAAGGACGTGCAGAAAGCCATCGCCGGCCACGATGCCGTGGTGCTGACGCAGCCGGATTCCGTCGCCTGGCTGTTGAACCTCCGCGGGCATGATGTGCCCTTCACGCCGGTTGTTCCCGCCTACGCCATTGTCCACGCCAAAGGCAGGAGCGAACTGTTCATTGCGCCCGGGAAACTGACCGAGGACGTGAAGGCCCACTTGAAAAAGATCGCAGTCACCAAGACCCCCGCAGAGATCGGGGACGCCCTCAAGGCACTCGGCAAGTCCAAGGCGAAAGTGCTGATCGATCCGGCGTGGACGCCTGATCGCATCCGCGAGGTCCTGACAAAATCGAAGGCAGTCGTCGCCACCGGCAGCGATCCCTGCACTCTGCCGAAAGCCCGCAAGAATGCCATCGAACAGGAAGGCGCTCGCACCGCCCAGCGCCGCGATGGCGTAGCGATGACGCGTTTTCTCCGCTGGCTGGAGATTGAGGCACCGAAGGGCCAACTCTCCGAACTCGATGTTGCGGCAAAGCTCCTGTGGTTCCGCCAGCAGACCGGTCTGTTGAAGGACCTGTCCTTCGAGACGATCCCGGCGTCTGGTCCGAATGCCGCCATTCCGCATTATCATGCGGCGGCAGAGTCGAACCGTAAGCTGGGACTGAATGAAATCTTCCTGATCGATTCCGGCGGCCAGTATCAGGACGGCACCACAGACATCACTCGCACGGTCATCATTGGTCAGCCCACGGATGAAATGCGCGACCGCTTCACCCGCGTGCTGAAAGGCATGATCAACCTGTCGCGCATACGCTTTCCAAAGGGCACCTGCGGGTCGCAGCTCGATGTTCTGGCGCGCGGGGCCTTGTGGACGGCGGGCCTCGACTTCGACCACGGCACCGGCCATGGCGTCGGTTCCTATCTCTCCGTGCATGAGGGCCCGGCCCGCATCAACAAGTCGGACCGCACACCACTGGAACCCGGCATGATCCTGTCGAACGAGCCCGGCTTCTACAAGCAGGGTGAATACGGCATCCGCATCGAAAACCTCGTGCTGGTGCATGAGCCGAAGGACGTGGCGGGCGGCGACCGCCCGATGCTGGGCTTCGAAACGCTGACTCTCTGCCCCATCGACCGGCGTCTGATTGATACATCGTTGATGACCGCGGACGAACTGTCATGGCTCGACGCCTATCACGCCCGGGTCGTGAAGGAGGTCGGTGATTTTCTCGAGGGTGAGGAGCTTGAATGGCTTCAGCAGGCGTGTGCGCCGATCAGCTCCGATTAACTGGCGCCCACCCGCTCAAACCACGCGTTCTCATCGATCACCTCGACGCCATATTTCTCGGCATCCTTCAATTTCGATCCGGCGCCGGGTCCTGCCACCAGCAGGTCGGTCTTCTTCGACACGGAGCCCGAGACCTTGGCGCCCAAACGTTCAGCCATGGCCTTCGCCTCCTCGCGCGTCATGCGTTCGAGGGCACCCGTGAAGACGACGGTCTTGCCGGCTACAGGCGAGGTGGTGCTGCGGGCTTCAAGTGCCGTCACCGACACATGTTTCAGAAGCTCATCCACGGCATCGCGGTTGTGCGGCTCGGCGAAGAACTGCACGACGGCCTCCGCCACGATTTCGCCGATGCCGTCGATGGCATTGAGTTCCCGCCAGGCATCGCCCTGCTCGTCGGCGGCAGCGATCATCTGTTCACGGAACATATTGGCCGAGCCATAGGCCCGCGCCAGCGCCCGCGCCGTCGTCTCGCCGACATGGCGGATGCCGAGGGCGAAAATGAAACGGTCGAGTGCGATCGTCCGGCGCTGGTCGATGGCGTCGAACAGTTTGGCGACACTCGCCTCGCCCCAGCCCTCGCGGTTCTTCAGCCGCTTGAGCGAGGTCTTGTCACGGGCCTCGAGCGTGAAGATGTCATGCGGCCACTGGATCAGCTCGTCGGCATAGAATTCGGCGATGATCTTGTCGCCGAGGCCTTCGATGTCAAAGGCGTTGCGTGAGGCAAAATGCTTCAGCCGCTCGACACGCTGCGCCGAACAGATCAGCCCGCCGGTGCAGCGGCGCACCACATCGAGCTTGCCTGACTCACGTTGCTCGCGCACTGCATGCGATTTGCACACAGGGCATTCGGTCGGGAACGTATAGGGCACCGATGCCGGATCGCGCTTCTCCGGAACATGCCCGAGCACTTGCGGGATCACGTCGCCGGCGCGCTGCACGATCACCGTATCGCCGATGCGGATGTCCTTGCGGGCGATCTCATCCTCATTGTGCAGCGTGGCATTGGAGACGACGACACCGCCGACGGTCACAGGCTTCAGCCGCGCCACCGGTGTGAGCGCGCCCGTGCGGCCGACCTGGATGTCGATGCCTTCGAGAACGGTCGTTGCCTTCTCAGCCGAGAACTTGTGGGCGAGGCCCCAGCGCGGCGAGCGCGACACGAAGCCCAATCGCTGCTGCCAATCCAGCCGGTTGACCTTGTAGACGACGCCATCGATGTCATAGCCCAATTCAGCGCGCTGGCTCTCGATCAGCCTGTAGTGCGCCAGCAATTCCTCGACGCTGCGGCACAGTTTCATCAGCGGGTTTGTCGGCAGCCCCCACGCGGCGAATGCCGCGATGATGCCCATCTGCGTGTCCGCTGGAAGGCCATGCTCTTCACCCCACGCATAGGCAAAAAACTTCAGCGGCCGGGCGGCGGTGATCGACGGATCGAGCTGCCGGAGGGAGCCTGCCGCCGCATTGCGCGGATTGGCGAAGACCTTCTCTCCGGTTTGATTCTGTTTCTCATTCAAGGACGCGAAGTCCTTGTGCGACATATAGATTTCACCTCTGACCTCGATCAGGTCCGGAGCATCCGCCGCAAGCGACTTCGGCACGCCGCGCAGCACCATGACATTGGCTGTGACGTTCTCGCCCTCGAAGCCGTCGCCGCGTGTCGCCGCCTGCACCAGTCTGCGGTTCTCATAGCGGAGCGAGATCGACAAGCCGTCGATCTTCGGCTCGGCTGTCACTTCCACAGGCTCATCCTCGCCGAGATTGAGAAAGCGCCGGACGCGGCCGACGAAATCGGCGGCGTCCTCGTCGCTGAACCCGTTGGACAGGGACAGCATCGGCACCGCATGGCGCACCTTGCCGAATTTCTCCGACGGTCCGGAACCGACACGCCGCGACGGCGAGTCAGACCTTACCAGGTCAGGGAAGCGCGCCTCGATGGCCTCGTTGCGCAATCGCAGGGCGTCATACTCGGCATCGCTGATCGTTGGCGCGTCCTGTTCGTGGTACGCGCGGTCGTGCTCGGCGATCTCCGCCGCCAGGCGCTCAAGCTCCGCAATGGCTTCGAGCGGCGTGAGCGCATCGACTGCAACTGGTTGCTTCACCACGCGCGTCAGCCCTTGCCCTGCAGCAACTCATCCGCCTGTGCCCGTGCCGCCTCGGTCACTTGTGCGCCAGAGAGCATGCGGGCCACTTCCTCGCGGCGGCTGCCTGACGACAGAGGCTGAACGCGCGTCACCATGCGCTTCGAGGCCACCTCTTCCATCTTGGAAATCAGCATGTGCTGCGAGGCCCGCGCCGCCACCTGCGGGCTGTGGGTCACCGCCAGAACCTGCAGGTTCTCAGCCAGCCGCGACAGCCGCCCGCCAATGGCATCGGCTACGGCGCCACCCACGCCCGTGTCGATTTCATCGAAGATCAAGGTCGGCGCCGACCCCTTAGACGCCAGGATCACCTTCAGCGCCAGCATGAAGCGCGCCAGCTCGCCGCCCGAGGCCACCTTCATCAGCGGCGCCAGCGGTGTTCCGGGATTGGCTGCCACCATGAACTCGATCCGGTCGATTCCCGAGGCACCGGGCTTTCCCGCGTCGGTCTCGATGTGGGTCTCGAAACGCGCCCGCTCGAGCTTGAGCGGCGGTAATTCGGCCATCACCGCCTTGTCCAGCGACTTGGCGATCTTCCGCCGCTTGTTGGAAAGTTTTTCGGCCGCCATATCATAGGCTTCGCGCGCGATCTTCCATTCCTGCTCGAGCTTTTTCAGCCGCCCGCCGCCATCGCTGATGGCCTGCAACTCGGCATCGAAGCGCTCGCGCACCTGGGCCAGTGTGTCCACCGTGCACTTGAACTTCCGCGCCGCCGCCCTCAGCGCGAACAGCCGCTCCTCGGACTTTTCCAGATCTTTCGGGTCGAAGACGAAGGATCGCTGGGCTTCGGCAATCGCCCGCTCGGCCTCGGTGATTTCCGCCAGCACCCGGTCCAGCGCCGAACACACGTGATCAAGCCGCCCGCCTGCCGTCTCGCGCCGCCGCTCCAGCTTGCGCAGCGCCGCATTGAGGCGCGCCACCGACGTGCCATCACCCGCCAGTGCCTCTTCGGCATCGCCCAGCGCGTCGGCATATTGCTCCGACGACATCATCATCTGTCGAGCCTCGGCGAGCAGCGCCTCTTCGCCCTCGATCGGATTGAGCGCCCGCAGCTCCTCCGTCGCGTGTTCGAGATAGTCGCGCTCGGCTTCCGCCCGTTCCATCAGCGACCGGTGTTCGTTCAATGCCGCTTCCGCCGCCGCGGCCCTGGCCCACAGTGCCGACACCTCGGTCACTTCCGCGTCGAGACCACCGAAGGCATCGAGCAGGCGGCGGTGCGCGCCAACATCGACCAAAGCCCGGTCGGCATGCTGGCCATGGATCTCGGCAAGCGCCACGGCGATCTGCCGCAACAGGTTGAGGCTGACGGGTTGATCGTTGATGGCGGCGCGGCTGGGGCCATCGGCATTCTGGATGCGGCGGATGACCAGCTCGCCCTCCGCATCGATCCCTTGATCCTTCAGAATGGCGAAGGCGAGGTGATCGCGCGGCAGGGCAAAGGCCGCCGTCACGACGCCGCGTTCCGCGCCGGTCCGCACCAGGCTGGAATCGCCACGCGCGCCAAGTGCCAGCCCGAGCGAATCGAGCAGGATCGACTTGCCTGCGCCGGTTTCGCCGGTCAGCACGGTGAGGCCCTTGTCGAGCGCGATGTCGAGCTTCTCGATGAGGACGATGTCGCGAATGGAAAGTGCAGTGAGCATCCCGGCAATATAGCGGAGATTCCGTCACCGATGCGAGGCCCTAGAACCAGGTGTCCATTGACGATAGAATGAAACCATTGGCAGGAGGCTGGAGCGCTCGAAAATGCCATCGGACAACACGACCGGCCCCCCGGGCAGTTGGCTCAGCCTCATTGCCAGCCCAACCTTGACCAACCTCCTTCTCGTTGTGCTGATCGCCGCGCTCGGCTTCGATATCGCATTGCGGAGCAATCTTGTCCCGACACAGACGCGAGACCGAAAGCTGGAGGTTCAACTCACGCCGCCGCCCGTCACCATCAGGACGCCAGGATCAAACGCCACCAAGGGAATCGTCAACGGCCCCACGGCTACCTCTCCGACGGCGATACCCCCATCGAGCAGCAAGAAGAAGATTCACGACCGCATCGCACCCGGGCCGTAAGCTCTGTCAAAGCGGATTGAGACTGCTGAAGGCCTTCGAAATCCAGCTCTCTTCATTTGCAACCGGAGCCTCGCCATCGCTGGCAACCAGCCGGTAGGCATCTTTGTACCAGTCAGAATTGGGGTAGTTCGCCCCCAGCACCGCCGCCGCCGTCTGCGCCTCGGAGACAACACCCAGCGCCGTGTAACCCTCTGCCAGACGGTAGAGGGCTTCCGGAGTCTGGCTGGTGTTCTGATATTCGGTCACCACCCGCTTGAAGCGGTTGATGCCGGCCAGATAGCTGCCCTGCTTGTAGTAGTAGCGGCCGACTTCCATTTCCTTGCCGGCCAGATGATCGCGCGCCACCACCACCTTCTGTGCGGCGTCATTGGCATAGGACGTGCCTGGGTAGCGGCGGGAGACCTCCTCCAGGGCATCAAGCGCCTGCTTGGTCGCCGTCTGGTCGCGCTTGGTATCGTTGATCTTGTTGTAGTTGGACACGGCGATCAGATAGTAGGCATAGCCCGCGTCCTTGTGGCCGGGGTGCAGCGTGACGAACCGGTTGGCGGCCACCACGCAATCATCCCAATCACCCCGCGCGTAAGACGCGTAAGCCTGCATCAGGATCGCCTTCGTGGCATAGCTCGAATAGGGATATTGCCGTTCGACTTCCGAAAAGCTCTTGATGGCGGACTTGTTCTGTCCGTCCTTCAAATTCGCCAAACCTTCATTATAGAGCTTGGCCACGGCCGCCCCGTCCTGCGCCGTGGCGAGATCCGGCGTCACGCCCGTCGACGTCGCCGCTGCCGGCGTGTCATCGCCCCACAGCCCGTCGAATGCCGAACTTGCACAGCCTGAAACCGAAAGGGCCACCAGCAATGCGGCGATCGCTTGAACAGACTTGCGCATGACCGGCACTGAAAACCCCAGGACAATTGAACTTGGCGGACACACGACTCGGCCTCAACTCCGCCGTTGGCTCTTAAAGGGCGCAACGGCGAAAAGCAAAGCGCGCCAACAGCCCCATAAATGCGCCAAACCCGGCGGAAGTGTGACCGCCGGGTCTGTTGCTTTTCTCATGAAATCAATCAGTTGGCCTGACGGCGCAGGAAGGCGGGGATTTCCAGCTGATCATCGTCCAGCGTTGCTTCCGGATGGGCCGGCGCCGGCGGCGGAGCCTGCGGGCGCACCTGCATTTGCGGGCGCGGAGCGGGCTGCATGGCAATGGTGGGCTCGCGAGGATTGGCAGCCGGCGGATCGTCCTTGCGACCGAGGCCAACACTGGCCAGGCGTTGGAAAAGGCCTGGCTTCTTGCGCTGCGCGTGGTCGGCAATGCTTTCGATACGGCTCTGCTGCGCTTCGATCTGCTTCTTCACCTGCGGCGGGAACTCTTCGATCGCCGGCATGCGGACCTGCCGGACGGGCTGGCGTTCGGCAGCCAGTGGCGCATGACGGACCGGCTCAGGATGGACTTCGGCCTCTTCTTCCTCATGAATCTCGGCATAGACAGGCGCCGGCTGCGGTGAAGGCTGCGCGACCTGAATGGGTTGCGGATTGGAACGCATGGCCATCGGCGCAGGCTGGATAGGCTTCTTGATCGGAGCCGACTGCTTGCCATGGAAGCCGAAGACGGAAGGTTGTTCCGGACGCTCTTCCGCCTCTTCCGGCTTCGCACCCTTCAGCATTTCGGCCGCGAGACCCGTTGCCACGACCGAGACGCGCATGATGCCTTCGAGCGATTCGTCGAAGGTGGCGCCGAGGATAATGTTGGCTTCCGGATCGACTTCCTCGCGGATGCGAGTGGCCGCCTCGTCGACTTCATAAAGTGTCAGATCGGGCCCGCCGGTGATCGAGATCAGCAACCCGCGGGCGCCACGCATAGACACGTCGTCCAGCAACGGATTGGAGATGGCAGCTTCGGCGGCTTCGATGGCGCGCTTGTCGCCCGAGGCTTCACCCGTACCCATCATGGCGCGGCCCATTTCGCTCATGATCGCGCGAACGTCGGCGAAGTCGAGATTGATCAGGCCTTCCTTGGTCATCAGCTCGGTGATTGAAGCCACGCCCGAATAGAGCACCTGGTCGGCCATGGCGAAGGCCGCGGCAAAGGTTGTCTTCTCGTTGGCGACGCGGAAGAGATTCTGGTTGGGAATGACGATCAGCGTGTCGACGTGCTTGGCAAGCTGTTCGATGCCGCGCTCGGCCGTCTGCTGGCGGCGCACGCCTTCGAAGTGGAACGGCTTGGTGACGACACCGACCGTGAGAATGCCCTGCTCCTTCGCCGCACGCGCAATGACGGGAGCGGCTCCGGTGCCGGTCCCGCCGCCCATGCCGGCGGTGATGAAGGCCATGTGCGAACCGGCCAAATGGTCGAGGATTTCAGGTAGCGCCTCCTCGGCGGCGGCGGCTCCGATCTGTGGTTGAGATCCGGCGCCCAGCCCCTGCGTCAGGGCTGTACCCATTTGAACACGGCGAGTGGCGGCGTTCTGCATCAGCGCCTGCGCGTCGGTATTCGCGACGACGAACTCGACCCCTTCCAGCCTGCTCTCGATCATGTTGTTGACGGCATTGCCGCCCGCCCCGCCGACACCGAAAACAGTGATGCGCGGCTTCAGATCGGAAAAATTAGGTACTGTCAGATTGATTGTCATGTGTCGGCGCCCGGATTGATTTGCCGGGACCATATTTCTTACCCAATCCATAACAAATGGTTAACGCGCGCTAACCAATCCCGGAAAATCCGACTCAAACTGAATCGTTTTGACTCAGCGGGCTAAGATTTGCTTCAGATTGACCCCTTGCGTCCCGCCCTCCGGTGCGTTGCCACGACACGGCTTGCCAGAACCTTGTCGATGCGCCGCCCGTCGAGGTCGATGACCTCGAACCGCCAGCCGCCGGTCACGGCCGTCTGGCCCAGCGACGGCAGGTGCTTGAGGGCGTCCAGCACCAGGCCCGCCACCGTGTCATAGCGCCGTTTGGGCGGCAGGTTGAAGCCGATCTTATGGGCCATCTCATCCACCGCCATGCCGCCTGGCAGCAACCAGGAACCATCGTCCCGCTCGACGGCCCCTTCGGCGTCCGCTCCTTCCGGCTCGAAGCTGCCGGCGATGGCCTCGAGCAAATCTGCCGCGGTGACGATCCCCAGTGTCCGGCCATATTCGTCCTGCACGAAGGCCAGATGGATCGAAGATCCACGGAACAACTCCATCGCTTCCAGTGCCGGCATCGACTCCGGAATGAGCGGCACCTTCTGCACCAGGGCCGCGATATCGAGTTTCTTGCGGTCGAGCAGGATGTCCGCCACATCCTTGATCTGGACGATGCCGATGGCATTCTCGGGATCGCCCGCATGCACCGGAATGCGCGAATGCGGGCTGGCAATGATCTTGCGCTTCAACACCGCCGTGTCGTCCTCGACATTGAGCATGTCGATGTCGTTGAGCGGCGTCATCATGACCCGCACCGGCCGGTCGCCGAGACGCATGACGCCGGCAATCATGTCGCGTTCGCCGCTTTCGATGACGCCCGCGGATTCAGCTTCGGCGATGATGGTGCGGATCTCCTCGTCCGTCACCTGCGCCTCGCTCGACTCCGTCTGGCCGAAGAGGCGGATGAGCGCCCTCCCCGAGCCATCGAGCAGGAATACGAACGGAGCCGCGGCTTTCGACATGAGTGTCATCGGCCAGGCGACACGGCAGGCAATCAGTTCCGGGTTTTTCAACGCCAGCTGTTTTGGCACGAGTTCGCCGATGATCAGCGAGACATAGGTGATCGCAGTAACGACGATGGCAAAGCCGATGGGCTCGGCCCAGGCATGGTCAATTCCTGCCGCTATCAGCCATTCCGAAAGCCGCGCGCCCAGCGAAGCACCGGAAAACGCACCGGCGAGAATCCCCACGAGCGTGATGCCGACCTGAACCGTGGATAGAAAACGGCCGGGATTTTCCGTCAGTGCCAGGGCCATGCGGGCACCAGGTACGCCACGGTCGCGCATCGCCTTGAGGCGCCCGGGACGTGAAGAGACGACAGCCATTTCAGACATGGCAAGCACGCCGTTCAGCGCGACAAGCCCGAGGACCAGCAGGAGTTCGAGATACAGCATTGAGCGGGCGCATATAGCGCCTCACTCCCGTCGATGCAAATCGGCTCTCTCAGAAGCTGTCGGCGATCCAGCGGCCCATGCGGCGCACATAGCCGTGCTGCGCGCGTTCCACCTCGTCCGCCTTGGCCTTCGGCAGCGCGTAGTGTGGATCGGGCTTCAGGCCGTAGTTCAGCAATCCGGCGCAGACCGCAAAGCCCGGCGTGTGCGCCGACTCCGGCATCCCTGCCTGATGCGCCGGCGTGCCGAGACGCACCTGACGGTCGAGCCACTGGCTCGCCACCTCGCGCACTCCGTTGAGCTGGCTGGCTCCACCGGTGATCACCACACGGCGCCCCGCAAGATGCGCGGTGCCCGAGGTCTCGATCTTGTCACGCAACATCTCGAAGATTTCTTCCAGGCGCGGCCGGATGATGCCGGTGAGCATCGACTTCGGCACCTGCTGCACCGTATCGACGCCACGCTCTCCCAGGAGCGGCACGGCGATCATTTCGCGCTCGTCGGTCTGCGACGCCAGTGCCGAGCCCCAGAGCGTCTTCATGCGTTCGGCATGGGCGATCGTGGTCGACAACCCGCGCGCAATGTCATTGGTGATATGCTGGCCGCCCAGCGGCACGATGTCGGCCGAGACGAGATGGTTCTCGTGGAAAATGGCGAAGCTGGTGGTGGCCCCGCCCATGTCGACGACGGTGACGCCGAGCGCCTTCTCGTCCTCGGCTATGACCGAGCGCGCCGCCGCATAGGGCGACATGACGAAGCCGGCAATCGCCAGGTGCGCCCGCTCGATGGCGAGCGTGAGATTGCGCAGATGCGGTGTCTCAACCGTGACGACCCCGAGCTCGAGCGACAAGGTCTCGCCATACATGCCGAGAGGCTCCTTCACCCCCTTGGCGTCGTCGAGATGATATTGCACGGGTGCAAGATGCAGGATCGAGCGCCGTCCCGGGTCAACCTGGTTGAGGAGGCCATTGAGCACCGTGTCCATGTCGCGCGGACTGACGAGACCGGTCGCCGTCTTCTCGGACCATGTGTATAAACGCGACTGCGGGCGCCCGCCTGACACGTTCACATAGACTTCGGTGATGGTCCGCTGGGCCATGCGCTCGGCCGCATCGACGGCCAGCCGGATGGCGCGCTCGGCTTCATCAACATTGACGATCGCTCCAGCGCGAATGCCACGCGACAACTGGTGGCCCACACCGAGGATTTTCAGACTGCTCTTGTCTTCGCTGTCAGACGTGCGGTGCTTGGCGGGTGCCACTTCGGCGATCAGGCAGCTGATCTTGGTGGATCCGATGTCGAGCGCTGCGATCACCCCGCCCTTCGGCGCAGCGGGTCCGCGCGTTGTGTTCTTGCCCTGGAACTGTACGACCGTCATTACGCAAACCCCTCACCCACACACCAGCCGTGCCGACTACCGTTTGGCCAACGTCTTCTTGTCCGTTCCGTCGGCCCCGGCTGCGATCTCCGCCACTTCCACCGTTACGCGCCCATCGAGGCGCATATCCACCGATTTGATGCCTTTCGACAGGATCTGTTGCGAGACGTTGAGGTCGTTGACCCTGGCGATCGCCGCGATCCAGTCGCGCTCGGGCAGCAGCACGGTGACGCCGCTGTCGAGGTAGAGTGTCCAGCGCCGGCCGCCCACACGCGCCGCCGCCTTCACCTGCAACATTAGGTCAGGATAGGCTTCAAGTTGGTTAATGAGTTCTGCTGCCGCGAGATTTGCCCCCTCGCCGGTGACCAGCGGCAACTTCACCAGTTGCGACGCCGCAAGCCCGCTCATCGCCGCCCCCGTCTTGTCGATGACATAGTAGGCAGCACCACGCTGCCAGATGGCGAAGGGATCACGTTCACGCACCGCGATGTCGAGCTGATTGGGGAACCGCCGCTGCACCTTGGCGCCTTCGATCCAGTCGAGATTCTCGAGAATGCGCCGGGCCAGCGCCGCATCAAAGCCGATGAGCGAGCCGCCCGGCGAAACACCGATGGCCGAAAGCAGGACTTCCGGATCGTGGTGCGACAGGCCGGTGATGGTAATGTCTTCCGCTGCCATGCCCACGACGCCTGCCGCCTTGCCTGGCAGCATCAGCCACTTGCTGCCTTCGTAATCGAGGTAGCCGCCCTTGACCAGGCCTGAAGCAATGACAAGCCCGAGGAACATCAGTGCCGATGCGCGTGAGGCCACGCGCACACGCAAGGTGTTGCCACGGTCGAGCCATGAGACCGGTTGACGTTCGTAGACGCGGGCGGCGTGTTCGGTCATCTGTCAAGCGACGCGTCGTTGACCATCCAGGTGACGAGGTCCTCGAAACTGTGGCCGGCGTGGGCTGCCAGTTCGGGAACGAGCGAGGTGCCCGTCATTCCAGGTTGGGTGTTGACTTCGAGCAGGATCAGTTCGCCTTCGCCGCCCGGCACATCGTTGTAGCGGAAGTCGGAACGCGACACGCCCCGGCAACCCAGCGCCTGATGCGCGAGGATCGCGTATTGCTGGCACTTGCGATAGACGTCATTGGGAATTTCGGCGGGCAGGATGTGCTGCGATCCGCCCGGCGCATATTTTGAATTGTAGTCATACCAGGTCGAGCTTTTCGACACGATGTCGATGACGCCGAGTGCTACGTCGCCAACCACAGCGCAGGTGAGTTCCTTGCCGGGAATGAAGCGTTCGACCATCGCATGGGTGCCGAAAAGATCGCGCTGTTCCAGCACAAGGTGGGCTGGACCATTGGACGACGACATGACGATGTGCACGCCGACGCTGGAGCCCTCCGCCACCGGCTTGACCACGTAGGGCGGCGGCATCGGATGCTGGGTCGCGACCATCTCGAGTTCGACCAATTTGCTTTCGGCGACGGGAATATGGGCCGCACGGAAGATCGCCTTCGACTTCTCCTTGTGCATCGCCAGCGACGAGGCCAGCACACCGGAATGCGTATAGGGAATCTGCAGCGTTTCGAGCACTGCTGCACAGCAGCCATCCTCGCCCCATTTGCCATGCAGCGCATTGAAGGCAACGTCGGGCCGGAGATCCTGAAGGATCGAGACGATGCGCTCGCGCGTGACGTCGATGGGAACCACTTTGAAGCCGGCCCGGCGCAAGGCCTCCGAACAGGCTTCGCCCGAAGCGATGCTCACCGGCCGCTCGGCCGACCAGCCGCCCATCAGCACGGCGACGGTGGTGTCCTGCGGAACGAGTTTCGGCTTCATGATGCACCCTGGGAAGCGAGGCCGATACGCTTGATTTCCCAGTCGAGGTCGATGCCGGAATTGGCTTTGACCCGGGACCGGACCGTCTCGCCCAGTTCTTCGATCTGGGCGGCGGTGGCGCCACCCTCGTTGATGAGGAAGTTGCAGTGCAGTTCCGACACTTTCGCCGGCCCGACAGCAAAACCGCGCATGCCGGCGGCATCGATCAATTGCCAGGACTTGTTGCCAGGCGGATTCTTGAAGGTGGAGCCGCCAGTGCGGCTCTTGATCGGCTGCGTCGCTTCACGGCTCGAGGTGATCTTGTCCATGGCGGCGGCAATCTCCGCCGGATCGCCGGCACGGCCCTGCAGCAGCGCCGACGTGAAGATCAGGTCTTCCGGCGCACCAGAATGGCGATAGGTGTATTTCAGGTCCGCATTGGACAGCACGTGGATATTCCCGGTCCGGTCGACAGCACGCGCCTCGACCAGAACGTCCTTGGTTTCCCCACCATAGGCTCCGGCGTTCATGCGCAACGCACCGCCGATCGTGCCCGGTATACCTCTCAGAAAGGTTAATGCATCGATACTTTTTTCCTGCGCAAAGCGGGCGACGCGGACATCGAGTGCCGCTGCCCCTGCGCGGATCCGGTTGCCATCTTCGAGCGTCACATCGGCAAAACCGCGGCCCAGGCGGATGACCACACCGGCAACGCCGCCATCACGCACCAGCAGGTTGGAGCCGACGCCGATCACATAAACCGGAATGTCTGCGGCCGTGCCCTTGAGAAACGCTGCGAGATCGGCCTCATCGGCTGGCGTGAACAGAACCTCCGCCGGACCCCCGGCGCGGAACCAGGTGAGATCGGCCAGCGGCGCATTGGCCTCCAGCCGTCCGCGGACGGGAGGCAAACGCTTCAGCAAGGCCTCGCCGTTCAGTCCAGCCATTATTGCCCTGCCTTGTCGTCGAAAGCTGCAAGTTGCCCCGGCAACGCATAGGCCCACTGGGTGATGGTGCCGGCACCGAGGCACATGACGATATCGCCCGGCCTCACCAGATTGCGCACCAGTGGTGCCAGTTGCTCCGGCTTGTCGAGGGCATGCACCGAGCGATGGCCGCGCGCCTTGAGGCCTTCGACCAGCGAGATATGATTGGCGCCTTCGATGGGTGCTTCGCCCGCCGCATAGACCGGCGCCACGATCACCGTGTCGGCATCGTTGAAACAGGTGCAGAACTCCGCGAACAGCGACGACAGGCGCGTATAGCGATGCGGTTGCATGACGGCGATCACTCTGCCCTGAGCAACGCGGCGCGCAGCGCGCAACACCGCGGCGATCTCCACCGGGTGATGGCCATAGTCGTCATACACCGTCACTCCGTTGTGCTCGCCGGTGCGGGTGAAGCGCCGCTTGACGCCGGTAAAGCTCTTGAAGCCCTTGCGGATCGCCTCATCGGACAATCCAAGTTCCTTGGCGACGGCCAGCGCCGCCGTTGAATTGAGCGCATTGTGATCGCCGGGGATGGCGAGGCTGAGATTGTCGATGTCCTGTGTCTCGCCGGTGCGGCGGTTGGTCATGCGCACCGCAAAATGCGTTTCGCCATTGGCATAGCTGACATCCATCAGCCGCACATCGGCCTGCGGGCTGTGGCCATAGGTGATGACGCGGCGGTCGCGCACCTTGCCGATCATTTCCTGCACCACAGGATGATCGATGCACATCACCGCAAAGCCATAGAACGGAATGTTTTCAACAAAGGCCAGAAAAGCCTCCTTGGCCTTGTCGAACGTGCCGTAGTGATCGAGATGCTCGGGATCGATGTTGGTAACGATCACCACATCCGCCGGAAGCTTGACGAAGGTGCCGTCGGACTCATCCGACTCGACGACCATCCAGTCGCCCTTGCCGAGCCGCGCATTGGTGCCATAGGCATTGATGATCCCGCCGTTGATGACAGTCGGATCGAGGCCCCCGGCATCGAGCAGCGCCGCAACCAGCGACGTTGTCGTCGTCTTGCCATGCGTACCGCCGACAGCGACACAAGACTTGAACCGCATCAGTTCGGCCAGCATTTCGGCGCGGCGCACGATGGGCAGATAGCGGTTGCGCGCTTCGACCAGCTCCGGATTGTCGTCCTTCACGGCAGACGAAACCACCACGACCTGCGACTCGCCGATGTTCTCCGCCCTGTGCCCGATGTGCACGTCGATACCCGCCTTGCGCAAGCGTGCCACGTTGTAGTTGTCGGTGAGATCCGAGCCTTGCACCTTGTAGCCCAGCGTGCCCATGACTTCGGCAATGCCGCTCATGCCGATGCCGCCGATGCCGATGAAATGAATGGGTCCTACGTCGCGCGGCAGTTTCATGAGGTCTTTTTCCCTGCAATCTTTTCGGTGAGGTCGGCCAGCCTCAAGGCTGCATCGGGCCGTCCATGGCCCAGTGCCGCGGCGGCGGCCTGTTGGAGTTGCTGCTCTGAACCGCGAAGCGATGTCAGAAATTGGGCAAAGGACTTCGGATCCAGCGAAGCCTGTGGATGAACCCAGCCTGCACCTGCCGCGGCGAAACTTTCGGCATTGCGCAATTGGTCATTGTCGATCGCATGCGGCAGCGGCACCATCACCGCTGGCCGGCCGATGACGCCCAATTCGGCAATCGTCGATGCGCCCGAGCGGCAGACGACGAGATGCGATCTGGCGATACGTGCCGGCATGTCCATGAAGAACGGATTGAGCTCGCAGTCGAGACCGAGTCCTGCATAGGCCTGCGACACGGCGTCCATGTTTTCCTGCCGCACCTGCTGGGTGAGCCGGATGCCGCGGCGTTGCTCCGGCGTCATGGCGGCAAAAACCCTCGGCATGAACTCACCGAAGAACTGCGCGCCCTGGCTGCCGCCGAACACCAGCAGATTGAATGTATCGAATGCCGGATAGGCCACGCCCTGTTGCTTCAGCACCAGATCGCGCACCGGATTTCCGGTGATGGTGAGTTTCTTCGCGGCTTCCGGCGGCAATCCCTTGAGATCGGGAAAGGATGAAGCCACAGCATCGGCCCATTTCGCCAGGACCTTGTTGGCTCGTCCCATCACGGCGTTCTGGTCATGCACGCAGGACGGAATCTTCAGCCGCCATGCCGCAAGGATCGGCGGGAAGGACGGATATCCGCCAAAGCCGACAACCGCCAATGGCTTCACGCGTTTCAGGATGTCACGCGCCTGCCGATAGCCGCCATAGAGCCTGAGGGCGCGCGATGGCACCAGCCACGGCTTCGACAGTGACAGCGTCGCCGAAGGCACCACATGAATCTCGGTGGCGGGAAAACTCTTGCCGTAATCGCGGACACGTTCATCCGTCATCAGATGAATTGTATATCCGCGCCGCGTCAGCTCCTCAGCCAGTGCCTGGGCCGGAAACAGATGTCCGCCCGTGCCACCCGCGGCGAGTACAATGGTCCCTTTCGAGGTCATCAGGTCTCACGCAAAGGCTGGCGACAAATGATGAATGCGAGACTGGACGCTGGGCCGCCGGCGGCCGAGCGCCAGCACCAGTCCCATGGCGAAGGCCATGCCGATCAGCGAAGAACCGCCATACGAAATGAACGGCAGGGTCATTCCCTTGGCCGGCAGCAGCGCGACATTGACACCCATGTTGATGACCGCCTGAAAGCCAAAAATCAGGGCGAAGCCACTCAACGCGAGTGCCGAAAACGGATCCTGTTCAGCCTTCGCTCGCATCAGAACGCGGAGGACGACGAATGCAAACAGCGACATCAGCAGAAGGCATGCGATGAGGCCGAACTCTTCGCCCACGACCGCGAAGGTGAAATCTGTATGGGCATCGGGCAGCACAAGCTTTGCTTCGCCCCCGCCTGGTCCTGCCCCCATGAAGCCGCCGTTCTTGAAGGCGCGAATGGCGGTGTCAACCTGGAACGTATCACCCTTGTCGGGGCTCAGGAACCGGTCGACGCGCGATTGCACGTGCGGCACCATTGCGTAGGCGGCAAGTACGCCGGCTCCGGCAAGGCCGGCAAGGCTGACAACCGTAATCCACGAAATACCATAGATCAGCAGCATGGCGCCGAAAGTGAGAACCACCAGTGCAGTCTGGCCGAAGTCCGGTTGCAGGATCAGCAAGCCAAGGAAGACAGCAGCCATTGCGAACGCCACAAAATGTCCGGGCATTTCCGGCCGCCGCGTATGCTCGGCAAGAAACCACGCCGCAACCACCACGAAACTTGGCTTTGCCAGTTCCGACGGCTGCAAGTTGAGCGGGCCGATATTGATCCAGCGGTGCGCACCCTTGATCTCCGGTCCAAAGAACAGCGCCGCCACCATGAGCGCCAGCGAGAGTCCGAAGACGATGAGCCCTGCGCGTCTTGCCCAGCGCGGCGGAAAGAACGACAGCGTCACCAGCATCGGCACGGCGATGACGACGAGATAGAACAACTGGCCGCGGAAGAAATGGAACGTGTCGACGCCAATGCGTTCGGCCACTGGCGGACTCGCCGCCATGCTGATCAGCACGCCCGATGCCATGAGCAGGAGAACCGCCGACATCAGCACACGGTCGACCGTGAACCACCACTGCGCGAGAAGTCCGCGATCGCTACGTCCGAGCAGCATGTGCATCTCCATCACAGGTCATCTGAACGCCCGGCAATGCCGCCACGGCCTTGACGAAGGCATCGCCACGCACTTCGAAATTGGGATACTGGTCGAACGAGGCGCAGGCCGGCGATAGCAGGACTACGGCATCCTTGCGGCCATCGGCTCTTGCATCGCGCAGCGCCGAGACGACGGCCTTGTCGAGCGTGCCCGACTTCTCGAACGGCATGGAACCGGCCAGAGTCGCTGCAAAGTCCTCCGTGGCTTGACCAATAAGATAGGTCCTCACCACATTTCCGAACAGCGGTTTCAGCGGTTCGATCCCGCCGGCCTTGGCCAAACCGCCGGCGATCCAGTAGATCGTATCGAAGGAAGACAAGGCCTTCTCGGCCGCATCGGCATTCGTTGCCTTGGAGTCGTTGACGAACGAGATCCCCCCGACGGATGCGACCCGTTGCATACGATGCGCAAGTCCCGGAAAACTCGCCATGGCTCTTTCGATGACATCAGGCGCGACGCCAAAGGCCCGAGCCGCGCCATAGGCCATGCAGGCATTCTGCCAATTGTGCCTGCCCTTGAGCGCCGGCATGGAGCGCAGGTCGATCTCGGCTTTGGTGAGCCCCTTGCGGCGGTCGCGCAGGATGCCGTCAAACGCGGTGATTCCATCGGCGAGGCCTTCGACGACGGAGACGCGGCGGACATCTGCTCCGGACTGTCGCGCCTTGTCAGCGATCGAGGCCGACCAGCCGTCATCGACGCCGCACAGCGCGGTATCGGCCTTGCTCTGGCGCGCGAACATGCGCGCCTTCACCGCCGAATAGTTTTCCATATTGCCGTGCCGGTCGAGATGATCTGGCGACAGATTGGTCAGAATGCCAACACGCGGCTTGAGGCCCGGCATCAGGTCGATCTGGAAGGACGACAGTTCCAGCACATAGATGCGGTTCTTGATCGGCTGGCTCAGCAGGAACACGGCCTTGCCGATATTGCCCCCGACTTCGGCGTCGAGCCCGGCGGACTGCAGCACATGGCCAATCAGCGCAGTGGTGGTCGACTTGCCATTGGTGCCGGTGATCCCGACGATGAGTGCGCCTGCCGCATCGGCCTCGCGGGCGAACACTTCCGTGTCGCCGATGATTTCGATTCCCGCATGACGGGCCTTCAGCACAGTCCAGTGTGGTTCAGGATGGGTCAGCGGAACGCCCGGGCTGAGCACCAATGCGTCGAGTCCGGAGAAATCAAGGCCGTGCAGATTTGTGATCGGCAGCCCTTGCGCCCTGGCCTTCTCGACCGCCGGATTCGAATCGTCCCAGGCATGAACCTCAGCCCCGCCAAGTTGAAGCGCTTCGACACAAGCCGTGCCGGAGCGCGCAAGTCCGAAGACTGCGACACGTTTGCCTTGGAATGTACGGGCGGGAAACACGAGCAGGACTACCTCAACTTCAACGTTGACAGGCCGATCAGGGCCAGCACGATGGCAATGATCCAGAAGCGGATGACGATGGTTGGTTCCTTCCAGCCCTTCTGTTCGAAATGGTGGTGCAGCGGCGCCATTGCGAAGACCCGCTTGCCCGTCATCTTGAACGACGCGACCTGGATGATGACCGATGCCGTTTCCAGCACGAAGAGACCGCCGATGATCGCCAGCACGATCTCATGCTTGGCCGCCACTGCGATGGCGCCGAGAGCACCGCCAAGCGACAGCGAGCCTGTATCGCCCATGAAGATCATGGCCGGCGGCGCGTTGAACCACAGGAAGCCGAGGCCAGCGCCGACAATGGCGCCACATATAATCGCCAGTTCACCTGACCCCTTGACGAAATGCAGCTCGAGATAATTCGAGAAATTGAAGTTACCGACAAGGTAGACGATGAGCCCCAGGCTGGCTGCCGCGATCATCACCGGCACGATCGCCAGGCCATCGAGGCCGTCAGTCATGTTGACCGCATTGCCCGCGCCGACAACGACGAACATGCCGACAAAAATGAAGAACACGCCAAACGGCAGCAGCAGGTCCTTGAAGAACGGAAGCGCCAGCGATGTCGACAGCGGCGCATCACCGATCTTCATGAAGATACCGACAGCCACCCCGGCGATGACGAACTCCGCAAGCAGCCGCACCTTGCCGGAAAAGCCCTTGGTCGTCGCCTTGGTGACTTTCAGGAAATCGTCATAGAAGCCGATGGCGCCGAACCCCACCATGACGAAAAGTACGGCCCAGACATAGAGATTGCGCAAATCCGCCCAGAGGAACGTGGCGACGAAGATGCCGGAGAGGATCATCAGCCCGCCCATCGTCGGCGTACCCTGCTTTTCCACGATGTGGCGCTGCGGTCCGTCGCTGCGGATCGGCTGGCCCCGGCCCTGCTTCACCTTGAGGAGTGAAATGATGCGCGGCCCGAAGAGGAAGACGAACAGAAGTGCAGTCAGAACCGCAACGCCGGTCCGCGTGGTCTGATAGCGGAATACGTTGAACGGCGAGAACTCGTCGGTGAGGCTCGTCAGCAGAAGAAAAAGCATCAGCTCTCCTTGACCAGCGGCGGATACGCCGCGCGAATAGCCTCGACCAGCGGACCCATGCGGCTGCCCAGCGACCCCTTGATCATCACCACATCGCCGGCTCGCAGGCCGGCCAGAACTGCGTCGCGGATGCCATCGGAAGTCGCGGCGTGATCCCCACGCTTCTGCGCCGGCACCCTTGCCCAAAGATTCGCCATGAGAGGCCCGGCGGCATATAGGACATCCACTTGGGCCGCGTCCATGGGCTCGAACAAGCCGGCGTGAAGTTCCGGCCCCTGCGTCCCGAGCTCCAGCATATCCCCCAGCACGGCGATCCGGCGGCCGCCCTTTGCAGGCTTGGCCGTCGCCAGCAATGCCAGCGCAGCCCGCACCGACGCGGGATTGGCATTGTAGCTTTCGTCGATCAGCAGCAATTCGCCGCCACCGATGCGCAGGCGCTCGCGAACGCCACGGCCCTTGGCGGGCTGTGCCGTGGCCAGCGCCAGGGCCGTTCTGGCCAGGTCGGCCCCAGCAAGCTTCGCTGCCGACAAAACCGCGAGGCTGTTCACCGCCATGTGCTCGCCCGGGACGCCGAGCTTGTACATGACGCTTTCGCCCATCACATCCGCCGTAACGCAGCAGCAATCCGCCAGCAACGCCAGCCGTTCGATGCGCACATCGGCATCCGGCGACTTGCCGAAGGACACGATGTTGGCGACCCCAGCGACACGCGCCGCGGTGGCCAGCCTCTCGAAATATGGCGTGTCGCGGCAGATCACGGCATGGCCTCCCGGCACGATGCCGGAGAAGATCTCGGCCTTGGCGTCAGCGATCTCGTCGAGCGATTTGAAGTGGCCGAGATGGCTTGCCGCAATGGTGGTGATGATGCCGACATGCGGCTGGACCATGCCGACAAGGGGCGTGATCTCGCCGGCATGATTCATGCCGATCTCGAATACGCCGAAGGCCGTATCGCGAGGCATACGGGCCAGCGTCAGCGGCACGCCCCAATGATTGTTGAATGAGGCAGCCGAAGCATGCGTCGCGCCCGAGGCAGGGAGAGCTGCCCGGAGCATTTCCTTGGTGCTTGTCTTGCCCACGCTTCCGGTCACCGCAATAATCTGTGCATGCGAGCGGGCCCGCGAGGCGAGGCCGATATTCTCCAGTCCGCGCAACGGGTCTCCCGCCACCACGAGCACCGGTCCGGCGGCCAGCATCTCCGGTGTGACCCGTGAGACAATGGCAAGACCGGCACCTGCTTTCAGCGCACTGGCGACGAAATCATGTCCGTCATGCCTGTCGCCCTTGATGGCGACAAAAATGTCGCCCGGGCTGAAATTGCGCGAGTCGATTGTAACGCCGCACATTGCAGTTGTGACATGGCCATGCAAGGTGCCGCCGGTGGCGCCAATCAGTTCGTCCGCTGTCCACAGCGCTTGTTCAGCCATGATAGTCAATCCCGGCAATGGCGGCCTTGACTGCGTCGTGATCACTGAAGGGAAGGACTGTCTTGCCGATTTTTTGGCCCTCCTCGTGACCCTTTCCGGCAACCATCAGCACATCTCCAGCCTCGAGCGCATCGACCGCCGCCCGGATCGCTGCGGCGCGGTCGCCGATTTCGACAGCACCTGGCGCGGCCGCCATGATGGCGGCCCTTATCACTGCGGGATCCTCAGTGCGCGGATTATCGTCGGTCACATAGACCTTGTCCGCCAACCGCGTGGCGATGCCGCCCATGATCGGACGTTTGGCGCGGTCGCGGTCGCCACCGCAGCCAAACACCACGCGCAACTTGCCCTTGGTGTAGGGCCGAAGTGCCGCAATGGCATTTTCAAGAGCATCGGGCTTGTGCGAGTAGTCGACGAATACCGGTGCGCCGGACTTGGCGCGGCCAACCAGCTCCAGTCTGCCGCGCGCGCCCTTGAGGGACTCCAGCGCGTGCATGATCTGCTTTTCATCGCCCCCGGTCCCAAGCACCAGACCCGCTGCCACCAAAGCGTTCGATGCCTGGAAGGCTCCGACGAGTGGCAGCTGCACCCTGTAGCGCGCACCGCGGACATCGACATCGAGACGCTGTCCAAACCCCTCGTTCAGAACATCGATGAGGCGAAACGCCGTGCCTTCTGAACCGACCGGCAAGACGTCAAGTCCACGCCGCTTGCAGCGAGCTGCGGCCGCCCGGCCATGTTCGGTGTCGACGTTGATAACTGCGGGTGCGCCTGGCGGCAGCAACTCTTCGAAGAGTCTCATCTTGGCGTTGAAGTACGATTCGACGCTCGGGTGATAGTCGAGGTGATCGTGAGAGAGGTTGGTGAAGCCGCCAGCAGAAAGCCTCAGGCCGTCCAGCCGGAACTGGTCGAGGCCATGACTGGATGCCTCGATTGCGAGATGATTGACGTGATCGTCGGCAAGCGCAGCAACCGCCTCCTGCATGCTCACAGGATCGGGCGTCGTATGCTCGAGTTCGCGCGTGCCCGACGGCGAAACCACTCCGACTGTTCCGAGACTAGCAGCGCGAATGCCCATGGCAGACCAGATCTCGCGCACGAAACTCGCAACCGATGTCTTGCCGCTGGTACCCGTGACGGCGACGATGAGATCGGGTTGACGGCCAAAGAAATGCGCTGCGGCCCTGGCAAAAGCCTGGCGCGGATTGGAAGAATTCACCACGACGGCACCGTTGGCTGCCACGCCCTCGGCAGCCAGTATCGCCACCGCACCGGCGGCGATTGCCTGAGGAATGAATTTTGCTCCGTCGACGGAGGAACCGGGCAGCGCTGCAAACAGGTAGCCGGGCTTCACCACACGGCTGTCGGAGGTGAGACCCGTGATGCGGATTCCGCCGGCACCGTCCGGCAGCCGCACGTCTTGTCCCACCAGCCGTTCGAGAGTCATCGGCACGTCGCTTAGCCCTTTTTCTTCTTGTCGAGTTTCGCCAGCTTTTCCAGGTCCTCCGGCGTGAACTCCGGCTCAACTCCGAGCATCGGCGCAATGCGTTCGATGATTTTGCTGGCAGTGGGAACGGCAGTCCAGCCAGCCGTGGCAAAGCCATAGGTTTCAGGCGTCGGCTTCGGCTCGTCCAGCATGACCAGGATGAGATATTTCGGCTTGTCCATCGGGAAGGCGCCGATGAAGGAATTCAACAATTTATCCTTGGCATAACGGCCATTGACGACCTTTTCCGCCGTGCCGGTCTTGCCGCCGACACGATAGCCGATGACGTCCGCCTTCGACACCGTACCTTCGGTCGCGTTCAGCCGGAAGAGATAGCGCAGCATCTCGGTTGTCGTCGGCTTGACGACTGTCTGTGCCATGGCCAGGGCCTCCTCCTCGCTGCGCTTCAGCAAGGTCGGCGTCATCATGTGTCCGCCGTTGAGGAGAGCCGCAACCACGGCGGCACCTTGCAGCGGCTGCACGGCAAAACCATGGCCGAAAGCCGCCGTCGCCGTGGAAAGCTTGCTCCAGTGCCGGGGCAGCAGCGGCCTCGCACTTTCGGGAAGCTCGGTCTGCAGCCGGTCGAACAGTCCGACGCGGCGCAGGAACGCCTGATGCCGCTCCATGCCGACTTCGAGCGCCATCTTGGCTGTGCCGATGTTGGAGGAATTGACGAAGACATCCGGAACGCTGAGCACCGCGCGCTTGGCGTGATAGTCGTTGATACGGGCATTGCCGATCACCAGAGGAAAGCGCGCGTCGTAGTGGCTCTGCAAATTGGCCGTGCCATAATCGAAGGCCATTGCAAACGTCACGGCCTTGATCACCGAGCCCAGCTCATAGACGCCGCTGGTCATGCGGTTCTGCTGGTCCTTGCCGAAGTTCTTCTTTTCCTGATTGGGATTGAAGTCCGGCAGCGACACCATTGAAATCACTTCGCCGGTATTGATGTCCAGGATGATGCCACCCGCGGCAATGGCACGGAACTTGGCAATCGCCTGCGTCAGCTCATCGATGACGGCGGCCTGCACGCGGATATCGACAGACATCTGCGCCGGCTGCGAGCGGTGTTCCTCGGGCTGCGCCAGTGACGCGGTGTATAGGGCCCCCTGATCATCGAGATATTTTTCGATGCCCGCGATGCCCTTGGTATCGAGGTCGACATAGCCCACGACGTGCGACGACAGATGTCCCTGCGGATAAACCCTGCGGCGCTCGTTGATGTAGCTCACCCCCGGAATGCCGAGATTGTACACGGCGTCGCGTTCTTCCGGCGACACCTGCCGTTTCAGCCAGGCAAAGGATTTCTTGGACGACAGCTTCCTGCGCAGTTCCTTGGCATCGAGATCGGGAACTGTTGCGGTGAGAAGTTCGATCGCCTCATCGATGTCGATGATCTTGGACGGATCGGCAAACAGCGAAGCGACGGCAACGTCAGTGGCCAGCAGCACGCCATTGCGGTCAACGATGTCGGGCCGGGGCATGCGGGTCTCGGCGGCGATATGGATCTTCGCTTCATCAGGCTTCGGAAACAAAGTCAGCTTGGTCAGCTGCCCGGCGATGGCCAGAAACGCCACGCCGAAAAACAAGCCGATCAGGCGGATGCGGTTTTGCCCGTGCAAGTGTTGCGACGTCTCACCGGCCTGCATGTCGTGGGAAATTTCGCTCATGGCCTATTGCATCTTGTCGATGATGGCGCCGATAGGGTCGGTCCCCTGGGCCTCAAGTTTGATGATGGGTTCGGCGGGAACCTTCTGGCCCAGTTCGCTAAGCTTGACGATCTGTTGTGCTTTCAGGGTGGTGAGACCGAGGTGCTGCTCGGCCAGACGCTTCAGCCGGTCGGGCCTGGTCAGGCTACTCCACTCGGCATTGAGAAAACGCATGTTCTCGACTTCGGCATCGATTCCCCGTTCGGCAACCGTAATTCCGCGTTCGATGCCCCGCGTTTTATGCTCGAGGGAATAGAGCGCGAATCCGGAGATCAGCACCGCAACGACGAGCGTGAAGTTGAGGAACTTGTGCATCAGTGACGGGTTCCTTTCGGCACACGCACACCGATGTCATCGGCGATCGAGGCGAGCGGTGCGGCAGTGGTGCGGATACCGGCGCGAAGCTTGGCGGAACGGGCGCGCGGATTGATCCGCGCCTCCGCCTCGCTGGCGCCAAGATGGCCCTTGAAGGGAAGATCGAAGCTCGGTGCCGGCCCCTGGCCAAATTCGAGCGCGTGGCGCGAACCATGAGGAAGCTTTCCGCCGCGCGAGGCAAGGAAGCGCTTGACGATGCGGTCTTCGAGCGAATGGAAGGTGACGACCACCAGCCGGCCGCCGGGCTTCAGCAGCCGTTCGGCAGCATGCAGCGCCTCGACCAGTTCATCGAGCTCGGCGTTCACATGAATTCGCAGCGCTTGGAACGTCCGCGTGGCGGGATGAATGCGGTCTTGCGGGCGCTGGCGGCCCGTGGCGCGCTCAACGGCCTTGACCAGTGCCAGCGTCGTCATGATTGGCGCCTCGGCGCGCGCCGCGACAATCGCCTTGGCGATGGCGCGCGATTTCGGCTCCTCGCCAAGAATGTAGATGATGTTGGCCAGCACATCCTGCGGCAGCGTGTTGACGGCATCTGCCGCCGACGGACCCTGCCCGCCCATGCGCATGTCGAGCGGCCCGTCGCGCATGAAAGAGAAGCCTCGCTCTGCCTGGTCGAGTTGCATGGAGGACACGCCGATATCAAGGACGATGCCATCGACGTCGGCCACTCCGGCCTCTTCCAGCAGGCTTTCCATCTCCGAGAAGCGGCCTTCCAGCAACGTGACACGGTCACCAAACTGCTCTTCAAGTACATGTCCCGCAGCGATTGCCGCCGGATCGCGGTCGATGGCCACGACCCTGCAATCTGCTGCCGCAAGAATGGCACGCGTATAGCCGCCGGCCCCGAAGGTGCCATCGACATAGACGCCACCATCACGCGGCGAGAGTGCATCGAGCACTTCGGCCAGCATGACGGGCACATGCGGTGCGGTGGGATTTGCGGTTTCAGTGGCCATCTTGAAGGCGGAAAATCAGGGTGAACAAGGCGTTAAGATTCACCCTGACATTGACCACTTGTGCCTTAACAAATGGTTTCGATTTTGATTCAAGTGGGGATTTCAACCGCCGAATTGAACCGGTTCATAAGTTGCCAGCCGGCCTGTAAGCCGGGTTCTGTCCATGCCCGGGTTGCCCCCGGCACTGGATGACCATTCATCTGGAACGCCCGTCGCCGGACGCTTCACGCAACCTACCCGGATGACTGGACCGGAAACGGTCCTGAGGCCCGAAGGCCACGCGTCATCCCTATTCGGTCTTGCTCCCGGTGGGGTTTGCCTGGACCGCTCCCGTTGCCGGCAGCGCGGTGCGCTCTTGCCGCACCTTTTCACCCTTGCGTCAGGCCCTTGCGAGCCCGGATCCGCGGTATGTTTCTGTGGCACTGTCCCTGGGGTCGCCCCCGCCGGGCGTTACCCGGCACCGTGTTTCCATGGAGCCCGGACTTTCCTCCCCCGCGCCCTTTCGGGCCCTGCGGCAGCGGTCATCCAGCCAGCTGGCAGGCAGGAGGTAGGCGGGTGAAACCGGAAAGTCAATCAACCATGGCACGGGTTGCCGGCTTCGGATCAGCAAAATCGCTTGTTGATGTTGGGCCTCGAGGTTACGATACAAAATGAGGCGGGCCGGAACTCAACCAAGTACCTTCACAGGGAAGTCATGCCCATGTCCATTCGTGTCCTGACACTCGCAATGCTTTCAGCCATGTTCTGTATTGAATCGGCGCCATCGAACGCAGCCGATCTGTCGCGCAAACCCTTCAGCCGCTGGGGGCAATCATTTTGCGCTCAAAGTGGAAACTGTGACGTAAACTTTGGCGTAGTACCGGCGAGCCATGCCTACGAGATCAAGTTCGTCTCCTGCTACTTGTCGATCGGCAACGTCAACGGCAAGCCACTCTACTGGTACCTGCACGTCGTAAAGCCAGGAAAGGATCCCGTGGGCCGCATCCACCTTCGCCCCAACAGCCTCGGAACGACGACGACCGAGCATACCTATAATGCAACGGAAAACGGCTTCCTCCGCGCGCCGGCCGGAGCGACCATGACTGTCGCGATGACCAGAGATACATCGACAGCGGGTGGCATTCCATTCCTAGAATGCACGATGACGGGCGAGGACGTGACCCTCGGCTGATCTCACCCGGGATCAGACTTCAAACACCACCCGCCCGTCGCACACTGTGGCGATGGGCGCGATCCCCTTGAAGCTGGCTGGGTCGGTCTTTTCGAGATCGGCCGGCAGCACCACCGCATCGGCCAGCAATCCGGTTTTCAGCACCCCGGTCTTGCCTTCCATGAATCCGGCAAAGGCACCATCCTCCGTATAGGAGCGGATTGACTGGTCGAGGCTTTGGCGGTTGTCGGGCAGCCCCGCTTTCCACATCGGACGCGTCATCGCCGACTGCATCGACCACATCGGATCTATGTCGGACACCGGCCAGTCCGTCCCGAACACGACACGCGCGCCGGCATCACGAAGCGCCTTCCAGGCGAAGGCACAGGGCCAGCGGGCCTCGCCGATGCGGCTGAGATAGGGCTCGAGCGGCAGGCCGTGATTGCCCGGTGGATGCGGCGGCTGCAGCGAGGCGATGACGCCAAGTTCCGCGAAGCGCGGAATGTCATCAGGATGGATCACCTCGACATGCTCGATCCTGTGCCGCGAGTCGCGCCGACCGTTGGCCCTCAGTGCCGCCTCATAGCCGTCGAGCACCATGCGCACCGCTCCGTCGCCGATGGCGTGAACGGCAATCTGCAGCCCCCGCCGGTCGGCCTCGATGGCGATCTCACGGAACCGTTCCGGGCTGAACAGCGGATCGCCCTTCCAGCCGGGATTGTCGGAATAGTCGTCAACCATGACCCCCGTACCGCTATCGATGACGCCATCCACGAACATCTTGACGAAGCCGGAGCACAGCATGTCCGTCTTGTAGCGTGCAGCCATTTCGCTGGCCTTCTGCAGCATCGCCAGATCCATGAAATTCTTTAAGTGGAAGGGCACGCGTACACGCGCGGTCAGTTCACCCTTCCTCTGCAATTCTTCCAGCAATTCAAAGGTATAGAGATTTCCGTCCATGTTGTGGATGAAGGTGATGCCATGCCGCGCGGCGTGCGCCAGGCCGATCTTCATAACACGGAGGTCGCTCTCGAATTCGGAAGCCGTGGGAAAGGGATCAGGCTCTCCCCCCGTCGTGAGGCCCAGCCGGTCGCGCATGCCCTTGCGCGACAGGCTGCGGACCGGGACGATCGCCTCGCTCTCCCGCAACTCGCCGGTGGCGAGACCGTCCGCCGCCATGACGATCTCATTACCAGGCCCCAGTTGGCGGCCATGCAACAATCCGGCACGTTCCAGGGCGATCGTATTGGCCCAGGCGGTATGGTGGTCGGGTGAATACAGCAGCACGGGCCGTCCGCCGATGATTCGGTCGAGATGCTGCCGCGACAGTGGCTCGTGATCGGACAGGATGACATAATCCGCCTGCTCTCCGATGATCAGGTCGTCGCCTGGATTGCGGTCAGCATAGGTAAGCAACCTCGACTTCAGTTCGTCGAAACCGCGCGTACCATAAAGCTGGAGGTGCTCGAGTTCCGCAGCCCCGGCGAACAGATGCATATGGCCCTCGACGATGCCCGGCAGCACCGATCCACCCTGCGCGTCGATGATCCGCGTGTGTGGGCCCTTCTCAAGCATCACATCGGCATGGCGGCCCAAGTGACTGATCCGATTCCCCGAAATGGCAATCGCCTCGGCCCGTGGATTGGCCCGGTCCATGGTGAGAATGGAGGCATTGGTGATGATCAGACTGGCACTCATGTCTTCAGTTCCTTCACGTGGCAATTTGCAATGGGCGTTCGACCCGTGGCTCGGAAACGTGCGGCGAACCAAAGTAAAATCGCGAATAAACTCATATTGGCACTTCCCCGGTCCCGGCAGAGCCGATAGAGAGGCGCGATGTTTTCAGGCCGTATCGACATGCTGTTCCGTCCACTCTCCCTTTCGCTGGCCGCTTGCCTTCTTGCCGGTTCGGCGGCCGCACAGGAACGCCAATGGTCACTCGATGCAAGTGATCAGGACGCATACCTCATTTTCGGTGTTCCCGATTCCGACGATGTCGGTGTCAGCCTGTGGTGCCCGATCCGCCAGGGCGTGGTCAATATCTTCGTGCCGGAGATTGCCGGCGTTGAACCTGGAAAGACTGAAATCACGGCCGCTCTGGCCGCAGATGACCAATCCGCCGAAGTATCCGGAAAGACCGAGCAGGATCAGGATACAGGGATCTCGAATTTCGAGGGCCAGATTCGCGTTGATGACCCGATTGTTGCAGCCATGCTGAAAGCTGATCGCTTTCATCTCAAGTCGGGCGGCGAGGATATGGTCTTCCCGCTCATTGAAGCCGATTTGGGAGGCCTTGTGGAACTCTGCCGGAAGGACTGATCACGGCGACAAGGCCCGCACCAGCCGCCTTGCGGTTTCAAGACAACTCCTGTCGGCGATGCCATCGACCTTCGCCTGCCGGAAATGCCGCTGAAAGGCATCGAGCACCTTGCGCGTGTCCTCGCCGGCGGAGCCGTTGACAGCAAGCCCATAGCCATAGGCGAGCAGCAGGCCCTGCAATTCATCACGTTCCATTGCCGACAAGGGTACGCCGTCCGGCCCCAGCGGTTCGACCCAATGGCCGATTCCCTGCTCATGCAACATGCGCCAATCGAAACGCTCGCCCGGATCGATCTTGCGGCCCGGCGCTACGTCAGAATGCGCCAGCACCATGTGTGGTGCGATGTCGTGCCGGGACAGGATATCGCGGCACAAGGCGACTACCGCCAGCATTTGCGCCCTCGGAAAATCGAGGTAGCCCAAGCTGTGTCCAGGATTATGGATCTCAATGCCGATCGAGCGCGAGTTGGTATCGGCTTCGCCCTGCCAACATGACACGCCCGCATGCCATGCCCGCATTTCCTCGCCCACCATCTGTGTAATCCGGCCGTCCTCGTCGACCAGATAGTGGCAGGACACGCCCGACTCCGCGCTGCACAGAAGCTCGCGCGCACTTTCCGCACTCGTCATTCCCGTATAGTGCAGCAGAAGCATATCGACCTTACGGCCATTGCGGCGCGGTTCGATATTGGGCGCCAGGATGAATTCATGCGCCAGCGGCGACCTGATCAAGCCCTTTTCTCCCGCATGATCTTCTCATAGGCCTCGTTGATCGTCTGCAGCCGCGCAGTCGCAATCTCGATCATCTCTTCGGGAACGCCCGCCGCGATGTGCCGGTCTGGATGGTATTCCCGAACCAAAACGCGGTAACGCGCTTTGATCTCCTCAACCGTCTTGGCGCGATCTACTCCGAGGATCAGGTAGGGATCATCCGCCACCGCCACATGACGCGCCCGGATGCGGGCGAAATCCGCCGGCCCGAAACCGAAGATCTCGGCGACTTTTGCCAGGAATCCGTGCTCGCCCGGGTGCAAGGCATTATCGGCCTTGGCGATGTGGAACAGTCCGTCGATTACGTCTTCGAGCACGGTTTTGTCCGTTCCGAAGAGTCCGGCAATCTGCCGCGCATAGGTTTCGAATCCGGCGGTATCCTTCTTGGCCATGTTGAAGACACGCGCCACCGCTGAAAGCTCGGCCTCAGGAATGTGGAACACCTGCTTGAAGGCGGTGATCTCGTCTTCCGTCACCACGCCATCGGCCTTGGCCATCTTGGCGCCAAGCGCCACCATGCCGATGGTAAAAGCGATCGAGGTCTCCGGCCGCTCGGCGCCCGCGCTCCCCAATAACTGCAGGAAGCTGCCGATCGACGTTCCGGCGGCAGACAACACGTCGGCAATTCGAGTCCATATCGACATGAGGTGCCAGCCTAGAGGATGGAAGCGGGCTTACAACCCGTTCAGGTGCGGCGGAAATAATGACCCAGCTTGAACACCGGGACATCGATATCATTTCCCTGAGACAGAAGCTGTTCGACATGCCATGCACGGCCGGCCGTCCAGGCGGTGACCCAGGCCACCGGGAGGAAACCCAGCGCCAGAAGCCCAAACATCACGATGTCCGGCAAACCGATGAGTTTCGAGAACGCCCAAATGGTTGCCACCATCGCGGCCCCCGTCATGCACAACATCATCAGCGTAACGCCTGACGCTGCAACGAAGCATCCGAACGGACTCAAGGCCTGACTTCCGGCCACGGGCTTGGTTTCGGGCTTGATGATTTCCTGTTCCATAAGGCTCCATATGCCCTCTGGGAGATGAAAAAGCAACAGCCCTGCCCCCGGGCCGCTTCACGTCACCGCTTCAGTTTCTGTTACAACCCGTTGAACTATCGGCAATAACTGTTGCCACTCTTGCGGTTCTGCAGATCCAGATGCAAGTGGTCGCGATGGCTTGAGTCGGAGTTTGGACCAAGCACGGTGTGGAATTCTCCGCAGGCATTATCATGCACTGTTCGCAGGAAGTTGCGCTCGCTACTGGCACCGCGCCAGCCCTCGAGTACCGTCACCTTGCGGCCGCTTTCCAGCGTGAAAGCGGCAATATCGATCGCATTGCCATAGCCGTGCTCGCTCATCTTCGCCCCGCGAACATTATTGCGCGGCCGGCAGGCATAGGAGGCGGCGACGTCGACACTGACAACGCGCTCGCCAAAAGAGCGCTGTGCGGACGGTTGCACAGTGCCCTCCATCCACTCGCGAAGGGGTTCGGCCATGCCGCAGTTCACCGTCGCAGGCTGGCTGAACGCCACCGGACCGATCGACTGGATCGACCATGCGTTGCGCACTTCACAGCCATTTCCCTCGTCGATGTTGTCGATTTTCGATGCCTGACCGATGCGTGACGGCTTGACTGAGCATGAGCCTTCCGGCGCCCGCAAGCCTTCCGTCTCGAAGTAGGACTTGTCAGACGAGCCGCACGCCACCAGCAGTCCGGCAGCGGCGAGGATGGCAAGCAGGTTTCGTAACTGGACCATGACTTTACTCGACCGAACACGCGGGGCACAATGAGACCGGCAACCCTAGAGTCCACAAGGTTAACAAACTGTGTGGTTGACAGAGGTCAATGCCGAAGACGCAAGGCCACCCGAGACTGCCAGCATTGAGGGAGATCGAGATGATCAGCAAACTGATGATAATGCTTCTGGCAACCGGACTGCTCGTCGTGGCTGCGAGCGAGGCGGCGGCGAATTCCGCACCCGCACCTGAAGGCAAGCAGCCCGGCGGTATCAGCATCGAATTGGGGAAATCCGATTTTCGCACCTATTGTGCCGCCTGCCATGGTGTATCGGGCATCGGTGACGGAACCGTCGGTGAGTTCATGAACATCACGCCGGCCGACCTGACCAGGCTCTCATGGAAGAATGCGGGACTGTTCCCTCGCCAGAGGCTCATTGACGTGATCGACGGGCGCGCCGAGGTTCGCGTTCATGGCCTTCGCGATATGCCGGTGTGGGGTGACTGGTTCAACGCCGAAGCAGTAAGCCCTGACATGACGCCAGAGGCGCGCGAGGAGGTCGTCCGTATGCGGATCGATTCGCTCGTGAACTACATCGAGACGCTTCAGGTGAAGTAGTGTCTAGGGCCGGATGAATTCGCCGACTGCCGGGCTGCGCCGCAAGGCGGCGAGATCTTCGGCATCGGGCAGTTGCGGCTTGTCGCGGATAGCGGATACCAGACAGAGAAAGCCGAGCGGCGCATCCACGTCGGCGCGGAATTGGTGCCACGTCAGGGTCGGCACTTCGATCAGATCGTGTTCTCCGATCTGGCTGATGTCTTCGCCGACGAGGCAGCGGCCCCGGCCACGCAGGATCAGCACATAGTGAATGTGCTCATGACGCTCGAGCGTCGAATGACCGCCTGGCTCGACCTCAAAATAGCGCCACTGCGCCGGCAGCGTGTCCTGTCCCTCGAACAGGATCTGGCGTGTCACACCCTTGTAGGGCCCGCCTTCCTTGTAGGCGAGCACCGGAACATTCTCCCAGCCGAAATCCTTGAACTTGCGCACCGTACTCATGAGCGCTTTTCCTTGCGGGCGGCGACGGCGGCTTCAAGCGCCGAGACAAAGGCGCGGGCGCTCACCTCCGGGTCGGGTGAATAGCGCAGCAACGCACCGCCGATCAGAAGTGCCGTGTCATCCCCGAATGCTTCGACCATGGCTCCGACCTTCTCGATGGTCATGCCGCCCGCCGGCGACGGGAAGGCAGGTTTGAGCGCCCCGAGCGGACCCCTGAGAGCCGCGGCGAGATCCTGGCATTCCTGCCCGGAAAAAGTGAACCGGCCGCCGGAATTGGGGAAGACTGAAATATCGGCGCCAAAGAGACGGAAGAGCGTGCCAAGCAGGATGGCCGGCGTCATGCCGTGGCGCGGATCGTGGAAGTGCGTGCCGGTGAATGTCGGATGCGTCATCACCGCAAGGTCATATTTGCGCGCCAGGTAAAAGCCAGTGTCGGGACCGATCAGCAATGGCGGCACAAGAACGCCATAGCAGCCCTGCTGCTTGGCGAAGGCCGCCTGGGATTCAACCTGATCGAAACGGCCGGCAAGCATCGGATAATAATGCGTGACGCCACCTGTCCTGGCATTGGCGGTTCGGATTTCGTCCTGAATGCGTGACACGCGCTCTTCGAAAGGATGGAAATGCTGGTCGATCAGTCCGTGGTCGTCCTTGATGACGTCAAGCCCGCCCCGCGCATAGCCGCCGCAGAGTGCAGCCAGTTCGCGCGACGAAAGCCCCAACGGTTTGATCGCCGTGGTTGCGAGCGGACGTCCCGAAACACCCAGATCCCTGCGGATTCCATCAATTCCGAAGCGGGGCCCTCCGAAGGCCTCGAGCTGCGCTTGCGTGAACTCCACACCGATGATCTTGATGCCGCGCCGGATCGAGATATTGCCGAACAGCACGTTGAGCAAATTGGGAATCGCCTCATTGGCGATGTCGGTGCGATAGCTGATCCGGACATCGTAATCCGCCGGCGCGCCCGGCCGCTCGGTGATCTGCTCAATGATGCCGACGATGCCTGCTTCCCAGTGGCCTTTCGGCACACAGTCTTCGGGAATCTCCACTGTTTCCTCAATGCAGATGTCCTTGGCATGCGATTCGATCGGACGTGAATCATCCGGGGTAACGCGATAGGTGACATGAAAACGGGGTGCGGTCATGGCGCGACAAGAGCATCAACAGCGCGATGCCGTCAAGCGGCGGTATGCTAGCGGTTCAATGCGATGACCAGCTGGGCCACGTCGCCGTTACGCTTCGAGATGAACGACGTGAAGATGCCCCTCTGCAGATAGACCAGCGAAAAGCCCAGAACTTTGACGTCGGTGATCTTGTAGCGTCCGCCGATCCAGCCGAGCTTCCACACCACAGTGTAGGTCTGGCCCGACATCAGGAACACCTTGGAATTGATCTGCACGTCCTTGCCATCGGTGACCGTAGCTTCGCCAAGCTCATACTTGGCGACAGGGTATTGCCGTGATTGATCGGCAAAATAGCGTGCCATGAAAGTGGCAACACCGGAATAATACCTGTCCTTCTGGCCGGACGGCAGTTTGGGCCGGTATTGACCCAATGAATAATCACCGATTCCGGCAAGATCGGCGTGACGGGTGATGGCGCGGCGGAAACTTGCGACGGTTCCCTGACGGTGGGCATTCAGCATGTCCTTCGCCACCTTGCGCATATAGGCAACGGACGGGTGTTCGGCTCGGGCAACGCCGGGCGCCACCATCGTCATGGCAAGGCCCAGCGCAAACGAGCGCCGCGAGACGCAGCCTGACTTGCCGTTGACGTCTTCCGTCATGATTCGCCTTCCAGTTCGGGACCGCCGAGTGCTTTAGGGGAGGATTTCACGGCCCGTCAACCGGGAGGCCCTTTGCGTTACCAAGTTTCCGCCTCGCGCAACTCGGCAAACAGCGGCTCGAAATCACCCTTCGATTTGGTCAGCACCTTGGTGAAGCGGTCTTTCATCGAGATCGTCATCCACACGCCCTTGAGGTTGACGTCGCTGATGCGAAACCCGCCGCTGGCCGGGGTAAGCCGCCAGCGCACCTGCTCGCGCCCGCCTCCCTTGAGCTTGATGGCGCTCTGGATGACCGTGAACTTGCCCTGTTGCGTCGTCGACTTGATCTCCAGTTCCGTACCCCGGAAGTCCTCGAGATAATAGACGAAAAGGGCCGCCGCATAGTTGCTGACCAGATTGTAGAATTCCGGCTTGCGCCCGGCCGGAATCTTCTTCGAATAGGGACCCAGCGCATAGTCGGCGATGCCCTTGAGATTGATGTAGCGGTTCATCAATGCGGCGAACTTGGCTTTGAGCTCGGGCCCTTTCTTGCCATTGTTGGCAAGCTGCATCACTTCGTCAGCGATCGAATTGACATAAGACTCCGCAGTCGCCGCATGCGAAGGGCCCGCCGAGGCAAGAAGCGAGGCAATCATCAGGCCCGCCAGTTCGCGCCGCGTCAAAAGTCGTGAGTTCCGCTCGGTCATGGTATCTCCTTGACGCTCGAATATGCCCTCTCACTTATAATTTTGCCACGCTCCAACGAAAAATTGAAGCAATGAGCCAAACCTGACGCAGCGATTTTCGACTGTGCGCGAAAATTCGGCAAGACCAGGAAGCGCATTGATATCTACATAAAGATATGTTTATATGATTATGGAGGTTGAATTTGCATGGATGAATTGCTGTCTGGACTACGCGCCGCCGCCGAAGCCACGCGGGTGCGTATCCTGTTCATACTATCGCACGGGGAAGCCAATGTCAGTGAACTGACCCAGATCCTCGGGCAGAGCCAGCCGCGCGTCAGCCGTCATCTGAAGCTGATGGCGGAAGCCGGCCTTATCAGCCGCCACAAGGAAGGCAACTGGGTCCTCTTCCGCCTGCGCGGCGAAGACATGGGCGGCGCCCTGTCTCGCGCCATCGTCGATCTCCTGCCCGGTTCCGATCCGGTCCTGGCTGGCGACCTTGCCCGGCTGGAGGACATCCGCACGCGGCGCGCCGAGGCCGCCGCTCAATATTTCCGCGACAACGCCGCGCGCTGGGAGCAACTCCGTTCGCTGCATGTGCGCGAAGAAGACGTTGAGCAAGCCATGGTGCGATTGGCCGGTAGCACCCCGATCCGGCTGCATGTCGATCTCGGCACCGGCACCGGGGCCGTGCTCCGCCGGTTCGCCAATCATGCCGAGCAAGCCATCGGCATCGATTCAAGCCGCGACATGCTGGCCATCGCCAGGGCAAATCTGGAAGCGACCGGCATCCGCAGCGCTCAGGTGCGCCACGGCGAGATCTATGCCCTGCCATTTCCCGATCGCTTCTGTGATTTCGTCACCATTCATCAGGTTCTGCACTTCCTCGAAGACCCGGCCCGGGCGCTGGCCGAGGCATCGCGGATCCTCAGTCCGGGTGGCCGATTGCTGATCGTCGACTTTGCGCCCCATGATGTGGATGAACTGCGAACGCACCACGCCCACCGCCGCCTGGGACTTGCCGCCGAACACATGGCGCAATGGCTACAGCGTGCCGGCCTCAACCTTCTGCAGCACGACGTGCTGCCGCCGCCATGGCGCAAGGATGGCACCGGTCTCACCGTCTCCCTCTGGCTGGCGCAAGCGCCCGGCCAGCCGGCGTCAGCAACGCTCTCTCCTGCTTCCTCCATCAGCCATATGGATGCCATCTCATGATCGCCTTTGCCGACGACGTATCCGGGATCACCGTGTCCTTCGAGTTCTTTCCGCCGAAGAGCGAGACTGACGA